>VGFU01000005.1 GCA_016868755.1 Bacteroidota bacterium | reverse complement strand
AGTAACTAGTTGCTAGAAACTGGCTACGGCCGCCCAGTGAACGCGTTCCAGCGCAGTTCGTCAACCACCTTGAGGTGGTGCGGGCGCGATACCGTTTCGGTTTTCACGGGAACGTCGAGTACCACGCGGGTTCCGCCCCGCGAAACGGGAAGTTTCATGATGCCGTCTACGGCTGCATCGCGCGCCGCTACAAGGTCCTGCATCGATACTTCGTCGCCCACCTTCAGGCCAGCCCATTCGTTGGGACCGATCTTTTTCACGATGCGGCTCATTCCGAGGTTCTCCACCTTAACCTTTAGGTCGTTTTTGCCCGATTCAAGCGGATTCAATGCCTTCACCTCGCTGCCCTTAGCCTGGTATTCAAGGCCCACCAGCTTAAGCGCATCGGTGTAGGGAAGGGGTTCGCGGCCTTCAACGTGCTTGGCAAAAAACGCGCGGAGTCCCGGAACTTCGGCCACCTCACAAAAGGCGTCAAAGAATCCGGCCTCGTCAAACGGACGTTCAGGGCCGTACTGGGCGTGCAGCGCCATGATCACGTCGATGAGCGAGCGCTCGCCGTGGTGGGCACCGCGAATTTGGGCGTCAATCAGCCAAGCCATGACGGCGCCGCGGTCGTAGACGTGCAGGTAGGCGTCAGCATAGGGCTTTTCGAGCACGTTGCGCGACATTTCGGTGAAGCTGAATTTGTGGTTGGGAAACTTTTCACCCTGCGAAATCTTGACGCGCATCGCGTCGAGGTACTCTTTTTCGGTAAGGCGTCCGCCCTGGTACCGAATAAGTTGGGCAAAATACTCGGTTACGCCCTCGTACAGCCACAGGTGTTGGCTCATGCTCGGGTTGGCGTAGTCGAAATCGTGAATCGCCGGAGCATGCAGGCCCAGCGGCGTAATGATGTGCATGAATTCGTGCACGGCCGCGTCGAGCAGCTGTTTTTCGACGCGGAGTTCGGCCGGCATGCGCTCGCCCGTACCAAAATCGCCGAGGTAGTACACCGACGACGTGTTGTGCTCCAACGCGCCAAAGCCTTGCTGGCTCAGGGCGCGGACCACTTTAATGATTCCGCCCACACTCGGTTTGCCGCTAAACAGCACGTCGCCCGCCCAGCGAAAGTCGCCGACCATCGTCAAAAATGTGTAGCGATCCACGGGAAGCTGCGGAAGGAAGCGCGCGACCGCGGCCATATCGGCCTCGAGTTCGCGCTTGAACTCCGCGGCACGGGCCGTGCCGTTCAGATCTAAAACGGCCACCGTAACCCGCGTGTTGGCCACCCAAAACCCCGCGGTATCGGGTTTGGCCAGCAGCACCGGATTGTCGAGCAGCGCGTGGTAGCTCGGGGCAACCAGTTTAGTGCGGTCGCCTATGACCTCGCCCTCGAGCGACGTGGCAGCAAACCAACCTTGGGGCGTGGCCAGATCCACGGTGATTGGTCCGCGCTCTTGGCCAGTCCAGAACCCGTAGACTCCGCCGCCGTTGAGCACCGACCCTTTTTGGTCGTCGTGAAACGTGCTGGCTGGCTCAAAAATCTTATCTTTTTTGACCTTAAGTTCCATGATGCTGGCCACGCTGTAGCGCACGGTCACGGGTGCGGCGGAACCGCTGACTTCCCAGCTGTTGTTGCCCTTATTTTTCACCTTGAGGGCCTTGCCTTGGGCGTCTACCGCCGCGAAGTCGGTAACAAACCGACCGTAGTCCAGCGTGGCGTAGGTTCCCGGAACCGTTTTTGGCAAATGGTAGGTCGCCTTAAAGCCGTCGGCCACGTTCGCATCAGGAGCCGCAAAGCCACGGTGCTCCACCGTCGCGCCATCAGCTTTAATTTCAACGCGGTACACCGACTGGGCGGAAACCGAGAGCGAAGCAACCGTAAGAGCCGCAAAAAGAACTGTTGATTTCATAGGAAGTATTGGTCGCGTAAAGGTCTGAAAAATTACGCTGCGCTTCGCGCTTCGCGCGGCAAACAGCAACTAGCAGCTAGCGAGCAAACCTCTTTAGTAGTTCCACCGTCCGCGGTAGCTGTCGTAAAAGTCCATTCCGAATTTGAGGCGAAATCCAGAAATTTGGGGGTTGCCCTGGTCGGTCCAGACGCGGTAGGCGCCGATTCGGGCGCGCTGGTCCCAGAGGCGAATGGGGAGCTCGAGTCCACCATAAACTTCCGCATGGAACACCTTGGCTTCGGCGACGTACAGCATGCCTCCGCCCACCGCAGGCACCAGGTGCAGGGCGCGCACCAGCGGAATGCGGTCGAGCAGCGAGCGGTCAAAATGATGAATGAGGTAGGCCTCGACCCAGGGGCGGGCGGTGTGGTAGGTCGAGTCTAGGGCTTGCAAACTGGTGGTGGGATTGCTTAGTAAGAGCTGGTCGGAACCCCTGAAGAACCGGTGCTCGATGAACCGGATCGAGTCGAGTTCCTTGGCGAGGAAGGTGCCGGCGCCGGCGTTCCAGTTGGTGGTCCCCCAAAAGCGGGACTGCCTGAAGTCCTTCGCGTTGAGGCGCAACGAAGTGAAGTTGACCATTCCGCCCAGAAAGCCCGGAATGCCCTGCCGCGCCTGCAGCGTGAAGGTAGGCCAGGTGCTCCCGAGGGCAATTTTGCGGGGACCCTTCATCACGTAGCGCTGGCCCGGCGTGTAGCTCAGGTCAGCACCCACCAAGGCAATGGTGTAGGTCCTAAAGGGCGTAGGGTCGTTGAGTTCACCAAAAAGTTGGTTGGACCAGTCCTCGAGTTTGAGGTCGGTGATGGCCTGGCGGCGCGAGAAGTCAAAAGAGGTGCGCAGGTAGAGTCCGTTGACCAGCTCCACGCGGTGCGAACCCTGAAAAAACGTTTTGCGGACGTAGTTTCCGCGGGCAAACGTCCCCAAAATGGGCTCATAGGTGTTGACGAAAGCGTAGTTGTCACCCAGCTCCAAGCGCAATAGGCCAAACGTGCGCGGTTGGTAGAGGTAGCTCAGGGTGAGGTCGCCGCGCAGGTCGCGGTTCACGATGCCGTAATCGAGATTGCCTTCGATATCGAGCCGGCGCTGATCCGCCAACCGACGCCCGAAGCTCCCGCCGAGGTTGTGGCGGTAGCCACCTACGCCAAAAAAGCGCATTTGGGCCACGACCGGCAGCACAAACCAATCGACGCCCTTTTTGCTCGAGCGAAATCCGACCCCCGACACCAATGGCTCCCACCAGTGGAATTTGTTGTATACCGCGTCGACGCTGTCTTTGTAGTGGTCGGAGTCGTAGTACAGCGTCAGGCTGTCTTGAAACGTCACGTGGCGCGCCTCTCCGGGCTCGAGGGCGATTTTTCGGGCCGCCGCCCAGTCCGTCGGACTGGCATCAAAGGCGTTTTCTGCGTAGGCCACCGAGGCGAGTCCGAGGTCTTTGGGGCGGTAGGAGACGTCGAACGAATAACTGTCGTGAACCAGTTGGGTTCGGGCGGTGTCGCCCGAGGGTTCCACCAGCTCAAATCGTCGCGTTGAAACGACGGGCAGGCCGTTGGCCCGCGCGTAGGTCTGCAGCACACGGGCAGAGGTGTAGCGCACCAGGCTCTGGCGCGGAAGTTCCAGGTCTGCCCGCACTACCGTGAAGCTGCTGTCTTCGATCACGAGGGTTCCACGCACGCAGGCTCCCGCCGCGCTGCGGGGCTCTACCGAAATGGTCCAGTGCACCGCGTTGGCTTTGGCCTCGGCTTGAACCACCCGGGCTCGGTATTGAAGGGCGGCGTCCCAGCCCAACGGTGAGGGGAGCGGAACCGATAAGAGCCTCGGTAGTTCGATACTGCCGCGGTAGAGGTCGAGGTTGGCGTCGGGGTAGGACTCAAAAAAGTGCCGGCCTATCGAAGAACCACGGGCCTCCGGTACCATGTCGTCGTTGCGGCCTATGCTAAACTTGACTTCGGCCGTGCGCCCGTCGCTCAAGCGCTGGCCGCCGCGGTGCTCGTCGGCGAGAAAAACGCGCTCGCTGTACCGGTCGGGTGCGGCAAACATGCTAATGCTCAGCGCTTCGCGCAGGCTGAGGTCGCTCCCTGAACC
This sequence comes from Bacteroidota bacterium, assembly GCA_016868755.1. Classification (GTDB taxonomy): domain Bacteria; phylum Bacteroidota; class Bacteroidia; order Flavobacteriales; family Schleiferiaceae; genus TMED14. Next base: position 79,713 of record VGFU01000005.1, on the reverse strand, counting down.
GTAGCTCGACTTAACCGCCGTGCTGCACTGAAAGCTTGGAATAGGGGCGTTTCGGCGTCCGGCCTCGCGGAGCACCTCGTAGGCTTTGTCAATCGGCTCCGCCACAACGAGTACAGCGTCGAGGTTGACGTTGCGCAAGGAGTCCGCCGCCGATTGGCCAAAGGCAGAAAGGCTACAGCACCAAAGCGTTAAGAAAATGTTCCTCAAGCGACTCACGGCGCGAAGGTACTCAAGGCCCGTGCCACACTGGGGCAACGGAGCCTCAGAGCTCAAACAAGAAGCCCTGCTTCGTCAGGGACGTGTAGCGTTGGGTGTCAAAGCGGTACAGCCTCGCCGGTCGGTGGCGTACAGCCTGCTGGGTTTTGTCGAGGGGCTTAAGCACTTCCATGCTCAGGATTTTTTTGCGGAAGTTTGCCTTGTCAAATTGTGTATTGAGCACGGCCTCGTACAAGGTCTGGAGCTGGGTAAGCGTGAACTCTTCGGGCAGCAATTCAAATCCGATGGGGTGCTGCCGCACTTTGCGCTGCAGCGAATCGAGGGCCGTTTGAAGCAATTCGCGGTGGTCAAAGGCCATGTCTTCGAGGTCGCTCAGCGACTTCCAGCGCGCCTTGACGGCCCACGAAGCGGGGCGGGGGTTGTACTTGGTTTGGTTGATGAGCGAATAAAAGGCGGTGGTCACGACGCGGCCCAAGGGGTGCCGGTCAACGCGGCCAAACGTTTTAAGTTGATCCAAAAACACGTTGTCGAGCCCCGTAAGGTCGTGCAGAATGCGCGTGGCGGCTTCGTCGATGTCTTCGTCCATACGCACCAAGTCCCCCGGCAAGGCTTCATAACCAAAAAAGGGTTCGGCACCTCGTTCGATTACAAGGATTTGAAGGCGGATTCCGTCAAAGCCAAACACGACGCAGTCGACCGACTGGCCGAATTGAAAGTAGGGACTAAGCCGTGCGCGTTCCGATTCGAGGCTCATGGGTTCAGGGTAGTGGTCCAAGTTAAGCCTTCTCGGCTGTTAGGGCCTACGGTAATTGTCAGGGTTCCGCGGGTAAAGGCTACGGTTCGGCCTTGTCCGTCTCGTTGGGTAAGAGCTTCCCGCGGAAGTTCGAGGCGTACCCGTGCTTCGCTCCCGGGCTCTAGGATGACCCGTTTGAAGCCTTTAAGCGATTTCGTCGGGTACAGCTGGCCGTTGCCTTGGCGGCCCACGTAGAGCTGAACGACGTCGCTTCCGGCGCGGGTACCGTTGTTACGCACGGTTACCGTGGCGGACCAGCCTTCGGGGCTCGGCGTCACCTCAAGGTCGCGGTAGGCAAACGAGGTGTAGCTCAACCCAAAGCCAAAGGGGAAGGCCGGTTCGTTGGGCTCGTCGGTGTAGTGCGACCAAAATACTTCGGGCTTGGGGCCCGGGCGGCCGGTCGCGTACCCATCGTAGCTGAGGGGAATCTGGCCTTCGCTGCGCGGGAAGGTCATCGGCAAGCGCCCGTAGGCCTCGCGGCGACCGGTCAAAACGTCGGCGAGGGCGCTTCCGCCCAGGGTGCCGGGCTGCCAGGCCCAGAGAATGGCGGCGGCTCCGTCCTGAATCCAGGGCTCAAGCACCAGCGGACGCCCAGCATACACCACCAGCACTACCGATTTTCCTGTCGCCAAGGCCTTGCGAACGAGGTCCTGCTGCACCGCACTCAGGCGAAGCGAAGCGCGGCTGCGGCCTTCGCCCGATTCGTAGCCGTGTTCGCCCACGGCCAGCACCAGTACGTCGTGCTTGCGTAGGGCCTTGATCGCCGCGTCATTGGCGCGGGTGTCGGTTTGGTTGAGGGTGAGTTCCGCGTGAAACGCCTCTTGACCGACCGAGTGGGGAGAAGAGGCCGCATAGGTCCAGGTGCCCGCCACGGCCTCTGCCAACGACTGCGCCGACTGATCTTTGGCCGACACCCGCCAGTTGCCCAAAACGCCATTCTTTTCAGCGGCGAAAGGCCCCGTAAGTCCCACGCGCAGGCCTGAGGCAAGCGGCAACACCCCCGAATTCTTGAGCAGCACCGACGACTTCACCGCCATTTCGTAGGCGTCGGTGCGCACGTCAGGTTGGGATGCACCGCAGTAGCGGTAGGGATCATCCATCAAGCCCAACTGGAATTTCAAGCTCAAAATGCGGCGAGCGGCTTCGCGAAACCGAATGCTGTCGGCAGGGTTGCGGCGGGCGAGTTCCACGCCGTAGCGCAGGTAGCCGTCGGACTCCATGTCGATGTCGCATCCAGCGATTAGCGCGCGGTGGGCGGCGTCGCGCACGTCGGCAGCATATCCGTGGGCGATCATTTCGCCCATCGAACCCCAGTCTGAAACGACCACACCCGTGAAGCCCATTCTGCGGCGCAGCTCGCCCCAGACTAGTGCTGAGTCGCCGGTCGCGGGAATTCCGTTGGCCGCACTAAACGCGTTCATGACGGTGGCGGCACCGGCCTTAACCCCAGCTTCAAACGGCGGCAAAATCCAGTTGTACAGGGTGTGGGCGCTGTAGTCGGTGGTGTGGTAGTCGCGTCCGGCGACCGCAAACCCGTAGCCTGCAAAGTGCTTCAGACAAGCTGCGAGCGTCGAGGGGTCGCTCAGGTCGTCGCCTTGAAAACCGCGCACGCGGGCTTCGGCGATGCGGGAACCGAGGTAGGGATCTTCGCCGGCCCCCTCCATGACGCGGCCCCATCGCGGGTCGCGGCTGATGTCGACCATGGGCGCAAAGGTCCAGTTGATGCCGTCAGCCGTGGCCTCGCGGGCGGCGGCTCGGGCGGAATTTTGAATTGCCTCAAGGTCCCAGCTCGCGGCTTCGGCGAGCGGAATAGGCGTAAGGGTTTGGTAGCCGTGGATGACATCCAGGCCAAAAATTAGGGGAATCCCTAGACGGGTTTCCTCGATCGCTACTTTTTGTAGGGCGCGTACTTGGTTGACGCCGGCGACGTTGAGGACCGATCCGACTCCGCCCTGCTTGAGCGCGCGAACGCGCTGCTCGACCCAATCGTTGCCGACCGGCAAGGGACCGGTGGCGTTCCAAAATCCATTATACTGATTGGTTTGGCCGACGAGTTCCTGAAGCGTCATGAGGGCCAATACACTGTCTACGCGGGCGGCTACGGGCTTGACCTGGGCAGCCAGAAGTCCGGGCAGCAAGCTGAGTACGAGGAATTTGAAGCGCATAATTTCGATTAAAGTAAAAAGGGGAGGGGCAAAACCCCTCCCCCTAGGGGTACATCAACACCAATTTTGTTTACTGTACCGTAACTCGGGCAATGTTTTGTCCGCGCTCGCTAACCGTGCGCACGAAGTACACCGCCGGAGCCCAGCCTTCGGTCGCAATGCGCGCGATGCCGTTGGCCGCTTCAGCCACGTGAACGACTTGACCTGTCAACGTGGTTACCTCGACGCGGATGGCTTCTGCAACACCCGACTCTACCACGAAATAGCCTTGGGCCGGGTTCGGGAATACGCGGGCTGAAATCAGGCCCTCTGCCAACGATGCGTCGGCACCGCACGCCAAGCACGAAGCGTAGCATACTACCGGAAGGGTCGTGTTTTGACCCGTTACGCTCTGCAGAACGCGGTTGGTGAATCCACCCGTCGTCTTGGTGCACAGCGAATCACTCGAGTTCGGAGCAAGCTGCTCGCTGCTCGCCCAGTTGTCCATAGAGAATTTGTATTCCCACTGGCCGGTGAGCAACGGAAGCGTTACCGTGAATACGTTGTCGTTGTCGGGGTCGGTCATTTGGTTGGCGTTGCCGCTCCAGTTGTTGAACTGTCCGCTCACGTACAGGTTGGTGAAGGTGCTGGTAAGGCCCGTCATGTCAACCTGCAAGGTGATGTTCTGCGTAGTGGCAGGCGCAGGGCAGCTTCCGTCGGTGGTACACTCGCCAAAGCAGGTGCGCAGGCGGAAGTCGCTGTTCAAAGCCGTCATGCCGCGGTCGTTGTAGGGACCCACGGCACAGGGTTTTCCGGCGAGGTTTTCTTTACATCCCCAGCTTGGGCAGTTGCCGTTCAAGAAGGCGAAGTCCGACGACCAGCCAATTGGCTTACGAAGCGTCTTGGTGTAGCGCGTCGTTCCTGCGATCAAGGCCATTTTGTGGTTACCTGGCACGCCCATACCGGTTCCTCCGGCAATGTACACGCCGGTGGTGTCAACCGTTTGGTTGGCCATATTGACCTGCCACGTGGCGTACTTAACGCCTGTGCAGCTCACGCACGACTGCCAGCACACGCCGGTCAAGATCGTGTCGCCGTTGAGGCGCGCGAAGCGGTTTGTGAACGTGCCCGTCGTCTTAGTACATGCTGAACCGGCGGTGAGGTTTTCTTGTCCGCTCCAGCCGTCTAGGGTGAATTTGTACTCGACCGAGTCAGCGGTCAGCGGAAGCGTGGTGGTCCACACTGAGTCGTTTTCAGGGTCCGTCAGCGGGTTGCAGCTGCCGCACCAGTTGTTCCAGGTTCCGTTCACGAAGACGCCCGTGTAGGACGCCCCCGTGTAGCCGCGCATGTCGACGATGAAGGTTACCTGTTTTTGGGCGAAGCCGGCAAACGCCGAAAGCACCGCCACCAGAGTAAGGAGTTGTTTCATGTTAAGCGAATTAAAAATTAAGAAGGGTATGTTTATCGGTTACTGAAATACGCGGATGTAGTCCACGTACATGGATTGCGGAAAAACGGTGCTGGCGTCGGGCGCTCCGGGCCAATTGCCCCCCACCGCGATGTTGGCGATGAAGAAAAATGGCGCATTATGGCGGTAGGTCGCCGGATTGACGTGGCTCACGTTAATGGTGTGATAGAGTTGGTCGTCGACCAAAAACTGAAGCGAGTTCTCCACCCAAACCAGGCTGAACACATGGTAGGCTTGAGAGAAATCTCCGTCGCTCAGGGTGTAGGTACCCGTGCGGTAGGTGCTCACGCCGCTGCCCTGCACGCCCCAGTGGGCCGTACCGTGCACTTTGTGGGGCTGGTGGCCGATGAGTTCCATGATGTCGGTTTCTCCGCAGGCGGGCCAGCCGACCTGGCTGATGTTGGCACCAAGCATCCACAAGGCGGGCCAGAGTCCCTGGCCTTTGGGCAGCTTGGCACGAATGTCAATGCGCCCGTACTGAAACTCGCGCTTGCCTTTGGTCGTAACGCGGGCCGAAGTGTATTCGGCGCCGCCGAACTGCTCCTTGCGGGCAGTAATGATCATGCGGCCGTTGTCGACGCGCACGTTGCTCGGGTCGTTTCGGTAAAACTGAAGCTCGTTGTTGCCCCAACCCGTGGCTCCGGTTTCGTAGTTCCACGACGAACTGCTCAGCGAAGAGCCGTCAAATTCCTCGGCCCAAACCAGGGTTTTGCCCGGGTAGCTTGTCGGCGTGACGTATCCGCTGTCGGCGCCGGCATAGGCGTCGTCGTTTTCAAGGGTTACGGTAAAAAACGGATTCGGAAGCAGCACGTGCTCCGGCTCGGAGAAGGAAACCCACAGCGTTTCGTCAGGCTCGTAGGCGCTGTCGCCGCGCACCTCGAGGGCGAGCTGGGCCACTTTTTCGCCTTTGGGCCATGTCACGGTTCCCGAAAAGGCGGTGAAATCTTCGCCCGCCGTCGCGGTTTGCCCAATAAACTCCACTTTGGCTGAGGTTGCTCGGGCCGCGGGTTCGCTCAGTTCGACGTTGAGCTGCTTGATTTGCGCCGTAGCGCCTTCCGAAAGACGCACGTCGTCAGCCACCAGGTTGGGCAGCTCGACGCTCGCGCATGCGGTCAAGGCGATCAGGCCCAGTGCCGTGTTCCGCAGCATTAAGAGTTGGACCTTAGGGTGAAACGCCACAGGCCGGTCCCCCAGTTCACTTCGATTTCCATGCTGCGCACGCCGGTGGCGGGGTCTTCAGCGGTCCACAAAATGTCGTAGGTGATCGAGTTGATGGGGTTAAATACCTCGCCTCCATTGGCCGCCTTTGGCAGTCCGATGAATGCACCAAGTCCCTCCATCTTCAGCTGGTCGCGAGTCGAGGTGCCGCTGGGCGGAATCAGCGTGAACGCGTGGGTTCCGCTGCCCCAGGCTACTTTGGCACCAGTAAGGACGCTTTCGGGATGGCAGCCGTCGGCGGCTACTCCCATGTAGGTTTCGGCCCAAATATCGCCTTTGGTGTCGTACACCACGCTTCCGTCGGCCTTAAACACCCATTCGTCGTTGTACATACACGGGCGGTCGCTGGCAGCGGTAGCTCCGATGGCCCACCACGTTTGGCTTCCGTCGGGCGGACCCACCCACAAAGAGCCGGCGATGGGCGCGAGCTTCCACGTGCGTTCGGTGCAGCCGGTCAAAAACTCAACGAGGCCGGTGCAGGGGGGCGCGGCGTCGCGGTAAATCACGACCTGAGCCGAATCCACGGCCATTCCGCCTTGGTTAAAAACAAAATGCTTGACCGTGTAGGTGCCGGCTCGCGAAAGCGTTACGGTCGCCTCTGCGCCCTCAGCCATGGAACCGTTGGACACTTCCCAGCGGTACATAAACGGATTACCCGTGGCCGAGCTAACGAGCTGAATCGTGTTGGAATCGATCATGTTCACGGTAAACGACGCCGTGGGCAAATCACCGAGAGGAGTTTTGCTGCCCTCGTAGGGCTGGCAAGCGACGAGCAGCGCGAGCGCAGCGAGCGTCAGGGAACGAACAAAAGCCTTCATCAGTAATTCGGGTTTTGGATTAGGGCGCCTTGCGCGGCGTCAATTTCAGTTTGCGGAATCGGAAGCCACTGGTGCTTCGGGTGCTGGTAGCCTTTGGCGCTTAGTTCTTCAGCGGCTTTGCCGGTGCGGACCAAATCAAAAAAGCGATGTCCTTCCGTGGCCAGTTCAAAGCGGCGTTCGCGGGCTATGGCTTCGAGCAGGGCCGCACCGCTAACTTGAAGCGGTTGGAGTCCAGCGCGCACACGCACCTGGTTGAGGTATCCACGGGCGGTGGCTTCGCTGCCCCCGCTACGGGCCAAACCTTCGGCTGCCATCAACAGTACATCAGCGTAGCGAATCGCCCGCACATTGGTGCCCCAGTTCAGCGCCGGTTCTCCGTCGGGCGACAGCGCGTCTTTGCGCGGAGCGTACTTGTACACAAAGTATCCCGTGTTTTGGTAGCCGGGGCTGAAGCTGGCTCCGGCCAAAGAGTCGCCGTTAATGATCGTATAGGGACGGCGAGGATCGCCCGCCATGGCGTCGTACAGCTCTTGGCTCACTGGGGCGAAGCCCCAGCCTGGCGAATAAACGGGGCCGTCGAAGTCGCGCATTCCACACATTTGTACGCCGACGTTGCCTTCGCCGTACCCGCTGCCCCACACTTCCCAGCCTACGGTAGAGTTCTCGCTGTAGGCGATCTCAAACACGCTTTCGGGACCGTGCTCGTTGGCGCGGGTGAAGATGTCGGCAAAATTGGGGGTCAGCGCGTAGACATTGGACTGTATGACCTCCTCGCTCAATTGGGCAACCTGATCCATCTTAACGTTCATGTAGAGGTAGCCGCGGGCCAAAAGGGCTTTGGCAGCGCCTTGAGTGACGCGGCCCTTTTCAGAACCGCCCACCGTTAGCGGAAGATCGGGTATCGCCGCGAGCAGGTCGGCTTCGACCTGGGCAAATACCGCTTCGGGCGTTGCCATGCTCACCTCATAATATTCTTGAGGGCTCAAGGTTTTGGTGATGAGGGGCACGGAGCCAAACAAGCGCAGGAGATCCAAGTAGAAGTAGGCGCGCAAGTACCTGGCCTCAGCACTAGTGCGGCGCACAAATTCGTCGCTGGCTCCAGGAACGTTCTCGATTTTCTCCAAGAACAAGTTTGCCCGGTACACGCCGCGGTAGTTTTTGCGCCAGAGTCCAGCTTGCGGACCCAAGTTAGGCGTCAAACTAAAGTTATCGTAGGCTACAAACGCAGGCTGGTCGCTCGCGTCGCTGCCCCCCGCGTGGGCGTCGTCCGACGCCACGGTCTGCAAGAGGTACATTACCGAGAAGCCCGTTTGGTCGTTCCATTGCAAAACGTCGTACACGCTTACAAGCGCTTCATACGCTTGACCGGGATTTTGGTAGTAGTTGATTTCGAGTTCGCGCCCAATGGGGTCGACGTTCAAGAAGTCTTTGCCGCAGCTGGCGAGGGCCAGGCTTCCCGCGGCGATCAGGGAGAGGTGAAGCGTCTTCATTAGTTCAAAGAGGTAGTAAATCCGATACTGTGCATGCGGGCTTGCGGGTAAATTCCGCGGTCTACGCCAAAACCGTTGCCGATCTCGGGATCAAACCCGCGGTACTTGGTCAGCGTTAACAGGTTGTTGCCTGAGTAGTACAGGCGGGTGCGCTTGAGGCCGAGCTTGGTCGCCAATCCTTCGGGAAGCGTGTAGCCGAGCTGCGCGGTTTTGATGCGCACAAAGCTGCCGTCTTCCACATAAAAATTCGAACTGCGGGCGAAGTTCATGTTCTTGTCGAGGGCGGTCAGGCGCGCGTAGTCGTTGGTGCTGCCTTCTCCGGTCCAGCGGTCAAGGGCGGACCCGTTCAGATTGGCCGTGGGCAGGTCGTAGCGGCGGGTGGCGTTGTAGATCTGGTTTCCGGCAACACCCTGTACAAACAACACGGCGTCGAAACCGCCCCAGCGCGCGTTCAGCGTGGCGCCGAACGTAACGTCGGGCGTTGGGTTGCCCAGGTAGGTGCGGTCTTCGGCGTTCAGCTCGCCGTCGTTGTTCACGTCGACAAAGCGGAAGTCACCAGCCACCGCGTCAGGCTGCAGCAGGTCGCCTTCAGCATTGGCGTGCGCCGCCACATCGGCCGAGTTTTGGAACACCCCGTCGGTCAGGTAGCCAAAAAAGTACCCGATCGGCAGTCCCTCTTGGATGCGCGTGATTTCGAGCCCTTGCGGACCCCAGCGCTGCCCGGGAAGGTAGCCGCCGTCGTTGCCGAGGTAGACCACTTCGTTGCGCAAAAAGCTCACGTTGCCGGCCACGCGCAGACTGCGGGTGGGACTGAAGCTGCGCTCGTAGCCCGCCTCGAGGTCCATACCCATATTGAGCATGCGGCCGACGTTTGCCGTCGGGGCGTCGTTGCCAATGTAGTCAGGAAGCACCGGCCGCGTCTTCATGTCGTAGGTCGCGCGGTGGTACAGATCAACGTTGGTGTAGAGGTACTTACCCCAGCGCACATCAGCCCCGAAGTTGGCTTGGCCTACGCGCTCCCAACGCAGATCGGGGTTGGCAATTTGGCTGGGTGAGGTGCCGTTTTGCATAAACTCGTTGTAGCCAAAGCTGTAGTTGCGTCCGCCCGAAATCGTAGCCGCATACTCGAGCGAGCCGGCGGCGTCGTTGCCGCTCATACCGTACCCGGCGCGGATTTTAAAGTTGGTAATCAGGTCCGAATTCCACCAGGCCTCCTTGTGAAGGTTCCATCCCGTGGAGATCGATGGGAAGTAGCCCCAGCGGAAGTTGGGCCCAAACCGGCTCGATGCGTCGGCGCGCAGAATCACCGTGGCCAAAAAGCGGTCGTCGTAGTCGTAGTTCATGCGGCCGAAGTAGGACTCAATCGCGTAGCGCTCCCAACGTCCACCGTACACGCGCTCCGACTCGGCATTGCGGGCGTAGCTGATCGTGGCAAAGCCAAACTCGTCGGTGGGCACGTCGCGCTTGCTTCCGCCCATAAAGCTGCCGTTCACGGCCTGCGCCGAGTGGCCGGCAACCGCGTCAATGTGGTGCGCGCCAAAATCTTTAGTGTACGAAACCGTGTTGTCCCACATCCACGAAAACGCGCGGTTGAAGCTCTGGGTCACCAAATTGGTGTCCAGGAAGTTGGTGGCGTTGAGGTAGTACGACGGAATAAATCCGTTGCCGCCATAAAACGCCAGGTCGATTCCCAAGCTGGTGCGGACGGTCAGCCCCTCGGCCAGCTTGGCCTCGGCATAGGACTGGTGGACGATTTTGTCGGACCACCCCACGTTGGTGTTGGTCAGTAGCGCCGCCACCGGATTCACCACTTCGCTCGTCACGCGGGGCGAAATCGCATAAATTCCGCCTTCGTCGCGGACCAAATTGCCGCGCAGCGATCCGCCCACCGTGTAGGGCGCTTGGCTTAGCCGCAGCGGGTTGGTTTCGTACACCGGTGTGATTGGATCCATGTTCAGCGCGCGGCCCAAAGGCGAACCGAACTCGGTGTTTTCAGCCACCGACTGGCTCGTATTGTGCGTGAAGGCCGTGCTCATGCCCACCTTAATAGCGCGGTGCACTTGGTTGGTGGTATTGAGGCGGGCTGAAATGCGTTCGAAGTTTGAGCGCCCCGGAGCCACAATGCCCTCTTGGCGGTAACGTCCCACGGATGCGAAGTAGCTGGCGTCCTTGCTGCTTTGCGCCATGCTCACGTCTAGCGACTGCACGGGGGCGCTGCGGTTAAACACGGCATCTTGCCAGTCGGTACCTTCGCCAAACGCGCGGGGATCGGCGTAGGGAATCGCCTGTCCTGCGGCCCCCGCCATTTCGTTTTGTAGCGTGGCGTACTCGGTTGCATTGAGCGTCGACACCTTGCGCCAGGGGTTTTGCACGCCCTGGTAGGCTGAAACGCTTACGTTCATTTGGCCACCGGCTCCCTTACCGCTTTTGGTCGTTACAATGATGACCCCGTTGGCTCCTCGGGCACCGTAAATCGCTGCAGAGGCGGCGTCCTTAAGTACTTCAATCGTTTCGATGTCGTTGGGGTTGAGGTAGTCGATGCCGCCCCCAATCACCACGCCGTCAACGACGTACAGCGGGTCGGAACCGTTGATGGACGCAGTACCGCGAATCCGCACTACGCTTCCGGCTCCAGGCTGACCCGAGTTTTGCGTGATTTGCACCCCGGCGGTGCGGCCCTGCAGCGCCTGCTCCACGCGGAACAAGCTCATGCTTTCCAGGTCCTTTGCCTTCACTTGGGCGATCGCTCCCGTCACGTTGCTCTTCTTTTGCGTACCAAAACCGACGACGACGATTTCGTCGAGTTCCGTGGCTTCGGCGCGGAGTTGGACCCGCATGCCGTTGCGTGCCGCAACGACGACTTCGGTGTATCCGAGCGCGCGTACGCGTAGCGAGGCGCCTTCAGCGACCTTTACGGTAAACCTGCCTTGGGCGTCGGTGGTGCCCAGCACACTATTCGAGGTACTCAGCATGAGCACAGCGTTGGGTACGGGGCTTCCGCCGTCCTGCTCGACCACGCTGCCTTGAACGGTGGTGGTTTGGGTCTGGCCCCAGGCCGTTGAGCTCAACGCAAGAACGGCGGCTGCGGCTAGGGCAATGTATTGTTTCATCATAGGAGAAATATCTTATGGTATAATCTACCATTAACCCTTGCAATATAGTTCGCATTACTAATTGTGGTTCATGCACCTAAAATGTATTAAATAATTGATTATTAAACAATTAACATCAATAATTTGTGTGTAAAATTTACACTTACTTAGGGCGCGGCGTGCGGATTTTCGTCATGGTCGTCGCCTTTCAAGAGTGTTTAGGTGGCCGCGGGGTGCATTCCCTTGGGTATTGACCCGCAAGCACCGACCTTTGCCCCTATGAACGTACTCATCTTTGGTTCGGGCGGCAGGGAGTCCGCTTTTGCGTGGAGCATCGCCCAAAGTTCCTTGCTTTCGAACCTGTTTATCGCGCCGGGTAATCCCGGGTTATCGGCACTCGGAACTTGCGTCAACCTCGACTGGCGCGACCGCGACGCCGTGGTTCACTTTTGCGTTCGTGAAGACATTCACATAGTGGTTGTGGGCCCCGAAGAGCCGCTGGTGTACGGACTCGGAGATTTTTTTGCCGAGCACCCCAACCTGCAGCACATTCATTTCATCGGGCCCAAGGCCGAGGCGGCCCAGCTTGAAGGCTCCAAGGACTTCGCTAAGGCGTTCATGATGCGCCACCAAATTCCGACGGCGGGCTACCGCAGCTTTGGCAAAGACGAGCTAGAATCCGCCAAAATGTATGTGCTGAGTTACGACGGACCCTACGTGCTCAAGGCTGACGGGCTCGCCGCAGGAAAGGGCGTCGTAATTCTCGACGACGTCGTGGAGGCGCTCAAAGAGCTCGACGCGATGCTGGGAGCGGCCAAATTTGGCGCCGCCTCGAGCACCGTGGTCGTCGAAGAGTTTATGACGGGCCCCGAATTTTCGGTGTTTGTGCTGACCGACGGCGAGCGCTACGTGCTGCTTCCGCAGGCTACCGACTACAAGCGCGTCGGAGAAGGACAAACGGGCCCCAACACGGGCGGCATGGGGGCTATCAGCCCGGTGCCTTTTGTGACGCCCGAGGTACTCGGCCGCGTTCATACGGAAATCATCCAGCCGACCCTTGACGGGTTGCGCGACGAGGAGATTCCTTACTGCGGATTTATTTTCTTCGGCCTCATGCTCACCGCCGACGGACCCAAAGTGATTGAATACAATGTGCGCATGGGCGATCCCGAGACCGAGGCCGTGTTGCCGCGCATCGACGAAGACCTGCTGGCCCTCATGATTGACGCGGCTCGCGGCGAGGTAAACACCCGCCCCGTAGCGACCAAGCCCGAAACGGCGATCACCGTAGTGCTCACGTCGCCCGGCTACCCGGGCGACTATCCCAAGGGGTTGCCGATCACGGGGACCGATCTGCCCACGGAGGGCAGCCTGCTTTTTCACTCGGGCACTGCGGAGCGCGACGGGCAATTGGTAACCCAGGGGGGGCGTGTACTCGCCGTCACAGGCCTAGGCGCAGACGTGCACGAAGCAAAAACGCGGGCATACGCCCGCGTTGATCAGATTGAATTTGAGGGGAAGCAGGTGCGCCGCGACATCGGAACGATCTACGGCTGGCCGCTCAAGTAGGCTTAACCTTGCTGCTTCTCGTGCTTGCTCATTTCGCGGAGCCAGTACACGATTCCGCCCGCGATGATGGACCAAAACACGACGTTGGCCAGCGGACCGACGTAGGGCATCGCCTGAAAGGTCCATGCAAACAAATCACCTAATCCTTCAAAAATGGAGCGCAGCGGCATAGCAATGTACTTTTGAGATGCCCAAAGGTAACCCAACGCGAGCAAATGCCCACACTCCTCTTTAGAAACGCTCACCCCGGGGTCGCCGTGGTTTTGGTCGCGGTGGCCGCGCTCGCAACGGTGGGCTTGAACACCATTCTGAACCAGTCCGTGCCGGTCACCTTGGCCCTGGCCACCGGGGTGGCGGCCTGGTTTTTCAACTTCATTCTGGTGTACCGCAGCCGCTACCTCAAGATGAACTACTTATATGGGTGGCTCTGGTTTGTGGCCGTATTTGCCTTGAGCAGCGGGCGTCAGGGCATACAGTGGCACACCTTGGGCGGATCATTGGCCGCCGCCATCTGGATGGCGTTGGCCTACGAAATGTCGTTTGTCGAGCGGAGCGCCCTAACGCGGCGCATCAATTTGGGGTTTGTTACGGGCCTTTTGTTGCTGTGGACCGTGCGGTTTTCGTACTTCATTGTCGTGAGCCTTTGGGCCATTGGCTGGGGCACCAACCGTTCGGGGCGGGGGTTTCTTCAGCTACTCATTGGGTGGTTAGTCCCGGCGGCAGCCATTTCTACCTACCATTGGACCTTAGGCGGACCGTCTGCCTTCTATGCGTGGATTGCACCGCTTCAGCCCCGCCTCGAGGTGTTCGTTCCGAGTCCGGGCGAGGCGGTTTTGCTATTTTGGTTGCTGATGGCCATTCCGCAGACGCTGCGGGCCACCGTTTCGGCCAAGCGCAGCAAGCGCCAAGGGCTGTACCTCTCATGGTCGGGAATTTTGGTCGCGGTGGTGTGGTGTATCGCGCACCCCGACGCGTCGACGAGCGGACTCTTGGCGGTTTTTGCCACGCCGCAGCTCCTAAATCTGCAGGATTACCTTCCTAAGTACTGGATGCGGGTGCTCCTCGGTCCGAGTCTGTTGGCGGGGGGCCTACTCAGCGTCTTCGCGTGGTAGAAACAGGGCCTTGAGCTCGTGCGCATCTTCGGGCTTCATTTTACCCGATAAAATCAGGGCCAGTTGGCGTCGGCGAAGGGCGCCGTCGTAGCGGCGCTGCTCTTCTTCTGTCTCGGGTTCTACGGCAGGAATCGGAATGGGTCGACCCAGGTCGTCCACCGCCACAAAGGTGTAAATGGCCTCGTTGCACTTGGTTTGCTTGCCGGACCCACGCTGGTCTTCCATGTAGACATCGACCCAGACCTCCATCGACGTGCTGAAGGCGCGCGAAACCTTGGATTCCAGGGTTACTATAGCCCCTTGCGGAATTGCCTCGTTGAACGAAACATTGTTCACGGAGGCGGTGACGACCGTTCGCCGGCAGTGCCGGTGCGCGGCAATAGCGGCACAGCGATCCATCCAGCTGAGAAGCTGGCCCCCAAAAAGGTTGTTAAGGTTGTTGGTGTCGTTCGGCAGAACGATCTCCGTCATCACCGTCAGTGATGCCGAGGGGTTTTTAGCTTTCATTCGTGGTAAATCCAAATAGCCGGGAAGTCAGACTTCAATTCGGCTTTGGCTTGACGTGCCGAATTCGCATCGGCAAAGGTACGAAGGGCCACTTTTTTCAGTCCCACGTTGGATTTTAGCACCTTAGCAGGATACCCGGCTTGGCGAAGGCTTGCGGCGAGGCGTTCGGCGTTGCCAGCTTCTTCAAAAGCGCCAACCACGAGTGCAAATTCACCGGCGGTATGATCGGGGGCGTCGTCCCGATCCGCATTTGCAGCTGGTTCCGTGCGGACCGCTTCGCGCGCAGGCCTCGATGGCGACGCGACCTCGGGGGCGTCAGGTGCTGCTACCTCGGCGGGGCTCGATACGGTTGGGGCTTCGGCGGGGGTGGCGTTAACCGGGACCAATTCTTCGTCGCGCTTAGGGGTCAGGTCGATCAGGAAGCCCTTGGCGTCCTCAATCCAAGCCTCGCTTGCGAGTCCAAAGGCCTTGAGGTGCTCGCGCTGGGTTGACCACCACCCACTCAGCTCGGTGCGTACTGAAGCCGATTGTACCATTCCGCGAACGTCGTCTTTGGTTCCGCCAATCGCGGCAAGTCCAAGGGCGCCAGCTACCACGGCCGCAGCCTGCCACGAACGCACCCGTGGTGCAGGACGTTCGATGCGCTCGGGCGTAAACGCTTGGGAGGGAGCCAGCAGTTCCATGCGAAACATGGGTAAACCGTAGGACTCCGACATGAAGTTTGCTTCAAGACTCGCTTTAAACACCCAGCTCGAGTCAGCCCGACGCACGGAACCCACACCTTGAAGGTTAAGTCGGTCGCCACGCTCCAAAATCCGCTGCCACTCTGATACTTGAGCGGCTATGCGATCAAGGGCTTCTGCGGTAGTCAAGCCTTCTATTTGGGCTAAATGATTAAGCAGTACGCTAGGGTTGCCCGAAGCGTCGGGCGAAAACGAAACGCGCCGCGCAGGGGGTAAAATCAGGCCGGCAGGTAGCTGAATTTCGGCTCCGTATCGGCGCACGCTGAAGGTGCCCAAATGGGGCACGACCACGCTATCTTCCTGAAAGAGAAGGAATGCGAGGTGCAGGTCTAAAGCGTAATACAGCGGAGCCATATATCACGAAGTTAAACCCCTTCATGGCGCCTGCATCAACTTATAAACGAGAGTTATGAACAGGTTATCCCCAAAACTGGCAACCAGCAACTAGAAGCCAGCTGCTTGCAACCAGCTGCTAGCAGCCAACAGCCAAAAACTAAAAGAGCTTTCGGTACCCGTGGCAGTAGGGCGTTCCGCCCTTGAGGTCGTAGTAGTCTTGGTGGTAGCCCTCGGCGGAGTAAAATGGAGCCGCCGGAAGGAGCTCGGTGGCCACGTCGTAGCCCTTGGCGCGCAGCAGGGCAATGAGCTCGGCTGTTTGGTCGCGCTGGGATTCGTTTTGGTAAAACACCGCGCTGCGGTACTGCGGACCGAGGTCGGGTCCTTGTCCGTTGCGCTGGGTCGGGTCGTGCGTTTCAAAAAACGTGCGGAGTACGGCATCGGCCGTCGTGCGCGTGGGGTCAAACTCCACCAGGCAGGCCTCGTAGTGGCCTGTTTTTTTGGTGCAGACCTGCTCGTAGCTCGGGTTTTCTACGTGGCCACCGGTGTAGCCAACGGTCGTGGCGACGACGCCGTCGATGCGCTTCAGAAAGTACTCGGTTCCCCAAAAGCAGCCTGAGGCGAGAATGAGGGTTTCGTTTCCGGGTTGGGCAGGGGCAGCGGGCATTAGAGACACGGGCGCGGAATTTTTAGTGGGTTGGGCACAGGCCGAAACAGCGCTAAGGGCACCGAGAAGGCAAAGATGAAGAACACAACGCATACCGAAGTAACGCAGCTGGAGCCAAAGGGTTTACATGCCCATGTCTTCTCCGCCGCCGCCCCCCATGCCGCTGGGGCCCATTCCGCGCCCGCTGCGCTGCATGCTGCGATCTTGCTTGCCAAAGTTGTACTGAAGTGTAACAAACCCGATGCGGCTTTCGCGGTAGCGCATGAAGTAAATGTCGGTAAAAGGCGGATGCTGCTCGATCTGAAAACGGCGCTGCTTGAACACGTCGCTCAGGCGCACGGTCAGCGAAAGCTTGTTTTTCACCAAATCGTACTTGTAGCCGAGGTCCCAGGCTTGCATTCCCTTAAAGTATCCTTGACCGGTGGGTCCTGCGCCCATTTGGTTAAACGTCAGCTGAATTTGGTGCGCTGGCGTCGGATTGTACATGGCGTTTGCGCGCCCCGACCAACCAAAGCCCGACTGCGTGAGTCCGGCCTGAAGGTTTTGCGCCTTGATTACCGACCAGAACGCGTCGGCCGAGCCCTGAATGCTCAGCTTTTTGCCGAAGCGGGCCATGGTGTTGCCGCTGAGGCCAAAGCGATCCCGCGTGTCGAAGTTGGACCAGGTTACCGTTACCAGCCCAGTGGGGTCGACCTGAACGTAGCGCGAAAACATGTTGGTGGTGTGCTGCAAGTAGCTGTTGAGGGTCGCCGAGCCCCATTTGGCGTACTTGGCGGCGCTGACCTCAAACGCATGCGTGTATTCGGGCATCAACTCGGGGTTTCCCTTGCGGAACGACTGGGGGTTTGAGTAGTCGACGATTGGATTCAGCTGCTCTTCGCCGGGGCGGTTCACGCGCATGGCGTAGCTCGCCTGAAACTCGGTGCCTTTTTTGGGTGAATAGGTGACGAAGGCGCTCGGAAAGTAGCCGGGGTACAGGAAGTCCAGCTGGCTGCCGGTTTTCAAAATGAAGCTGAGGTTGGCGACCTCGTAGCGCATTCCGACCTGGGCTTTCCATTTTGGGTTGAACACGTAGCCGTAGGTGGCGTAGAGTGCGTGCACCCATTGCCATTGGTCCACCGACTGGGTGCGCAGGGTGTCGTCGAGAAAGCTGCTGCTGACAGGCGTGGTCAGGTACATCGCGTCGCGGCGACTGTCGCGTGCGAAGTAGGTGCTGCGACCCCCAAGGCTCAACTTGCTCTTGCTGTTAAGCACCTGCTCGGCGTCGGTTTGCAGGTTGAGGTTGCGGGTAGACTCGAGGGTTTCAAATCGCTGCAGGTACACGCCGCCGTAGGTCAGTTGGGCGGGGTAGCCGGCGTCGGCGGTGAAGGTGTTGTCGTTCCACTCGTCGCGTCCGCGGTCCGCATAGTTCAGGTCAACGGTCCATTTTTCGCCCTCGGTTTTGAATTTGCGTTCGAGGCGTAGGGCGACGTCGCCGTTGGCCGAAGCGCGGTCGCTGTTCGCGCGCTGCACGGCGCTGAGCTTGGCTGATCCTGAGGTGTTCTTGTACGACGTGGTATCTTCTTCGGTGCGCTGGTCTTGGTTGAGGCCAACCGAAAGGTTGGCGGTCCACACCTTGTTGAGGGGAATGTCGATGCCCAGGCGGCCGTTGAGTCCGCCCCCCAGGCTGGTACCGTAGGACCAGTGCTTTTGGGTGTATGCCGTGTCGGGAAAGTAGAAGTTGCGTTCGACGGTGCCGCCCGAAAAACTGCGGCGGTTGTCCCACGAAAGGTTGGTGAACACGCGGACTTTGCCCACCGGCACCAAAAGGCTGGTGGAGGCGCTGTACTTGGCGTTGGTGCCGATCCCGGCGACTACGTTGCCGTTGAGCGGAAGCTCGCGGTTCTTCTTGGTCACGATGTTGATTACGCCCCCAGAGCCTTGGGCATCAAACTGCGCACCGGGGTTGGTGATTACTTCGACGCGCTGCACGCTTCCGGCGGGGAGGCGGTCAAAGGCGTTGGAGCCGCTGAACCCCAGCAGCGAAGCGGGGCGCCCGTCGATCAAAATGGTAACGTTTTCGTCGCCGCGCAACTGCACGTTGCCGTCCATGTCGAGCGAAACGTTGGGTACCTGGCGTAAAATATCAGTTCCGGTTCCGCCCTGCACGTTGAGGTCCTGGGCGACGTCGTAGACTTTGCGGTCCATTCCGAGTAGGGCGCGCGCCGACTGGGCCTCGACCTTGGCCTCTTCGAGTTCGGTCGTGCTGGCAATCGCTTTTAAAATTCCGAGTTTGATGGGGGTTCCGATGGCCTCAATCGGGCGCATCACCGGTTGGTACCCGAGCGGACGGGCCACCAGTCGGTAGCTGCCGTTGGGCACGTTCAGCTGAAACTGACCCTGGGTGTTGGTCACCGTCTGGGCTACCGGGCCGTTGGGTCCCATGACGCGCACGGCGGTGTTGGGAATCGGTTCTTCTCCGTCCATCACTTGGCCAACAATCAAGGTTTGCGCGAGCAGCGGGCTCGCGGCCAGAGCAAGCCAGAGGGCGAGGGTGCGGAACATGTTCATCAGACGGTGGCTTGGGTCAAAGGTTTAGTGGGGGGCGGAAGTTGCGGCGCGCTTACCGCAAAAATCCGGCCGAAATCAGGTGTTCGGCAATTTGAACGGCATTCGTTGCCGCGCCCTTGCGCAGGTTGTCGGACACAATCCAAAGGTGGATGGAGCGGTCGCAGACCACGTCTTCGCGAATCCGGCCGACAAAGACCTCGTCGCGGCCTTCGGCAAAGCGAGGCATCGGGTAGTCTTTTGCGGCGGTGTCGTCCTGAACCACCACTCCGGGCATCGCTGCCAAGAGCTTGCGCACCTCGTCGATCGAGGGGCGCGCGTCGCGAAAGGTCACGAGCACCGACTCGGAGTGTCCGCCCTGAACCGGAACCCGCACCGCGGTGGCACTCACGCCCACCGAATCGTCGCCAAGGATCTTTTTGGTCTCGTGGTGCAGCTTCATTTCTTCTTTGGTGTACCCGTTTTCAAGGAACACGTCGCAGTGCGGAATGCAGTTTTTGTCAATCGGGTAGGCGTAGGCCATCGGGCCGTCGAAGTTGCCGGCGCGCTCGTTGGCGAGCTGGTCCACGGCGGCCTTGCCGGTCCCGGTCACGCTTTGGTAGGTGCTGACGCGCACGGTGCGGATGGGGTGGGCGTCGTGCAGCGGCTTGAGGGCCATCACCAGCTGAATCGTGGAGCAGTTGGGGTTCGCGATGATCTTGACGTCGGCGTTTAGCGCATCGGCATTGATTTCGGGCACCACGAGCGGAATACCCGGTTCCATGCGCCACGCGGAACTGTTGTCAACTACAAAGCAGCCGACTTCGGCAAACTTTGGGGCCCATTCGAGCGAAGTGCTTCCGCCCGCCGAGAAAATGGCCAGGTCGGGCTTGAGCGCTATGGCCTCTGCCAGCGTGCGCACGACGTAGTCGGCCCCGTTCCAGTTTAAGGTGCTTCCTGCGGATTTTTCAGAAGCCACCGGAATAAATTCCGTGACCGGAAACCCACGTTCCACAAGGACTTTTCGCATGACTTCGCCAACCATTCCGGTGGCACCAACTAGAGCTAAACGCATAGCGCGGCAGGGGTTTTTAGTATTGCTGCAAAAGTACGGACGATGAAGAGGTTAATTGCGTTAAGCCTCGGGCTGCTGGCCCAAGGCGTCGGAGCCCAGTGGGGCCCGTGGATTGAACATTGGTCGAACGGCCTAGCGCTCTGGAGGGGCGACACCTCGGCCTTTAGCAGCGGGGCAGAACTGCGGTTGGCCGCTCCCGCCGCCGGAACCTATGCACTTTGGCGCCGGGGATTCGGGGCCCGGCCCGCGCAGGCCGCGGGCCGTGTTCGCCTCGATTTTAACCCCTCTTCGGTCAATTTTGCCTTTTGGGAGGCCTTGGACTCCACGGCGGCGAGCGGCTACCGCCTAGAATTCGGGCGGACCAACGACCAGCTGCGGCTGCTGCGGCGCACCGACGGGCTGCTGCTGGCCGCGAGCCCCGCGGGCCTGCTCAATCGGGCCTCCTCGGTAATCGACTGGTCGTGGTCTTGGGATTCCACGGCTGGCCAACGCCTCGCTTGGGTCCTTCGCGACACCCTTGGAGGGGCGATTGACAGCGGTTCCGCCTGGGGAAATGCCGATTCCAGTGCGCCATCCTTGGGCGAAGTGCGCTTTGGGGCGACCGTGACCACTACGCGCACTCGTGGCGTTGGCTGGGGCCCTTTGTCGTTCAGCGCCTCGGAACTTCAGCGCCCGCCCATCTACCGCCGCGCCGGCCTCGGCGATGTTGCGGTCACCGAACTATTGGTGGATCCCGACCCTCGCGTGAGCTGGCGGTCGGCGCCGGGGGACTTCGTGGAGCTCTTGGTTACCGCGGACTCCGCCCGACGCGCCGTGGGCTGGACCTTTAGCCTCGGAACGGGTCGTTGGACGCTACCCGACCGGGTGCTGCAGCCCGGGGAGGTGCTGCTGCTGGCCGACGCTCGCGCAGATTGGCCGGATTCCCTAAAAGTTTGGAACGCACCGCTGGCCTTAAGCGCCTCGGCCGCCTTTTGGTCTCTGGCTGACGCCGACGGAGGGCTTTTGGCCTGGGGCCGCACCCAGCCCGACATGCACCAGCCGGCCGACAAAGCCTTGGGCGGATGGTCGCTCGAGTGCGATCCAACGCTCGCGGCGCTGCCGCGCGCCTGGCAGTCCTCCCGCAACGCCTTGGGGTCAAGCCCTGGCCGCATCGAGTTTAGTCCGGTGGGCCCTCGCCAGGGCGGAATCCTCGGCCTCCTCGGCGACAGCGTCCTCCACATCGACTGGCGCCACCCCTTGCCCGTGGAAACGCCAGCGCACTACCCGTTTGATTCGGCGGCGCTTTCCGGCTTTTCGGGCGGAATATGGATCGCCACGCGCCGCCACGCTGAGCGCACCGACCTGCGCTGGGTGGGGCACTCCCCTGAAGACCGATGGCCCAGCTCGCCCGGCGAAGAGCTGCTGCTTCCGCTGCTCCCCGGCTGGGTACACGCCGACGGGACCCCAGGCGACTGCACCCGGGTGGTCGCGGGCTGGCCGGTCGACCCCGAGCCGGGCGACCTTCAAATCAGCGAGGTGCTATTAAATCCCCTACCGGGCGAAGGCCGTTTTGTGGAGCTTCGCAGTACCAGCTCCCGCGTACTGGACCTCTCCCAGCTCTTTTGGGCTTCAGATTCCGTGACGTGGCGCCGCGCCGCGGTTGCCGGCCGGTTTCTCCTCCCCGGCCACGCGGTGTTTGGGGCGGCGGATCCGCTTGCCGTGCTGCGCCGCTACCCGGCCGGCGACTCTGCGGCGGGGCCCCGGGGCGCCCCGCGCCCCGGGGCCTGGGCCCGGCCGGCGGTGCCGGGCGGGCCGGGCGCCACGTCCCACGACCTTCCGCTTACCGACGACGGAGGCATTTTGGACCTCCGCCGGAGCGACGGCGTCCGCATCGATTGGGCCCAGATTTCGCCGCAGCAATTCCCTTCAAGCATTCGTGAATCCCCGGGAAAAGGAGAAGGAATGTCCCTAGAGCGCCGCGGCCCGGACCCCCAAGATTGGACCCTGACGCGCCTCGATTCCGCCACCCCGGGCCGCTGGCCGCAGCCCGTTCCGCAACCCTCCGAGGGCCAGTTTGACCTCATTCAGCGCCGGTGGCCACCCTTGCTGGCCTGGAACCTTGACCCGGGCCGTGCCTGGCTAATCGAAACCCGCTGGACCGACCCCGAGGGCCGTTGGACCACGCCATGGTCTGCGCCTTGGCCGATTCCGCCCCAACACCAATTCGAGGCGCCCGACGCGCCTCCGCATCGGGGAACGTGGCTCTGGGAATTCCGCTTCACCCCGTCGGAGGGACGCTCGGTCCGGCGCAGCTATTTGGTAGCCAGCAACTAGCAACCCGCAACTTGTTTCTGCTACTTGTTTCTTGTGTCTAGCTGCGCAGCAGCCATACTTCCGAAGTGTCCCTAAAGCTTTTGAGCACCAGAAACGAGAAACCAGAAACCACTTGGGCGCGCAGCGCAGCAAGCCCACTACCTTTGCTTCATGGACGAAGCACGCCGTAAGCGCCGCGCCCTCTCGCAGGCCGATTTTGACCCCAACGGACTCGCGACGGGGGACCAGATTTATGGACTTCCGTATGCGGTGGAAGACGCAGAGGTCGTGGTGGTTCCGGTGCCCTGGGAGGTGACCGTGAGCTACGCCTCGGGCACGGCCCAAGGCCCCGCCGCCATCAAGGAGGCGACCGCGCAGGTCGACCTGTGGGACCCCTTTGTGGCCGACGCCTGGAAGATGGGGTTGGCAATGGCTCCGGCCTCGACCAAGCTGGCCGAAAAGTCTGAGCGCAACCGCGAGCGGGCCGAGGTCTACCTGGCCGCACTCGCCGATGGAACTGCCGGAATGGCCTCCAGCCAAAAGTTGCTGGCCCGGATTAACGAAGCCTGCGCGTGGATGGTCGAAAAGGTCCGTCACGACGTCGAACGCTACCTCGACCGCGGGCAGCTGGTGGCCCTGTTGGGCGGAGACCACAGTACACCGCTCGGCTACCTTCAGGCATTGGCCGACCGCCATCCGGGCATGGGAATTCTGCAAATTGATGCCCACATGGACTTTCGGGTGGCCTACGAGGGCTTCACCTACAGCCACGCGTCGATTATGTACAACGCGATGAAGCACGAAGGCATCGCCAAAATAGTTCAGGTTGGAATCCGCGACTACTGCGCCGAAGAGGTGGCGGTGGCCGCCGGGCTGGGCAACCGCTGCGCAGTGTTTTACGACCGCGACCTCAAGCAGTCCGCGTTTCACGGCCGCACCTGGGCCCAGCAGGTGGATTTGATTGTGGCGGAACTTCCGCAGCAGGTCTACCTCAGCTTTGACATCGACGGGTTGGATCCCAAACTTTGTCCGCACACCGGCACGCCCGTGGCGGGCGGACTCGAGGTCGAGCAGGTGCTTTACCTGGTCGAGCAGGTGCTGGCTTCGGGTCGCCAACTCCTTGGCTTTGACCTCAATGAGGTGGCCCCCGGACCCGAGGGAGATTGGGACGCCAACGTGGCCGCACGACTGCTGTACCGGCTCGCCAACGTGCTCGGCAAGGCCAACGGACGCTGTACCTTTGCCGCGTGAAATTCGGAGTTGTAACTTTTCCTGGGTCGAACTGCGACCAAGACATGATCCACACCCTCCGCGAGGGTCTGGGATGCGAAACCATTAGCCTTTGGCACAAGGACCGCGACCTCCAGGGCGTCGACATGGTGGTGCTCCCCGGCGGATTCTCGTACGGCGACTACCTGCGCTCTGGGGCCATCGCCCGCTTCTCGCCGATCATGGAGGAGGTCGTCAAGCACGCGGACCGCGGCGGATACGTCTTCGGCGTGTGCAACGGCTTTCAAATTCTGACGGAGGCCGGACTCGTTCCGGGCGCCCTGCTGCGCAACCACACCGGCAAGTTCATCTGCAAAAACGTGCACCTTGTGCGCGGATCAGGCCTTAGCCCCATGACCGCCGGTCTTTCAGACACCGGAGTCTACCAAATCCCCATTGCCCACGGCGAAGGACGCTACCACGCCGACGAGGAGACCCTCAAGGTCCTGAACGGCAATGGCCAGGTGATGTTCCGCTACGCCGAGGCCGACGGCGCCATCACCCCCGAGGCCAACCCCAACGGTTCGGTACAAAACATCGCCGGAGTCTGCAACGAGGTGCGTAACGTCATGGGCATGATGCCCCACCCCGAGCGCGCCGCTGACGCCAACCTATTGAATACGGACGGAGTGGCCTTGTTTGAGAGCCTCCTTCAGTTCACCGTTTCGCTTTGAACAACGTAAATTCGGTTATATCCGAACACATTTAAGCAAAAAACCCCGCCGAGGCGGGGTTTTTCATTCGGTTACATCCGAATTTACTGAGTTCACGCCCATCCTATAGTTTGACGACCTGCTCCGTGCTGCTGCGGTCCCCTTGGGTGAGGCGCAGCGCATAGATTCCGTTTGGAAGCGCACTGAGGTCAAGGCTCCAGCGTGCGTCCACACCTTCGTACGAGCCGATAAGGGCCCCGTCAAGGCTGCGCAGCTCGGCCGTCCAGGCCTGGTCGGCCGTCGGATTCCACGAAACCTCCACGCGGTCGCGGGTCGGGTTCGGGCGCAAGGTGATTCCGGCAAGTTGGCGCTCTGCCGTGTTCAGTACCACCGCGGCGCTGCTCGTTGCGGCGCAGCTGGTACCGGCGCGAAGGCGAACGAAGAACGTGCCCGGAGCCGAGGCGGTAAAGCTTGCCTGGTTGGCGCCCGCAATCTGAGATTGGTTGGCGTCGAGCCACTGAACCTTCCAAAGCGGGTTGAGGGCGGCCTGCGGACAGTACAGCGAATCCCCGTTCAGGATTTGGATGCTCGGCACCGGCGGAGCTGCGACCACGTGGAAGCTGTCTACGCGCTCCACCACGCACAGCCCGTTGCTGTAGCGGTAGGTGAGGGCGTGCTGACCCGTTCCGAGCTGGGACGGAACAATGCTGGTCGTCGGCGTGCCGTTGACCAAATACGTTCCGCCACCGGGGAATCCGCCGCCCGGAGCCACTGCAGGATCGCTGATGCACATTACGTCCGTCGTAAACGTCAAGAACACGTTGGGCGAGGCGGCCAACTGAATCACGGCAGTGGCCGTGCCTGTGCATCCGGCGCTGTTTGTGTAGGCGTAGGTCACCGTGTAGTTGCCGGGACCAAGGCCGGTGGGATCAAAGGTTGATCCGCTGACGCCGGTTCCGCTCCAGGTGCCGCCCGCGGGGGTTCCGCTCAGCGAAATGGGTCCGTCGCCTACGCAGGCCGGGCTGTAGGTGCCTGCGTTCGCCGCCGGAAGCGCCAAAACCGTTGCCGTAATAGCGTTGGAGGTCACCATCGGAAGGCTCGCGCAAGGCTCACTACTGTATACTTGGCAGCGTACCACGTCGCCGTTTTGCAGGTTCGACGTCGTAAACGTGGGCGTATTAAATCCGCGCGGTTGGTTGTTGACGGTCCATTGGTAGCGCACGCTGCTGCCACCGTTGACCGCCGTAGCGGCAAAGGTCGCGGGGCTGTTGGCGCAGATGCTGCCAGACTGGTTCACTATGCTCACGCTCGGAACCGAAGCCGCCGTGACCACGATGTTCTTGCTGACACTTGAGGTGCCGCCCGCAGTCGTTACCGTCAGCGAAACCGACTTGACGCCCGCCGTAGCGTAGCTCACGCTGGGGTTGGCGAGGGTGCTGCTGCTCGGGGTTCCTCCGGGGAAGCTCCACGCGTAGGTCGCGCCGAGGGCGGAGCCCGAGGCGGGCGAGCCCGTTGCGAACAATGGAATGGTTCGCGCAGCACAGGCCGTGTCGGGCGAAATAAAGTTGGCGACGGGTGCGGCGGTGGTGGCCGTTTTCAGGCGGAACCGGTCGAGGTACAGGTGGTTTCCGCCGCCGTGGCGCGCTTCAATTTTGAAGCGCGTCGGCCCAACCAGCGCCCCGAGGTACAGGCTGTCGCGGCGCCAGTCGGCGGCCGTTGAAGGCACAAATGCGCTGGCTTGGGCTGGCCCCGTCGCCCAATTCAGGGTGCCTGTTTCGACGCGGGTAGCGAGGAGTGTCCAGGTCGAAGCGCTGCAGGGCTTCATCCAAATGCGCAGCGTGTCGGGTACTTGGGTTGCCGAAACTTGGCGGTAGGCTACGTCGAGCGTAAGCGAGGCTCCGCTATCTAAGGCAAAAACCGGAGAAATTAGGGCGTCGCGCTGGCCGATAGCCGTGGAGGCAAGAGCGAAGTGGGGCATGCGCATCGAGGCGTTGTCGCCGTCGCTGCTGGCGGTCGAGAAGGCCTCCCAGGTGGCGTTGCGGTCGGTGTTTTCGACGGCCCAGCGCTGACCAAAGCCGGTGGTGAAGCCTTCGTTGGCCGGAAGCGGGAATCCGCCCACGGCAATCGTTTGAACACCCAGCGCGGTATCGCTGCCGTACACGTTGCTGGCGACCAGCTGCACCGAGTAGATGCCGGCTTGCTGGATGACGAGCTTGGGCGTCGCCGTCGTGGCCCCGATCAGGGTGGCGCCGGTAGCGGGAATCACGCTCCACTTCCAGGCCGTTACGAGCCCCGTCGAGGCGTCGCTGAGCTGCAGGGTGTCTCCGAGTCCGCACGTGGAGGCGGGCTGTACCTTAAGGGCCGCCGTTGGACGCTTGAGGAGGTCGCCGGCAAAGGGAGACTGCCAAACACCTCGGCCGTAGGTGCCGATGCGCACAATTCGGGGCGTGCTCAGTATTTCGATATCTGTAACGACTACATTGGGCAAGCCAGAGTTGAACGGAACCCAGTCGCCCAGAAGGTTGTCGCGCACAAACATGCCGAGGTCGGTGCCAACGTAGATCATGTTGTTGCCGCCTGGCTCAAAGGCAATGGCGTTGGCGGGAATGTTCGGAAGGCTTCCGCTTATGTTGCTGTAGGATTGTCCGCCATTGAACGACTCGAATACTTTTTGGCTCCCCACGTAGCCGCTGCGGCTGACCGCAATGTGCAGCGGATCGTTGGGGTCCACCGCGATGCCCGTAATGACGTGGCTGCCGGCGCCGCCGCTGTGCTGGATCCAGGTGATTCCGCCGTCGGTCGAGCGGAAAAGGTACTGGTTGATGCCCGCGTACAGCACGTTGGGGTTGCTGGGCGATTCGGCCAGCACGTCAATATTGTCGCTTCCCAGGAGATTTGAGTTACTGGTAGCCGAAAAGCTTACGCCGGCATTGGTGGACTTCCACACTCGTGAAAATCCTGCATAGAGTACGTTGTTATTGTGGCGGCTGACCAAGAACGGGGTAACCCAGTTGCCATTACCGCTCGGTGGGAGGTTAAACGTGGCATTAAAACTCGCCCCTCCGTTATTAGATTTTTCAAAGTCGCCGTAGTAGATCGACGCATACATCACGAGCTCGTTGGTAGGGTCCATGCCGCAGTCCATGCCGTCGCCTCCACGCACTCGAGCCCAGCTTGTTTTTTTAAGGTGGGTTCCGTTGTCTTGGGCCCCCGCCATAGTCCAGTTAGGGTTGACGGGTGTGGTGGCGATTTTGTAGTACTGCGTGATTCCGAGGCCGTTGCTGCGCATTTGCCAGTTGTTGGCGATGCCGCCGTTGGGCGAAACATAAACTCCGCCGTCGTTGCCTACCCAAAGTTCGTTGGTGCCGGGCCTGAAGGTGAACCAGTGCTGGTCCGCGTGGACGTTCGAAACTCCGCCTCCGCCATACCAGTGGGCGCTCAGCGAGAAGTTTGCGCCACCGTTGTTGGAACGCCAAATGTTGACTCCGCCCACGAGCAGTACGTCTTTATTGAGGGGTGAAACGGCAATGGCCAAGTCGTACCACGCTTGACCGCCACTGCCACCACCATTGGTCGACCAATCCATGAGGTTCGGGGTGGATCCGTGCATTTGGGTCCAGGTTGCGCCTCGGTTGGTGGAGCGGTACACGCCATACAGTCCGTTGTTGTTGGCGCCAAACAAGGCATATACGTAGTTGGTATCGGCACCGGTGGTCGCCACCTCGCAGCGGGCGGGGCCGCTCGTGGGGAGTCCGTTTCCTGTGATCTGAGTCCACGTTGCACCGAAATCCCGCGAAAACCAAACTCGTCCGTTAGCATTGGTGCCCGCATACAGCAAGTGCGGCGCACCAGCGACTGAAGTTAGCGATTGAAAGCTGCCGCCTTGAACCATCGACCATGTAGTGCCACCATTGGTGGTTCGGTAGATGCCGTTGCGCGAAGCAACCACCAGATACTGGGTCTGGGTGGGGTGAATGACCATGCCCGTTAATCGCGCGTAGTTCGTCAGCAAGAGGCTGAGTCCGGTCGTTTTCCAGGTTTCGCCACCGTCCGTTGACTTCAATACTCCTATGCTGTAGGTGTCGTCGGCGTCGCGGTCCCCCGTAGCGATGTACATCGTGTCGGGAAACAGGGGGTCAATGGCGATACCGCTCACCCCTAGGTTCGGAAGCAGGTCGGTATTAGTAGTCCAACTGGTTCCTTGGTTGGTGGTTTTCCAGAGTCCGCCCGCCGGAGCTCCGGCAAAAATCACATTGGGGTCCGTGGGGTGGAAGGCCACGGTGTTGACGCGCCCGATGCCCTGAATGGGGTTGCCGTCAAAGGGCCCTACAGGGGTCCACTGGCCGATGCCGCTGGCGCCGGTCGAGGTGCTTCCCCAGCTGCTTTGCACCTGCTGCATGCCGAGGTAAAGGGCGTTGGGTTGCGGACGTTGACCGGTCGGGTAGACGCGCGGGTCCATGAAGGCCTCCCAGCGTTTGAACTGCTTCCAGCCCTTACCTTTTTCGGTGGCTTTGCCTTCAAAGGCAGCGTCAAATTCGCGCACCACGTCGTAAACGTTGGACGAGGGGTCGTTCCAAAGCTCCAGCCAATTGGGTTGGTTCTGAGCAAAAAGGGCGACGGTTCCAACCGTCAGCAAAGCAAAAAGGTTTAAGCGCATTCGGTAAAAATACGCTGCTTTAGTGTGTGCTTTTGTTTAACTTCGTTATCTGAGGATTCGGAACGTCAAAAGCACACCCGGGTACTTAGGAACGTAGCAGCAAATTGAGTTCCGCCATCTGCGCCTCGGCGATGGGCGAGGGGGCGTCGATCATGACGTCGCGGCCCGCGTTGTTTTTTGGGAAGGCGATGTAGTCGCGAATGACTTCGTCGCCGCCCATCAGAGCAACCAGGCGGTCGAACCCAAAGGCGATTCCGCCGTGGGGCGGCGCGCCAAACTCGAACGCGTTCATCAAAAATCCGAACTGGGCCTGCGCCTCTTCGGGGCTGAACCCGAGCAGCTCAAACATGCGGGCCTGCAGAGCGCGGTCGTGGATGCGGATCGAGCCGCCGCCAATTTCGTTGCCGTTCAGCACGATGTCGTAGGCGTTGGCGCGCACCGCTCCGGGGTCGGTGTTGAGCAGCGGAATGTCTTCGGGCTTCGGACTCGTGAACGGGTGGTGCATTGCGAACCAACGGCCGGATTCTTCGTCCCACTCGAGCAGCGGAAAGTCGACGACCCACAGCGGCGCAAACTCAAAGGGCTTGCGCAGCCCGAGCTCCTGGCCCAGGTGCAGGCGCAGCTCGCTGAGGGCCTTGCGGGTTTTGTTGGCTCCGCCGGCAAGGACGAGCACGAGGTCGCCGGGCTCGGCGCCAAAGGCCTCGGCCCAGCCGCGCAGCGCAGTCTCGTCAAAAAACTTGTTGACCGATGAGGTGGGAACCCCATTCTCGTCGACGCGCATCCAAATCAGGCCGCTCATGCCAAGTTGCGGGCGCTTCACGTAGTCGGTCAGGGCGTCGAGCTGCTTGCGAGTGTAGGTTCCGCAGCCCTTGGCGTTGAAGCCCACCACGAGCTCGGCCTGGTCAAACACGGGGAATCCTTGGTCCTTAACGCGGTCGGTGAGCTCGACGAACTCCATGCCGAACCGAATGTCGGGCTTGTCGTTGCCGTAGCGGCGCATCGCCTCGGCGTAGGTCATGCGCGGAACCTCGTTCAGTTCTACGCCGTGCACCTCGCGCAGCACGTGGCGCACCAGACCCTCGAAGGTGTTGAGGATGTCTTCTTGCTCGACGAATGCCATTTCGCAGTCGATCTGCGTGAATTCCGGCTGGCGGTCGGCGCGCAGGTCTTCGTCGCGGAAGCAGCGCACCACCTGGTAGTAGCGGTCCATTCCGGCCACCATAAGCAGCTGCTTAAAGGTTTGCGGCGACTGCGGAAGCGCGTAAAACTGGTTTTGGTTGAGCCGCGAGGGCACCACAAAGTCGCGGGCGCCTTCGGGCGTCGACTTGATCAAAAACGGAGTCTCGACGTCGACAAATCCGAGGGTGTCAAGGTAGCTGCGCACCGAGCGGTTGATGCGGTGGCGCAAGAGCAAGTTGTTGCGCACCGGCGCCCTGCGGATGTCCAGGTAGCGGTACTTCATGCGAAGCTCTTCGCCGCCGTCGGTCTCGTCTTCGATGGTAAAGGGCGGAGTCGCTGCAGCGTTCAGCACCGTGAGCTGCTGCACCTTGATTTCGACGTCGCCCGTGGCGAGGTTGGGGTTTTTGTTCTCGCGCTCGACCACGATCCCGACGACTTGCACCACAAATTCGCGCTGCAGCTTGCGCGCCTCGGCGAGGCGGTCCGCGTCAACCAACTCATTGAAGCTGAGCTGGGTAATGCCGTAGCGGTCGCGCAGGTCGACAAACGACATTCCGCCAAAATCGCGGCGGCGCTGCACCCATCCAGCGAGGGTGACGGTTTGACCAACGTGGTCCAGGCGGAGCTCGCCGCAAGTATGGCTTCGGAACATGGCTGCAAAGGTAACGCGCCGCCCGGAGCCGGGCCGTATTTTTACGCCATGCCGCTCGCCCCCGTGACCCCCGAAGACGACGTGCGCTACATGCGCCTCGCCATCCAAGAAGCCGTGAAGGCCATGGACCAGGATGAGGTACCGGTGGGAGCGGTCGTGGTGTGGCAAAACCGCGTCATTGCCCGCGGCCACAATTTGACCGAACGGCTGCACGACGTCACGGCCCACGCCGAAATGCAGGCCATCACGGCGGCCAGCCACGAGCTGGCGGCCAAGTACCTGCCCGACTGCACGCTCTACGTCACCCTTGAGCCCTGCACGATGTGCGCCGGCGCCCTATTTTGGAGCCAAATCGGCCGCGTCGTGTACGGGGCGAGCGACGAAAAGCGCGGATTCCGTACCATGGGCGGCCAGCTGCACCCCAAAACGCAGGTGACCACCGGAGTCGAGGCCGAGCTTTGCGGCGACGTGCTCACCGAATTCTTTCGAGCTAAACGCAAAAAATGAAGCTGTACACCATCGAAACGGGCTTTTTCAAGCTCGACGGCGGCGCCATGTTCGGCGTCGTGCCTAAGTCGCTCTGGGAGCGCACCAATCCCGCCGACGAGCGCAACCTCTGCACCTGGGCGATGCGCTGCCTGCTAGTCGAAGATGGCGACCGCCTGACCCTGATCGACACGGGGATCGGCGGCAAGCAAGACGAGAAGTTCTTCAGCCACTACCACCTGCATGGCGACGCGACACTCGACCGCAGCTTGGCCGCGCTCGGGTTTCACCGCAACGACGTCACCGACGTGTTTTTGACGCATTTGCACTTCGACCACGTGGGCGGAGCCGTGGTGCGCCACGGCGACCAACTGCGTCCGGCCTTCGCAAACGCCCGTTACTGGTCCCACGCCCGCCATTGGGACTGGGCCACCAACCCCAATCCGCGCGAAAAAGCCAGCTTCTTGCGCGAGAACATCATGCCCCTGCAGGAATCCGGCCAGCTTAACCTAATCGAAGGAGATTCCGCGCGCATCAGCACCCCACTTGGCTTCGACGCCTTTGTCGTCAACGGCCACACCGACGCCCAGATGTGCCCGATTCTCGACCACGGCGGCCAGACCCTAGTGTACATGGCCGATTTGCTGCCGTCTACTGGCCACATTCCACTGCCCTATGTGATGGGCTACGACACCCGGCCGCTGCTGACCCTTGAAGAAAAGGCGCGCATCCTCAACGAGGCCGCCGACCGCGAGTACCTGCTCTTTCTCGAGCACGATCCGCTGAACGAAGTCGCCATACTCACGGCGACCGAAAAGGGTCCGCGCCTCGCCGAAGTCCAAAAACTGTAATTTGCCTACGACATGAAAAACCTCTTGAGCATCGCCGCCGCCCTCTGGGCCGTAGGAATTTGGGCCCAAACTCCGCCCACAGGCTACTGGCAGCAGTCGGTTCGCTACCAAATAAACGTCGACCTCGACCACAACCAGCACCGCCTTGAGGGCAAGATGCGCCTCGAGTACACCAACAACAGCCCCGACGCGCTCGACGAAATCTTCATGCACCTGTACTGGAACGCGTTTCAGCCCGGAAGCATGATGAGCAACATGGCCAACATTCCGACCCAGTTTAAAGACAAGGCGATCGGAACCAAAATCGAGCAGCTCAAGCCCCACGAAGAGGGCGAGCAAATCGTGCGGTCGGTCAAGCACAACGGCCGCGAGGTCGCGTTTCACTTGAACCAGACCATCTTGCGCGCCCAGCTCCAAGAACCCATAGCCCCCGGAGCCACGCACGTTTTTGAGCTGGAGTACACCACCCGGATTCCGATCGTCATCGAGCGCGCCGGCCGTGACAACAAAGAGGGCGTGGACTACAGCTTCACGCAGTGGTACCCCAAAATGTGCGTGTACGACCGCGACGGCTGGCACCCCGACCTGTATGTGGCCCGCGAATTTTATGGGGACTTTGGCCGGTTTGAGGTCAACGTCACCGCCGACGCGGGCTTTGTGCTCGGCGGAACCGGCGTGCTCCAAAACCCCGACGAAATCGGACACGGCTACAGCGACAAGCCCGTCAAGCACAAGAAAAAGGCGCGCATTACCTGGCGCTTTGCCGCCGACAGCGTGCACGACTTTGCCTGGACCGCCGACCGCGAGTACCAGCACCAACGCTTCACGCTGCCCACCGGAACGCAGATTCACTACCTCTATTTGCCCGACGCCAAGTCGCGCATGATGTACGAGAACGAGCGCTTTCGCGCCGACGTGGCCACCTACTTTGCCTTCATGAATTCGCACTTCGGACCCTACCGCTGGCCCCAATTCAGCGTCATCCAGGGCGGCGAGGGCGCCATGGAGTACCCCATGTGCACCCTGATGGAATCGCACGGCGACGACTACCTCGGAACCTTTAGCGTCGTCGCCCACGAGGGCTCGCACATGTGGTTTTACGGCCAGCTCGCCACCGACGAGCAGCGCTACCACTGGATGGACGAGGGCTTCACCAGCTTCGCCGAAGACGAGGTCATGAACGTCATCTCGGGCGCCAACAAGCCCAACGCCCACGAGGGCTACCTCAGCACGTTTGCCAAGCGCGCCGCCAAAGCAGCCTGGCGCGAGCCCGCCAGCACTCCGGCCAACTACTTTGACGGTAAGTTTCCGTACCAAATGGCCGCCTACATGATGGGTTCGCTCTACCTCGTTCAGCTGCGCGGAATCGTCGGCGACGACGCCTTTTGGCGGACCATGCGCCGCTATTTCGACGAGTGGAGCTTCAAGCATCCGCGCCCCGAAGACTTCGTGCGCATCGCCGAGCGCGAGTCGGGCATGGTACTCGACTGGTACCACGACCAGTGGATCAACACCACCAAGTACCCCGACGTGGGCATCGACAGCGTGTGGAGCGATAACCGAGCCCTCACATTTGTGCGCCTGGAGCGCCGCGGGTCCATGGCCCTCCCGGTCGACGTCAAGGTGACCTTTGAAAGCGGAGCCAGCATGACCTATACCTTGCCCCTCCTGGAACAGCAGGGCCACAAAAAGGACCCGCTCCTCGTGCTTGCCGGCCCCTGGAACTACACCCAGAAGACGTTTGATCTGATGGTTGAAACGCCGCTCAAAGGCATTCGCTCCATCGAGGTCGACCCTGGCCACTGGACTGCCGACGTCAACCGCGACGACAACGTGTGGCCACAAGCGGTTCGTAACTAGCTGCGGGCTAGCTGTATAGTTACTTGTTGCTGGTTTCTTGTGTTGGCGCGACAAAGGCGCGAACTAGAAACTAGGAGCATGAAACAGCGCGGAGCGCCGCGCCGCAGGCGCGAAGTCCCCTAAAAAACCAGCTTGAATCCCAGCAGCAGCTGCGTTCCGGCCATCGGGTACACAAAGTTTTCGTCGGTCCGAACTCCGTCGTAGAGGTAGCCCCACGTGTAGCCGTTGGGCGCGTACGGACGGCCCAAAAGGTTGATCGCGTCGAGGCGCCACTCCACAGGGCCGCGGTTCCAGCGAAGGGTCGCGTCCACGGTGCGGTAGGGGTCAAGCGAGCGCTCTAACGTCCCGGTGTTATCCAAGTACTGACGGCCCACGGCGTGCAGTGTGGCGCGGGCTGAAAGACCTCGGCGCTGCCACTCGGCCCAAGCATTGCCCATGGCTTCGGGCGAAAGGGCGATGGGCGTATTGGTGTACTTTGTGCGGACCTCACTAACGTCGGCGTAGTCGTACAAAACCTCTTCAAACTCCGCGATGCGGTTGCGGCTCAAGGTGCTGTTGGCTCCGATCTTCCATGCGACCGAAGGAGACCAAACGGCCGCCAACTCCAAGCCCCTGCGGTGGCTTTGTGCCACATTGGTCCGAATCAGGGCCCCCACATCGTTCAGCGCGCCGGTTGGAACCAGTTGGTCCTGGTACTCCATTAGGTACACGTTGGCTTCGGCCCAAAAACGCTCGGCGCGCTTCTCAATTCCGAACTCAAAATCTGTTACCCGCTCAGGCCGCGGAGCCACCGCGTTGTCAATAAAGTCTGAACGAATCGGCTCGCGGTGCGCTTGAGCAACCGAAGCGCGCACGGTCCAATCGCGGTCTTGGTACGAAATGCCCGCTTTGGGGTTAAAAAACAGGTAGGACGCGTTAAAATCGTAGGCGTTTTGATCTACGTCCGTTCCAACCCCCTCGTAGTTAATTCGGCGAACCTGCAGGTCCCCCAGGTACGTCCAGCGCCCTAGGCTCCACTCAGCTCGGGCGAAGTAGGCCTCGTCGAGCTTCAAGCTGGAGCCCTCATAAAACCGGTGGGCTTGCGCTGACTGGGTGCCCACCGGAACGCCTTCTACGGTCACGCTCCCGTCGAGTCCGCCCAACGGATTGTAGCGAAGCCACGGCAACGTTCCGTAGTGAAGTCCGTCGTACACCTGATCCTGCATGCCGGCCACGAACTGGAAGTGCTCCCTGCGGTACTGAACCGAAGTGGTTCCTCCAAAACTCCCGTTATCGAGCCAGCGCCGCCGCACGCCTTCGGTTCCCGTGAGCTCCATGATGCCGATGGGAACATTGGGCAAACCCAGTGAGGCAAACGACATAAAGGGCCGGTACTGCTCAAAGTAGCCTTTGCCCGTAACCACGGCAATCGTTTGCGTTACGTGCCAGCGTGGACTGACGATCCACGTCATCAAACTCTGGTAGTGGCGCTGGGTGTACTGATCAATTTCGTTCGCGTAGCGGTAGAAGTTGTAGGTCGCATTGCCGCTTTGAATCAGGTTTGCGGAGTCCGCGCCCGCAACCCCGTTCCGGCCGATGTAGTCCATTACGCCCTGCGCATCGCCGCGGAACTTAGCTTCAGGAATGCCGTACCAGGCCTGCTGGGTGCGCTCGCTTCCGGCAAAATGGACCAAGCGCCACGTGAACGCCGGAAGCCGGTATTGGGCACCAAACAAGTAGCTCTGGAGTTGGCTGCCTGATCGGTCCACAAACCCGTCGCTGCGCATCGCAGTGGCCCGCGCGGTGGTCGACCAGCGCTTTTTGGCGCCAACGAGACCGCTATGAACGGCGTAGCTGATGCGCGCCGAGTTAAACGAGCCGTAGGTGGCAGAAACCGCCTGGCTAGCGGTGTCGTTAGGCACCCCAACTTCAAACGACAATGACGCGCCGAACGCGCCGCTCCCCAAGGTTGACGTGCCCACTCCGCGCTGCACCACCAATGAGTTGGCGTTCAAGCCGAGGTCGGGCGTATTCACCCAAAATACGCCATGCGATTCGGGATCGTTGAGCGCGACGTTGTTGACCGTGACGTTGATCCGCGTTTGGTCCATTCCGCGAAAGCGCACGTAGGTGTAACCAAACCCATTACCCGCGTCGCTGGCGGCCGTAAACGAGGGCAGGCCCTGCAGCAAAAATGGCACGTCTCGCCCCGCGTTCTGCTTGGCCAAGTCCCCGGGCTTCAGCCGAATTTGGGGCATGGGAATCCGAGCGCTTGGCCGGCTGGCCACGAGCGAAACCTCATTGAGTACCTGTGTTTTGACGGTGTCAGACCCCGCCGGCGATTCGGCCACCCGAATCATTTGGGAGGTCGCGGGCGTCAACGAAAAGCCCAGCATAAGGACAAAAATGGAACGTTGGTTCATCGTGCACGGTTTGTTAAATCGGTTCTCGTGCACAGAAATGCCCGCACGCTAAGGGTGCGGCTTCGCGACTTCCTTGGCGGCATTACCCGCCCAGGTTCTAGGGTATCATCTCAGCCGGATCTCATCGCCGGCACCCCTGTGCTTCGCCAAAGGTAACACGCCGTAGCCTTCAAGTGTTCGCAGCGCATTGGTTTTTCGTGCGGAACCCTGTCCTGAAACCACGTTAAATGTTTTTTTATTGCGTTCTAATTCAGTATGGTATTGCTCAAAATGTCGTTGTCGGTCGGACTCTTTGGGGTGCTCGCGCAGGGGGTCCTGCGTCCACGCGAGGTCAGGTGCACAGAGCAAATAAAGGTCTCCCTTGAGGGGCATAGCTTCGAGTTCAGGGTTCGGCCGCCCGTACTTTTCGCGGAACCAGATGCGCTGCGTCAGCACGTCCGTGTCTTCAATGACAATCTCAGAGCAGCTTGCGGCTAGCTCTTCGGCGCGCTCGGCTTGCAGGCGCGCCATCTTGACCACGTCGTCGGCCGCGTAGTCCGGGCCGTGTTCGCTCAGGTACTCGCGCGCGATTTCGGGGGTCCATAGGGTACGGAATTCCCGAGCAAGCTTTGCCGCTAACTGTGTTTTCCCTGCGCTTTCAGGCCCGGTAAGCACAACGCGCAGCGGTTGGCGCACCGCCACCACGACTCGATCGGCGCCCATTGGAAACGATTCAAGCGCGTAGCGTTCGTGGCTGCGGGTGCACATGGCTTCGCGGGTCGACCGGACGTCAATTTCCTTCTTCCAGTCGAGCCCTTTTATTCCAGCTGCCTTATACACCGCTTCTTTGGCGCCCCAAACCGTCGCATGGTCGAGTTCCGCCACTTCGCGTTCACAGGCCACGCGAGCGATGACCCGTTCGAGCTGGGCGCGCGGAGCCTCTACGTCAATCCCCACCGGCAAAAGGGGGTGGTACGCCGCGACCGCCCAAGCTCCGCCGTGCGACAGGCTCAAGTTGCCCCGGGGCAGTACGGGGCGCTCCCCATCGTAGCTCACGTCGCGCGGACTCATTGAGGTGCCGCTCAGCGCCGCTGCCAACGCCTGCCGTGCCGCCCAAAACGCTGCGCGCCTCGGACCCGGTTTTAGCTCAGCCCACCGCTCCTGATCGGCGGGAGATAAAAAATCCGTGACTGAAGTAAATTCCGCCTCAAAATCAGCGGCTTGACCAAGAGAAATACGCGCAAGGACGAGGCCAAAATGACCGACTTCGGCGACTTCAGCCCCCGAATTTTCCATATCTTTGCGCCTCCAAATAATCATTGCTATGTCTTCGACCACTGCCACGAACTACGTGCCCTACAAAGTAAAGGATATGTCCCTCGCCGATTGGGGACGCAAAGAAATTACCCTCGCCGAGGCTGAGATGCCCGGACTGATGGCCCTCCGCAAGGAGTTTGGCGCCAGCAAGCCCCTTGCCGGTGCGCGTGTGGCCGGCTGCCTCCACATGACCATTCAGACGGCGGTCCTCATCGAAACCCTAGTTGAGCTCGGTGCCGAGGTTACTTGGTCTTCGTGCAACATCTTCTCGACGCAAGACCACGCTGCGGCCGCCATCGCCGCCGCCGGTATCAGCGTTTATGCCTGGAAGGGCCAAACCGAAGAGGAGTTTGACTGGTGCATCGAGCAGACCCTGTTCTTTGGCGAAGGCAAGCAGCCCCTCAACATGATCCTCGACGACGGCGGTGACCTGACCAATATGGTGCTCGACCGCTACCCTGAGCTTGTGGCCGGCATTGGCGGAATCTCTGAAGAGACGACCACCGGCGTGCACCGCTTGTACGAGCGCATGATTAAAGGCAGCCTCCCGTTGCCCGCCATCAACGTCAACGACTCGGTGACCAAGTCGAAGTTCGACAACAAGTACGGCTGTAAAGAATCGGCAGTGGACGCGGTTCGCCGCGCCACCGACCTGATGATGGCCGGTAAGGTTGTGGTAGTTGCCGGATACGGCGACGTGGGCAAGGGTACGGCGGCTTCGTTCCGCGGAGCCGGAGCACGTGTGATCGTCACCGAAATCGACCCCATCTGTGCCCTTCAGGCAGCCATGGACGGCTACGAGGTCAAGAAGATGGAGAACTCGGTTCCCCGCGCCAATATTGTCTGCACTGCAACCGGAAACAAGAACATCGTTACCGAACGCCACTTCCGCATGATGAAGGACAAGACCGTCGTGTGCAACATCGGCCACTTCGACAACGAAATCGACATGGCATGGCTCAACAAAAACTACGGCCACACCAAATCCGAGATCAAGCCACAGGTCGACCTGTACAACATCGAGGGCAACGACATCATCGTACTGGCTGAAGGCCGCCTCGTGAACTTGGGTTGCGCCACCGGCCACCCTTCGTTTGTAATGTCGAACTCCTTCACCAACCAGGTGTTGGCCCAGATCGAGCTCTACACCACCAAGGGCAAGTACCCCAACGAAGTGTTCACGCTTCCCAAGCACCTCGACGAGAAGGTTGCCGCCCTGCACCTCGAGTCAATCGGTGTCGAGCTGGATACCTTGAGCCCCGACCAAGCCGCCTACATCGGCGTTGAGGTGAAGGGTCCATTCAAGCCAGAGACCTACCGCTACTAAGCCGTTTTAAGGGCTTTATTCGGAACCCCGGCCGCGCGAGCGACCGGGGGTTTTTGTTAATAATTATTTACTTCTAGTTAAAGCTAAAAGTAAATTATGATGTACTTTTGTATGTGAAGTCAAATGAGCTAATTCGATTGCTGCAAGCCAATGGTTGGTACTCCAAAAGTCAAAAAGGATCACACGTGAAGTTCATTCATGATGAGAGGCCTGGAGTGATGTTGGTTGTGCCAAATCATGGAGCTAAAGAAATTGCACGCGGATTGGAACTTCGAATTAAAAAAGACGCCGGTTTACGATGAAAAAAGAAAAAAAACATCCAAAGATTCCAGTAGTTGTCGAGGTAACGAATACTGGATATTCTGCGTACACTCAAGATTTCCCAGTCTACACAACAGGAGGTTCTATTAATGAAGTTTATGCGAACATTTCTGAGGCCATGTCACTCTTACATGAAGATGATCAGATTGAATATGGCCCTCAGAATTTCAAGTTAAAGTTTGATTTTCAGCAGTTTTTCAGCCACTACCGCGTACTCAATGCTAAGTTTCTTGCTGAGCGGATAGGTCTTAATCCAAGTCTATTGTCTCAATATGTATCGGGTACCAAAGAGCCCTCACCAAAGCAAGTATTGCGCATCATGAACGGGATCAATGAACTCGGTGAAGAGCTGGCGACACTTACGTTTTCGACTAAATAAAAAGCCCCAGCTACTCGCGCAGCCAGGGCTCAAAATCAAGATACCAGAAACCAGTTGCAGAAAACTAGAAACCAGTAACCAGAAACGAGGTACTAAAGTCCAAACGCCTTCTTAATCGAATCCACGGCGTCGAGCTTCTCCCACGTGAAGAGGTCCACCTTCATGGTCTTGACTTCGATGCCCTTGTCGGTCGGGCGCTTGAACTGCTTCTCCACGATTTGCGGCGCGCGGCCCATGTGGCCGTAGGCGGCAGTCTCCGAGTAAATTGGGCTGCGGAGGCCAAACTTGGTCTCGATTCCGTAGGGGCGAAGGTCAAACAGCTTCTGCACGCGCTCGGCAATCGCGCCGTCGGCGAGCTTCTTTCCATCGGCTCCGCGCACGGCCGCCGTGCCGTAGGTGTTCAGGTAGAAGCCCACGGGCTCGGCTACACCAATCGCGTAGGCGAGCTGCACTAGAACCTGCTTGGCCACGCCTGCGGCCACCAAGTTCTTGGCTACGTAGCGCGCCGCGTAGGCCGCGGAACGGTCCACCTTCGAGGGATCCTTGCCGCTGAAGGCTCCGCCGCCATGGGCGCCCTTGCCGCCGTAGGTGTCGACGATAATCTTGCGGCCGGTCAAACCGGTGTCGCCGTGCGGTCCGCCAATCACGAACTTGCCCGTCGGATTGAT
Source organism: Bacteroidota bacterium (assembly GCA_016868755.1). GTDB lineage: Bacteria > Bacteroidota > Bacteroidia > Flavobacteriales > Schleiferiaceae > TMED14. The sequence goes on along the minus strand of VGFU01000005.1, from coordinate 39,650 downwards.
CAAGTAGCGCACGTCGGCGTTGAACAGTCGCTGCACGCGGCGCGGCAATTGCTTCTTAATGCGCGGAATCAGGTAGCGCTTGATGTCCGCCGTGATGCGCTCCTGCATGGGCTTTTCGTCTGCGAAGTCGTCGTGCTGGGTCGAAATAACAATCGTATCGATCGCTTCGGGCACGTTGCGGTCGCTGTAGCGAATGGTCACTTGGCTCTTGGCGTCGGGGCGCAGGTACTTCATCACCTTTCCCTCCTTGCGAATAGCGGCCAGTTCGCGAAGCAGCAAGTGGCTCAGCTCGAGCGCCAGCGGCATGTAGGTGTCGGTCTCGTCGGTGGCATAACCGAACATAATTCCCTGGTCGCCAGCGCCCTGCTCTTCTTTCGAAGCGCGGTCTACGCCTTGGTTGATGTCGGGCGATTGCTCGTGGATGGCGCTGAACACGCCGCATGAATTGGCCTCAAACATGTACTCGGACTTGGTGTATCCGATGCGGCGAATCACTTCGCGGGCGATTTCGCCGGCGTCGATGTAAGTGCGCGACTTGACTTCGCCCGCCAGCACCACTTGCCCTGTGGTTACTAGGGTTTCGCATGCAACTTTCGAATCGGGATCAAAGGCGAGAAAGTGGTCGACAAGCGCGTCCGAAATTTGGTCGGCGACTTTGTCGGGGTGTCCTTCAGAAACGGACTCAGAGGTAAATAAGTAGCTCATAGCAACAGTTTTAAATCTGCGTGCTTCGGAATCCTACTGCGGTAAATTGCTGCTGCGCCGGACAATGGTCCACCGGTTTAGCATTTTTTACCGTGGTTGCAATCGGACAAATCCTTCCACGCGCCGCAAAGGTAGGTACGCCACGCCGTACGCCAACGAATGATTAAAAACCCGAAACATTTGACCGATGCAAACCAGTCCGGCGTGAACTAACTTTGCAGCGCTTATCCAGAAAGACTGAGGGACGGGCCCGTTGACGTCTTGGCAACCCTAAAAACCCTGTAGGGTGCCAACTCCCGCTGCTGAAGCCGCAAGGCTGAGGTGGAAAGATGAGATTGCGACCGCTCCGCGCGTCCCAAGAGTCCTTCTGCATAAGCGCAACGAACGAAGGACCATGCATCCACTACAATCCATCGCCCGCGAGCGCATCCTCATCTTGGATGGCGCTATGGGGTCCATGCTTCAAGAATACCGCCTCGACGAGGCCGGCTACCGCGGCGCGCGCTTTGCCGGCTGGGAGCATCCGCTCAAAGGCAACAACGACCTGCTCAACCTGACCCAACCGCAGATCGTAGAAGAAATCCACGCCAAGTACTTCGCCGCCGGGGCCGATATCGTCGAGACCAACACCTTCAACGCCCAGACTGTTTCGATGGCCGACTACGGTATGGAAACCCTGGTCCGCGAACTCAACCTCGCCGGAGCCCAGCTGGCCCGCAAAGCCGCCGACGCGTACAGCACACCCGACAAGCCGCGCTTCGTGGCCGGCGCCATTGGCCCTACCAACCGAACCCTCAGCCTGAGCCCCGACGTCAACCGTCCGGCCTACCGCGCCATCAGCTTTGACGAGCTGGCCACAGCCTACCAGGAGCAGGCCGAGGCCCTGATCGAGGGTGGAGTGGACGTGCTTTTGGTCGAAACAATCTTCGACACCCTCAACGCCAAGGCGGCCCTCTATGCGATTCAGGACGCGTTTGCGGCGACGGGCAAAGAAGTTCCGATTATGATCAGCGGAACCATTACCGACGCCAGCGGCCGCACCCTGAGCGGGCAAACCACCGAGGCCTTCTTGATCAGCATGAGCCACATGCCCTTACTCAGCATCGGCCTGAACTGCGCCCTCGGAGCCAAAGACCTGCGCCCCTACCTGCAAACGCTCGCGGCCAACACGCCATTCCTCATCAGCGCCTACCCCAACGCGGGCCTGCCCAACGCCTTTGGCGGATACGACGAAACGCCCGCGCAAATGGCCGACGCAGTAGCGGAATACCTCGACCTCGGAATCGTCAACATCCTCGGCGGGTGCTGCGGAACCACCCCCGACCACATCCGCGAATTCGCCTCCCGCGCCGCCGGACGCCAACCCCGAATCCCCCAAGCCCAATGAAGCTCAGCGGACTCGAACCCCTAGTCATTACTCCGGCGACCAACTTCGTCAACGTCGGCGAGCGTACCAACGTCACCGGATCGCGCAAATTCCTGCGCCTCATTCAAGAAGGAACGTACGACGAGGCCCTTGACATCGCCCGCGACCAGGTCACCGGCGGAGCCCAAATCCTCGACGTCAACATGGACGAAGGCATGCTCGACGGCGTCGAGGCCATGACCACCTTCCTCAACCTTATAGCCTCCGAGCCCGACATTGCACGCATCCCCATAATGATCGACTCGTCGAAGTGGGAAATCATCGCGGCCGGCCTCAAGTGCGTGCAGGGCAAAGTCGTCGTCAACTCCATTTCGCTCAAATCGGGCGAGGCGGAATTCCTCTACCAAGCGCGCCACTGCCGCCGCTTCGGGGCCGCGGTGATCGTTATGGCCTTCGACGAGCAGGGCCAAGCGGATTCCTACGACCGCCGCGTCGAAATCTGCAGCCGCGCCTACCGCTTGCTGGTGGCGGACGGATTCCCCGCCGAGGACGTCATTTTCGACCCCAACATCTTCCCGGTCGCCACGGGCATGGACGAGCACCGCCGCAATGCCCTCGACTTCTTTGAGTCCACGGCCTGGATCAAAAAAAACCTGCCTGGAGCCAAGGTCAGCGGCGGCGTGTCCAACGTCAGCTTCAGCTTTCGCGGCAACGACCACGTGCGCGAGGCCATGCACGCGTGCTTTCTCTACCACGGAGTCCAGCACGGCATGGACATGGGCATCGTCAACCCCGGCCAACTCATCGTCTACGAGCAAATTGAGGCGGAACTCCGCGACCGCATTGAAGACGTGCTCCTCGACCGCCGCGACGACGCTACCGAACGCCTGCTCAGCTACGCCGAGAACGTCAAGGGCGCCGGCCAAGTCCGCCAAAAAGACGAGTCGTGGCGCGAGCTTCCCATCGACGCCCGCATTGAGCACAGCCTGGTCAACGGACTCGACGCCTACGTCGAACAGGACGCCGAAGAGGCCATGCTGGCCCTGGGCAGCCCCCTCGCGGTGATTGAGAGTCCGCTGATGCGCGGCATGAACGTGGTCGGCGACCTTTTCGGGGCCGGCAAGATGTTCCTCCCCCAAGTGGTCAAGTCGGCCCGGGTCATGAAGCGCGCGGTGGCCTGGCTAGAGCCCCACTTTGCGGCCGAATCGGCGGCAGCCGGAACGGCTCCGCGCAAGCAAGGCAAAATCTTGATGGCCACGGTCAAGGGCGACGTGCACGACATCGGCAAAAACATTGTCGGCGTGGTGCTGCAGTGCAACAACTTCGAAGTCATCGACTTGGGGGTTATGGTTCCGCCGCAAAAAATCCTCGATGCGGCCCGCGAACACGGTGTGGACGCCATCGGACTGAGCGGACTCATTACGCCCTCACTCGACGAAATGGTGTTTTTGGCCAGCGAAATGAAGCGCCAGGGCTTCACCATTCCGTTGCTGATCGGCGGAGCCACAACCTCGCGCGCCCACACCGCTGTCAAAATTCAGCCAGTGTACGACGGCCCGCTGGTGCACGTCAACGACGCGTCGCGCGCCGTTCCGGTCGTTCAAAAGCTCCTCAGTGCCGAGGCGGCCGACTACAGTTCCGAGGTCCGCGCCGACTACGAACGCCTGCGCGAGCAGTACGCCAGCCGCAGCGCCGAACGCCGCTTCGCCGGCATCGAGCAGGCCCGTGCCCAGCGCTACCAGCCGGACTTCAGCGCCAAGCCCGCCGCACCGAAGCAGTACGGTGTGTTCCCGCTGCGCGACTACCCGCTCGAAGACCTGGTGCATTTCATAGACTGGACCCCCTTCTTTCAGGCCTGGGACCTGCACGGCAAGTACCCGCGCATCCTCACCGACGAGGTAGTGGGTGCACAAGCCAAGTCCCTCTTTGACGACGCCCAGGTCATGCTCCGGCAGATTGTCGCCGAAAAGTGGATTACCGCCCACGGCGTCTACGGATTCTTCCCGGCCCGCCAAGATGGCGACGACATCGCGGTCGTCACGCCGAACGGGGAGCGCCGCTTCTTAACCCTTCGCCAGCAGGGCCAAAAGGCCGAGGGTCAGCCCTACCTTGCCTTGGCGGACTTCATCGATCCTTCGGGAAGCGACACCCTAGGCCTATTTGCCGTGACCACCGGCCACGGAGTCGACGAGCGCACCCAAGCCTTCAAGGACGCCAACGACGACTACCGAGCGCTGATGCTACAGGCGCTGGCCGACCGCCTCGCCGAGGCCTTTGCCGAGCGCCTCCACCAGCGCGTGCGCACCGAATTCTGGGGCTACGCCGCCGACGAACAACTACCCAACGATGCCCTGATCGCCGAGGAGTACCAAGGAATCCGCCCGGCCCCCGGCTACCCGGCCTGCCCCGACCACCTTGAAAAGGATTTGCTATTCGAACTCCTTGACGCCGAGTACCATACGGGCATTCGGCTCACCGAATCCAAGGCCATGTACCCCACGGCCGCGGTCAGCGGTTACTACTTCGCGCACCCTGAGGCCAAGTACTTCGGACTCTCCAAAATCGACAGCGATCAGATTTCCGACTACGCTCAACGGCGCGGAATTCCGCTCGCCGACGCCGAACGCTGGCTCAGCCCCCTAATCAACTAGCAAACAGCAACTTGTTACTAGCAACCAGTTTATGAAAGTTACCGACCACATAGCCGCCGCCCAGGGCAAGACCCTGTTCAGCTTTGAAGTGCTGCCTCCGCTCAAGGGCAACACCATCGATTCCCTCTTTGGCACCATCGAGCGCCTCATGCAGTTCGACCCGAAGTTCATCGACGTGACCAGTCATCGCGAGGAGTACGTGTTTAAAAAGCACGAGTCTGGCTTGCTGCAGAAAATTCACACACGAAAGCGTCCCGGAACCGTTGGAATCTGCGCTGCCATCCAGAACAAGTTCCGTATTGACACGGTTCCGCACATCATTTGCGGCGGATTTTCGCGCGAAGAAACCGAGTACGCCTTGATTGATTTGCACTACCTCGGAATTGACAATGCGTTGGTTTTACGTGGTGATGCCCTAAAGAATGAGGGAAGCTTCACCCCAGATCCCCACGGACACGCCTACGCCATTGACCTTCTTCGCCAGGTTAAGAACCTAAACCAGGGCAAGTACCTCTACGACGAGGTACAAAACTCCAACCCGAGTAACTTTTGCATCGGGGTGGCGGGCTATCCCGAGAAGCACTTTGAGGCGCCAAGCCTCAAGGCCGACCTCAAGCACCTCAAGGCCAAGGTAGACGCGGGCGGTGATTACATCGTTACGCAGATGTTTTTCAACAACGAGCACTTCTTCAAATTTGTCGCCGACTGCCGTGCGGCGGGCATTACCGTGCCCATTATTCCCGGACTTAAGCCCCTGACGGCCAAGGGCCAGCTGCAGAGCATTCCGCGCAATTTTCACCTCAATTTGCCCGACGACTTGATCGAAGCGGTTGAAGCGGCTAAAACGCCTGAAGCGGTTAAGCAGGTTGGCGTTGAGTGGTGCATTGCCCAGTCGAAAGAACTCATGGCTAAGGGTGCTCCGGTGCTCCACTACTACACGATGAGCAAGGCGGACGAGACGGAACAAATCGCGACGGCTCTTTTTTAAACCTAGGCCGGTGGACAACCCGATAGGCACCTAAACGGCTTGGCACGAAATTGGCCTTAACTTGCACTTATGTCCACAAACTTTAAAGCGCCGCGTTTTGCTACGCATACTGACGGTCAGCCGTTTTTTCAAATCCTGACCCAGCGCGTTAACCAGTACTTCAAGGAGCACAATAAGTCTTCTAAGGGTGACGCCCGCTTGTACACCAAGACCGGCGTACTGCTCACGGCCTTTTTTGCAACCTACGTAGCCGTACTCTACTTCGGTGCCAACTTTTGGGCGGCCATGCCGTTTTGGGTTATCCTTGGCCTGCTCACCTCGGCCATTGGGTTTAACGTGATGCACGACGGGGCCCACGGAAGCTACTCGAAGTACACATGGCTAAACTCCCTCGCCGGCCACACCTTGAGCATGCTCGGGGCTAGCGTGGCGCTCTGGAAAAACAAGCACAACGCGATTCACCACACGTTTACCAACATCGACGGGGTCGATGACGACATTGACTCGGGCGGAATGATTCGGATGGCCAAATCCCAACCCCACAAGGGCATTCACCGCATGCAGCACTACTACTGGCCGGTGCTGTACAGCCTCCTCTACATCTACTGGTTGGCATTCACCGACTTCAAAAAGTACTTCACGGGTAAAGTGGGCGACGTACCCATTCGCAAGTTCACCTTCGCCGAGCACATCGGATTTTGGATGTGGAAGTCCATCCATACCACGATGGTTGCCATCCTTCCCATTTACCTTATCGGATTTTGGCCGTGGTTCTTTGGCTTTTTGCTGATGGCCTCCATAACCGGACTTTCATTGAGCGTAGTATTCCAGTTGGCCCACGTGGTCGAGGGCGCAACCTTTGCTCAGTCTGATGTAACAGAACCCACCCACATTGAGTCGGAATGGGCCGTCCACCAGCTTCAGACTACCGCGAATTTCGCTACCCGCAGCCGCATCCTTACGTGGCTTTTAGGCGGTCTAAACTTTCAGGTGGAGCACCACCTGTTTCCGCGAGTCAGTCACGTGCACTATCCGGCAATATCGCGCATCGTTAAAGAAACCTGCGCGGAGTTCAATGTGCAGTACCAAGAGTTCCGCACGTTTGAAGAAGCCTTGGGTGCCCATGTGCGCCATTTGAAGCGCTTAAGCGTCGCTTAAAGGTTGCTGATTTGGAGCGAAGCCCCGTCGTACTGAACGCGGTAGGGTAGTAGTCCCCAGGTGGTGGTGCCGCTAGTTGCGCTGCCGTCAAACAGCAGGAACTGTTGGCCGTCGCAGGCGCATTCCGCATACAGACCCTCGACGATTTGCGCCGCTCCGCAGGACTGCGATACGTGGTTGGGGCATCTCAGGTCGTAGGCGCCAAAATCGTTGGCATCACCAAAGTTGGTTCGGCGGTACACGGCGACGCCCCCGTGGCCCCAATCGTTGCGCGAATAAATTCCGCCAACAAACTGAAGATCAAAGGCTGAGGGGCTGTTCAGGAAGATCGTTTCGCTCAGCAGCACGTAGGGAACTGGGTGGCGGTTGTCTGAGCCGTCGCAGCTGACCAAAAGTGCCAAAGCAAGCCAAGGTGAAAAAATCTTCTTCATTTCGTAAACAAACCTAAGCCGAACCTGCTTATCCACATTAATTCTGCGTTATTTTAGCCCACTGATTCCAATCGGATCCACCTAAAACGCTTTGCTTATGCGTCTACGTTACGCCCTGTTAGTGCTGATTTTCGGAGCCTCCACCCTCGCGTGGGGGCAGGCTCGCCCCGGTTCGCTCCGAGGTACAGTCAAAGACAAAAAGACCGGTGAAGAGCTGGTCCAGGCTATTATTACCGTTAAATCTGGTCAGTTCAAGGTGGCCTCGGGCTCCTCGGACTTCGACGGAAACTACAACATCAACCCGGTACAGCCTGGCACGTACACTGTAGTCTGTGAAATGTTTGGCTACACCTCAATTACCTTCACTGGAGTGGAGATCAACCCAGGTCGACCGACCGAACTCAAGTTTGCGTTGTCTACCTCAAGTGTAGAGCTTGGAGCCGTTGACGTCGTCGCCAAGTATGAAGCACCGCTGATTGAAAAAGGGAAGACGGCCCAGAGCTTTGGCGCTGAACAAATTCGCAACCTCGCCGGTCGCGGGGTGAATGCTGTACTTGCGCAAACGGCCAGTGTCGTTCAAGACGAGCGCAGCGGTGGCACCTTCTTCCGCGGTGGCCGTGGTGATGCCAACGTTGTGTTTGTTGACGGCGTAAAAATGCGCGGTGACATCAACCTTCCTCGCGAAGCTATTCAATCAACTGAAGTAATTACTGGAGGTGTGCCTGCTCAATATGGCGACGTTACCGGCGGGGTTATCTCAACGACAACCAAAGGTCCAAGCCCTCGCTACTTCGGTACCGTTGAATACGTTACCTCAGCCCTTTTTGATCGCAACAACTACCACCTGGGTGGATTGACCCTGGGTGGTCCGCTTGTTTTTAATAAAGAGAAGACGGCTCCTCTTGTGGGCTTCCTCTTGGCAACGGAATTCAGCTACACAGGCGTAGGTCGTCCATACGCCACGCCAGTTTACAAGGTTAAAGATGACATCTTAGCCGATTTGAAGGCCAACCCGCTTATGCCCACGGCTACCGGTCTCGGCACCATTCGCCGAGCCGAACTCCTTACCCGCGATGCATTTGAAATAGTACCAAGCCGCTTGAATGTGGCGAGTACCGTATTCCGCGCAACGGGTAACATCAACATTAAAACAAGTAAAAAGACCAACTTGGTTCTTGGTGGTCGCGCCTTTTACTCTGACGGACGTAACGGTAGCTTCTTCCATTCCATTTTCAACTACGAAAACAATGGGGCCTCAACGCAACGTGACCTCTCGGGTTACGTCCGCTTCACGCAGCAATTTGGCAGCGGAGACGACAAAGGCTTGATTAAGAATGCCTTCTACACCATTCAGGCAGACTACACGATCAACAACTTCAAAAGCTACGACCCCAACCACCGCGATAATATTTTCCGCTACGGTCACGTAGGAAACTTCGAGACGGGCCGCATTGGTCTGTATGGATATGGCCAAGATGCTAAGACAGGGATTACCGCATGGCGCAAGCTGCTCGATCTCGATACGGGAATCGCATTTACTCCGTCCTCCTACAACCCAATCCTTGGTGCATATACCCAATCATACTACAATCTGGTAAACAGTGGGTTGATTGCCAATAACGTGGCCAACTTGGTCAATATCCAACAAGGCGGCGGACTCCTGAATGGTCAAGGTCCGTACGATGCGTACGGTCTCTTTGGAAACGTTGGTGCCGTACAATCGGGCTATAACTACAGCCAAAACGAGCAGTACCGCATTACTGCATCGACCAACTTTGATATTAAGGGACACTCGCTCATCGCTGGTCTCGAGTACGAACAGCGTTTTGACCGCAGTTTTGGAGTGGCTTCATCAGCTCTTTGGACGTTGATGCGCAACCTTCAGAATGACCACATGCGCGAGTTAGACTTGGATAACCCCATTTTGGTTTACCGCGACGGAGTGTTCCAAGACACCATCTTCTACAACCGTGCAATTGACCTCACCAAGCCGCGCACTTTTGATCGCAATTTGCGCAAGCAGCTCGGTTGGGATCCCGATGGGAAGGATCAGCGCCTGTTGGATATAGACAACATTTCACCGGACGATTTTGCTCGATTCGGTGGATTGTCGCTCTTTTCAGCTCAGGAGCTTGTTAACCCGGGAGGTTCATCGTACGTGAGCTACTTCGGCTACGACTACACGGGTGCACTGCAGCCAGGCAACCCGACGTTGGCCGACTTCTTCAAAGCCACCGACGCCAGCGGCAACCGCACCTACCCCGTGCGCGCCTTCCAGCCCATTTACATGGCAGGGTACATTCAGGATCAATTCACGTTTGAAGATCTCTTCTTCAACGTCGGCGTGCGCGTAGACCGCTACGACGCCAACCAGCCGGTGCTCCGAGATCCGTTCTCGCTATTCCCTGCGCACACCGTGGCTGACGTCAAGGCCCGTGGTGGACTTGAGGGTAGCGACATCCCCGCATCCATGGGTGACGGCTACATGGTTTATGTTGACGACATCAAGAACCCAAAGCGAATTGTGGGCTACCGCAATGGTTTCGACTGGTTCAACGCAGACGGTTCGCCCCAGCCCAACCCGACCCTCATCGCCAACGCATCAGGTGGTCAAGCTAAGCCTTGGATTTTTGAGGAAGCGTTTTCAGATCCCAGCAACCCTAACGCCCCAGTGTTGAGTGAAAAGTCGTTCCGCGACTACCGCCCACAGGTTACCGTAAGTCCGCGTATTTCGTTCCAGTTCCCCATTTCGGACGTAGCTGAGTTCTTCGCGCACTACGACCTCCTTGTTCAGCGCCCAACTGCTGCGCAGTCTCGCTTCAATCCTTTTGATTACCAAAACTTAGTTTACGGAAACGCCTCGGTAGTAGATAACCCCGAGCTCCTACCGCAGAAGCAAACGGAGTATGAAATCGGATTCCGCCAAAAGCTCACTGATCGCAGTGCGCTCAAAATCAATGCCTTTTACCGCGAATACCGCGACTTGATTCAGACGGTTTCGGTAACAGAGGCATACCCTGCAACGTATGTGACCTACGGAAACCGCGACTTTACAACTTCAAAAGGCTTCAGCTTCCAGTATGATCTTCGTCGCGTGGGTAATGTTCAGATGAATGCGCAGTACTCACTTTCGTTTGCCGACGGTACCGGTTCAGGGGCGGAATCAGGTCTTTCTCTAGCTCGTACTGGATTGCCCAACATTCGCTACATCGTACCGTTGGACTACGACCAGCGCCACAATTTGTCTGGAAACATAGATTTCCGTTACGGTCAGGGCACCGACTACAACGGTCCTGTGTGGGGTAAGATTAAAGTTTTCGAAAATGCAGGGGTGAACATGTTAGCTACTGCTGGATCTGGTTTCCCCTATTCACGCCGTGTGCGTGCATACTCCCTAGTGGAGTCTGCTTCTCCGGTGGTTGGTTTGCTGAACGGTTCTCGTTTGCCGTGGCAGTTCCGCATTGACATGACCGCCAACAAGGTGTGGTACTACAACAAGGGCAAAAACAACTTTGAAGTGTACCTCCAGGTCCTCAACGTGCTCAACGCCGCAAACGTACTCGGTATTTACCCCTACACGGGATCGCCCGACGACGACGGCTACCTTTCTTCGCCGCAAGGACAGCAAGCCATTGCGTTCACGGCCAACGCTCAAGCGTTCTCTGATCTTTACACCATGCGAATGGTCAACCCAACCAACTTCTCTACGCCGCGCCTTCTCCGTTTGGGCGTTCGTTTAGGTCTGTAATAGCATTATGTCCGTTATGAACAAGCATCTATTTCTCTTCGCTGCAACTTTAATCGGATTCACGGCAATCGCTCGTGAAGACGTTGGCACTACATCAGGCAAAACCACCCGGTCGAATAAGACGGTGGAGGAACTTTGCCAGCCTTCTCGTGCGCAATCTGACTTGAACATCAACAACGTACGTACCACTATTTTGGGCGGAGGCGATATGTGGTGGGATTTAAATACTGCGCGCTACGAGGTTCCTAAAGGAAGTAACCGACACTCGATGTTTGCCGGCTCACTGTGGTTGGGCGGACTTGACGAAGGAAACCAGCTCAAATTGGCGGCCATGACCTACCGTTCGCGCGGTAACGACTTCTGGCCCGGTCCGCTTTCAACAGACGGCCTCGCTTCGGTAACCAAGGAGGTCTGCGATAAGTACGACCGGCACTGGATTATTACTCGCGAGCAAGTTGAGATGCACCGCGGATGGCTGCTTTGCAAAAACGATCCCGACTGCGATGTGTCAGCAAAGTACCCTGGTTACGAGGGTAGCATCCCAGACATCATCAAGAACTGGCCGGCGCACGGCGTCGAGGGCGAACTTCCCTACACCTTGGCTCCGTTCATTGACTTGGATGGCGACGGACGCTACGACTACAATGAGGACTATCCAGCCTATGACCTTGACCGTGCCTACGATTGCCGCTTGAAAGAGACAGACGTGCTTTATGGTGACCAAACGATTTGGTGGGTTTACAACGACCGTGGAAACGTTCACACCGAAACCAACGCCGGAGCCATGGGCTTCGAGATTCGTGCTCAAGCTTTTGCTTTTGCCACGAACGACGAAATCAACAACATGACGTTCCAGAACTACCGGATCATCAACAAGTCAACGTTCCGACTTACCAACACCTACTTCTCAACCTGGTTCGACGCCGATTTGGGTAACTACCTCGACGACATCATCGGTTCAGACATCCCGCGCGGACTTGGTTTTGTATACAACGCTGATATCAACGATGAAGGTCCCATTGGATACGGCATGAATCCGCCAGCAATTGGATTCGACTTCTTCCAAGGACCTTTTGCCGACTATTTCGATGGCCGTGACAACGACCGCGACGGCTGTATCGATGGAGTTCGCGACCGCAACGGCGTGTGCATCCCTGAAAATCCGGTTACTGGAGTTAACGAGCGCATCATCATGTCGGGCTTCATGTACTACAACAATACAGGTTCAGCATTTTCGGGCAACCCCAACAACGCTTCGGAATTCTACAACTACATGCAGTCTCGTTGGAAAAACGGTAACCCGTTGGTTGTGGAGACCCCGTGTGGACCTGGTTGCACGGGTAATGGTGATGGATTTACCGCCGATGGTTCTGGATTGGCGACCCTTTTTGCCTACCCAGGAAACACCTTTGATACAACGGGTGTAACTGCACCTATCGTCGATCAGAATTGGTTTGAATCTCCCAACAACCAGCAAGACAAGCGTGGCTTGCACAACGCTGGTCCGTTCTCACTGGCTCCAGGTGCATTGAACTTTATTACGACGGGTGCCGTTTGGGCGCGCAACACCAACGATCCAGGTCCCTTGTACTCTGTGGAACGTGTAATCATTGCCGACGACAAGGCCCAAAGCCTGTTTGACAACTGCTTCCAGATCTTGAACGGCCCCGACGCGCCCGACATGGAGATCCAGGAGCTCGACCGCTCCGTGGTCCTGATGCTTTCGTACCGCGACGGCCAAAACAACGACAACTTCGACTACGAAGAGATCGATCCGTTGATTCAAGCCAACGACAACACCTACAAGTTTGAAGGCTTTCAGATTTACCAGCTCAAGAACGCCGACGTGTCGATGGCCGATCGCTACGACCCGAGCCAGGCGCGCCTGATCGCTCAATGCGACATTAAGAATGGAGTTACGCGAATGATTAACTGGGAGCTAGACCCCGATTTGGAGTTGCTTGTGCCACAAGACATGACCATTTCATCGAATAATAGCGGTATCAAAACTTCATACCATGTAACCGAGGATGCCTTCGCCACGGGAACTGATCGACGTCTTGTTAACCACCGAGAGTATTACTTCTCTGTGGTTGCCTATGCGCACAATGAATACGAGAAGTTTGACCAAGTTTTGACCCCCGGTGGTCAACGCCGCCCATACCTGGCCGGCCGCAACAACGTGAAGAAGTATGTGGGAATTCCGCACCAGGTTAGTGCTGAGGCCAATGGTACTATTCAGAAGGTTAACTACGGGGATGCCCCTATCATTACCCGAATTGAGGGTATGGGTAACGGCGGAACCAAGCTGGAGTTGACCCAAGAGTCTGAAGACGCTATTGTTACCAACTTCCGCCTCGACCAAACGGTTTACCAAGCGGGCAATGGTCCGGTGAACATTAAAGTGGTTGATCCCTTGCGCGTGAAGTCGGGTAACTACACGATGATTTTCAGTGGAACCAATGCCAACGCTACCTGGGCCATTGAAGACGAAGCGGGCGACGTGGTGGCAACCTCAGCGGGTTCTATTTCATTCCTTGTGGAGCAATTAGTTCCGGAACTCGGTATTTCAGTCGATATCCGTAACCAGGAGGCTCCCGGAAATGATATTGAGAACGTGCGCAATCAGAGCATTCTTGGTGGAGAAGTTGTGTACGACGACCCAACGAAACCCTGGCTTACTGGTGTAGCGGATGACGCGAGCTATGGCCCAACGAACTGGTTACTTGCAGGAAATAATTCGGTATCAACACCTCCTGGGTCGTTCTATAAAGATTTCCCCGGTGATGACAAGTCACGTTTTTCGACCATCATTGGCGGAACTTGGGGTCCGTTTGCCTACGCTAGCTTCATTGGTCGTGGACTTTCGGGTGCCAACACCATTTGGGGCATGGGACCGGCTGACTCGTCGATGAGTGCCTTTACCGCTCGAATGAGCCCATCAGAATTGCACAGCGTGGACATCGTATTTACTGACGACCGCTCGAAGTGGACGCGTGTACCCGTATTCGAAATGGGTGACGACGCTTCGCTGAATGCGGGCGGAACCCGCAAGTGGCGCTTGCGCTCGGACCTCGGATGGGATCTCGTGAACGGCGAACTGGTGCGCAGCACAACGACCACGGGCTGGTCGTGGTTCCCCGGTTATGCGATTGATCTTGAAACGGGTACTCGCCTCAACATCGCATTTGGCGAGAACAGCTGGATGATCGGCGACCGTGGCAACGACATGCTGTTTAATCCGACGAGTCGCGAACGCGCTCAATTGGCAGACAACGTTACCGGTGGGTACCGCTTCGGTGGTCAGCACAACCTGTACATCCTGGCGCCATACCTGCAGTCTGGTCTGTCGCGGACTCCTTTGGACTACGCTGGCTCAGTTGAAGCACAGAACCCGCTTTTCGCCGATTTTGGTAACATGAGCAATATTCTGAGCCGCAATCGCGTAACGAAGTCGTTGATGTGGGTGTCCATTCCGCTTATGGAGCCGCGCTTTAATAACGCCAACTTGTATGAGCCGCGCACCGCAGCGAATGGCTTGCCGTCGGTGGCTCGCGTAAAGATTCGTATGGGTCGCCCCTACGAGCGTTATGTGACCGACAACTCAAATACAGGAAACCCAAAGTACATGTTTAGCACCGTCAATGCCGCAACGATTACGGGGGACTCGCTGACGGCTAAAAACGCCCTGGCTACGGTCCGCGTGGTGCCCAATCCGTACTATAGCCTTAGCCAGTACGAGACATCACAGAACGATAATCGGGTTAAGATCACCAACCTCCCGCCGCGCTGTACCGTGTCGATTTACTCGACCGACGGCTCGTTGGTACGCACGATGCGCAAAGACAACAGTGACACGTGGATTTACTGGGATTTGACCAACAACTACCAAGTTCCGATTGCGAGCGGTGTGTACTTGATTCACATTGATGCTCCGGGCATTGGACAAACCATCGTTAAGTGGTTTGGCACGATGCGTCCGTTCAACCCAACTGGCTTCTAAGACCGAGAGATGATGAAAAAGATTTTAGCTACCGCCACGCTGCTCGCCGCAGCCTCGGCTTTTGCAGGCAACCCCGTTCGTTCTGGGTCTGCGGGTGCTTCAGAGTTGCTCGTAAATCCCTGGGCTCGCACCGCGGGCTGGGGTGAGGGCAACACAGCAAACGTTCGGGGTTTTGAGGGCCTTTATGGTAACGTCGCGGGCATCGCACGCATCGACGGCCTCCAAGCTGGTTTTGCTAACACCCAGTGGTTGGTGGGCAGCGGAATCGCGCTCAACGCCGGGAGCCTCATTACGCCTACGGGCAACGGTGGGGTGCTGGGCATCCATATGAACAGCATGAATTACGGCGACATCGAGATTACCACTGAGGACCAGCCGGATGGCGGTCTAGGCTCGTACCGCCCGTCGGCCACCGTGATTGGGATTGCGTACGCCAAGAAGTTCACCCAAAGCATCTTTGGCGGTATCAACATCAAGCTGTACAACTCGACCATCAACAACCTCAGCGCCACAGGCGTGTGCTTTGATGCAGGAGTTCAATACGTTCCGAAGGACATTAAGGATTTTGCGTTCGGTATTACGATGCGCAACATTGGGCCGTCATTTTCGTACCGTGGAGATGGTTTGAGCATTGTGCTTCCCGTTCCAACCGGAATGTACACCAACAGTTTTCAAAACCGTTCTGAGGATTTTGAGTTGCCTACCCAGCTGTCCATTGGCGCCAGTAAGGGATTCACGCTAATTGAGGGCCACAAGCTCACGTTTGCCGGCAACTTCATCTCAAATTCGTTCAAGAAGGACCAGTTCACGGTGGGCGCGGAATACGCCTACAAGGAGCTCTTCGCCCTTCGCGCAAGCTGGGCGCAGTTTGACAACCGCTTTGATGCCCTGCGCACCGAAGCGCTCACGGGCCCGGCGGCGGGATTTACGTTCAACATTCCGATGGGCGACGGCAAGCTTGATTTGAGCTATGCCTACCGAATGACGAATACCTCGTTTGGCGGAATCCACACCGTTGGCACCGCAATTGTACTGTAAAGCGAACTAGGTTTTCGACTGAGAAGGCCTCCCCGCGGAGGTCTTCTTCGCTTTTAACCCCTATAGATTATGTCCGTTTCGTACTACACTCCCGAAGGATTTAAGAAGCTCAAAGAAGAGCTAGAGCACTTGCGCAGTGTGGAGCGTCCGCGCATTTCAGAGCAAATAGCCGAGGCACGCGACAAAGGTGATTTGAGTGAGAATGCCGAGTACGACGCGGCGAAAGAGGCTCAGGGGTTGCTCGAAATGAAAATATCAAAAATGGAGGAGCTCGTCGCTAATGCCCGAATTGTAGATGAGTCGCAGTTCGATACCTCCAAGGTTCTCATTTTGTCAAAGGTCACCGTTCGCAACCCTGCAAATGGAGCGACCATGAAGTACACCTTGGTCAGCGAACAAGAGGCAGACTTGAAGTCGGGCAAGATTTCGGTAAACTCTCCAATTGGCAAAGGATTACTCGGAAAATCAGCTGGTGAGATGGCGGAGATTCAGGTTCCGAGCGGAATCATGAAACTTGAAGTGGTCTCCATAGAACGCTAGAACATGGCTAGTATTTTTTCACGAATAATTTCAGGTGAAGTACCGTGCTATAAAGTAGCTGAGACGGATCGTGCCTTTGCATTTTTGGATATCCGTCCACTAACTCACGGCCACACCTTAGTGGTGCCGAAAGTAGAGATTGACAATTTGTTTGAGCTTCCAGAAGCCGATTACCAGGCGGTTTTTGATTTAGTTCGGGCGGTCGCCGAGGCCCAAAAGTTAGTCGTGCCGTGCAATCGCGTTGGTTTGAGCGTGTTGGGTTTTGAAGTGCCTCACGCCCACGTGCACGTTGTTCCGCTTCGAAGCGAAGCCGACTTGAATTTTGCCAACCCAAAGCTGCAGCTCGAGCCCGAGGAGTTTGTAGAGATGGCGCATCGCCTTCAAAGCGCCCTCGAAGTTCCGAGCATTTAATTTTTTTATAGGTGCCTTGAGTTCAGGGTATTGGAATTTTCTCTAAATTCCGCATACCTAAACTTTAAACGCACTTATGATGAAGAGAATCCTACACCTTTTAGGACTGGTGCTCTTGACGGCGGGGGCTGCACAGGCCCAAGTGGTCTTGAACATCATGTCTCCGAGCTCGCTTCAAGGCGGCTTGACCCACACGAACAACGGAAACGCGACGGGCTGGGGCCTTGCGGACCTACTTAATCCTGCAGATGCGGTGCTCGATACCGTAGTCGTGATGGATGATAGTACCGCAGGGGTTAACACGGTTGTGGGGACCGACCCCAATACGGGCAATGCCTACCCAGGCATTCCGCTGAAGTACGAGGGCTGCAACCTCGATACGACTTCAGCATGGCAAAAAAACAGGCTAACTGGTAAAATCGTACTTATTGCACGTGGAAGCTGCGAATTTGGCCTCAAGGTCTACCTCGCGGAACGTGCTGGCGCTCGCGCTGTCATTTTGTACAACCGCGACAATGCCCTACTGAATTGTGGACCTGGTGCCTACGGAGGTTTTGCGACGATTCCGTTTGCGATGATTGCCCGTCCCGACGGCGATATGCTGCGAACGGCCATTGAGGGAGGTCAAACGGTAGTTGCCTTTTTGGGCAACAAGATCGGTGCGTTCCCCAACGACATGAGCATTTCGCCCGCAGAGGCGATGTATCCGCCGGCTCTGGCGGTTCCGTCGATGATCGCTCAAGACACCAGCGACTTCAAAATGAAGTTGGGCTTTTGGACCCGCAACGACGGCTCAGCCAACCAGGCTAACGTCATTGCGAGCGTAACCGTGAAGCGCGGCACCACGACGGTGTATACGATGTCGACGTCGTCGTTCCCGTTAAACTCAGGCGACTCGAGCTACATCACCTTCCCGCCCTTCCAACTTAACGGCTACCCCTTGGGCGCTTATGAAGTGAACTACAACGTGAACGTGGCTAACGAATCGTTCCCACTCGACAACAACATCGACTTTGCTTCGGTAATCAACGACAGCATCTTCAGCTACGCCCGAGTTGACGGTAGTACGCTAGAACCGCTGGACAACAACTCCTTCAAGTCGTCGAGCTTCACCTCATCATGGGGAATGTGTATTCACTTCCGCCACCCGCAGGCCGACCGAATGTTGCTAAAAGGCGTGCGATTTGCAGGATGGTCAAATACCGACACCCTGATTGGACGGACGGTAGATATTTCGGTTGATGAGTGGTTTGACACCTTTACTGATTTGAATGACCCGAACTGCGCGGTGACCAATACGTCTCCGGTAGCCTTGGAAACCTACACCTATGCGACCAATGCACAAGACAGCTTGGTGACGCACCTGTTCACGGATCCGATTGAGCTGGATGATAATCAGCGATACATCATTTGTGTAAATACTTCTGATGCCGACCTCTACCTTAACCACTCAACTGCGGTGGCCTACCAGCTAAACGATCAGACCGCGGGCGAGCAACCGCGCGAACTGGTGCGTTCTGACAACAACTGGTTTGTGCGCGGATTCAGCGGCAACGTGATTCCGACCCTGCAGCTGATCATGGAGCAAAACACGTCAGGCGTGCCTGAAGAAGTGGTGGTGGACGCGCTGGTGTACCCCAACCCCGCCCAGCACATGGTGTACCTGAAGCTCAACGGGTTTGTTCCCACGGCGGGCGTATCGGTGTACGACCTGAACGGTGCCTTGGTGCTTCAGGCCAACCAAGCTTCAGTGGTGGATGGCGAGCTTGCCCTTGACGTGAGCGGACTTCCCAGCGGAGCCTACGTCGTGGTAGCCCCCGGAGCCAGCAACGAGCTTCGCGCCAACGTGGTGGTTACCCACTAAGTTAGGTCGCTTTAGTACGAAGAAACCCGGCGGAAACGCCGGGTTTTTTTGTGCTTTGCCTAGGGCCAAGTGGGCCGTGATACCGCATCGTGCGGCAGGTTATTCGGCGGCTCGGTCGGGGTTTTGGGCCAAAAACTGCGCCCAGGAAGAGGAGCGGGGTGAACCTTTCTTTTTTGCCGGAAGCGAACCCGAGACCGCGCTGCTCAAGACCGCGGCTCGATCGACCGTTAACGCGTGGCACGCGGCGACGGCCAGGGCGTCGGTGGCGTCAAGGGCCCGCTTGGGATCGTCGGGAAGGCGGAACATACCCGCCAAAAATCCGGCGAGTTGTTCCTTAGACGCGGCTCCTCGCCCCGAGATTCGGCGCTTGACCACGGCGGGCGGATATTCCGCCACCGTAAGGCCGCGGCGCAGGCCAGCACTGAGCACCACTCCTTGGGCGCGACCGAGCTTGAGCATGGACTGCACGTTTTTGCCAAAAAAAGGGGCCTCGACGGCAACGGCATCGGGCTGAAACCGGTCTAGGAGTTCTTCGACAGCCCTCAGAATGTCACCTAGGCGCGCTACCGATTCTTTGGCGGCTGAAAACTTCACGCTCCCCAGGTCCACGAGGCTCATCGCCGAGCCGTCGCGGTCGATTACGCCGAAGCCCATTACCACGGTACCCGGATCGATGCCTAAAACGCGCTGCTTCATGCGGCGGGATGCCCGCTGGCACGCATGCTCTGGGCCGTGGGAGCCTGAAAGAGGTGCAGCCCGAAGCTGGGTACTGCGGCGATCAGGTGGTCAAAAAGGTCGGCGGCAACGGCTTCGTAGTCTTCAAAAACAATCGTGGTTGCAAAGCAGTAGATTTCGAGCGGAATTCCCTCGCCCTGCATGGCGAGCTGGCGGACCATAATGCTTTGCTTTTTAGAGACCTTGGGGTGCTCCTGTAGGTAGGCTTCGGCATAAGCCCTAAAAACGCCCAAGTTGGTCATGTGGCGGCCGTTGACGGGGTGGGTTTTGTCGGCGCCATGTTCTGAATTGTGCGCTGCGATATCGGCTTCGCGGGCGTCAAGGTAGGACTGTACGCGCTGAATTTTGCGGAATTCTTGGAGTTCCGCCTCGTCGATAAAGTGCACGCTCTCGAGGTCAATGACCATGCTTCGCTTGATGCGCCGCACTTTAGAAAGGCGCATTCCGCGCCAGTTAACAAACGAATCGGTGACAAAGGCCTTAGCTGGAACCGACGAAATGGTGTTGTCGAAGTTCTTGATTTTGACCGTGGTTAAGTCGATGCTCACCACGTCGCCGTCGACGCCAAACTTCTCAAAGGTGATCCAGTCGCCTTTTTTAACCAGGTCGTAGAGTACGATTTGAAAGTTGGCGAGGAGTCCGTTGATGGCGTCCTGAAAGATCAGCACGAAAATCGCGGTGGCGCCGGCGAGGGCCCCGAGGATGCTGGCGAGGGAGGTATTGGAAAGCACCGAGATGACGGCCAATCCGCCAATGAGCCACGACAAGAAGAGGACGACCGAGAGCAGGGTACGCACCGGCTTGTCCTTAAATGCCTCCAGCTCTTCCACCACGTGCGACGACGCGCGGGCAGCGCGGTTGATCACGATTACAATCTGATAAATGAGTACAATTCCGAGGAATTTATCAAGCGGAGCCACCCACTTGGGCAAATCTTCGAAGACAACCGGCAGGAAGCCCCGAATGATCATGGTTGGAAGAATATGGACTACGGCCTGAAAGACGCGCTCTTTAAAAAAGTGGTCGTCCCAAGTGGCTTTGCTTCGTTCCACCGCGCGGCGAATGATCGAAACCACGATGCGGCGCACAAAGAAGTCGGCGAGGAGGCTGGCGACCACGAGGACAGCGAGGTCGATGAGCACCGTTAAGCTGCTGATCCACCAATCGCTAAGTCCGCTTTGGTCAAAAAGGGATCGGGTCCAATGCCCAGGGTTTATCAAGTCCATACTACAAAGGTAGCAGACTGAACTATAGTAAGCTGAGCGCTTACTGGCTGATCGTCACTTCCGCCGTGCGAATGGCGCTGGCGTAGAAGTACCCCAACGCGTAGTCGTTTTCGTCGCCCTGGCGAAATATGTTCCCAATGATCGGCGCCGGCGGTGGATCAAAAAGTCCGCCCACCTGCAGCGTTTGCTCGCGCAGCAAGTTTAGGTAGCTGTAAAGCCCCACGCTGATGCTGCCCAGCTCGACTTTGTAGCGCACCCCTACCGAGTCGGGGCCCGCAATCTGAATAGCGGGGATCGACGGCGGAGTGGGAAACACAAACCCGTCGTTGAAGTCGTCGTTAAATACCGTCAGGTCAAAAGTTTGGTTCTCGAGGGTGTCGTTGCGAAAAATGCGCAGGCGGTAGTGGTCGCCCTTGCCCGGAGCCTCGGACCAGTGAAGGAATACGTAGCGGCCTTCCTGCTGAAAGGGAGCGCGCGGCAGGTACTGCGAGTAGATAGAATCAGCGTCGTTGCAGCGGTTCAGTGCTTCGGTGGCAGATGTCCAGGTTCCGCTCGGGTAGCCGTCGCGTTCGGGAACGCTTACCGCGACGCGGTAGCTGCGCCCGACTTGGCCCCGAAAATCTGACTGGTACCGACCGTTAGCACGGTGCGGTAGGGTATCGACCGCCACCCCATCTTCATAAAGCACAACCAGCGCATTGGTCACAGGCTCGTTGGGGTTCGTGTTCAGGTAGGGAACGCTCCACTTCACGTCGACTCGGGCGGAATCGCCGTCGGTTACGCGGCCATTGACGATGAGGCGGGTTTCGCCCTCGGGTAGTTCTACGTCAATGATGTCTTGGCACGAAGCGAGCGCTAGGGCTGCCGCGGCCGACCAAATCAGGGGAAAACGGACCATCAAAACGAGAAGTTGTAGGTGAAGAAGGGCACTGCCGAGCCAAAGATGCTCAAGCGGTAGGCGTACACGTTGGTGGGCTTTTCGAAGTCGGCCCTGAAGAAGATGCTGTAGGGATTTCTCCGGCCGTAGGCGTTGTATACGCCAAAGTTCCAGCTGCCCCGCTTGCCTACGCTGCGGTTAAACGATAGGTCTAAGCGGTGGGTCGCGGGGGTGCGGGCGCCGTTGCGGTTGGTGTAGACGGGATAGTAAATGCCTTCAAACTCGCCGCGGGCGTCGGGGTAGGTGATGGGTCGGCCCGATTGGTAAATCCAGGTTCCGCCCACGTCCCATTTTTTGGTGAGCGAATAGGTGAATACCACGCTCAGGTCGTGGAGCTTATCCCAGTTGGCGGGGTACCAGTTGCCGTTGTTGATGCGCGTCGTTCGCGTGGGCCCCTCGACCAAACGCTCCGTGCGGCTCAGGGTGTAGCCGATCCAGCCGGTCAGCTTGCCCACCTTTTTCTCGAGGAGGAGTTCGGTGCCGTAAGCCCGTCCGCGCCCAGAGAGCAGCTCGGTTTCGATGTCGTCGGTAAATACCAAGTCGGCCCCATCGCGGTAGTCCACGAGGTTTGAAAACCGTTTGGCGTAGGCCTCCCAGGTAACCCGAATTCCGTTGTCTTCTCTGAAGTTGCGCACCGCGCCAAAAGCAATTTGGTCGACCGTCGCGGGATCGATGTAGGGCCCTGACGGGCGCCACACGTTCACCGGAGTGGCCGTGGTGTTGTTGGAAATCAGGTGAATGTACTGGCGCGACCGGTTGTAGCTGGCCTTGATGGCCGATTTAGGACCTACCTCGTAGTTCAGGGCTACACGCGGTTCGAGGCCTTGGGGCCCTAAAAACGAGCGAACCACCTCGCCCGGCCCATAAAACGTGCTGTCGACGATGCTGGTGGGGGTAGGGTAGCGCGGATCGGCGTACTGAAGCACGCGGCGCGTCCCCAAGTTGGCGAAGGCGCTGTAGCGAAGGCCGAGGGTTGCGCTCAGCCGCTCGTTAATTTTAACGTCGTCGCTGAAGTAGACGGACGGCTCCGTGGCAAACTCCTTGCGCAGCGAAATGTCAAAGGCTCCGCTGATTTTGCCTGGAAAAAACGTGTAGTAGGTACTTTGCAGGCCCCAGTCCAGCTTGTGGCGGCTCGAGGCGTAGTAGGTCCAGGCCAAATTGGTCACGGTGTTCTGGATGCGCGAATCCAGCTTGAACGACGGCACGGCGTCTTCGGGCGTTCCGAGCGAATACGTGTAGTCGGAGTACACCGCCGTGGCGTTGAAAAAGAGCTTATCGTTGACGCTCCGGTTCCAGCGCAGCGTTGACGTCCAGTTGCCCCAGCCGAAGTCAAACAAATCCTGAGCGCCAAATTGGTCGCGGCCAAAGTACATGCTCGCAAAGACGCGGTCTTTTTCGCTCAAGCGCGCGTTGACCTTGGCGTTCACGTCGTAGAAGTAAATTTTGGTATTCTGCAGCTCCAGGTTACCCGTATAGGGCAGAAACAAATCGAAGTAGGACCGACGTCCGCTCACCATGAAGCTCGCCTTTTGCTTGACCAATGGGCCTTCGAGCGTCAGTCTGCTACTCAGCAGACCTATACCTCCTTGGGCCGCGAAGCGCTCGCTGTTGCCTTCTTTTTGGCGCACGTCGAGCACGCTCGATAGCCGTCCGCCGTAGTTGGCCGGCATCCCACCCTTGAACAGGGTCACGTCGCGCACCGCATCAGCGTTGAAAATGCTGAAAAACCCGAACAAGTGCGACGACGAATACACAGGGGCCTCGTCGAGCAAAATCAGGTTTTGGTCGGCATTGCCGCCGCGCACGTTAAAGCCACTTGAAGCCTCGCCCACGGTGCTCACTCCGGGCAGCAGCGTGAGGGTGCGCACGATGTCGGTTTCGCCCAGCAGCTGCGGAATCTTCTTGATCTCCTTGGCCGTGAGGCTGCTCACCGACATCTCCGTGCTTTTCACGTTATTGTCGAGCTTTTGGCTCTGCACGTTCACTTCGCCTAGCTCAAACGTGTATTCCTTGAGGCGGACGCTGAGCTTGACAGACTCCTTACCGTCCTTAATCGTTTGCACGAACGGAGCGTATCCGAGCAGCTGCACCTTGACGGTACCGGCCTCAGCGGGAACACTCAAACTGAACATTCCGTAGGTATTGGTTGTGATGCTCGTTTTTTTAGTAGCGGACTCCCATGCGACCACCACCCCGGGCATGGCCTCGCCGTTGGCGGCGTCGGCGACGGAGCCCGTAATGCTGCGGTTCTGCGCGAATAATACGCTAGGAATGAGGAATATAAGTCCCCAGAATTGGTTTGGTAGCTTCATGTATGTTGGCCGCATTGGTGCGACGCCCCACATAGTCAAACATTGTGCCGCGCGTATGGTTCCGCCCGGGCAATAAAAAGTGGCGGAATGCCACGGCAGCGGCACGAATTGTGTACTTTCGGGAACATGCTCGCACTACTGCGCATTCCCTTTATGAAACGCAACTTGAAATACACGATTCCCGCACTGCTGTTGGTTGCGGGGGCAGCTTTTGGATTCCGATACGTGCAGCAGGGCGACCCCGAAAAGGAGTCGCTGGTCATGCGGTTGGTCGCCGAGGCCCTTCAAGGGGTGCACTACCAGCCGCGCGAAATCAACGACGCGTTCAGCGAAGACGCGTTCACGGCCTACCTCGAGATGCTCGACGGCGAAAAGCGTTTTTTTTACCAATCGGATTACGACCGCTTGGCCAAGCACCGATTCAAGCTCGACGATTATTTTCAGTCGGGCGACCTCGCGTTTTTTGAGGAGAGTTCCGCCCTATGGAACCGCCGCCGCGACGAGGCGCGCCGCCGCTACACCCGATTGCTGGCCAAGCCGCTCGACTACTCCTCGGTCCGCACGCTGGAAATGGACGCTGAAAAACGCCGATTCCCTAAGGACTCCGCGGCCATGGACGCTTTTTGGGCGGACTACCTCACGTCCCGCGTACTCGACCGGCTGTACGACCGGGCCTACGAGAAAAAAGACAGCGTGAACGCCGACTTTTTGCCCGGACACCCAGACTTTGCAGCCAACGAAGCCGAAGCTCGCGCCAAAGAACGCGAAATCCACGACGAGTGGTTTGACGGACTGGAGTCGATGGACCGCACCGACGATTTCGGGTTTTATGTAAACGCATTTGCCTCGGCGTTTGACCCGCACAGCCAGTACTTTCCGCCCCAGCAGCAAGAGGCGTTTGAAATCGAGATGACCGGCCAGCTCGAGGGCATTGGGGCGCAACTTCAGCAAGACGGGGAGTACGTGACCATTGCCAGCATCGTCACCGGCAGCGCCTGCTGGCGCCAGGGCGAACTCGAGGTGGGCGACAAGCTGCTCAAGGTGGGCCAAGGCGACGCCCAGCCCGAAGACGTAGTGGGCATGCGTGTGAACAAGGTGGTAACCAAGGTCCGCGGTAAAAAAGGTACCGAAGTGCGCCTCACGGTACGCAAAAAAGATGGGAGCGAGCGCGTAATTCCGATTGTACGTGACATTGTCGAAATGGAGGCTACGTTTGCGCGCAGTGCCCTGCTGAGCGACGGAATTGGGTACATCAGGCTGCCTAAGTTTTATGTCGACTTTTTTGACGAGAGCAACCGCGACTGCTCCGAAGACGTGCGGAACGAGCTGCGCGCCCTCAAAGCCGCCGGAGCACGCGGAATCATCTTTGACCTTCGCGGAAACGGGGGTGGATCGCTGCCGGCCGCCGTGGGGATCGCCGGACACTTCATTGATCAAGGCCCCGTTGTACAGGTGAAGACGCAAGGGCAGCGCGTGCGTTCCTACGATGACCCCAAGCCGGGCGTAGAGTGGGACGGCCCGCTGGTTGTACTGGTCGACGAGTCGACGGCCTCCGCTTCAGAAATTGTGGCCGCCGCGCTTCAAGATTACGGTCGCGCAGTCATCGTGGGGACTAAGCAAACGTTTGGCAAGGGCACCGTTCAAAACATGCTCGATTTTGACCGCGCCGCCGGACCGTTTTATGCCAAGCAGCAGCCGTTGGGCGCGTTTAAGTTGACCATTCAGAAGTACTACCGCGTGAACGGCGGAACGACCCAGCTTGACGGCGTGCGCAGTGACGTGGTAATCCCCGATGCCTACCAGTATGTGCCCTACGGCGAACGCGAACTCGATTTTGCACTTGCCTCGGACCGCATTGCGCCCGCGGTGTTTCAAGCCGTGGCCCCCTCACCCAAGCGGAGTGCGTCAATTGCAGCCGCTCAAGCCAGGGTGAACGCCAACCCTGAGTTCGTGCGCGTGAACGAGTACTCAGATTTTCTGCGCGACCAGCAAGCGCTCACGGGACTTCCTTTAAAGTGGGAACACTTTGTGGCCGACCGCCGCTCCGACGAAGAAGCGGTCAAGCGATTTGACCGCGATTCGGAGCGAAGCGACACCACCAGCGCTGTGTTGATTACGCCCAGCAAACTCGAAAAAGCCGAAGAAGATCGCCGTTGGCTGCGCGCAGTACGCCGCGACCCAACGATCGTTGAATCCATGCGCTTGCTGGCTGATTTGCGATGAACGTCCTACTCGCTCTTTGGCGCCATCCACTTGGCCGCATTGGGGCGCTGGTTTTGGGCCTCTGGGTGCTGCTTGCAGTTTTTGCTTACGCCCTAAGCGCCGACCCAAGCCCGTGGGCCAACGAAATGAATTTGGCAGAGAGCGCGAAGCCCATCGGGTACACCGCCAACGACGGCACCACCCACTGGCTGGGCACCGACCGCTACGGCCGCGATATGACGGGCCGCCTGCTCCTAGGATCTCGGGTTTCGCTTTCGGTGGGTTTTATCGCCGTCGGAATTGCTATGTTCGTAGGCATTCCCATTGGAGCCTGGGCCGGCTACTACGGCGGGCGCGTCGACGCTGCCCTATCGGCGCTGATCCAAGTATTCTGGAGCATCCCTTCGCTCCTCATGGTTATGGCGTTGAGCTTTGTGCTCGGCAAGGGATTTTGGCAGGTGTTTGTGGCCGTGGGCCTCACCTCGTGGGTTGAGGTGGCCCGCCTCGTGCGCGGACAAGTGCTGGCTTGGAAGCCCGCGGAATTCGTGCAAGCCGCCCGCGTCCTGGGGTACCCCGACCGCCGCATCCTGTGGAAGCACATCATGCCCCAGACCATCGCGCCCTTGATCGTCTTGGCTGCCAGCCAGTTTGCCAGTGCCATTCTGTTGGAGTCGGGTTTGTCGTTCTTAGGCTTGGGTGCGCAGCCTCCAATGCCGTCGTGGGGCGGCATGATTCGGGACCACTACGCCTACCTACTCACGGGTCAAGCGCACTTGGCACTGATACCGGGAGTCGCTTTGGCGATGCTCGTCTTGGCGTTTCAGGTTCTTGGAACCGCCTTGCGCGACGTGCTCGACGTGCGCAAATAACCCGCCCGACGAACCACAAAAAAAGCGACCCACTTGGGGTCGCTTTCTTATAAAAATCCGATGTGCGCGAATCAGAACGGCAAATCGTCGTCGTCGCTCGAGCTGTCGAATCCCGGAGCTTGCTGCTGCGCCGCCCGTGCGATGGGGTCGCCGCCGCCGAAGTTGCCACCTTGATTGCGGTTTCCGCCGCGGTCGCCGCCTCGGTCGTTACGGTCTCCGCCGTAGTTGCCGCCGCGATCTCCGCGGTCGCCGCGGGGAGCCGGAGCGGATTCGCTGCCGTCACCGGGAGCCATGCGCCAACCTTGAATGCTCACGAAGTACTTGGTTTCGCCGTCGCGGTTGGTCCATTCGCGTCCGCGAATGTTTATCGACACCGTTACCTTGTCGCCCTCGCGGTAGCGCGAAGGAATATCGGCCCGGTCTTGCGTGAACTCACACATAATGACTTGTGGGTAGTTTTCGTCGGTCTCGATCACGACTTCGCGCTTGCGAAACGTGGGGCTAACTTGTTGCGTATCAAAGAGTTTTTTAATGGTTCCGGTAAGTTCCATGGAGAAAAGAAAAAATTAGTCGGGGGTTATTCTTCGTCAGAGCTGTGGGTGTTTAGGCGGTCTACTAACAGGGCTTTCCATGCCTTTCGCACTTTGCCCTTTTCGAGCTGCTCTTTGGCGTATTGGTGCAAAGCCTCTCGGCGCTCAATAGGGTCGGCATATTGCCTAAAGATAGTTTGGATCCGGTGATGCTGCATAAACTCCTCAACTTCAGATTGAAGTGGGAGCATTTCAATGTTTCCGAGCTTTCCGAGGTCGTTTCCGGTTAGAATAGTTGAAAGCCGCACACTGCGCGGTAAAGCATCGACCCCAATTCCGCGCGTAGCAATGGGCTTTTCTACTTCAAACAATGCATCACCTTTTGCACGAACGTACCAATCGCCACCCAATCGACCGACTAAGTCGAGGCGATCTTGGTCGAGCCGACCGTCCTCGTCGAGTACGCTACTATCAATGTGTATTGCGAGAACCTCGCAAATGACGAGGTTTCCTGCTCCGGGCCCATCACCGAGCGCAACAACGTCGTTTACCTGGCATTCGAGCGCGACCGGTGCCTCAGCCACCCTTGGCGGTGCAACGTGGCTGCTTGCAACTTGCGTAAAGCCGGCTTTAATGAATTCATTGGTTCCTGAAGGGTATTCGGTACTGGAGAGGCTGGTCTGTTCCACCATGGCATGGCTCACGGCGTGAATAACTACTTCGGGCACTTGAAGCACATTGTTCAAGGTATCCTTGGTGCTGTTATCGCGCACCCGTCGGGCGGGCGAAAACACCAGGATGGGCGGGTTTGAGCTGAACAGGTTAAAAAAACTGAACGGGGATAGGTTGACCTGTCCTTCGCGGTTGATGCTGGAAACCAGGGCAATGGGCCGTGGTCCGACCGCGAACTGAAGGGTGCGCTGCAAATCAGTAGTGCTCAGATCGCTTGGGGTCAAGGTAAGAACCGACATAAGGCTTCAAAGGTACCGCGTTTGCCGCACCGGCGGGCGGAATGTGAATAAAAAGAACCCGCACTTCGAGGTGGGTGGAACACGTATCTTTGCGACTCCTAAGGATTGCGGATGTGGCGAAATTGGTAGACGCACCAGACTTAGGATCTGGCGCCGTGAGGCGTGGGGGTTCGATTCCCTTCATCCGCACCAAAAGAAAAGCCCGACTGCGAAGTCGGGCTTTTTGATTTGATGAACGTTCTAGTTACAGAATAACGTAAACTTCGCTTCGACGATTTACTGAATCGTCAGTGCTGATGATTTTACGTTCTCCCTCCGAACGAACAACGATTTTGACATTCTGAATACCGTAGTTCACTTCTAAGTATTTAGCCACAGCTTGGGCACGTTGAAGGCCAATTCGGTCGTTAACCTCATCGCTTCCTTTGGGATCGGTATGGCCGACTACCATTAGGTCTTTATTGGCATAACTCGCCTTGTAGGTCTTGACTAGTGCATCAAGCTTTGCGCGGCTGTCAGGAGTGAGCTCGGCAGAATTGAATGAGAAACGAACAACAGCAAGGAGGATAGGATCTTTGGACTCTACCTTTTCCTCAACTTTCGGCTCAATGGTTTCTACTTCTTTAGGCGGTTCAACAGGTTTAGGAGCTTCTTTAACGGGTTCTTCAACTTTTTCGGGAACACGAACAGGAACTTCTGGAACCGAAGGCTTCTTAGGTAGTTTGATGCCAAACTGATACCCCACTGCAACACTTGCGCCTACCCAGTTAGAGTAGCCAAGGTGCATGGTGTAATTCTTCCAAACACCAGCAACACCAATTTCTTTGCGAACCTTGCCAAATCCACCTTCACCGCCAAGACCGTAGGAACCGAACGGACTAATTCCGCCAAAAAGGTAGACGAATTGATTAATATTGAACGTCGGACCCACAACATAACGTTGGTAGTTACCATCCTTATTGAAATCATCGGCAAACGTAACGTTGTTTCGTTGCTCGAACATGGTATAAACGCCAAGCCCCTTATAAAGCTTGTGCGCTGCGAGATTAACCCGGGGAACAGCAAAGCCCTCGGCATGCTTAAAAGCTGCACCCGTACTGAATTCAAAGACAGGATTTAGGCCTTGCGCTGTTGCGGAAAGCCCTAAAACTAGGCAGAGGAAAAAGATTAAATTCTTCATAACTACACTTTTTGGCTCTCAAAGGTACAAATTTCTTTAGAGCTAATCTAGACTTGTTTCGGTCAAAGTCCGCCTATTCGCGCTCAAAAAAGGTGCGTAACCCTATTCCGAGAAATACGAAGCGAAGTTTTTCATCGTAGGTATAGGATTCTATGCTCGTTTGAGAACCATCGGCATTGAGTGTTCCCTTGTATACCGAGGTGCGGAGTTCCGTGCCAAGATTGAACCCACCTTCGGCAAACAACTCGGTATTTTTTAACCTTGTCCGCAATCCTGCACCTATGCCAATTGATGGATTTTGATAAGAAAAAGTATACTCTTCTCGCTGCCATAGACCGTTTTCAAATCCGGAGACGTGGTCCTCAACCACGGTTTGATTTCGGAAAAAGCTCAATCGACCAATTCCGTAGGCGGTATTGGAAAAATCAGGAAACCACTCAGGTAAACCCTCAAGTTCAGGCAGGTTATAAATGCTGCGAACATATTGAAAGGTACCCCACCAACTCGGTTGGGACCAATGGGTGCTATTGGGTTCAATGGGAAGTCTAATACCGATAATCGACTGCTTGGTTGCCCGTCCCAATTCGATGATCGGATTTGCCGGGCTTTGTAGCCTCGTGCTCGAAAAGACCTGTTGCTCCATGCCAACTGATGCAAACCATTGTCCAAATGCCGGCATGGCATAAAGCAGTCCAAGTGAAAGTAGATACTTCATCGTAGTTAATATTCTGTCAAAAGTACTCGGACTCCGACTATATTTGCACCCCATTTTGCCACTTTAGCTCAGTTGGTAGAGCATCGCATTCGTAATGCGAGGGTCGTGGGTTCGAGTCCCATGAGTGGCTCTGAGGCAAAATCAGGCTCCAATACCAGGGCCAGGCATGCGCGAGTGCTGAAATTGGTAGACAGGCTAGACTCAGGATCTAGTGTCCGAAAGGATGTGGGGGTTCGAGTCCCCCTTCGCGCACGAAAAAACCCGGACCACAAGGTCCGGGTTTTTGCTTTTTAGTACGCTCTGTGCTTCAACGTTAAAGACGTAGCAACCAGGCCCCGGGCGTTTCAACGCGCACCTTGTCGAGGACTTCAAACGCCACTTGTTCGCTGCGGAAGGGGCCCGTGTACACCCGGACAAAACCGTTTCCGCCTTCGCTCGTAGAGCAGTTAACCCCAGATTTTTTAAGTCGGTCCACGTACTGAGCTGCCAATCGATCGCTTCGGAAGCTGCCTACGACTACGACGTACTGTACTCCTTTTGCAGAAGATGAAGACGAAGTGTTGGATTGTGCAGAACCCGCGACTGATGACGGTATACCAGAGGCGTTGGTGGATGACGCTAAGACGAGCCCTTTTTCCAAGCTATCCAGGCGCGATTCGACTTTTTGCTTTTGCACTTTGATCACTTCAAGCTCGTCGGCCAGTTCGGCTTGGGCAATCTTTAGTTCTTCGTTGGTGCGCTTGAGGCTTGGCACCGATTCAGCTGCCTTCTTCGCGGCCGTCAGCTCGCGCTGGGTGCGCGATTGAACTTGGGTAAGATTCCAGGTGTAGCCGGCAACCCCGATGAGCATTTGGTCGTCGTGGCCGCCGATGCGGGTTCCGCCGCCGCCCAAGCCGTCTAGGCCGTCGTCAAACATGAAGTAGCGGTAGGTGAGCTCGGCGTAAACTCGGCCGGGGCCGTAGGGGAGCGAAGCGCGCAACCCCAATGAGGCCGGTGCGGAAAGAGACCCCCAGGTATATAGGCCTTCGTTGAGCTTGGTTTTGACACCGCCCACGGTTTGCGTCGTGCGCACGGAGGCCAGTCCGAGCGAACCGCGCAACTGAACCACGGCGTTCCCCACGGGACGGGCGTACCCGAGACCCAAGCGCGGAGAAGCTCCGGTCAGCTGGGTTGTGGCGGCCGAACCCAGGGCGCGGATCGAATACAGGTCTAGACCGGCGTGCATGCTCCAGTCGTTCCAAAGAGGAAGTTGAAGTTCACCGCCAGCGGTTAGGTTGAGTCCGTCGAGTCCGCCCTCTTGGGCACCCCATTTACCAAAGGGAGATGCTCCGTCGCGAATGAACATGGGCAAACCGCCGTAAAGCGAGAATTCAGGGCTTTGGGCGAACGAAGGCAACGTTAATGTGCCTAGCGCTAAGAGTGTGAGGTAGTTCTTCACCACAGAGTATTTTTCCCAAAGGTACACAACCTACCTTTGCACTCCTTTTTCGAATACTATTTCGCAATGAACGCAAACTGGACCGTTGACGCCGATTTAAACGCGCGCCTTTCGCTAACGATTGAACGCAGCGAGTACGCTGAAGCTGTTGAAAAGCAGCTCGCCGACTACCGCAAAAAGGCGCGGATTCCGGGCTTTCGCCCGGGCATGGCACCGATGACGCTGATTCGCAAGCAGTACGAGGGCCCAATTACCGCCGACGAGATTAACAAGCGCCTCCAAGACGAGCTGTACGCCTACCTCGAGCGCGAGAAAATTGATGTTCTGGGTCAACCCCTTCCGGTGGCCGGCGACGTGGACTTCACCGCCGATTCCAACACTTTTGAGTTTGAGCTTGGAGTGGCTCCAAGTATTGAACTTGAGGTGAGTGATAAGGTGAAAATTCCGTACTACGTCATGGAGCCCACCGACAAGGACCTCGACAAGGAGGTTGAAAACCTGCGCCAGCGCTATGGAGCGATGAGCGAGGTTGAGGCGGCAGGCGATGACGACCTCATTTATGGTCATTTCGACGTCGCAACCAAGAAGGGTGAACCCTTAGAGGGCGCACCCCACAAGCACGGCCGCTTCGGACTCAGCGCGGTAAGCGGACGCTCACTGAAAAAAGACCTCAAGGCCTTGGCCAAGGGCGACAGCCTGGTGCTCGACGTGAGCGATTTTGAGAAGGATTTTGATCTGTACCAAGTTCTTGGTTTTACTCCCGAGGAGCGCGGAGCAGCCACCGGCTACTTCCGGTTCAAGCTCGAGCAGATTTACCATATTGAGCCCGCAGCCCTGAACGCTGAGCTCTTTGATAAGCTCTTCGGAGAAGGTGTGGTCACCGACGAGGCCGGGCTCCGCGCTAAAATCAAGGAGGAATTGACCCAAATTTACCAGCGCGACGCCGAGCAGCACTTTTTCAACCTCGCCAGCGACAAGCTGATGGAGGCGAAGTTCAAGCTTCCCGCGAAGTTTTTGAAAAAATGGATGACGACCGCCGGCGAAAAGCCGCTGGATTCGGCCGAAGTCGAGGCGCAGTGGCCCAACACGGAGAAGGCCATGCGTTGGCAGCTCATTGAGTCCAAGTTGGTTAAGGATCACCATATTCACGTGCACCGCGAAGAGCTGGTCGACTTTGTCACCGGGGAAGTCGTCGCCCGCATGCGCCAGTTTGGACGTGAACTGAGCGTAGAAGAGGCCCAGCCAGTGGCCCTGAATCTACTCAAGGAGCGTCCGCAAGCCGAGCAGTATTCGGAACAGCTTTTGCAGCGTAAATTGATGCAGTTCGTGCTGGGCGCCTTTGGTAAAAAAGAAATCAAAGCCACCTACGCGGACTTCGTCAAAGAAGTGAACAAAACCCAGAAGTAATTGAACCCCATGGATTTCGGAAAAGAATTTAAGCGGTACGCGATGCTCGACAAGGGCATCAGCAGCATGCAGCTCGAGCACTACCTCGACAATTCGTTGACGCCCTACATTATCGAGGAGCGTCAGCTCAACGTGGCCCAGATGGACGTTTTTTCGCGCCTGATGATGGACCGCATTATTTTTCTCGGAACCGGAATCAACGACCAAGTCGCCAACATCGTTCAGGCCCAGCTGCTCTTTTTGGAGTCGGCCGACGCCAAGAAAGACATTCAGATCTACATGAACAGTCCCGGCGGCAGCGTGTACGCGGGTCTTGGAATCTACGACACCATGCAGGTGGTGGCGCCAGACGTGGCTACGATCTGTACGGGCATGGCGGCCTCCATGGGTGCCGTGCTGCTCTGTGCAGGCGCTAAGGGCAAGCGGTCCGCGCTCAAGCACAGCCGCGTCATGATTCACCAGCCGATGGGCGGTGCCCAAGGTCAGGCCAGCGACATGGAAATCACGCTGCAGGAAATCCTCAAGCTCAAGAAGGAGCTGTACGAAATCATCGCTTCGCACTCCGGCCAGCCATTTGATAAGGTAGAGCACGATTCGGACCGCGACTACTGGATGACCTCCGAGGAGGCCAAGGCCTACGGTATGATCGACGAGGTGCTCGTCAGCAAGCCCCGCGCTTAAGCCCCGCAATCCATGACCGACGCCAACCAGTGTTCTTTTTGCGGACGTCCGTCGACCGAGGCCGGATTGCTGGTTTCAGGTTTGGATGCGCAGATCTGCGCCAACTGCATTGAGCAGGCCCACCACATTCTTGAGGAGGAGACCGACGAAGACGACGCCTCGGCCCTCGGGTCGATGGAATTGCCCAAGCCGGCTGAAATCCGCGCCCGACTCGACGAGTACGTGATTAGCCAAGACGACGCCAAGAAAATCCTTGCGGTGGCCGTGTACAACCACTACAAGCGCGTGCTGCACGGCGGCGTGGGCGACGAAGACCTCGAGAAGTCCAACGTCATCATGGTGGGCGAAACCGGCACCGGCAAAACCTTGTTGGCGCGGACCATAGCGCGCATGCTGAAGGTTCCGTTTGCTATCGTCGACGCCACGGTCCTCACGGAGGCTGGTTATGTGGGCGAAGACGTCGAGAGCATTCTTACCCGTCTGCTTCAGGCCGCCGACTACAATGTGGCCGACGCCGAGCGCGGAATCGTGTTCATTGACGAGATCGACAAGATTGCCCGCAAGAGCGACAACCCGTCGATCACCCGCGACGTTTCGGGCGAAGGCGTGCAGCAGGCCCTGCTCAAGCTGCTCGAGGGCACCAAGGTTAATGTTCCGCCCAAAGGCGGCCGCAAGCACCCCGACCAGAAATTTGTCGAGGTCGATACCCGCAACATTCTCTTTATCGCGGGCGGAGCGTTTGACGGTATCCAGCGCCATATTGCCCGCCGCCTAAACACGCAAGTGGTTGGGTTTAGCGGAACCACTCAGCGCAAAGAGGTTGACGAAAACGCGTTCCTGAAGTACGTCACGCCGCAGGACCTCAAGGCCTTTGGCTTGATCCCCGAGCTCATCGGGCGTCTCCCGGTGCTGACCTACCTCGAGCCCTTGGATCGCGTGGCGTTGCGCCGCATCCTCACCGAGCCCAAAAACGCCCTAATCAAGCAGTACGAGCGATTGTTTGCGTTGGACGGAATTTCCTTCAGCATTGACGACGAAGCCCTTGACGCCATCGTCGACAAAGCGATTGAGTTCAAGCTGGGCGCCCGCGGGCTTCGCGGCATCGGCGAGACGGTACTGACCGACGCCATGTACGAGCTTCCTGAAAAGGTGCACGTTACGGCGGACCTGGTGCTCCAGAAGCTATCTAAGCAGTCGGCGTAGTGCAACGCGGAGCGTTGCAGCAAGTAACTAGCAACTAGTTACGTGTTCGCCTTTAGGCGAATAAACGAATACGCGTAGGCATGCCGCTCGTCAGCCGGGTGGTCTTCGCGCGCCACTTCGGTAAATCGGTCGCGGTATTCAGGAAACCAGGTGTCGGCGCCGGCAAATTCGGTGTGCACCAAGGTCACATAGAGCACGTCTACGAGCGGAAGCGCGAGTCGGTAGATCTCGCCGCCGCCCACGATGAACCCGTCGGCACCATTGAGTGCTGCCACGGCGGCTTCGACGCTGGCAAAAACGTCTACCCCTTCGGCGGACCAGCCGGGCTGGCGGGTCACGACCATGTTGCGGCGTCCGGGCAAGGGGCGCCCCAGCGATTCAAAGGTTTTGCGGCCCATGATGATGGGGAATCCGCGCGTTTTCTCCTTAAAGTACTTCAGGTCGTTGGGCAGGTGCCACAGCAAATCGTTGCCACCGCCAATGGCGAGGTTCTGATCGTGGGCGACGATGGCGTACAGCATCAGACGGCGACCGGAGCGGGAATGTGCGGGTGCGGATCGTAGCCGACCAGTTCCACGTCGTCGTATCGGAAGTCAAACAAGCTCTTGACCGACGGATTCAATTTCAGCGTGGGCAGGGCGCGAGGCTCGCGGCTGAGCTGGAGCTGAACCTGCTCCAGGTGGTTGGAGTAGATGTGGGCGTCGCCTAAGGTGTGCACAAAGTCCCCTACGCCGAGGCCGAGGTCCTGCGCCATCATGTGAATCAGCAGCGCGTAGGAGGCGATGTTGAACGGAACCCCCAAAAAGATGTCGGCGGACCGCTGGTACAGCTGGCACGACAGCTTGCCATCGACTACATAAAACTGAAAAAAGGCATGGCAGGGCGGAAGCGCCATTTGGTCGATGTAGCCCGGATTCCACGCCGAAACGATGTGGCGGCGTCCGTCGGGGTTACGGCGGATGCCTTCGAGCACCTCGCGCAACTGATCGACCGGGCCGTTGGGGCCGGGCCAAAAGCGCCACTGGTACCCATACACGGGGCCCAAATTGCCCCACTTGGCGGCAAAATCGGCGTCGGCAGCGATGCGCGCGGCGAACTCCTTCATGCCGATTCCGTCGTAGTCGGCCGACTTGGAGTAGGTGGCAAACGGCCAATCGTCCCAAATGCGGACCCCATTTTGGCAGAGGTAGCGAATGTTGGTGTCCCCCGAAATAAACCAAATTAGCTCGTGAAGGATGCTCTTAAGGTGGAGCTTCTTGGTCGTGACCATGGGAAAGCCCTCGCTCAGATCAAAGCGCATTTGGTGGCCAAAAACGCTGCGGGTTCCGGTACCGGTTCGGTCGGATTTGTCGGCGCCCTCGCGGAGCACGCGGTCCATTAATTCATGGTACTGGCGCATGATTCAAAGGTACGAACCAGTGGCTGGCAACTGGGTACTTATTACAGGAGCAGCGCGACCAACGTAGCGGTAGTAAGCGAGGCCGCGGTTCCACCCAAGACGGCCTTGAAGCCGAGCTCAGAAAGGTCTTTGCGGCGCTCCGGGGCCAGGGTGCCGATGCCGCCAATTTGGATTCCGATCGAGGCAAAGTTGGCAAAGCCGCAGAGTACATAAACGGCCAGGGTTTGGGCGCGTTCGCTAACGAGAAGTCCGCCCTCCATCATCTTGCCCATGGTGACGTAGGCGTAGAATTCGTTAAGCACCGTTTTTTCGCCGAGCAGTTGGCCGACGAGCGGAGCTTCGGACCAGGGCACGCCGAGGAGCCACGTGAAGGGGCCGAGCAGCATTCCGAAAATGGCTTGGAGGTTGAATTCGGTGTAGCGTCCGCCCGACCACGAGGCCACGAGGTCGTTGAGGCCGGTCCAGGAGCCGAGGCCGTTGGCGAGCAGCCCGTTGAACAGGGCGATGAGCGCGGTAAAGACCAGCAGCATGACCCCGACGTTGGCGGCCATTTTGAAGCCGTCGGTGGTACCGTTGGCGATGGCCTCGAGCCAGTTGCCTTTGCGTTCGATGCGCACGTCGGCGACGTCGACGACGGTCTCGGTTTGCGGAACCAGGACTTTAGCGATCCAAAGCGACGCCGGAGCGTTCATGACCGAGGCGGTGAGCAAGTGGCGGGCAAAGAATACTTGGCGCTCGGGGTCGGTTCCGCCCAGGTAGCCAATGTAGGCAGCCAGCACGGCGCCGGCGAGCGTTGCCATTCCGCCCACCATCAGGGCCATGAGCTCGGAGCGGGTCATGGTGGCGATATAGGGCTTTACGAGGAGCGGAGCCTCCGTTTGGCCTACAAACACGTTGGCGGCGGCGGCGAGGGTCTCGGCACCTGAAAGCTTAAGGGTGCG
Organism: Bacteroidota bacterium; assembly: GCA_016868755.1. Taxonomy (GTDB): domain Bacteria; phylum Bacteroidota; class Bacteroidia; order Flavobacteriales; family Schleiferiaceae; genus TMED14. Next base: position 2,001 of record VGFU01000005.1, on the reverse strand, counting down.
CTTCATGATCCAGGCAAATCCGCCTACAACGCGCTGAAGGATGCCGAAGTGAAAGAGGAGCGAGGTGATGGCGCTGAAAAAAATGATCGTGGGAAGTACTTGAAAGGCAAAGAGGTAGCCAAACGTGTCGACGCGGCCGACGAGGTCTCCGAACAAAAACAGCGAGCCCTCGCGGGTGTAGCCCAGCAACGCAACAAAGCCTTTACCCACGGCATCAAAGGCAATGGAAACCCACGAAAGGTGAAGAATGGCAACCGCCAGCACAAACTGCAGCAAAATGCCTTTGCCCACAAGCATCCAGTCGATGGCGCGGCGGTTTGAACTGAAGGCATAAAGGATGGCCACGAGCAGCAGCAATCCGGCGAGCACGCGGAAGTAGTAATCCAAGGTAAAGTCGGTTAAAAAGCGTTAAGGTGGGCTGAATTTAGGTCAAAATCAGCCTCGCTGGGTGAGTTCGTCGCGAATGCGTGCCGCCAGTTCGTAGTCCTCGTTGGTCAGGGCATGCTCCAGCATCGCCTCGAGCTCATCGCGCGACGCCCGAGCTAGGGCCGGGTCGTCTTTGGGCGCAGGAGCGGGTGTTCCAGCGGCGGCCGATTGGGTGCGGGCCGGCTTGCTTCGCTTGGGGACGGCACCTTGCTCGGCCTCGAGGCTGGCCTGCACCATAACCTCTTCGGTCGCGTAGATCGGGCAGTCGAGGCGCACGGCCAAGGCGACCGCGTCTGAGGGCCTCGCGTCGAGCACAGACCCGGATGCAAAATGGAGCTGGGCGTAAAACACGCCGTCAACTAGGGCGTGAATGACCACGCGCTCCAGCACGGCTTCGTGGGCAGTCAGCGCCTGAGCAAAAAGATCGTGGGTCATCGGCCGCGGCGGCGTCGACATTTTGTCGAGCGCAATGGCGATGGCCTGGGCTTCAAACGCGCCAATCACAATGGGGAGCCGGCGCTTGTCGACCTCGGCCTCGAGCAGCAGCGCGTAGGCGCCCGTGGGGCGCTCGCTGTAGGTGAGGCCCTTGACGGCCAAGGTTATCAGTGCGCCCGACACGACTTAGTTCAGGTGCTTGCGAAGGGCGTCCGTCAAGCGCGGAACAATGTCAAAGGCGTCACCTACGATACCGTAGTCGGCGGCCTTGAAGAACGGTGCTTCGGGATCGCTATTGATCACAACGATCGTCTTGGAGCTGCTCACCCCAGCTAGGTGCTGAATGGCGCCTGAGATGCCCACGGCGATGTACAGCTGGGGGTTGACCTGAATGCCTGTTTGTCCGACGTGCTCGCGGTGCGGACGCCATCCGATGTCGCTCACCGGCTTAGAGCATGCCGTTGCGGCACCCAGTACCTGGGCGAGTTCTTCGATCATTCCCCAGTTTTCGGGGGCCTTCATGCCGCGTCCGGCCGAAACCACGCGCTCGGCTTCGGGCAGCGCAATCGTGCCGCTGGCCAGCTGCTGTTCGACTAGGCTGGCCCGCAGGTCGGCGGTTGCGTTGCGGTCCTCAAAGGCGGCGTCGCTCCCGGCGGCATCTTTAACGCCCAAGGCGTTGGGAACCAGTCCGATCACGGTGCGCTCGGTGCGGCTTTCGCAAACTTCGATGCCCTTTGACGAGAAGGCGCCCCGAACCACGCGGACCGGGCTGTAGGCCTCGGGCAGTGCGGTGACGTTGCTGATTACGCTGGCCTCGGCGCGCACGGCCAAGGCTCCCGTGAGGGCACGGCCGTTGGCGGTTCCGCTGACGACGATCAGGCGGGCATTCAGTTCTTTGGCGAGGTCGCCAAGGAGCGCGGCATGTTGGGCCGTCTCAAAGTGCTGCGGGCCGTGCAGGTGGAGCACCTTGTGGGCACCGTAGGCACCCAGCGACTCGACGGGGGCCGAGGCGGGTCCAACGACCACGGCGACGGCTTGGCTGCCTTGAGCGGACGCACATGCCGCGGCGTACTGCACCGCTTCAAATGTTGATTTTTTGAACTGACCGTTCCAGGTTTCGGCAAAAACGAGTACCATATC
>VGFU01000004.1 GCA_016868755.1 Bacteroidota bacterium | reverse complement strand
ATGGCCAACTTCCGGTAGGCCTTTTTAATATCGTCTGCAGAGGATCCTTTAGAAACCCCTAATACCTCGTAGTAGTCGCGCTTGCTCATCGTTACTCGGCGGTTTGTCCTACCACCACCTTGGCGTATCGGATGATTTTATCTCCCAAGAGGTAGCCCTTTTCGAGTTCGTCGACGACACAGCCCGCAAGCTCTGGCGTTGGGGCGGGAATATTTGTAATGGCCTCCATGCGCTCAACGTCAAAGGCTTGTCCAACCGTAGAATCCATGGGCTCAAGTCCTTCGGCCCTTAAGGCAGAAATCAACTTGGTTTGAATCAACTCAAGGCCTTGACGCTCCGACCCTTCCTGGAGGGTTTTGAGCGCACGATCAAAATCGTCCAGTATCGGAAGAACGGATTTAATCACCTTTTCGCCTGCAGTTGATATAAGTTCAAGCCGTTCCCGAGCGTTTCGGCGCCTAAAATTCTCGAATTCTGCGTAAAGCCTAAGGTTTTGGTCCTTAAGCTCCTGAATTTCGGCGTCTACATCACGTTCTACTGCCGCTGGCATTTCTGCCGTTTCGGCATCTACACGAACATCTTCTTCATGTGAATCGGGCATAGTTTGAGGCTCTTCCATAATGCTATTGTGTTGCGCTGCCTATTAAACAGAAAGCCTGCCAAACGACCGCAAAGTGTCAGATTGGCAGGCCTAGTCTTTTAGCTAACTTACTTGGCTTGCATCGCCTTTAAGGCGTTCTCCAGAGCAGGTCCGCGCAGGTTTTTAGCCACAACTTTTCCTTTACCGTCAATGAGGTAGGTTGCCGGAATCGAGTTAACTCCATACAGTGCAGCACCTTCGGACCGCCAGCCTTTAAGGTCGCTCACGTGGTTCGGCCATACTAAGCCATCTTTGGCGATCGCTTCAACCCAGCGGTCTTTCGTATTATCCAGGGACAGCGAGAAAACCTCAAAACCTTTACCTGAAGTAAACTTAGCGTCTTTATACTGGCTGTAGACCTTTACGACGTTCGGATTTTCCATGCGGCAGGGTCCGCACCACGCAGCCCAGAAATCGAGAAGAACCACTTTTCCGCGTAGGTCTGACAGCTTGCGGGTCTTGCCCGAAGGGTCTGGAAAAGCCAAGTCCGGTGCCATGTCTCCCACATTAATTGTAGCAAGTTGGGCTGCAGGCACTTCAGCGCGGGGAGCGGTTACTCGGTTCGCGGGGACCGCTGCAAAAACGAGGGCGGCTAGGCCCAAAGCAACTACGTGTTTCATAGGATAAAAGTACAGTTCAAAAATTAGTCCGCGATGCGCTCGATGCGTGCGCCAAGGGCGCGAAGGCGTTCGTCAATGCGCTCGTACCCGCGATCGATTTGCTCGATGTGGTGAATCGTAGATGTTCCCTCGGCGCTAAGGGCGGCGATCAGCAAGGCGATTCCCGCGCGGATGTCGGGTGATGTCATCGTGGTTGGGCGCAGCTGAAAGTTGCGGTCGTGACCTATGACCGTAGCGCGGTGCGGGTCGCACAAAATAATCTGAGCGCCCATGTCAATGAGTTTGTCCACAAAGAACAGGCGGCTCTCAAACATCTTTTGGTGAATCAGGACCGACCCCCTCGCTTGCGTAGCCGTGACCAGCACGATGCTCAGTAGGTCTGGGGTGAACAAGGGCCAGGGCCCGTCGGCAATCGTCACCATCGAACCGTCAAGGTATGCTCCGATCTGGTAGTGCTTCTGCGCGGGGATGTACAGGTCGTCGCCGCGCTCTTCGATCTGGATTCCTAGTTTGCGAAACACGTTAGGAATTTGACCCAAATGCGGAATTCCTGCGTTTTTAATTGTAATCTCGGACTGCGTCATCGCCGCAAGTCCAATCCACGAGCCGATTTCAATCATGTCGGGAAGGCAGCGGTGTTCCGTGCCGCCCAGTCGTTCAACCCCGTTGATGACGAGGCGGTTGCTGCCAATGCCCTCGATTCGGGCTCCCATGCGGACCAGCATACTGCAAAGCTGCTGGAGGTAGGGTTCGCATGCGGCGTTGTAAATGGTTGTTTCGCCGGGTGTGAGCACCGCCGCCATCACGATGTTGGCGGTACCGGTTACCGAAGGTTCGTCGAGCAAAATGTAGGCACTCTTGAGTCCTTCAGCCGGTGCTTCCACGCCGTAGAAGTAGGCTTCTTCCTCGTACACAAACTTGGCGCCTAACTTCATGAACCCTTCAAAGTGTGTGTCGAGGCGGCGGCGGCCAATCTTGTCTCCGCCTGGCTTAGGGATGTAGCCTTTACCGAAGCGTGCAAGCATCGGGCCTACTACCATGACTGATCCGCGTAGCGATGCGCCCTTCTTTTTGTAGGTGTCGCCAAATAAAAAGTCGACGTCGATCTTGTCGGCTTGAAACGTGAAGTCACCGGGGCCATTTTTCGTCACGGTTACGCCGAAATCGCCCAAAATCTCTATGAGCTTGTTGACGTCGACGATGTCGGGCACGTTGGTAACGCGAACGGGGTCTGCAGTCAAAAGAACCGCACAGAGAATCTGGAGCACTTCGTTTTTCGCTCCCTGGGGTTGCACGTCGCCACGCAGGGCAAGACCGCCGGTAATTCGGAATGAGGCCATAGTTACTTGCGGAAGAATCCGCCTTTGCGTTTGTTATAGTTGGACGAATTCGGTTTTTTCTTCTTGCGGTTCTTGGTGTGCAGCGGAGCATTTTGCGAAACCACACCTTTCGCCACCGAAAGTGCGGAGCCTTCTTGACCGAGTCGTCCGCCCGAAAGAATGCGCAAGTCGTTAAAAATAACGGCGTCGTCTACCGTGTCCTTATTCCAGCTCAAGTAGGCCCGCTTCATTTGGTTGGCGATGTCGTACTCGATGCCTTGGCGCTCTTCCGACGGCTCCATTTCGGCCACGGTGTTGATCAAGTTCTGCAAAATCACGCCGTAGTATCGGTGGCTGCGGCTCTTCGGGGGGTAGGGCACCCGTTCCGGCTTGGCTTCGAGTAATTCTTTTTGCGGAGCCGGGAACGGACCGTCAACTTCTAATGCGAATCCCGAAATGACATGTAAATGATCCCAAACCTTCCGCGCAAAATCGGCTTGTCCACGTAAGCTAGGATTCAACCGTCCGACCGTATCTACGATATGCGCTGCGGCTTCGGTACGCTTGCTCCGATCTTCAATCGTAAGACAGAACTCTACCATAGTTTGAACGAGGCGGCCATACTCGCCAAGTACCATTTGAGGCCGGTCCGTATTGTAATCTAACGAAAGCGTCGTAATGCTTGAGGTTTCCATCGAGGTGCCCTTGCTAGGCCAAGAGCTGCAATTTAGCGAACTTCAAAAGGAGTTTCTTTTCGCCCGCGTTATCAAATTGGATTGTTGCTTTGCCGCCATCAGCGGCAGGTTCCACCTCAGTTACTGTTCCCACGCCAAAACGTTCGTGCAGCACCCGAGTTCCTGGGGTCAAATTTAGTTCGTTTGCGGGACTTCCCGACGTGGACGTTGTCTGTCCTATTGGGGTCAAGTGGTCGGGCTTACGAAATCGAATAGGAGCGGGTGGGGGCGAACTTTTGCCGGAAGCTTGTGGCCGCATCTTTTGCGCGGCGGCGCCCCGAAACGTGCGCGGCTGCTCAGGGTCCCCAAATGCTTCGCGTAGTTCCCGCGGTACCCCGTAGTTTTTGGGCAGTTCCGGGACATGGACATCTAAATGTTCCTCGTCGAGCTCGTCCAAAAAGCGGCTGGGTTCGCAGTCGATCAACTTCCCCCAGCGGTAGCGCACCCGAGCATACGTTAAAAAGGCCCGCTGTTCCGCACGGGTTAGCGCCACATAAAAAAGTCGGCGTTCCTCTTCGAGATCACTCCGCGAATTCATGGCCATCATCGAGGGGAACAAACTGTCTTCCATTCCCACGACAAATACGACCGGAAACTCCAAGCCCTTGGCCAAGTGAATGGTCATTAAAATCACCTTGGGCTCATCGGTCTCTTGCTCGTCGCGATCGGTCAAGAGCGCCACGTCTTGAAGGAACGCGCCAAGGCTGGGGTCCCCGCCTTCGGTCTGGCTCTGCTGCTCCACAAAATCCTTGATTCCGTTGAGCAATTCTTGGACGTTTTCGTACCGGCTTATCCCTTCGGGCGTTTTGTCTTCGGCCAATAACTTCACCAACCCGCTCGTGCGGGCAATGTGTTCCACAGTCCCGAAGGCGTCCATTTGGGTTGCGATGATTCGGTACGAGTCAATTAAATCGGCGAAGGCTTCAAGCCGTTCCGCCGTGGGCCGGTTGATGCCTAATTCCCACGACTTGGCATACCGTACCGTTTCCCAGAGCGGAACTTTTCGCTCGTTCGCTACAATCGTCATGCGCGCAAGAGTGGTGTCCCCAATCCCGCGGCCCGGTAGGTTGATGACGCGGCGCAGCGCTTCTTCGTCGTTCGCGTTCACGGTGAGGCGCACGTAGGCGAGCACGTCCTTGATTTCTTTGCGCTGGTAAAACGAAAGTCCGCCATAAATCTGGTAGGGAATATTCCTTCGGCGCAGTGCATCTTCAAACGATCGAGATTGTGCATTCGTGCGGTACAAAATGGCAAAATCGCCGTACCCGCTCTGCTCTCGATGAACCAAGTCCCAAATGCTCTGGGCGACGTACTGGCCCTCGTCAGAGTCACTCACGCTTTGGTGGACTACAATTTTCTCTCCAAGCGGATTTTCAGTCCAAACATCTTTTTCGAGCTGCTCCTTGTTGTGCGAAATCAGAACATTCGCCGCCTTGACTATTCGCTGCGTACTGCGGTAGTTTTGCTCGAGCTTGTACAGCGCCGCATCGGGATAGTCCTTTTGAAAATTGAGAATGTTCCGAATGTTGGCGCCCCGAAACGAGTAAATGCTCTGAGCATCGTCGCCGACTACACAAATGTTCTCGAACCGAGCGGCAAGGGCTTTGACGATCAAGTACTGCGCGTGGTTGGTGTCCTGATACTCGTCCACCAAAAGGTAGTGGAACCGCTCCTGGTACTTCGCTAGGGCATCAGGGAATCGCGCAAACAACTCGTTGGTTTTGAGCAGTAAGTCGTCAAAGTCCATTGCTCCCGCACGAAAGCAGCGTTCCATGTACTGCGAATAAACCTCTCCCAGCTTGGGCATGCGCGCTGCGGCGTCGTGCTCTTGGAGGTCTGCTCGGGCGGCATAGGCCTTTGGCGTGATCAGGTTGTTTTTAAAGGCTGAAATTCGTGAAGCCACAGACTTGGTCTTGTATACCTCTTTGTCAAGGTTGAGCTCCTTAATCACATTGGCGAGCACCTTTTGCGCATCCTCGGAATCGTAAATCGTGAAGTTGCTAGGGAACCCTAACCGCTCACCCTCCACGCGAAGGATGCGCGCAAAAATGCTGTGGAACGTGCCCATCCAAACGTTTTTAGCCTCGTCTGGCCCAATGACCTTGGCAATGCGGTCCTTCATCTCGCGGGCGGCTTTGTTTGTGAAGGTTAGGGCCAAAATTTGGAATGAGTCCGCACCCTGTTGAATTAAGTGCGCAATTCGATACGTTAGCATACGGGTCTTACCTGAGCCAGCTCCAGCGATGACCATTACGGGCCCTTTGGTGTGTTCTGCGGCCTTGCGTTGGGCCGAGTTGAGTCCGCTTAATAGTCCTTCCATGTTGCCCTGCAAAAGTAGGTGGGTCCTACTGCCGGAGCGACGGAAGTGGAAAACTTTGAAATTCTTTTTAGTCGGTCATCGCGATTAGACAAGAAATTGTTCTACATTTGCAGTCCCCAAAAAAAGTGGGGGTAAACTTTTATTTCTACCGACGTCAAACCACGTAGAAGAGCATGCCAACGATCCAACAACTAGTCCGCAAAGGACGCGTCACCCTGGAAAAGAAGAGCAAGTCGGCCGCACTGGACGCTTGCCCGCAACGCCGTGGCGTTTGCACCCGGGTGTACACCACCACTCCTAAGAAGCCGAATTCCGCTATGCGCAAGGTTGCGCGTGTGCGCTTGACCAACGGCAATGAAGTCAACGCCTACATCGGAGGTGAAGGCCACAACCTGCAAGAACACAGCATCGTTCTGGTTCGTGGAGGTCGTGTGAAAGACCTTCCCGGTGTGCGCTACCACATCGTTCGCGGTGCCCTTGATACGGCTGGCGTGAACGGTCGTATGCAGCGCCGCTCGAAGTACGGTGCCAAGCGTCCCAAGGCTAAAAAATAATTAAGTAAGGAACCATGAGAAAGACTCGTGCCAAAAAGCGCCCGTTACTGCCGGACCCCCGCTTCAACGATCCCCTCGTTACGCGCTTCGTGAACAACATGATGCTCGACGGCAAAAAGTCGACGGCGTTCAAGATTTTCTATGATGCCATTGATTTGGTTTCAGAGCGCACCGGCGAAGCCAACGGTTTGGACCAGTGGAAGACCGCGTTGACCAACGTGATGCCCCACGTCGAAGTACGCAGCCGCCGTGTCGGTGGTGCTACCTTCCAAATTCCGCAGCAAATCCGCCCTGAGCGCAAGATCTCAGTTGCCATGAAGTGGTTGATCGGCTACGCTCGCGGACGCAACGAAAAGAGCATGGCGGGTAAGCTTGCCGGCGAAATCATGGCTGCCGCCAAAGAAGAAGGTGCAGCAGTGAAAAAGCGTATGGATACCCATAAAATGGCCGAGGCGAACAAAGCGTTCTCGCACTTCCGTTTCTAATAGTTTACGATTACGAAGATGGCTTTACGCGACCTTAAATACACCCGCAACATCGGCATCATGGCCCACATTGATGCCGGTAAAACCACGACGACCGAACGCATCCTTTACTACACGGGCGTAAGCCACAAGATTGGTGAGGTTCACGACGGCGCTGCTACCATGGACTGGATGGTTCAGGAGCAAGAACGCGGTATCACCATTACCTCAGCGGCGACGACGTGCTTTTGGCGCTTCCCGACGGTTCAGGGAAAGGACATCGCCGGCCAAACGGAAGAGTACAAGATTAACATCATCGATACTCCGGGTCACGTTGACTTCACAGTAGAGGTGGAGCGCTCGCTGCGCGTTCTCGACGGCGCCGTTGCCCTGCTTTGTGCCGTAGGTGGCGTTCAGCCCCAAACGGAGACGGTATGGCGTCAGGCCACGAAGTACAGCGTTCCGCGCATTGCCTTCGTCAATAAAATGGACCGTACCGGTGCCGACTTCTTCAACGTAGTTCGTCAAATTGACGACAAGCTTCGCGGTAACGCGGTTCCTTTGCAGGTGCCCATTGGCGCTGAAGCGGAATTCCGTGGCGTAGTTGACCTGCTCGACAAGAAGGCCATTATTTGGAACGACGAAACCCAAGGCATGACCTACGACGTGATCGACATTCCTGCCGACCTCGTAGACACCGTAGAGGAGTACCGCGAAAAGCTCGTTGAGGCCGTTGCCGAATTCGACGACAACCTCATGGAGAAGTTCTTTGACGACCCCGCAAGCATAACGCGTGAGGAGCTGACGGCAGCGATCCGCAAGGCCGTTATTGCCATGAAGATTACGCCGGTCCTTTGCGGATCTGCTTTCAAGAACAAAGGTGTTCAGACTATGCTGGACGCGGTTATGGAGTACCTACCTTCACCGGTTGACGTAGACGCCATCGCGGGCATCAACCCTGACACCGAAGAAGAAGAAGTTCGCAAGCCTGAGTCTACCGAGCCGTTTGCGGCGTTGGCCTTCAAGATTGCTACCGACCCCTTCGTAGGCCGTCTTTGCTTCTTCCGCGTGTACTCCGGCAAGATCGACGCGGGCTCGTACGTCAAAAACATGCGTACCGGCAACAAAGAGCGCATCAGCCGCATCTTCCAAATGCACGCTAACAAGCAAAACCCCATCGAATTGATCGAAGCGGGCGATATTGGAGCTGGTGTTGGTTTCAAGGACATCCGTACGGGTGATACCCTTTGCGACGAGAAGAAGCCGATCATCCTTGAGTCGATGAGCTTCCCTGAACCCGTTATCGGTTTGGCGGTAGAGCCCAAGACCCAAGCTGACGTTGACAAGCTTGGAATGTCTCTGGCCAAATTGGCTGAAGAGGATCCCACGTTCCGCGTGCACACCGACGAAGAAACCGGCCAAACGGTTATCTCCGGAATGGGTGAGCTTCACCTGGAAATCATTGTGGACCGCCTTAAGCGTGAGTTCAAGGTTGAGTGCAACCAGGGCGCGCCTCAGGTACAGTACAAAGAAGCCTTGACGGCTGCGGTGAACCACCGTGAAGTGTACAAGAAGCAGACCGGTGGTCGCGGTAAGTTCGCTGACATTGTGTTCTCAATCGGACCTGCTGACGAAGGCCACACGGGCGGACTTCAGTTCGTCAACGAGATCAAGGGCGGTAACGTTCCTAAAGAATACGTTCCTTCAATCGAGAAGGGCTTCAAAGAGGCAATGAAAAACGGTCCTTTGGCCGGATACGGAATTGACACAATGAAGGTGACCCTCACGGACGGATCGTTCCACCCCGTTGACTCGGACTCGCTTTCGTTCGAATTGGCTGCTAAAATTGGATTCAAGGAGTCTGCCCGCAAGGCGCGTCCGGTAATTCTCGAGCCGATCATGAAAATGGAGGTCGTTATGCCCGAAATCAACATGGGTGACGTTGTGGGTGACCTCAACAAGCGCCGTGGAATGGTTGAAGGTATGGACACGAAAGATGGCGACAGCCTCGTTCGCGCCAAAGTGCCCTTGAGCGAAATGTTTGGATACGTAACTACGTTGCGCACCTTGACCTCAGGTCGCGGTTCTTCAAGCATGGAGTTCAGCCACTTCTCAGAAACCCCACAAAACATTTCTGAGGCGGTAATTGAAAAAGTAAAAGGCAAATAATAGGATCGATGAGCCAGAAAATTCGCATCAAGCTTAAGTCCTACGACCACAACCTCGTAGACAAGAGCGCCGAGAAAATTGTTAAGACGGTGAAGAGCACCGGAGCCGTAGTTAACGGTCCGATTCCTTTGCCTACCAACAAGCGCATCTACACCGTACTGCGCAGCCCGCACGTCAACAAAAAGGCGCGTGAGCAATTCGAGCTGTCAAGCTACAAGCGTTTGCTTGACATCTACTCGTCTTCAAGTAAAACCATCGATGCTCTGATGAAGCTTGAGCTTCCCAGCGGTGTTGAGGTCGAAATCAAAGTGTAATAACCCCTAGAATTCCTGAAAATGCCTGGACTAATTGGCAAAAAAATCGGAATGACCAGCATCTTCGACGGTGACGGAAAGAATTTTCCGTGCACCGTTATTGAGCTTGGCCCCTGCGTGGTGACCCAGCTCAAGACGAACGATGTCGATGGCTACGAAGCCGTGCAGATCGGCTTTGGCGAAAAGAAAAACGCCATCGCACCTGCCTCCGGCCACGCTGCAAAGGCGAACACCTCTGCTAAAGCGAAATATGTTGAATTCCGCGAGTTCGGTTCTGAAGTGGCTCTGGGTGAGGTTCTCACCGTGGCCATGTTTGAAGAAGGCGAGTTCGTTGACGTCGTTGGCCAATCAAAGGGCAAGGGCTTCCAGGGTGTAGTTAAGCGCCACGGCTTTAGCGGTGTCGGTGAGTCTACCCACGGTCAACACAACCGCCTTCGCGCTCCAGGTTCAATCGGTGCGGGTTCTGACCCCAGCCGTGTATTCCGTGGAATGCGCATGGCCGGCCGCACGGGCAACAGCCGTGTCAAAGTTCAAAACCTTCAAATCTTGAAGGTCGATGCAGAGAAAAATCTGCTCGTGGTTAAAGGTTCCATTCCCGGCGCGAAGCAATCGCTCGTAATTGTAGAGAAGTAATGGAAGTTCGTATTCTCAATCAGCAAGGTAAAGAGACTGGCCGCACGGCTCAGTTGAACGACGAGGTTTTTGGCGTTACGCCAAACGATCACGCGATGTACCTCGACGTGAAGCAGTACTTGGCCAACCAACGCCAAGGAACGCACAAGTCAAAACAGCGTGCCGAAATCGCGCGTACCACAAAGAAGCTGCACAAGCAAAAGGGCACGGGTGGTGCTCGCCACGGCAGCATGAAGTCTCCGTTGTACCGCGGCGGTGGTCGCGTCTTCGGACCGATTCCGCACGACTACGGATTTAAGCTCAACAAGAAGCTTAAGTTGGTAGCGCGTAAGTCGGCACTCAGCCAGTTGGCGGCCTCAAATCAGATCTTGGTCGTGGACCAAATCGCGATGACGGCGCCCAAGACTAAAGATTACGCGGTGATCCTCAAGGCCTTAGGTCTTGAAGGAAAGAAATCCACGCTGGTCTTGGCTGAACCGAATAATTCAGTATATTTGTCGTCCCGCAATTTTGAGGGCTCAAAAGTTGTAATCGCTTCAGAATTAAGCACTTACGCAATTTTGAACGGTGGCACACTGGTCTTAGTTGAGCCTTCGATTGCGAAAATTGAAACCGCCTTAACGGCCAAATAGTGATGGAACAGATTCTAATTCGCCCGGTGCTCACCGAGAAAGCGACTGCCTCAGCAGAGGGAGCGAATCGCTACACATTTGTCGTAGACAAAAAGGCCAACAAGGTTCAAATTAAAAAAGCGGTAGAGGCTGCCTACAAAGTGAACGTCGAGAACGTACGCACGATGATTGCACCCGCTAAGCGCATTGTACGCTACACTAAAGCCGGAATGATGGAAGGTCGCAAGCCTTCGGTTAAAAAAGCGGTTATCGAGGTGCGTGCTGGTGAAACAATTGATATCTACGCTAACCTCTAAGTCATGGGCGTACGTAAACTAAAACCGATTACCCCAGGCCAGCGCCTGCGTTCGGTGAATGATTTCGCCGCAGTAACGGCGTCAGCTCCTGAAAAGAGCCTCACCGTTTCGAAGAAGCGTTCAGGCGGTCGTAACAATACCGGTAAGATGACGATGCGCTACCTCGGTGGTGGTGCAAAGCAGCGCTACCGTTTGGTCGACTTCAAGCGTGAAAAGTTTAACATTCCTGCTACGGTAAAGAGCATCGAGTACGATCCCAACCGCACGGCGTTCATCGCCCTGTTGGTCTACGCGGACGGCGAGAAGCGCTACATCATTGCCCCAAACGGCATTCAGGTAGGTCAAACCGTATTCAGCGGCTCAGGTATCGCTCCCGAAGTAGGGAACGCTATGAAGCTTGGTGAAATGCCCTTGGGTACCATTGTGCACAACATCGAGTTGCGCCCAGGTCAAGGTGGCATCATCGCGCGGTCTGCGGGTGCTTTTGCTCAGCTTGCTGCGCGTGACGGCAAGTACGCCGTTCTTCGCATGCCTTCAGGTGAAAGCCGTATGATCTTGACCGAGTGCATGGCAACGGTTGGTACTGTTTCTAACGCAGACCACGCTCAAGTGGACAGCGGTAAGGCAGGTCGCAGCCGTTGGCTGGGACGTCGCCCGCGCAACCGTGGTGTTGCTATGAACCCTGTCGATCACCCCATGGGTGGTGGTGAAGGTCGTGCTTCAGGTGGTCACCCGCGTTCACGCAAGGGTCTACCCGCGAAGGGCTACAAGACGCGCACGCCGAAGAAGGCGAGCAACCGCTACATCATTGAAAAACGCAAGAAGTAATCATGGCACGTTCGCTTAAAAAAGGTCCCTACATCCATTTCAAGCTTGAAAAGCGCGTAATGGAGAACGTGGAAGCAGGTAAGAAGACCGTGATCAAGACTTGGTCGCGCGCTTCAATGATTAGTCCAGATTTTGTCGGCCAAACCATTGCGGTTCACAACGGCAAAACCTTCGTTCCGGTTTATGTTACCGAAAACATGGTGGGTCACAAACTCGGAGAATTTGCTCCGACCCGTGTGTTCCGTGGCCATGCCGGTAAAAAAGATAAAGGCAAAAAGTAATTAGCGATGGGAGCTCGTAAAAAAAATCGCGCTGAAGCGATTAAAGAGGCACGCCGCAGTGTAGCAATGGCTTCACTGAACAACTGCCCAACTTCGCCGCGCAAGATGCGTTTGATGGCCGACCTCATTCGTGGAATGGAGGTTGCCAAGGCGCTCTACGTTCTTAAGCACAGCAGCAAAGAGGCGTCAATTCGCCTCGAGAAGCTGCTGCTTTCTGCCCTGAGCAACTGGCAAGCCAAGAACCCCGAAGCTTCGGTGGACGCTGGTCTTGTCGTTCAGAGCATCTCGGTTGATGGAGGCCGTATGCTGAAGCGCATCCAACCCGCACCGCAGGGCCGTGCCCACCGTGTGCGCAAGCGCTCTAACCACGTTACCCTGGTTGTGGGTCGTGTAGCCGAAGAAGGTTCAACTAGCTCTGAAAACGCCTAATCATGGGACAAAAAGCAAATCCTATTGGCAACCGCCTGGGCTACATCCGTGGATGGGAGTCTAACTGGTACGGCGGCCGTAACTACGGAGACAAAATCGCTGAAGATGCAGCGATTCGCAAGTACCTCTATGCTCGGCTAAGCCGTGCCAACGTTTCGCGCATCATCATTGAGCGCACGCTGAAACTGGTTACCATTACCATTGCCACGGCTCGTCCGGGCGTAATCATCGGTAAGGGCGGTCAAGAAGTTGACAAGCTTCGCGAAGAGCTCAAGAAGTTGACCAAGAAAGAAGTTCAAATCAACATCCACGAAATCAAGCGTCCTGAGCTTGACGCTAAGTTGGTGGCTGACAGCATCGCTCGCCAGATCGAAGGCCGTATCTCCTTCCGTCGCGCAGTTAAGATGTCTATGGGCAGCACGATGCGCATGGGTGCTGAAGGTATCAAGGTTCAGTTGAGCGGACGTTTGAACGGTGCAGAAATCGCCCGTTCCGAGAAGTTCAAAGAGGGTCGTACTCCGCTTCACACGTTCCGTGCAGACATTGATTACTACATCTCTGAAGCCCACACCACCTACGGCCGCATCGGCATCAAGGTGTGGATCATGAAAGGCGAAGTCTACGGAAAGCGTGACCTCAGCAACGTCCTCGGCCAAACTAAGCGCGTAGGCGCGGGTGCAGGCACAGGTGCTCCGGCTAGTGGCAACGACCGTGGCGGACGTCGCGAGCGCCGTCGCCCGAATAACAACAACCGTAAAGCGCAATAGCCATGCTTCAGCCTAAAAAGACTAAGTACCGCAAAATGTTTAAGGGCAAGATGAAAGGCACCGCCCAGCGCGGAGCCACCTTGGCCTTCGGTTCGTATGGAATTAAATCCCTCGAGGAGGTTTGGATGACCGCGCGCCAGATTGAGGCTGCGCGTATCGCCGCCACCCGCTACATGAAGCGTGAGGGACAGCTCTGGATTCGCATCTTCCCGGACAAACCAATCACGAAAAAGCCTCTTGAGGTTCGTATGGGTAAGGGTAAAGGTGCCGTAGAATACTGGGCAGCTGTAGTGCGCCCAGGACGCATGCTGTTCGAGCTTGACGGAGTACCTGAAGATATCGCCAAGGAGGCTCTTCGCCTTGCGGCCCAAAAGCTTCCGGTTAAAACCAAGTTCGTGGTACGTCGTGATTTAGTAAACGCTTAATGCTCGTATTGACATGACTACTGCAGAACTGAAAAAATTGAGCAACGAAGAGGTAGGTACCCAGTACCAAAACCTCAAGTCAGAATTGCTTGACCTTAAGCGCAAGCACCGCTTGAGCCCGCTTGAGAACCCCATGCGTATTGCTGCGCTCCGCAAGGATGTAGCGCGTTTGGCAACCGAATTGACCCAGCGTTCTAAGAATTAATACGATGGAAAACCAACGCAATCTGCGCAAAGAGCGCATCGGGGTAGTAACCTCGTCTGCCATGGATAAAACCGTGACGGTTAACGTTTCACGCCGCGTAAAGCACGGCATGTACGGCAAGTTCATCACCTTTTCTAAGAAGTTCCATGCTCACGACGAGACGAACGACTGCAACAAGGGTGACACCGTTCGCATTATGGAAGTACGTCCCCTTTCTAAAACGAAGAAGTGGCGTGTTGTTGAAGTTATTGAGCGCGCTAAGTAATTAAAAGATGCTACAGACTGAATCTCGGCTCCGCGTTGCGGACAATACCGGCGCCAAAGAAGTTTTGGTGATTCGCGTACTTGGTGGTACTCGCCGTCGCTACGCTTCAGTGGGTGATACCATTGTAGTAACGGTTAAAGACGCTACTCCTTCGGGTAATGCGAAAAAAGGTACCGTTTCTAAAGCGGTAGTGGTGCGCACGACCAAGGAAATCCGTCGTCCTGATGGATCCTACATCCGTTTCGATGATAACGCTTGCGTGCTACTTAATGCGGCTGACGAAATGCGCGGAACGCGTGTCTTCGGACCCGTTGCCCGTGAGCTCCGCGATAAGCAATACATGAAGATTGTTTCACTAGCACCTGAAGTGCTTTAATCGCCTACGACGATGGCAAAGTTTCACATTAAAACTGGAGACACGGTAGTAGTGATCGCTGGTGCCCACAAGGGTGAGAAGGGTAAGGTTGTCCGCATGATCCCCAAGCAGCACCGCGCGATTGTTGAGGGTGTCAATCTGGTCACGAAGCACATCAAGCCGAGTGCTACGAATCCCCAGGGAGGTCTAGAGAAAGTTGAAGCACCGCTTCACGTATCTAATCTGATGCTTCTTGATGCTAAAGGCAACGCTACCCGCACGGGTATCCGCGTCGAAGCAAATGGTGTTAAAGTTCGCGTAGCGAAAAAAACAGGTGAAGTAATTAAGTAATGGAACCGAATCTTAAAAAGAAGTACCTCGGTCAGGTCGTTCCGGCCATGATGGAGCAGTTTTCCTACACGAACCACATGCAGGTTCCGCGCCTTCAAAAGATTGTTTTGAGCCAAGGCCTCGGAGCAGCGGTGTCTGACAAGAAGTTGATCGAGTACGCCATCGAGGAGATGACGACCATCGCAGGTCAGAAGGCCGTAGCTACTAAGTCTAAAAAAGATATCTCTAACTTCAAGTTGCGCAAAGGAATGCCGGTTGGTGTGCGCGTTACGCTTCGTGGAGAGCGCATGTACGAATTCTTCGATCGCCTTTTGGTGTCGTCGCTTCCGCGCATTCGTGACTTCCAAGGTCTGAAAGATGGCTTTGATGGTCGTGGCAACTACACCTTCGGTATCACGGAGCAGATCATCTTCCCTGAGATTGAAATTGACAAGGTCAACCGCATCTCCGGTATGGACATCACGTTTGTCACCTCGGCAAACACCGATAAGGAGTGCAAGGCCCTCCTGCAAAACTTTGGAATGCCTTTTAAGAAGTAAGTCATGGCAAAAGAATCAATGAAAGCGCGTGAGCGCAAGCGCGAAGCTCTGGTTGCAAAGTATGCTGCTAAGCGTGCCGCATTGAAAGAAGCAGGCGATTACGACGCGCTTCAAAAGCTTCCGAAGAATGCCTCTCCGGTACGCCTTCACAACCGCTGCAAGTTGACGGGTCGTCCCCGCGGCTACATGCGTCAGTTCGGAATTTCACGGGTAACCTTCCGCGAAATGGCCCTGAATGGCTTGATCCCAGGAGTTAAGAAGAGCAGCTGGTAACCTCAATAGAACGAATTAGTTATGTATACTGATCCCATTGCAGATTTTTTGACGCGCATTCGCAACGGAGCGAAGGCTGGTCACGCAGTTGTTGAGGTTCCGAACAGCAAAATGAAGGCGGAAATTGCGCGCATTTTGATGGACCAGGGCTTCATCAAGAGCTACAAGGTAGACGAAGTTGGCCCTCAAGGTCTTCTTAAGGTCGCCCTCAAGTACGACAAGGCGTCTAAGCGCTCGGTAATCCGCGGCATTGATCGCGTTTCTCGTCCGGGTCTTCGCAACTTTAAGGGCAGCGATGAGCTCCCCCGCGTGAAGAACGGTTTGGGTATTGCCATTGTGAGTACTTCACACGGCATGATGACCGACAAAGAGGCACGTACCCAGAATGTGGGTGGTGAAGTTGTTTGTGTAGTTTACTAAGGATTAGTCATGTCACGAGTTGGTAAATCCCCCATCACTATTCCCGCAGGCGTCGAGCTTTCGATCGCGGGAAACGTGGTAACCGTTAAAGGCAAATTAGGCACTTTGACGCAGGAAGTGAATTCAGACATTACGCTCGAGCGCGAGGGTGATGTGCTGACCGTAGTTCGCCCTTCAGACCACAAAGATCACCGTGCCCAGCACGGCCTGTACCGAGCATTGATTCAAAACATGATCTTGGGCGTGTCTCAAGGTTTTGCCAAGAACCTGGAACTCGTGGGTGTAGGTTACCGCGCTTCGCATCAAGGTCAAAACTTGGAGTTGGCGCTGGGTTACTCACACATCTTCGTGATGCAGATTCCGAGCGAAGTAAAGTTGAATACGGTATCTGAAAAAGGTAAGAACCCCATTGTGGAGCTCGCGTCGTTTGACAAGCAACTCCTCGGCGCGGTCGCTTCAAAAATTCGCAGCCTTCGCAAACCTGAGCCGTTCAAAGGCAAAGGGGTGCGCTACGTGGGTGAAATTGTTCGCCGCAAGGCAGGTAAATCAGGTGCTAAGAAGTAATAAACTATGGCAACAAAATCGTTAACTCGTCGTGAGCGCATTCACCTGCGCGTTCGTAAGGTGGTCGAAGGTACCGCCGCTCGCCCGCGCCTCGCAGTGTTCCGCTCGAGCAAAGAAATCTATGCTCAAATCATCGATGACCTTTCAGGGGTTACGCTGTGTGCCGCATCTTCATTGAAGAAGTCCGGCCGCGACGTAACGGGATCAAAGCTGGAGCAAGCCCATCAAGTAGGCAAGAAGATTGCCGAAATGGCCAAGGCCAAGGGGATTGAATCGGTATCGTTTGACCGCGGCGGATTCCTGTACCACGGACGCGTAAAATCATTGGCTGAGGGTGCTCGCGAGGGTGGCCTGAATTTCTAAGACTGTTATGAAAGAGACTGCATCTAAAAAAGTAAAGCCTAGCGGACTTGAGCTGGTTGACCGCCTCGTAGGTGTGCAACGCGTTACCAAGACCACCAAGGGTGGCCGTACCTTCAGCTTCACTGCCATTGTCGTGGTGGGTGACGAAAACGGTATCGGCGGTTACGGCTTGGGCAAATCCAAAGAAGTAAGCGAAGCCGTTACCAAAGGCATCGAAGACGCGAAAAAGAACTTGTACAAGTTTCCGATCCTGAAAGGAACGGTTCCGCACGAGCAAGACGGCAAGTTTGGTGGTGCGCGTGTATTCCTTCGTCCTGCATCGCACGGTACGGGTGTTATCGCCGGTGGTGCTATGCGCGCGGTACTGGAGAGTGTTGGTGTACATGACGTTCTTGCCAAGAGCAAGGGCTCATCAAACCCCCACAACCTAGTTAAGGCGACGTTTGAAGCTCTTCACCTGATGCGCGACGCGAAGCTGGTTTCAAAGACGCGCGGAATCGCGTTAGATAAAGTGTTCAACGGTTAATATTCGAATCCATGGCACGTATTAAAGTCACCAAGGTGCGCAGCACGATCGATCGTCCGCCGTACCAAAAGGCCACCATGACCGCCCTGGGTCTTCGCAAGATGAACCAAACGGTTGAACACGAGGCTACGCCCCAGATTTTGGGAATGGTTCGCGCTGTGAACCACTTAGTTAAAGTTGAAGAAGTAAACGCCTAACGATCATGGCAGCATTGCACGAACTTAAGCCTGCTCCTGGAGCAGTGAAGACCAAAAAGCGCCTCGGACGTGGTGAAGGTACTGGCAACGGCGGAACCGCCGGAGCTGGTCACAAAGGTCAAAAGGC
Source organism: Bacteroidota bacterium (assembly GCA_016868755.1). Classification (GTDB taxonomy): domain Bacteria; phylum Bacteroidota; class Bacteroidia; order Flavobacteriales; family Schleiferiaceae; genus TMED14. The sequence goes on along the minus strand of VGFU01000004.1, from coordinate 84,924 downwards.
TCGCACGGGCTACAGCAAGAAGATTGGTTTTGAGGGTGGCCAGATGCCCCTTCAGCGTCGCGTACCGAAGTTTGGTTTCAAGAATCCAAACCGCGTAGAATTCCGCGCCATCAACCTCGACGTGCTCGAGCAGCTTGCTACTACCCACAGCATCAAAGAAATTAGCCCTATTGAACTGGTTCAGTTCGGTCTTGCAGGCAAGAACGATTTGATCAAAGTGCTTGGACGTGGTGAGGTGAAGACGGCCTTGACCATCCGTGTACACAAAGTAAGCCAGTCAGCTGCCTCAGCCATTACGGCTGCGGGCGGTAGCATTAGCCTTCTTCAAGAAGTCACCGAGTAATGAAAAAGCTCATCGAAACCTTTAAGAATATCTGGGCTATCCAGGAGCTGCGTGACAAAATCACGTTGACTGCTGGATTGATCCTGGTTTACCGCTTGGGTTCGAACGTGGTTTTGCCCGGTATTGATCCTTCGAGTTTGGATCAGTTGCAAAACCAGGCCTCTGAAGGGTTGGTGGGCTTGATCAACGCGTTTTCTGGCGGAGCATTTGCCAACGCCTCGATACTCGCTTTGGGTATCATGCCCTACATCTCGGCTTCGATCTTCATGCAACTTGCCGGACTCGCCATTCCTGCGATCAGCAAAATGCAGAAAGAAGGGGAGTCGGGTCGCCGCAAACTCAACCAAATCACGCGCTACTTAACGATTCTGGTGGTTGCTGCACAGGCACCGGGATACATCACCAACCTGATGTACCAAGGGGTGCAGGTAACCCTGCCTACGGAGTTGTTTTGGTTTAGCGCCTGGATTACGTTGATTTCGGGTACCATCTTCGCGATGTGGCTTGGAGAAAAGATCACCGACAAGGGCATTGGCAACGGTATCTCTCTGTTGATCATGATCGGTATCATTGCCTCGTTTCCGCAGTCGTTCCTTCAAGAGTTGGTTACCCAGCTGAGTCCTGCGGGCGGAGGTTGGATCGTATTCCTCTTGGAGATGGTCGCGCTGTACTTGGTGATTTTGTTCGCCATTGCGCTTACGCAAGCGGTTCGCCAGATTCCTTTGGAGTACGCCAAGCGCGTTGCCGGCGGAAGTTCCAAGTCTCTTGGCCGCAGCTACCTGCCGATCAAGGTGAATGCCTCGGGGGTAATGCCGATCATTTTTGCGCAAGCGTTGATGTTCATTCCCTTGACGGTGGTTCAGTATGCCGGGCTTACGGGTGAAGGCACTTCGTGGATGGTAGACCTCTTTGGCAACATCCAAGGTTTCTGGTACAATTTCGTGTTCGTGGTGCTGATTTTGGTCTTCACCTACTTCTACACGGCGATTCAGATCAACTCTACGCAGATGTCTGACGACTTGACGCGCAATGGCGGATTTATTCCGGGGGTTAAGCCCGGAGGCGACACGGCTCGTTTTATCGACGACGTCCTTGCAAAAATCACGCTTCCCGGTGCGTTGCTCCTTTCAGGTATCGCAATTCTACCTGCGGTACTCATGAATTTTGGAGTGAGCATGACCTGGGCACAGTTTTACGGCGGTACTTCACTGCTGATTATCGTGGGTGTAGTTCTTGATACGCTGATGCAAATCGAGAGCTACTTGTTGAACCGCCACTACGATGGCTTGATGGAAGGGGGCCGCATTCGCGGTCGCAATCCCGAATCAATCTAAGTCTATGTCGAAGCAAGGCGCGATCTCCCAAGACGGTACGATTACCGAAAACCTCTCTAACGCGATGTTTCGTGTGGAGCTGGAAAACGGCCACGTCGTTACCGCGCACATCTCGGGCAAAATGCGGATGCACTACATCAAGCTTTTGCCAGGAGATCGGGTGAAGTTGGAGTTGTCTCCGTATGATTTGACCAAAGCACGAATTGTTTACCGCTACTAAACTGAAGTTATAATCGCAACCGATGAAAGTTAGAGCATCCCTCAAAAAGCGCAGCGCGGACTGCAAAATTGTCCGCCGCAAAGGCCGCTTGTACATCATTAACAAGAAAAATCCGAAGCTCAAGCAGCGTCAGGGCTAATCCAATCCGAATAGAATAATGGCACGTATTGCAGGTATTGACCTCCCCCGGAACAAGCGCGGTGAAATCGGCTTGACCTACATCTACGGAATCGGTCGCTCCAAAGCGAAAGAGATTCTGACTACGGTTGGCGTAGATGTCAACATCAAGGTTCAAGATTGGACTGACGAGCAGCTCCAGCTCATCCGTGACTTCATCACGGGCAGCATGAAGGTGGAGGGCGAGCTCCGTTCCGAGGTATCGATGAGCATTAAGCGCCTTATGGACATCGGATGCCAGCGCGGCATTCGCCACCGTCTGGGACTTCCGTTGCGCGGTCAGCGTACCAAGAACAACAGCCGTACTCGTAAGGGTAAGCGCAAGACGGTAGCAAACAAGAAGAAGGCAACTAAATAAGCATTAAGCGTTAGAAGCGATGGCAAAACAGAATACAAAATCCGCGAAGACTACGAAGAAGCGGAAGGTTAAAGTGGAGTCGGTGGGCGAAGCGCACATCAGCACTACGTTCAACAACATCATCATTGCGTTGACGAACACCCAAGGTCAGGTGATCTCGTGGTCGTCAGCCGGTAAGATGGGCTTCCGCGGTTCGAAAAAGAACACCCCCTACGCCGCTCAGGTTGCTGCAGAGCAAGCTGCGGGTGTAGCGATGGAGGCAGGTCTTCGCAAGGTGAAGGTGTACGTAAAAGGGCCGGGCAACGGTCGCGAAAGCGCCATCCGCAGCCTCGCCAATACGGGCATTGAAGTGACGGAAATCGTGGACATCACGCCGATTCCGCACAACGGATGCCGTCCGCCCAAGCGCCGTCGCGTATAGTAATAAGTTAAAAGAAGCAGAAAGAAATGGCACGTTACCGAGGTCCTGTTACGAAAATCGCCCGTCGTTTTGGCGAACCCATCTTTGGTCCGGATCGCTCACTGGATAAGCGCAACTACCCTCCGGGGCAGCACGGATTCCAGCGCAAGCGCGGCAAGAAGAGCGAATACTCTGTACAGCTTGCTGAAAAGCAAAAGGCGAAGTACACCTACGGAATTCTGGAGCGCCAGTTCCGCATCATGTTTGACCACGCGTCTCGTTCAAAGGGCATCACCGGTGAGGTTCTGCTTCAGCTGTGCGAGCGCCGCTTGGACAACGTCGTGTACCGTCTAGGAATTGCTCCTACGCGCCGTGCGGCTCGCCAATTGGTTACGCACTGCCACATTACGGTGAACGGTGAAGTACTGAACATTCCTTCGTACTCGGTTACGCTGAACGACGAGATCGCCGTTCGCGAGCGCTCAAAGTCTCTGGAGGTTGTTTCGAACAGCCTCGGTTCTGCTCGTGCCGACCAATACCCTTGGATGCAGTGGAACTCCGCCACAATGAGCGGAAAAATGCTCAGTGTTCCTACCCGCGATATGATCCCGGAGAACATCAAGGAGCAACTGATTGTCGAACTCTACTCGAAATAAGCTATGCCGATTCTTCCTTTCCAAAAGCCTGACAAGGTTCACGTCATCTCGACGTCTGAGAACCTGGGTCAGTTTGAATTCCGCCCCTTGGAGCCCGGCTTCGGTCTTACCGTGGGCAACGCGCTGCGCCGCGTTCTGCTGAACTCGTTGGAGGGTTTTGCCTTTACCAGCGTGCGCATTCAAGGTGTAGACCACGAGTTCTCAACCATCAAAGGTGTAGTCGAAGACGTTACCGAGATGATTTTGAATTTGAAGCAAGTCCGCTTCAAGCGCCAAATCGACGGTACCGAAGGCGAAACGGTTAAAGTGGTTATTTCAGGTAAAGATGCCTTTAAGGCAGGCGACCTTTCAGCCTTTTTGACCAACTTCCAAGTGCTGAATCCCGACCTCGTGATTTGCAACATGGACGCTTCGATCAAGTTGGAACTAGAGTTCACCATTGAAAAGGGTCGCGGATACGTTCCGGCTGAAGAGAACAAGAAGGTTGACGCCCCCATAGGCACCATCTTCATGGATTCGATCTACACGCCGATGAAGAACGTCAGCTTTGACGTAGAAAACTTCCGTGTGGAGCAGAAGACGGACTTCGAAAAGTTGGTCCTCAACATCGAGACCGACGGTTCGATTGCTCCGATGGACGCGCTCACCGAGTCGGCCCAGATCTTGATTCAGCACTTCCTGCTGTTTACCGACGACCGCATGGTCGCCGAGACCGAGGTTGCTGTAGAGTCTGAGACCTACGACGAAGAGGTGCTGGAGATGCGCAAGCTTTTGCTGCGTCCGCTCACCGAACTCGAATTGAGCGTGCGCGCCTTGAATTGCTTGAAGGCCGCCGAAGTTGAACTTGTTTCAGACCTGGTTTCGTACACGAAGCAAGATTTGATGAAGTTCCGCAACTTCGGAAAGAAGTCACTCACTGAACTCGAAGAGCTGGTAGCTCGCCTCGGCTTGACGTTCGGTATGGATATTACCAAGTACAAACTCGATAAAGAATAAGACATGCGTCACGGCAAGAAATTTAACCACTTAGGACGTACGGCTTCGCACCGCAAGGCGATGCTGAGCAATATGGCGGCGTCGTTGATTACGCACAAGCGCATCAACACTACGTTGGCCAAGGCGAAGGAACTTAAGAAGTACGTGGAGCCTTTGGTTACGCGTTCAAAGTCTGACAGCACGCACAACCGCCGTATGGTGTTCTCGTACCTTCAGAATAAGGAGGCTGTTGCGGAACTCTTTCGCGAGGTAGCTGTGAAGGTGGGCGACCGCCCCGGTGGCTACACCCGCATCATCAAGACGGGTAACCGTCTGGGTGACAACGCCGAAATGGCCATGATTGAGTTGGTTGACTTCAACGAGATCTACTCGAACGCCAAGAAAGAGGCCAAGAAGAACACGCGCCGTAGCCGCACTAAGGCTGCTGCCCCGGCGGCGGCTGCTCCGGCACCTGCGGCTGAAGTTGCTCCGGAAGCTCCGGAAGTAGCCGAAAACACCGATTCGAACGACGCGGAATAAACCGTGATTGGCTCGTACTTTGCAAAGGATAAGGAGGCCCCTTATCCTTTTTTTGTGCCCAATTCTTAACGATTGAAAATGAATTCAAAAGCCTTTGTACTGCTTGCAGATGGCACCTACTTCGAAGGGGTTTCGGTGGGTATTGACGGCACTTCGGTGGGCGAAATTTGCTTCAATACCGGAATGACCGGATATCAAGAGATTTTTACCGACCCGAGCTACAAGGGCCAAATCATGGTGACCGCAACGGCGCATATCGGTAACTACGGTGTGGCTCCCGAGGAGAATGAGTCTGCTGAGGTTCAGATAGCGGGCTTGGTATGCCGAAATTTTAGCGATTTGGCATCTCGCGTGCGCGGCGGCCACCGGAGCTTGGCAGACTTCATGAAGGGGTCGGTCGTGGTATCTGAGGTGGATACTCGGGCCTTAGTACAGCACATCCGCGATTTTGGGGCCCAGAATGCGGTGGTGACCACCGAACTCAGCTTAGAGCAGGCAGCGCAGCGACTCGCAGATGCACCCAACATGAAGGGGCTCGAGCTGTGTTCCGTCGTTAGCACGAACGAGCCCTACACCGTGGGGGCACCTGATGCGAAGTTTCACGTGGCGGCCCTTGATTTGGGCGTAAAGCGCAACATTTTGCGCAACCTGGTCCGCGTGGGGTGCCGCGTCACGGTGTATCCGTACGACACGCCCTTTGACGTGCTTTCTGCCGATAAACCCGATGGCTACTTTTTGTCCAATGGCCCCGGAGATCCCGCAGCGAGCCCTGGAGTGATTGCCACGGTTCGCCAGATTTTGGCTTCGGGCACCCCGGCGTTTGGTATCTGCCTTGGCCACCAAATGATCGCTTTGGCTTCTGGGCTCAGCACCTACAAGATGCACAACGGCCACCGGGGAATTAACCACCCAGTTAAAAACCTCCGCTCCGGTAAGGGGGAGATCACGTCGCAGAACCATGGTTTTGCCGTGTCGATGGATGAGGTCAAGGCCGCAATCAATGTGGAGTTGACCCACATCCACCTCAACGACGGCACCGTAGCGGGAATTCGCCGCACGGACGTGCCAGCTTTTAGTGTGCAGTACCACCCAGAGGCCTCTCCGGGTCCGCACGATGCCCAATACCTTTTTGATGAATTCGTTGCGTTAATGAACCAACCAATCCCTGCCTAACATGCCTACGATTACTTCTGTTTATGCTCGCCAAATTTTAGATTCCCGCGGAAACCCTACGGTTGAAGCGGATGTGGTTACCGACTCTGGCCATTTTGGCCGTGCGGCTGTGCCTTCGGGTGCGTCGACGGGTGCGCACGAAGCGGTTGAGCTCCGCGACGGCGATGCGCGCAGCTACCTCGGAAAAGGGGTGCTTCGCGCCGTGGATCACGTGAATGGCGAATTGGCGCAAGCCGTAGTTGGACTTGAGGTGACTGATCAGGCAGAGGTTGACATGGCCATGCTCGAGGCCGACGGAACGCCCAACAAAGCCCGATTAGGTGCAAACGCTATTTTGGCGGTTTCGTTGGCTGCGGCCCGTGCTGCGGCGCAGGCAAGCGGACTACCCTTGTTTCAGTACGTCGGCGGGGCCACCGCCCGCACGCTGCCGGTGCCGATGATGAACATTCTCAACGGCGGAGCGCATGCCGACAACGCCATCGATTTCCAGGAATTTATGGTAATGCCGGTTGGAGCAACCAGCTTCAGCCAAGGTCTTCAGATGGGCACCGAAGTGTTTCACCACCTCAAGTCGGTGCTAAAGGCCAAGGGGTACAGCACCAATGTGGGCGACGAGGGCGGATTTGCGCCCAACATTCGCTCCAACGAAGAGGCTATCGAGACCGTGTTGGAGGCTATTCACAAGGCAGGATTTACCGCCGGCAATGACCTCGTTATTGCCATGGATGCGGCCATGACTGAGCTGTACGACGAAAAAACGGGCCTGTACACCTTCAAAAAGTCTGGGGGCGCGACCATGACCACCGACGAAGTAGTGGCCTACTGGACCAAATGGGTAGATCAGTACCCCATTCGTTCGATTGAAGACGGGTTGGCTGAGGACGACTGGACCGGTTGGTCCAAGCTAAATTCCGCCATTGGAAACCGCGTGCAAATTGTTGGCGACGACCTGTTTGTGACCAACGTTGACCGGGTGACCAAGGGTATTGAACTCAATGCCGCGAACTCGGTTCTGGTAAAAGTGAACCAAATCGGAAGCCTCACCGAAACTATTGCGACGGTACAAAAGGCTCAGCGCAATGGGATGACCTGCATTATGTCGCACCGTTCAGGCGAGACCGAGGACTCGACCATTGCGGACTTGGCGGTGGCCTTGAATACGGGCCAAATCAAAACGGGTTCCGCGTCGCGCTCTGACCGCATGGCGAAGTACAACCAGCTCCTGCGCATCGAAGAGATGCTCGGCGCCACAGGCGTGTACCCAGGATGGAATTTTAAGTAACCGACAAAACAACCCCTTGATATGGATCGGATTAAAGAACATTTTTCAACCAAAATCGCCCCGGCACAAGCGGAGATAAAGGCGTTTTTGGCGAAGCACGGTGAAGAAAGCCTGGGCGAAATCACGGTGGCCCAGGTGTACCAAGGCATGCGCGGCATGACGGCGCTGATTTGCGAAACCTCGAAGTTGGATTCCCAAGAGGGCATTCGGTTTAGGGGCTACAGCATTCCAGAGCTTCAAGCCAAGTTGCCGAAGTACCCAGGTGGTTCGGAGCCGCTTCCCGAGGGACTTTTTCACCTGATTTTGATGAATGAAATGCCGGACGACGACGACGTGCGTCGGTTGAGCAACAGTTGGGCGCGACGTGCAATCGTTCCGCAGCACGTGTTCAAGGCCATCGATGCCTTGCCGCTGACGGCGCACCCCATGACGCAGTTTGTGGTGGGCATTATGGCCCTCCGCACAGAAACGGAATTTGGCAAGGCCTATGCGCGCGGAATCAGCAAATCGGAGTACTGGGAGTACACCTACGAAGATGCGATGAACCTCATTGCCCGCCTTCCGAGGGTTGCCGCCTACATCTACCGCCGCACCTACAAAAACAGCGACCATATTGAGCCTGATCCCAAGCTGGATTGGGCGGGCAACTTCGCCCACATGTTGGGGTACGATAACGAGGAGTTCCGAGAGCTCATGCGCTTGTACATGACGATTCACTCGGACCACGAGGGCGGAAACGTTTCGGCGCACGCCGTGCATTTGGTCGGGTCCGCGCTGAGCGATGCCTACCAGAGCTTTGCCGCGGGCATGAACGGTTTAGCAGGCCCGCTCCACGGGTTGGCCAACCAAGAGGTGATCAAGTGGACGCTGGAAATGCTGGAAGAGCTGGGAACGCAGGAGCCGAGCAAGGACCAAATAGCCCAGTACGTGCACCAAACCCTAGCCAACGGCAAGGTTGTTCCGGGATTTGGGCACGCAGTGCTGCGCAAGACCGATCCGCGCTACATGGCGCAGCGCGAGTTTGCCCAGAAGCATATGCCCGAGGATCCGTTGTTTAAGGTAGTAAGCAACATTTTTGAAGTGGTTCCGGGAATTCTCGAGGCTACGGGTAAGGTTAAGAATCCGTATCCGAACGTCGACGCCCACAGCGGGCAGCTGCTCATGCACTACGGCATGGTGGAGTACGACTTCTTCACAGTGCTGTTTGGGGTTTCGCGCTCGCTGGGCGTTTTGGCCAACTTGATCTGGGACCGCGCTTTGGCGATGCCCATCGAGCGCCCGGATTCGACAACGACCTTGCTTCTCAAGCAAAAATTCAACGCGTAACGTATCATTTGCGTAGAACTAAGCCCCGATTTTCGGGGCTTTTTTATTTTAATTCGTTGATTGAGCGCGGATTTTACCTACCTTTGCGATCCCTTTTTGGTACGCGTTGCGAAAGGACGCCAAGAGGGATTTACTACCTAACGTCTCTGCGCGCTAAGCCGCAGTCCTTTCTGGGCGCCAGATACAAGACCTCAAGCTCATGTCTGAAGAGCTAAACCCCGAATTGGAGGGCCAAATCCAAGAACAAGCCACCGCAGAAGTGGAGGCAACCCCCGAAGTAGAAACCGTTGAAGCCGTTGCCGTAGAGGTGGCTGAAGACCTAGCTGACGAAGAAGAGCTTGTGCTCGAGTTCGATACCGAAGAAGAAGACGTAACCTTTGATTGGGACGCGTACGAATCAGGGTACGGTGCGCGCAGCGAAGAACACAAGGCGTTGGAGCAGCTTTATGAAGCCACGCTGGTTACTTCTGTAGAGCACCAAGTAGTTAATGGCGTAGTCGTTCAGTTGACCGATCGCGACGCCATCATTGACATTTCATCTAAGTCTGAAGGTGTCGTATCGCTGAACGAGTTCCGCTACAATCCCGACCTCAAAGTCGGCGACGTCGTAGAGGTATTGGTGGACAAGCAAGAAGACAAGCTGGGACAGCTCGTGCTCTCGCACCGCAAGGCCCGCTCGATTAAGGCTTGGGACCGCGTAAACGAAGCCTTCGAAGCCGAAGAAATCGTTCAAGGTTACGTGAAGGCCCGCACCAAGGGCGGTATGATCGTCGACGTTTTTGGTCTCGAGGCCTTTTTGCCCGGATCGCAAATCGACGTCAAGCCAATTCGCGACTACGACATCTTCGTCGACAAGACTATGGAATTCAAGATCGTCAAGATCAACCACGAGTTCAAGAATGTGGTGGTTTCGCACAAAGCCCTTATCGAGGCCGACCTCGAAGAGCAAAAGCGCAAGATCATCGGCCAGCTCGAGAAGGGTCAAGTACTCGAAGGGGTGGTCAAGAACATCACGAGCTACGGGGTATTTATCGACCTTGGTGGCGTCGACGGTCTGGTACACATTACCGACCTTTCGTGGAGCCGCATCAACCACCCGTCAGAGGTGGTCGAGCTCGATCAGAAGCTGAACGTCGTTATTTTGGACTTCGACGAAGCCAAGACGCGCATTCAGCTCGGCCTCAAGCAGCTTTCTGCTCATCCTTGGGATGCACTTGATCAATCGATCGCCGCCGGCGACACGATTAAAGGTAAAGTGGTCGTTCTCGCGGACTACGGTGCGTTCATCGAAGTGGCTTCGGGCGTAGAAGGTCTGGTGCACGTTTCAGAAATGAGCTGGGGGTCGCACCTTCGTTCAGCCCAAGACTTTTTCAAAGTGGGCGACGAGGTTCAGGCTTCCGTTCTTTCAATCGACCGCGAAGAGCGCAAAATGTCGTTGGGTATCAAGCAGCTTACTCCAGACCCCTGGGCAAGCATCACGGCGAAGTACCCCGTTGGCTCACAGCACACCGGTAAGGTTCGCAACTTCACCAACTTCGGCGTGTTTGTCGAGCTTGAGGAGGGAATTGACGGTTTGATCCACATTAGCGACCTGTCGTGGCTGAAGAAGGTGAAGCACCCGAGCGAGTTTACCTCCGTGGGCGCCGGACTCGAAGTCAAGGTCCTTGACATCGACGTGGAAAACCGCCGCTTGAGCCTTGGCCACAAGCAAGTAAACGAGAACCCGTGGGACAACCTCGAAGACGTGTTCGCCGTGGGCAGCAGCCACACGGGAACCGTGAAGTCGACGGCTGACAAAGGTTTCAATATTTGGTTCCCGAACCAAGAGATTGAGGCTTACTGTCCTCCCCGCCACGCAAGCAAAGAAGACAATTCAAGCATTGCGGTAGGTGAGGAGCTGGAGTTCCGCGTAATTGAGTTCAACCGCGATTCGCGCCGCATTTTGGTTTCGCACACGCAGTCCTTTAAGGGCGGTGCCGCAGAAGATGCAGTAGAAGGCGGTAAGGGCAAGAAGGGCGCTGCTAAGGGCGCCGGAGCAAAGACGACCGTACAGTCGATCAATGCGCAAGTTGAGAAGGCCACCTTGGGTGACCTCGACAGCTTGGCTCGCCTAAAAGAAGAAATGGAAGGCAAAGAGTAATTCTGCACCGTTCTTAACTGGTGAAGGCCGCCCGCATGGGCGGCCTTTTTTGTTTCTTTGCAGCCTATGAAGTTGAATGAGCTTTTACGCTGGCTGGAGACGAAGGCGCCCCTTGCGCTGCAAGAGTCGTGGGACCAGTGTGGACTGCATGTGGGCGATCCGCAGCAGGAGGTCACTGGGGTACTGTGCTGCTTGGATGCCGACGAAGCCGTCATCGAAGAAGCGGTTCGTCGGGGCTGCAATGTGGTGCTCAGCCACCATCCGCTCATTTTTAAAGGATTAAAACGGTTGACCGGCAGCAATGCAGTGGAGCGAAGCGTTGCATTGGCGCTCAGGCACGGCGTGGCCCTGTATGCCGGGCATACGAACTGGGATCAGATCAAGGGCGGAGTGAGTTTTTCGCTGGCGCACCGATTGGGGATCGCAGACCCGCAAATCCTTCAGCCCAAGGAAAATGCCTTGCTCCAGTACGTCGTGTACGTGCCCAAGGACCATGCGCCTGCGGTCGCCGACGCAGCTTTTGCCGCCGGCGCTGGGTCTATCGGATCCTACGACCAATGCCATTTTGCTGTCGAGGGCACGGGGACGTTTCGCCCGAAGAGCGGAGCTCAGCCCTTTTTGGGTACGGTAGGTACCCGCGAATCCGTGGCCGAGCAACGCCTCGAGTTTACCGTGCCGACCGCGCTTCAGTCGGCGGTGCACCGAGCGGTCTGTGAAGTGCACCCCTATGAGGTTGTGGCGCATTCGTGGATTTCGCTGCGCAGCAATTGGCCCGATGCGGGTTACGGCGCGGTGGGTATGCTGCCCGTGCCGATGCGCTTATCGGACTTTTTGGCGCGCTGCGCGGAATCTTTGGGCGCCGCGGCGATCAACTACCGCAACGTTCCGTTGGACCGCTCGGTTCACCGGGTTGCCGTTTGCGGTGGGTCGGGAGCCGATTTCGTGGGCGCCGCAGCCGCAGCCAAAGCCGATGTGTACGTTACCGGAGACCTAAAGTACCATGGGTTTCAGGACCCTCCCGGCGACGTGGTCCTCGTGGATGTGGGGCACGGACCGAGTGAATGGCCATTCGTTCACGATTGGGCCGAGGCTATTCGCTCAGAATTTGTTACTTTTGCAGTCCTAATTTCGGAGTCGGACAACCGTCCCGTTCGTACATACCACCACCATGGCTAAAAAGTCACCTGCATCAAACGCCGCGACCACCTCAGTAGAGGATAAACTTCGTGCGCTGTACAGCTTGCAAATTGTTGATCGCCGCATCGACGAAATCCGCAGTCTTCGTGGCGAACTTCCGCTCGAAGTAGAAGATTTGGAAGACGAAATCGCTGGATTAGAGACGCGTTTTGCCAAAGTGCAAGAGGACATCAACCAGGCGAAGACCGAAATCAAGGGCCACAAGCTCATGATCAAGAACTGCCAAGAGAAGATCGCTAAGTACGAAGAGCAGCAGAAAAACGTCCGCAACAACCGCGAATTTGATGCGATTGCTAAGGAGATTGAGTTTCAGGAGCTTGAAATTCAACTTGCCGAAAAGCACATTCGCGAGTTTGAGGCTTCGCTAGAGAACAAGACGATCGCCCTGAATTCGGTAGAAGGGAAGCTCAGCGAGCGCAAGAGCCACCTTGAGTTCAAGAAGAACGAGCTCGACACGATTATCGCCGAGACGCAGCGCGAAGAGGAGTTGCTGCTCGCCAAGAGCGAAACGCTATCAGCTGTGGTGGGCGACGACCGCTTGCTCAGCGCCTACCGCCGCATTCGCGGCAAGGTTCGCAACGGTTTGGCCGTGGTGAGCATTGAGCGCGGAGCCTCTGCGGGATCGTTCTTCACGATTCCGCCGCAGCGTCAGATGGAGATTGCCCAGCGCAAGAAGATCACGATTGATGAGCACTCGGGTCGTATTTTGGTGGATCCGCTTCTTGCCCAAGAGGAAGAGCAGAAGATGGCTCAGGAGCTCGCGGGCATCCTGGGTTAGTTCTCCACCTCACAAAAAAAATGAAGCCCGCGCAAGCGGTCTTTTTTGTTGCTTCAATGCTTTTCGGGGCGCGCTTACGCCGTGGGCTTGTGCACCACAAAGAGGGGTTCGCCAACAGGGAGGCGATAGCGCGCATATTCGTCCGCAGGAATGTTGTCAGCGAGGTCGATGCGATCCACGCTGAAGCCTGCGGCGGCCAAGCGGTCGGCGTAATCTTCGCCGTACATGCGCACGTGGTCGTACTGGCCAAAGCGGCGTTCGCGTTCGCGGGGATCGGTAAGGCTGGGATCCTCATCGGTGGTGAGGCGCCCGGCGATCCAGGGAATTTGAAAAATGCCCCATCCGCCGGGCTTCATGACGCGGTACAGCTCGCGAAGGCACTGAGCGTCATCGGTCACGTGCTCCAAGACGTGGTTGCAGAGAACAACGTCAAAGCGGTTGCTTTCTAGCGGAATGTGGTGCAAGTCAAAGTGCAGGTCGGCCAGGGGCGACTCGATGTCGCCGGTGAGCACCTTGAGGTGCGGTAAGGCCTTAAAGCGGTGGTAGAAGCACTGTTCCGGGGCGATGTGGAGGAGCTCGCCGGGTTGCGTGAAAAAGTTGCTGTGGCGCTGAAGGTAGAGCCACAAAAGTCGGTGGCGCTCCAGCGAATGGGTGCCGGGGGCCAGCACTTCAGGCCGTATGGCTCCGCCGTAACCGTAGGGAAGAAACGTGCGGTAGGACCGCCCGTCGATTGGGTCGGTGTACTTGGAACCGGCATAGAGCAGCGGGGCAAGCGCACGCAACGGGGCACTCAGGCGAATGAGCCACGGCCGCGGAATCCATCGTAGGGCCCAACGTATCATGCGAAAACAGGGTCGTTTTTGGGTAGCCTGAGGGCCTCATAAATGAAATCAAACGTAGATAGGACCACCGGCCGGCCGTCCACAAGGGCAACGTCGTGCTCAAAGTGCGCCGAAGGCTTTTGGTCTCCGGTAACGATGCTCCAACCGTCTTTGAGCTGGCGCACGCGGTGCGTACCCATGTTGATCATGGGTTCGATGGCGAGCACCATGCCGTCCTGCAGAAGTTTGCCCGACCCGCGCTTGCCGTAGTTGGGTACCTGGGGATCCTCGTGGAGCTTGCGGCCAAGACCGTGGCCAACCAGTTCGCGAACCACCCCGTAACCTTCGCGTTCGCAGTGTTTTTGGATGGCGTGGCCGATGTCGCCCACGCGATTGCCGCGGCGCATGGCGTCAATACCGAGGTAGAGCGACGCTTTGGTAACGTCGAGGAGTTTGCGGGTCTCGGGAGCCACTTTACCCACTTCAAACGTGTAGGCGTGGTCGCCGTAGAAGTCGTTCATCAGCACGCCGCAGTCGACCGAAATGATGTCGCCTTCTTCGAGCGGAAGGTCGTTGGGAATTCCGTGCACCACCTGCTCGTTTCGCGACATGCATAGGCTGTTCGGAAATCCATACATGCCTAAAAATGCGGGAATTCCGCCGTGGTCGCGAATGTAGGCTTCGGCAAGACAGTCGAGTTGGAGCGAACTGACGCCCGGCTTTATTTCGGCGGCGAGCATGCCCAAAGTGCGCGACACAAGCTGTGCGGATTCGCGCATCAATGCGATTTCGTCGGCGGACTTAAGTACAATCATCTCACAATCAAACTTTTGCCCGTCATTGCCGCGGGCTGCGGAACCTGCATCCAGTCCAAAATGGTCGGGGCCACATCGCCGAGTACCCCGTTGGCGAGGCCCTGAATGGATTTAGCCTCGCGCGATACGAGGAAGAACGGAACCGGACAAGTCGTGTGGGCCGTGTGGGGACTGCCGTCGGGGTTGCGCATGCAATCGGCGTTGCCGTGGTCGGCCAAGATGAACACGCTGTAGTCAAGTTCAAGGGCTGCTTCAGTGACCGCTTGAGCGCACTGATCCACCACTTCGCAGGCCCGAATGGCCGCCGCGAGGACTCCGGTATGGCCAACCATATCGGGGTTGGCGAAGTTCAGGCAGACGAAATCGGGACGGTTCGACTTAAGCTCGGGGATAAGGGCGTCGCGGAGTTCAAAAGCGCTCATTTCGGGCTGCATGTCGTAGGTGGCCACCTTGGGAGATGCCCGTAGAATGCGCGATTCGCCGTTGAACGGCTCTTCGCGCCCTCCCGAAAAGAAAAAGGTAACGTGGGGGTATTTCTCCGTCTCGGCGATGCGAACTTGGGTTTTGCCCGCCCGCTCGAGGACCTCGCCAAGCGTGTCGCTAAGGTTGTCTTTTTCGAACACCACGTCGATTCCTTTGAACGTCGCGTCGTAGAGGGTGAGCGTCACGAAGTGTAGTCCTTCGAGCGCGTGCATCCCTTCGGCCTCGAGTCCGCCTTGGCTGAGGGCTTGGGTGAGTTCGCGGCCGCGGTCGGTTCGGTAGTTCATAAAAAACACCGCATCACCCGGCCGAATGCAGCCGTTGGGATCGAGCACGTGCGGAAGCAAAAATTCATCGGTGGTTCCGTGGGCGTAGGACGACGCAAGGGCAACCTGACCTGTGCCGGACCAGGGCGTGCCTTGGCCGTGCACGAGGGCGTCGTAGGCAATTTTGACGCGCTCCCAACGCTTATCGCGGTCCATGGCGTAGTATCGGCCCGTAAGCGTCGCTAAACGACCGGTTGTCTGGGCCATATGCTGCTCGAGGTCCGTAATAAAGGCCTGACCGCTCTGCGGGTCGGTGTCGCGGCCGTCGGTGAATCCGTGGACAAATACCTCTTGGGCACCCGCTTTGGCGAGTTCGCTGAGGATTCCTTTGACGTGCGCTATGTGGCTATGAACCCCGCCGTCGCTAAGTAGTCCAAGAAGGTGAATGCGCTGGCCGGAGGCTCCGCGCTGAGCAAGCGTTGAAAAAACGGGGTTGGTTGCAAACGAGCCATCTTCGAGGGCCACATCGATGCGCACCAGGTCTTGGTACACCACGCGGCCTGCGCCCAGGTTCATGTGTCCGACCTCGGAATTTCCCATTTGGCCCTCGGGAAGGCCGACCGCACGCCCACTTGCCTCGAGCTGGCTGTGGGGGTAGGCGTTAAAAAGTCCGTCGTAAAAAGGGGTTGAGCCGAGGTCAATAGCTGAGACCGAAGGATCGGCAGGTAAGCCCCAGCCGTCGAGTATGATTAAAACTGCTTTGCGCACCCGGCAAAGGTAGGAATTTCTAGATGGCTAGCCGACCGGGCTCTGCCTCATAGGGAGGCATTCCGGCGCGAAAAATCCGGGCGGAATGCGGGCCGTGCAGCTCGTGGTGCTGTCCGTCGGAGGTGATCCAACTGCCTTCGCGCAAGCCGACCACCGGTTGGGGGTTGAACACGTGAAATTCGGCAATGCGCTGCTCGCGGGTTTCGCCCATGTGGGTACTGCCGGCAAGGGGATCCTGGTAGTGTGGATTCAGGTTAAACGGCAACCAACCCATCGCCCGGTGGGTGGGTACTTCGACGACGGGCATGTCGTTGGTGGTGCCAATGCTGATTCCGGCGAGGTTGATTCCTGCGCTGCTGCCCATGTAGGGGACACCGCCGCGCACGCTGGCATCTAGAAACGGAGTTAGGCCTGTTTCGTCTAGGGTGCGGCGCAAGACAAAGGTGTTGCCCCCTCCGACAAACCACGCTTCGGCGTGCTGGGTGGCCTCTTCGACAGTTTCAAATTCATGTACGCCCTTGAGGGTGATGCCCTCTGCCGCAAACACCGCCTTGGGACGGGCCGTATACTCGTCCCAGCTCAGGCCTCCGGGGCGAGCATAGGGGACAAACACCACAAGCCTGCTCGCAAACAAGCGAGTCCACTCGTCGCGCAGGTAGCTCAAGTAGGGTGCCCCGTGAACGGTCGAGGTGGACGCCAGCAGCAGCTGCATTAGCGGCGACGCTTTTTGGGCGGAATCGGGTCAGCCTGCGTCGTTGCGTCGTTGGCTGGGTCGGCAAAACGCCCGTACACCAACTCATTAATGCCTTCGCGCTGCTCGGTCCAAACGGCGTGCACCTCGCCGTTCCGCGCAACGATGCCCGAGTAGTCGCCAAAAAAGCGTTTCGGTGTAGGCACAAAGGGCGTGCTGAGCGAGGTGGCGGTCCATGTTTTCCCACCGTCGTCAGAACGGTGCACCCAGGCTTGCGTTTGGAGATCGGCCGTTTGACCGTAGGCTAAAACGTGCAGGGCACCCGTGCTTGCATCAAGGGCAAACCAGGGCATAAAGTGATGCTTGATGCTGTCGGGCACCGGAAGTCGACGGCTTGGAGACCAGCTCTCACCGCGGTCGGTGGAACGCGCATGGCTAACCCAAGATCCTGTGCTGTCTTGCTCACCGAACACGAGGTGCCAAACCCCGTCGGGCGCAAAAAACGAAATGGGCATTCCGTTGGCGCGGCCCAGGGCAGGAATCTCGTGGGCCCAACCGCCGCGCTGGTAGGCAATCGGGCGGTCCAAAGGCAGCCACGTCAGCGCCCCGTCGTCGTCAGAACGGTTCATCCAAATCGTGTCGTTGTAGGACCATACCACGGCCACGCCGCCCAAGGGATCTGCCACAGGAATCGCTCCTTCTGGGGTTTGGTCGCCATCGAGGCAATTACCCTCATTTTTTGAAACAGTGATTGCAGGAGACCAGGTTTCGCCGCGGTCGTAGCTCTGGCTGAATCGAATCCGCGAGCGGAACTCGGGTTCTTTTTTACCGTATGCGTCAAACTCGGTCCACGAAACGTTTAGCGTGCCGGTAGCGGGATCGATTGCGATTCCTTCTTTGTCTTGGTCTTTGGGCGGATTGTGCCCGATTCCGGCCCCATCAGACCATGTTTTTCCGCGGTCGTCGCTCCATTGAATCACGATGCGGTCAAGCCAGGATTCGCCGGCGCGCCCTTTGCCGCTGGGGTCGGCCAGGTGCAGGTAGTACAGTCGACCCGTGTAGTCGTGGGCAAGAATGGGGTCGCCGTACACACCCATTGACGAGGTCAACCCTTGGTTGCGCACCCAGGCGTCGGGGGCTCCGTTGTGCGGATTTCGGTGCAGCTGGTTGAGCACGTTGCCGAGGTACACGCTTTTGCCGTTGGGATCCACCGTTACCGACGGCTCGCAGGCCCAATTGGTCGCACCGTCTGCCTTGGTTATTGGCGTAACGGTCCACTGAGCTTGCGCCCAGAGTCCCGAGTTAAGCGCCAGGGCGAGCAGTGTTGTCTTTAGTTTCGTTTCCATAACCACTTCGTTCCAGGGGTAATTTTTAGGTTCGCGGAAGCTCCGCCCGCAATTTCAAGCACGTACTTGGCCGGCCCTTCAGACGGCAGCGGCGTTTCGTTCATAGGCTGGGCGTTGGCCTGAATGCTGACTACGGTTCCGGCCTCGCTCAGGTAAATTATGTCGAGCGGAACATAGGTGTTGCGCATCCAAAAGCTCTGGTAGCGCTCGTCGGGCATGATGAAAAGCATTCCGGTGCCCTCGGGTACGCTGCGGCGGTACATCATACCTTGAGTGGTTTCCGCGGTGCCTTCGGCGAGTTCGAGGGTGAAGGCGGCCAACGTGTCGCCTTGGGCAGACACAAACGCACCGGCGCCTTCAGGGGTGAACGGCGGTTCGTAGGCCTCCTGGGGAACCGGACACTCCGGTTCACCGATTTCAGAACCGCTGTGGTTAAACCACGAAAGGACGACCGGAATCACCAGTCCGAGTAGGGCGAGAACCAGCAGGACTCCGCCGACGCGCATGATTAACGTGCGGTTCATGATGCAGATTTTGAGGTTTTTAGGCTGCGGATTATCAAGAATACCCCCGCAACCACCAGCGGAATGCTGAGCAACTGCCCCATGTTCCAATCCATGCCCGATTCAAAATCCTTTTGGTTGGCCTTGATGAACTCAATGACAAAGCGGAATCCGAAGACGGCAGTCAAGAACACGCCAAAAATCTGGCCTTCGCGAGCGGTAGCCCCCCGCTTGAACAAAGCAAGCAAGAGCACGTATATCAAGGCATAGGCTAAGGCCTCATAAAGCTGACTCGGCGCCCGCGGAATGCCGTAGGCGGTGAGCACATAGGCCCCGTCCTCCTCGCGGACCAGCTGATCTCGAGGGAGGTATAGGTGCCGGTTGTCGGCTGTCTGGCGGTTGACCAGTGGCTCGAGGTAAAGCTCGACCATCGACTGCACTCCGTCGAGGCTGGCGTTGGCGGTTGGCGTGAAGCGCAGTTCGTATTCGGGCAACGTCAAGCTGTCGGTTTGCAGGTGGTTGCCTGTCGCCACATACTGGACTTCAGCCACGTCGCGGGCGAAGTAGCGCTCCACATAATCGGTTATGTTGCGCACAAACACGGTTTCGACCGCGGAATTTTGCGGCTGCCCGTAAATCTCGCTGTTGGTAAAATTTCCGAGGCGAATGAAGGCGCCAGCCAAGGCAACAGTTATGACCACGCGGTCCAGCATCCAGAGCGGACTTTTGCCAATCGGTTTCAGGTATTTGCGGCCAAACCACAGCATGGCTAAGACTATGGAGATGGCGGCGCCGTGCGAGGCGAGTCCGCCCTTCCACGGCATAAAGATCTCGGCGACGTGCTCACGGTAGTAGCTCCAGTCATAAAAGAACACATGGCCCAACCGCGCCCCCACCACGGTGGCGACTACCATCGTCGAGAGCAGGGCATCAAGGATACTTAGGTCGACCCCCTCCTTCACAAAGACTTTTTTCATCCAACGGTACCCAAAAAAGAATCCGAGGAAGAAGAATACTTGGTAGTACCGCACAAACAGCGGTCCGAGTTCGATGCCGCGGTCGGCAACCCAGGTGATGGTGGCAAGCATGGCTTAAAGTTAGGTTTTTTGCTCAGCGCTTTGGGGCGGAGTTGGACTTTTTAGGGACAGGATCTGCGCCGTGGGTCCCCCAAGGGTGGCATCGGCTAATGCGCTTGAGGGCAAGCCAGGAGCCGGTCCACGGCCCCCATTCGTTCACGGCCTCGGCGGCGTAGGTGGAGCAGGTGGGGTAGTGCCTGCAGCTCGGCGGTGTCAGCGGCGAAATCACGTACTTGTAGATACCAATGAGTGCGAGCAGCGGCGAAGAAACCAACCAAGTCAGCACGCGCTTCATTCGATGCGGTAGCTGCTTCCCTCGGGGCCGTCCTGCACCACGATTCCGCCCCGCGAAAGGGCCTCGCGAAGGGCGTCGCTGGTCGTCCAGTCCTTGGTTTCACGAGCCTTTCGCCGCACGTCAAGCACCACCGACATGGCGGCGTCGAGGGCTTGCTGGTACTTCGCGGTTCCGGCGTTGGATTCGGGCGCCAAACCAAGCACGCTGAAAAGCCAGGTTTCCATAAGCTGGAGCAGCTCGGAAGCCCCCTTGGTGCCGAGGACGTGCGGATCTTTTTGGTCCGACGCTACCGCCTTGGCGGCTTCAAACAGCTGCGCAATAAGCACCGGGCTGTTAAGGTCTTGGTTCATGGCCTCGGAGCATTGGGCGTTCCATTCTTCCACCGACCACGAGCCGCGGGCGGGCCCTTGATTTGGGCGAGCCCGCAGCACCTCGAGGCTGGCAAGCAGGCGGTAGTAGCCCTTCTCTGCGGCTTGAAGCGCGGCGTCGCTAAAGTCGAGCACGCTTCGGTAGTGCGCTTGGTGAATGAAAAAGCGCACAGCACCGGGGCTGTAGGCCTTGGTGAGGTGCGGGCTGTTGCCCGTGATCAGGTCGCGCGGATCCAGGGTATTGCCTGTCGACTTGGCCATGCGTTTACCGTTTAAGGTCAGCATGTTGGCATGCAGCCAGTAGCGGGCCCCACCGTGACCGGTCGCACCCTTGTTTTGGGCGATTTCGCACTCGTGGTGCGGGAATTTTAGGTCCATTCCGCCCCCGTGAATGTCGAATTCGTCGCCTAAGTACTTGGTGCTCATGGCTGAACACTCGAGGTGCCAACCGGGGAAACCCTCGCCCCACGGTGAGGGCCAGCGCATGATGTGCTCGGTGGAGGCCTTCTTCCAGAGGGCGAAATCAAGCGGGTGCCGCTTGTCGTTCTGCCCGTCGAGGTCGCGCGTACCCGCCTCCAGGTCGTCGATGCTGCGCCCCGAGAGCTCTCCGTAGGGGTGGGTCTTGAGGTAGGTTTCGATGCTGAAGTACACGCTGCCGTTGGCCTCGTACGCAAATCCGTCGGCGAGTAGCTTTTTGAT
The DNA here is from genome assembly GCA_016868755.1 of Bacteroidota bacterium. Taxonomy (GTDB): domain Bacteria; phylum Bacteroidota; class Bacteroidia; order Flavobacteriales; family Schleiferiaceae; genus TMED14. Next base: position 63,897 of record VGFU01000004.1, on the reverse strand, counting down.
TAGCTCAATTTGCTCAACGATGTGGCCGGTGGCGGTGGGCTCAATGGAAGGCGGAAGGGCATTGTACGCCTGCATAACGCTGCGGAACCCCACGGTATAGCGCTGAACGATTTCCATGGGCTCGAGCTGCTCGAGGCGCGCCTTCTTGGCAATTTTGTCTTCGCCGGAGTCGGCGTCGCTTTCGAGGTGGCCGGCATCGGTAATGTTCCGCACGTAGCGCACGTTAAAGCCCAAATGCATCAGGTAGCGAAACAGCAGGTCAAAGCTTAGAAACGTGCGGGTATTGCCCAAATGCACGTCGCTGTATACCGTGGGACCGCAGACGTACATGCCCACGTTGGGCGCGTGCAGGGGTTTAAACGGTTTGAGTTCGCCAGAAAGGCTATCGTACAGGTGCAACGTGCTCATGTGTGGGGGCTGTCGCCAAACGTGGTTTGTGTTTGAATGTAGGCTAAAAATTCCGTGCGGAGCCCTTCTTCGGCCAAAAATCGTCCTCGGTATTCGGCGGTCACGGTGCTCGAGTGAATGTCGCGAATTCCTCGCGCATTGACGCACAGGTGCTTGGCGTCAATGAGTACCGCCACGTCTTCGGTGCCCAGGGCCTCAGCAAGCGATTCCGCCACCTGGCGGGTAAGCCGTTCCTGAACTTGAGGACGTTTGGCATAAAAGTCCACGATGCGGTTCATTTTACTTAGTCCAATCACGCGGTCTTTGCTGAGGTAGGCGATGTGGGCGCGGCCCACAATCGGCATCAGGTGGTGTTCGCAGGTCGAGTACACCACAATGTTTTTTTCTACCAGCATTTCGCCGTAGTGGTAGCTGTTTTCAAACGTGTTGAGGTCGGGTTTTCGGTCCGGATGCAGGCCTCCAAAAGTCTCTTTGACGAACATTTTGGCGACGCGCTTGGGCGTTCCGCGCAGGCTGTCGTCGCTGAGGTCCATCCCGAGGGTGTCCAAGATTCCGCGCACGTGCACCTCAATGCGCGCAATTTTCTCGTCGTCGCTGAGGGCGAACGCGTCCGATCGAATGGGCGTATGCACGCTTGAACTCGCGTGGTCGGGGTCGTGAGATTTCATAGCGGCAAAGGTACAAGGGCATTCCGAGGAAAACGGTACCTTTGCACCCATGAATAACGCAGTAGTAATCGCGGGTACTGGGTCCGTCCTTCCCGAGTTAGTGGTTCCGAATTCGGCCTTTCTCGACCGCCAGTTTATGGATGATAACGGCAATTCGTTTGCGTACAGCAACGAGGTCATCATTCAAAAATTCCAGCAAATCACCGAGATTGAGGAGCGCCGCTACGCGCGCGCCGACCAAAATTCGTCGGACCTGGCGGCCGAAGCCGGCCGCAAAGCGCTGGCCGACGCGGGCTGGAACCCCGAGGAGCTCGACCTCCTTATCGTGGGACAAAATTTTGGGGATGTTGACCCGGGAACCCGCCGCATCGACCAAATGCCGTCGATTGCGTCGCGTACTAAAGAGAAGTTGGGCATCGCCAATCCCAACACCGTGGCGTTTGACGTGCTGGCAGGTTGCCCCGGATGGATTCAGGGCGTGCTGGTCGCCAACGCCTACCTCAAGGCGGGCATGGCGGTGAAGGCCCTGGTAATTGGCACGGAGACGCTTTCGCGCGTCGTCGACGTGCACGACCGAGATTCCATGATTTTTGCCGACGGCGCCGGTGCAGCCTGCTTGGAACTTCGTCCGCAAACCCACGGAGAAGGAATCATGGGGTATTCTGCGGTGAGCTACACCAAAGATGAGGCGTACTACCTCAAGTCGCTACCTTCGGTTAATCCGGCGGGCGACCCCAACGAGCGCCTGATCCGCATGAAGGGCCGCAAAATTTATGAGTTTGCCCTCAAGTACGTGCCCGACGCCATGAAGGCGGCCCTCGACCACGCCGGGGTGCACCTCAGCGAAGTTTCGAAGATTTTCATGCACCAGGCTAACGCGAAACTGGATCACGGAGTGGGTGAGCGCCTATACAAACTTTATGGTATGCAGCCCGACCTCGATGCGGTTATGCCCATGTCCATTCAGTGGATGGGCAACAGCTCGGTAGCCACCGTGCCGACGTTGCTCGATCTCGTGCGCCACGAGCAGTACCAAGGTCACGAGGTTCGCCCAGGCGATGTAGCGCTCTTTGCGAGCGTTGGGGCGGGCATGAACATCAACGCGTTCGTGTACCGCTTTTAGTTCGGCTAAATCCGCAGAAAAAACAAAGGGCGGCCCTGTTCGGGGTCGCCCTTTTTCGTTCGCGTCGATCGAGGTTACCAGGCCTCGCTCTGCGCCATTAGGGTGGCTAAGCGCTTTTCTACGTCGGTGAGCTGCTCGGCCACGACCCGACGCTGGTCCTTCATGGTTTGCGTGGGCTCGGAGCGAATAGCGTACGATCCCCAAACGGCCGAACTCAGACGGTCCCGCAAGCCCGGAAGCGTTTCAAACTCCTTACTCGCGATGAGCTCGTCGCCGTCGAGCACCCGCTTAAGGGCCCGCCATTCGGCACGCGCCGCGGCAACCTGTGTCCTCAGCGTACTCGGGTTAGCGGTCCCGTAGGCAACCAGTTTCTCAGCCCGCTCCAAGCGCGACTCCACATCGTCCATTTGGCGCCCCACCTTGTCCATGCGGCCCTGAAGGGCGTCGAGCTGCTTTTGCAGGGCGACCAAGTCTGCGGGCTTCTCGGCGGGGAGGCTCACGTTGGCTAAATGCTTTACGGCGAACTCGCTCGGCTTGGTCAGCGTGTCCACCTTGGCGCCATGTACTCCAACGAGCTGCAGGCTGTACGTGCCTTCGGGCGCCAGGTAGGAACCGCGGTCGGGCGCCGTTCCGCGGGCAAACTTGCCGTCCCAAGTGGTGCGCTTCAGGCCGTTGCTGTACTTGGCTTGAAGCACGCGGACCACGCTACCCGTGCTGCTGCGAATCACCAGGGCGAGGTACGGTTTTTCTTCTTCAGCCTCGGCCCGAATGGCTTCTTTGCTAGGGTAGCTTCCCGTGGCGGACTTTTTGTCGAGCTCTTCGCGCTGCTCCTTGAGTGTTTTTGGGGCGTTCTTCACCCAGTAGGTCAACGTCGCGCCCACTTTGGGATTGTCGGCCATGTAGTAGCTGGCTCCCAGGAACCCGGCTCCGCCGTACCCGAGGGGCGAAGCCTCGTGAAAGAGCAGCGCCGGCTTGATCGGAAGAATCAGCGCTTCGTTCTTTTTGATGTCGTTCTTGATTTCGCGCAGCGGGCTGTAGTCGTCGAGCACATAAAATCCGCGCCCAAACGTGGCCAAGACCAAATCGTCTTCGCGCTGCTGGATGGCTATGTCGCGCACGGCTACGGTCGGAAGCCCTTTCTTGAGCTCGGTCCAGGTCACGCCTGCGTCGGTGCTGGTGTACACCCCAAATTCGGTGCCCACAAACAGCAGCGAGGGGTCTTTATGGTCTTCGGCCAGTACGTAGCTCGAGCCGCGCTGCGGCAGTCCGGTGCTGAGGGTCTCCCAGGACTTTCCGCGGTTTTTGGTCACCAGCACGTAGGGTTTGAAGTCCCCATTTTTGTGGTTGTTGAACACCACATAGAGCACGTCGGCCGAATGCTGCGACCACTTCACGTCGTTCACAAAGGTCAGGTCGGGAATGCCTGGCAGTTTGTCGAGCCGGGTCCAGTTGGCCCCGCCGTCGCTCGAAAGGTGCACGAGTCCGTCGTCGGTGCCCACCGCCAGCAGTCCCTTGGCTTTCGGCGACTCGTGGAGCGCCGTGATGTTGCCGTACATCGACGTGCTTTGCTTGTAGGCGATGGCGTCAAGTCCTTGAATTTTGCCCATGACCGGCATCTGGTGGCGATCGAGCTGGCGCGACAAATCGCCCGAAATGGGGGTCCAGCTGTTGCCGCGGTCAGTGCTCTTAAACACCACATTGGCAGCGAAGTACAGTGTTTTGGCGTCGTGCGGACTAATCAGCAACGGGGCATCCCAGTTCCACCGCCATGCCGTGCCTCCCGCAGGCTCAATGGGCTTGATGTTGACGCCTTCGCCCGACTTTTTGTCGAAGCGCTGCAGGCCGCCGTATTGGGCTTGGGCATAAACGATGTTGGGATCGTTGGGATCAACTTGCGACTCAAAACCATCGCCCGTTTGGGTCACGTACCAATCGCTGTTGACAATACCGCGGTCGTTGATGGTTCGGCTCGGACCGCCTAGCGAAAAATTGTCTTGGGTGCCGCCGTAAATGCCATAAAACGGCAAGGCGTTGTCGACGGACACGCGGTAAAACTGCGTGATGGGTAGGTTGTCCTTGTAGTGCCAGGTAGCGGCATGGTCCCAGGATTCGTACACGCCTCCGTCGCAGCCCATCACGAGGTGCTTGGGGTTGCTGGGGCTCTGCCAAAATGCGTGGTTGTCGACGTGCTTGTTTTTCTCACCCAAGCGTTTAAACGTAGCTCCGCCGTCCTCGGACCACTGAGCGTAGGTGTCCATGCTGTAGACCACGTCGGCGTCGTGCTTGGATGCGATCAGTTCCACGTAGTAATTGCCCGATGTAGCGTGGTCGCTGCGCTTGCTGTAGGATGCGCCGCGGTTGGTGCTTCGGTAGGTTCCGTGGCCCTCGATCATTAGGTAGTGCACGTCGGGGTTTACCGGCGATATGGCCAAGCTCAGTCGGCCTTTGTCTCCGCTCGGAATTCCGCCTTTTACCTCGGACCAGGTTTCGCCGCCGTCTTCAGACTTCCATAGGCCGGATTCGGGTCCGCCCGACACAAAGGTGTGCACGTGGCGACGGCGCTGGTGGGCTGTGGCGAACAGTACGTTGGGGTTGCGCGGGTCGACGTGAACCTCGTTAAAGCCCGTGTGGTCTGAAACGTGAAGGACCCGGCGCCAGGTTTTGCCACCGTCGGTGGTTTTGTAAATCCCGCGCTCGCCCCCGCTGCTCCAGAGCGGGCCGTAGGCTGCGACCCATACGGTATTGGCGTTTTTGGGATGCACGGCGATCATGCCGATGTGTTCTGAGGCCTTGAGGCCCATGTTGGTCCAGCTCGCACCGCCGTCGATGGACTTATAAACCCCGTCGCCGTAGGCTACCGACCGCTGGTTGTTGTTCTCGCCAGTGCCGACCCAAACGGTGTGGGGGTTGCTCGGATCCAGAGTTACGCAACCAATGGAGTACGAGCCTTGGTCGTCAAAAAGCGGTTCAAACGTGACGCCATGGTTGGAAGTTTTCCAGACTCCGCCCGACGCGGCTGCGACGTACCATTCATCGGGGTTGTTCGGGTTCACGGCAAGGTCCGCCACGCGCCCGCTGGTGAGGGCAGGGCCCACGCTGCGGAACGCCAGGGCATCTAACTTCTGGGCCAGCAAACTGGCCGGCAGGGCCGCAAAGGCCGCAATCCAAATAATACGCTTCATGTTCCGAAAATACGCCACGGAACGCGAAGCACCCTAGAACCGCACCTTGTAGGTGGCGCTCAGCCGTTGGTTAAGGGTGTTGAGTGCCCAATCGGCCTCGGTAGCGGGGTTTTTGATGCTCCCTGTTCGTGAGGTGAGTTGGTAGGCCACATCAAAGCCCCAGTCGCGCTCTTGGTATCCGACGCCGAGGCCAAACATCTGGAACGCGCTGTGGTCCGCAAATTCGGTTCCCGACTCGGACCACTGATAGCCGCCGCGGAGCGTCCATTCTTCGGTGGCGCGGTATTCTCCGCCAATGCGGACCTGGTGGTGGGCTTGAAGTTGGGAGGCCAGTTCGCGCCCCAGTTCGTAGTAGTCCAAGGGATCAATGATCACGGCATTAACTGCTCCCGTGTAGGTCCACACGGCGCAAAGCGCTCCGCGCGAAGCAAACGTTTGGGCTGCGCCGAACTGGACCTGTAGCGGCAGTTGGTAACTAAACGTTTGGTTGTCGTACAGCTCAAACGGCGTCAAATTGGATTCGGGATTGGTGGCGGTCGGGGTAACGCGGTTGCGGTAATCCCACTGGACCCGTGCCATGGTGCCGGGCTGCACCGCGGCGCTCAGGCGAAGCGACGGACTAGCCTGCAGCGCAGCCCCCAGGCGAACCGTCCACTGCCCCCAACGGGTGCTGTCTACCACCATTTTGCGGTAGGACGCGGTTACCCCCGCGGGATTAAACCCTGATTCGTTCATCGAGAGCCGTTCTTGGCTGCGGCCGTCGCGCCGTTCGATGCGGAGTCCGAGCGCAAACTTGTCGGTTTTAAGGGCTACGGGCAACGACCACGACGTGCGTTCGTACTCGCGCATGAACCTCGTTTGCCGAAAGCTGGGCAGCCCGTCGGCATATGCCGTGTAGCTGTTTCCGCTTCCGACCTCAGTTAAGTAGCCCATATAGGCCACGTAGGCATCGTACTTGCCCTGTTCCAGCAACTGCGTTGGGCTGAGTCCGTTGGACGCTGAAACCCACTGAGCGACCGCCGATTGACTCGGATTGATCTCGGTTTGAATCCAGTAGTTGGGGAACCAAGCGTCGCGCTGGTAGGCCAAGCCCAGCGACATGCGCGTTTTGGAGTTAATCCGCCACGCTCCAGCAAGGTAGGCCTGTCCAACGCCTCCGCCTTGGCTTTTGAGGTCGCCCCAGTCGTTGCGCAAATGCCCAGAGAACTCCATTCCGCCAAACGTGGAACTGTTCATCAGTGCGGGGTTTTCGAGGCTCGAGCTTCCATCGCCCCCCAAGGCTGCCAGAGCGCCGGCTGATCCGTTGTAGCGTGCGGTGCCGTAGAGCGGACTTTGCTGCATCCAAACCACCGAGGTGCTCTGCTGTGCCCATGCCGTGCTTGCTGCCCCCAGGGTGAGGGCACATAAAAGGAGGTTTTTCATAAGAAGTACGGTTTAAGGTCGGCGTACGCTAGGGCTTCCGCCGCCGCGTGGAGCAGAGGGAGCGGCACTTGGCATGCTGCGCTGCGGGGCTGGCTGGCTGGGGCGCGCTTCAAAACCGCCTCGCGAATCAGAACCTCCGCGAGTATCAGAATGGCTTCGGCCTTCGGGTGCACGGAGTTCGGCTCGTCCCTCAGAATGGCTGGGCACGCGCACCGGGCGCTGAACCTCAGGCTGGCGGGACTGCGGTACCTGGGGTGCCGTGCGGCTTGCAGGCGGATTGGGCCGCGTGGGCGCGGGTTCGGCTAGGGTGCCGGGTTGCGTTCCGCGCGAGGGACGATTCGGGGCAGGTTCCGCAGACCGCTCTGAGGGACTCGCTCCGGGTCGCGGGGAAGCGACGCTTCCACCCCCGGGATTGTTGGTTACCACCGGCCGACGGTAGGGCGTGGGGCTGGCGTTGATTTGCTGACGGCGCAAACCGTCGTCGGGAGTGGGGTCGACGGTTCCGCCGCCATTGCCGCCATTGCCGCCGCTGCCGCCACCTCCGGGCTGCGACCAACCGCCGCCGGGACGGTTCCAGCGGTCGTAGCGACGGTAGCCGTAGTACGGATTGTAGCCCCAGGGGCTTCCGTATCCGCCGTACCCGTAGTATCCGCCATACCCGTAGTATCCGCCGTACCCGTAGTATCCGCCGTAGGCGTTGTAGGGGTCCCAGCCCCAAGGGTTGTTACAGCCGTAACCCCCGTACCACGGGTCGTTCCAGCCGTAGCCGCCGTACCACGGGTCGTTCCAGCCGTAGCCGCGGTTCCAGCCATTCCATCGGTTGGGCAAGTTCCATCCGCCGTAGTACCCGTAAGCTGGGTGCCCCATCCAGGGCTGGCTCCAGTGGTAGTAGTAAGTGGGGTAGTACTCGTAGCGAACGATGGTTCGGGTGCGGTTCGCACGATCGGAGCGGCCAGCCTGCCCCACTTCAGCGGCTTGATCGTCGGCCCCTTCGTGGTAGCCTTGTTGGTACCCAGATTCGTAGCCTTCGCGGTAGGCCTGGGAATTCGACCACGAATAGGAGCCGTCGTAGTCCTCAAAGGCGACCTGTGAGGTTCCGCACGAAGACATCAAAAAGCCAAGGGGAGCAAAGAGTAGGAGGTAGCGCATCGGCCGTACTTTTGGGGTTCACTTCGTAACGAACCCAAATTGCATACCAAAGTATGGCAAAGAACCTGACGCCTCGAGGCACCGACTACAGCAAATGGTACAATGAACTCGTCGTGCAGGCTGACTTGGCAGATAACTCAGGGGTGCGCGGATGCATGGTCATCAAGCCGCACGGCTACGCCATTTGGGAGGGAATGCAGGCAGAACTCGACCGTCGGTTCAAGGAAACGGGGCACGTTAACGCGTATTTTCCGCTGTTTATTCCCAAGAGCTACTTCAGCAAGGAAGCCGACCACGTGGAAGGTTTTGCCAAGGAATGTGCCGTGGTTACTCACTACCGCTTAAAAACGGCTCCGGACGGCAAGGGTGTAGTGGTCGACGAAGACGCCAAGCTCGAGGAGGAGCTCATCGTGCGCCCCACGTCGGAGACCATTATTTGGGATACGTACCGCGGATGGGTGCAGAGCTACCGCGACCTCCCCATTTTGGTGAATCAATGGGCCAATGTGGTGCGTTGGGAGATGCGCACCCGCTTGTTTTTGCGCACGGCGGAATTTCTCTGGCAGGAGGGACACACCGCGCACGCGACCCGCGAAGAGGCGATTGCCGAGGCGGAGCAAATGCTCGAGGTATACGCCGAATTTGCCGAAAACGTACTGGCCATTCCGGTGGTTCGTGGGATCAAAACGGCCAACGAGCGGTTTGCGGGCGCGTTGGAGACGTACTGCATTGAAGCATTGATGCAGGACGGCAAGGCACTTCAGGCCGGAACCTCGCACTTTTTAGGGCAGAATTTTGCCAAGGCGTTTGACGTGAAGTTCCAGGATCGCGACGGCGAGGTCAAGCACGTGTGGGCGACGTCGTGGGGCGTGTCGACGCGTTTGATGGGAGCGCTGGTCATGACGCACTCCGACGACAACGGGTTGGTGCTTCCTCCCAAGTTGGCGCCCATTCAGGTGGTTATTGTTCCGATTTACCGCGGAGAAGACGAGCTCGATGCTATTTCGGTCGTGGCGAAGCAGTTGGTTGCCGACCTGCGCGCCCAGGGAATCCGGGTGAAGTACGACGACCGCGACACGTACAAGCCGGGCTGGAAGTTCAACGAGTACGAGCTCAAGGGCGTACCGGTGCGCATCGCCATTGGTCCGCGCGACCTCGCAAACGGGGTCGTTGAGCTTGCTCGCCGCGACACGCTTACTAAGGATTCGGTGCCATTGGAGGGTCTTGCAGCCTCGATGCCCCAGCGCTTAGCCGAGATTCAGAAAGCGTTGTACGACCGTGCGCTCGCGCACCGCGAGGCGAACATGCACGTTGTGAACTCGTGGAGCGAGTTTGAGGCGGGGCTCGACGCGGGCGGATTTGTGTCCGCGCACTGGGACGGCACGCCCGAAACCGAGGAGCGCATCAAGGAGCTCACGAAGGCGACGATTCGCTGCATTCCGCTGAACAACGCCCAAGAGGCGGGGGTTTGTGTGCTTACCGGCACCCCCTCGACGCAACGGGTTCTCTTTGCACGCGCCTACTGATGAAAAAGCCAGAAGCCAGTCCCGACTTGATTTTGCAAACCCTTGCGACCAAATCGAGCAACAAGCAGTTGGTGCATCGGCGGGTGCTGTCGGCGTTTGCCGAGCTGCGGATCGTGGTCCAGTCGGTGGCCGTCGAGCTCAACAGCAAAATGGTCGGAATTGACCGGTCGGTGGTCGTAGAATTTGTGGACCGCGGTGAGTTTGAATTCGAGATTCGTTTTTCGGGCGATTCGCTTGTTTTTCAGGTGCATACTAATGCGTTTTTGCTGCCTTCGGGTCATCCCGTGCTCGCGTCATCCTACGTAAAGGCTGATCCGAACCGGGCGTATTATGGCCTGATTCACGTGTATAATTTTTTGTCGGACTCGTTTCGGATGCGGCGGCTCAATGACGTTGGAACCCTCGTCAGTCGGTTTTTTGTCAACGCTGCTGGGCATCACTTTGTCGAGGGGGTAGGGCCGTTGAATTTGCCCTTGAAGGAGTCTGAAGTTTGCGCCGACGATTTGCGGGCATGGCTGTACCGCCTGATGGTGACGGCGATGGACTTTGATTTGCAAGCTGCTCCATTTGAAGCGATTCAGGAGGTGTCGGTGCTGGCGCTCGAAGGGATTCGCGAAGAATTGAGGCAGCGCACCGGTAAGCGACTTGGATTTCGTCCCGGGGGTTAATCGATTTCTTTTTGGAGAGTTGGAGTGAACTGCGAAATTTTATATCTTTGCGCTCCCAAAACATAGGGGCCCGTTCGTCTAGCGGTTCAGGACATCTCCCTTTCACGGAGAAGATCACGGGTTCGAATCCCGTACGGGTCACAAACAACAAAAACTAGCTAATCATGGCTAACCATAAATCTGCGTTGAAGCGCATTCGCCAAATCCAGGCCAAGCGCGCCCACAACAAGTACTTTCACAAGACGACCCGCAATGCGGTTCGCGCCCTCCGTGCCGTTACGGATGCTGCAGCCGCTGCTGCCCAGCTTCCCTTGGTGGCTTCAATGCTAGACAAGCTTGCGAAGCGCAACATCATTCACAAGAATAAGGCTTCAAATTTGAAGTCTAGTCTTACGAAGCACGTAAATAAGTTAGCGTAACTCCGTTACGTTGAGATTGGTTGTTTGGAACCGCCCCGAGAGGGGCGGTTTTTTTGTTTGCGGATGTTGCTTGAGGCGTTGGTCGCCGTTGATCCGTTTTAAACGCCAACTTGCGTTTAGTGACGACTGCTGGGCAGCTTCTGCACGAGGTTTACCTCATGAATGATGCATTTTCAACAACCTCTATTCGCACATGGTCCGAAGAAGAGCGCCCGCGGGAACGGGCTATGGCTAACGGTATTCGCGGCATGACGGCTGCCGAGTGCCTTGCACTGGTATTGCGATCGGGAACTCGAGCCCAATCGGCCTTGGATTTGGCGCGAAGTGTGCTGGCGCAGCACGAGGGGAGCCTCAGTCGTCTGGCGCGAGCGGACGTACTCAGCCTTCAGGGTATATCTGGAGTCGGTTTGGCCAAGGCCGCAGCGGTTGCGGCAGCCTTCGAGCTAGGTCGAAGATCGGCGAGCGATCAATCGGGCTCTGAGCAGGTCGTTCGAGGGTCCCACGATGTGTTTCAGCTACTGAATCCGCGCTTGTCTTCGCTCGACCACGAGCAATTTTGGGTCGTTTATTTGAGTCGGGCCAACAAGGTGGTCCACTACGAATGTGTGGGTCAAGGCGGGTGGACGGCCACGTCGGCAGATGTTCGGGTGGTGTATCAGCGTGCCTTGGCATTGCGAACGCCATCGATGGTGGTGGCGCACAACCATCCGAGCGGTCGCCTTGAGCCGTCGGACGAGGATCGAAGGTTGACGCAGCGCCTTGTGGAGGGGGCTCGGATTTTGGAACTATCGTGTTTGGATCATTTGATCATTGGCGAGAACCAATACGTTAGTTTTGCGGATCGAGGATGGATGCCTTAACCTTAGCCCCGTACCGCATTGGCCACGTCGTTGGTGCACGGCCCCAGTTTGTGAAATTGAAGCCCCTCGTGGAGGCCATTTCGCGAGCTGGTGGGCAAAATTGGGTGGCGCACACCGGGCAGCACTACGATGCAGCAATGAACGATTCATTTTGGGCTGAATTGGGGTTCCGCCCGGATTATCAGGGAGTCTGGTCCGATCGTAGGGCCGATGCAGCTGCCCTTCAATTGGCCCTGGAGCAAGCTTCTGTTGATGCCGTAGTTGTGTACGGCGACACGGACTCCACAGTTCTCGGAGCCCAAGCGGCACAAGAACTGGGATTGCCTTTTGCTCATGCGGAAGCGGGGCTGCGAAGCTTTAATTCGCTTATGCCCGAGGAGCACAACCGAATTTGGGTGGACGAACGGGCAAATTGGCTCTGGGCTCCGACCGCTGGGGCACTCGAACAAATCAAGCGCGAGCAGCTTGATCGCGGCGCCCCGTGGACGATCGTTACCGGTGATTTAATGCGCGATGCGTTTCCGGATTGCACAGGCACTCGCGATCCCAAAGGCCGAATACTGGTCACGGTTCACCGCAACACCAACGTGGACGAGCCCCAGCGCCTTCACCGTATCGAAGCGGCTATGGATGCTCTGGGTGCGTCCTACGAGGTGCTTTGGCCCCGGCATCCGCGCCATCGAGCCGCGGGCATTGGGACGAAGCACATTCCAGATTGTCCGCCCCTCGGACGCGAAGCAATGCTCAAGGCCTTACACGAATCGCAATGGGTAATTACGGATTCGGGCGGCCTGCAGAAAGAGGCATTTTTTGCGGGCAAACGTTGTGTCGTCCTGCGCCGCGAAACGGAATGGACCGAATTAGTTGACCACGGATGGGCGGCATTGATCGATCCCGATACGCCGGATTTATTGGGCTCCGTAACGCGCCAATTCGCTGCGTGGGAAGCGCAGGGTGCAGCAGCGCCACCGGACCTGTACGGCGACGGGCATGCGGCGGAGAAGATGCTTCAATCACTGGCTGAGGGCCTCCAAATTCTTAAGCGGTGAGCTACGTGGTGTTTCGGCATGCGCGTCCTGGCATCGCGCACCAGCGCGTGGCGCAGCTGCTCAGCGCAGCTTGGGGCGTGTCGGTGTCGTTTGGCGTCAGCCCCGAAGCCCAGTCCTGGGTCGATTCCGGTTGGTTGGAGGCTCCCGGAACCCATGAGCCTAGGTTTGAAGATGCCTTCGCGTGGATTTTGTGGCGGACGGAGTACTGGGAGTTAACGCTCGAAAAGGACGGACATGGGCGACCGATGGGACGCTCGGCTATGCGCGACGTGATGATCCCCGAGGCGGAGCTTCGGGCGATTGAACTCGCCGAAGCATACGGGGTTTCGCTACCGCTGAAAGGAAAGCCGAGTCCCACGGTTGTCGTAGACATCGATCATCTGTTCGCCTACCGGGGCAGGGGATGGAGGTCCGCAGTTGGTGGAGCCGTTCGCGATGTGCTTCGCGGCGACTGGCGGGCGGTTGCGGAACGCGTGAACGGTCCGGATCCGTTTTACAGCAGCGCTTATTGGGCGAAGTGGGCATCACGGTTTCCGCAGGGCACGCTTCAGTTTTTTGTTCTCCTGGCCGTTGAGCAAGGCACCTATGATCGAGGAGTGCGTCCTGATTCTGAGGCGGTCCGCGCCGCGATAAAGCAGTTGGGAATGCGGTTTGAGGTTGGAGCTCATTTGTCGTACGGAAGCCACGATCGCAGTGGGGGATTCCGCACCGAAATCGGATACGTAGATCAGATATTAGGGGTGCCAACGCTGCGTCAGCGGTTCCACTTTCTGCGAAACGCCGGTTCGCTGCCGCAACTTCAGTCCTTGACCGAATTGGGCGTGCGCGAAGATTGGTCGGATGAATTTGCCGATACCCCCGGATTCCGGTCGGGGTGGGCCAATCCGTTTCCACGCAACGAGAACCTTTGGAGCGTACCGGTTGCCGTAATGGATCAAAACCTCATCCACCTCGCTCCCGAAGAAGTCGCTCAAACGCTTCACAGGTTGGAGCGGGCCGCCTGGTCGGTGGGTTCGGGGCTTCGGGTGGGTACGCACTGGCGGATTTTCGGACCCCGTCCGGCAGCGGAACGCAATGCTAAAGATTTTTCAACCTGGCGGGAGGGTCTCGAACGCTGGCTAAACGAACGGCCGTCATGAGTCGATTTTGGGTGACGTCAAACCCCGATGGGGCCAAATGGGACGCTGCGTACCGATATGCGGCGGAACCGTTCCCCTACGATCGAATCGAGTACCTCGATTCGTTGGGTGTCACGTGGTGCGCCATAGAAGGAGATTCGTTCATTCTACCGTTTGCCGTTGGGCGGAGCAAGCTGGGGTACCCGCAAGCATTTTGCCCGTTGGGCGCGCAGCGGCTTGGTCCGATCGGGGACTTAGCTGGGGATGCGGAATCGCTTCGGTCCGCCCTCGATGCGTTGCCCCGCTTTCTAAGGTTGCGGTTGCGGTTTTCGCGCCCCCAGTCGTGGCCTGAAGATCGCAGCTGGCACTGGCGCGGCGGCGGTTGGGAGCGTTGGCGATCTGAACCGAATTATGAACTCCGACTTGGTACGAGCTACGAAGTACTCTATCGCGGATTTTCGAGCCAAACACGCAAAAATCTTAAATCGTCGTTTGAAAACCAACTCTGGGAATACAGCAATCCCGAAGAGCTTTGGAACTACTTCGCGCAGAACCAGGGAACAAAGTACCGGGTACCTGCTGGTTATGAACAGTCCATGAAGTCGGCCATGTACCATTTGCTGCACCAAGGACGGGGTGCCGTGTGGGCCGCCATCGGTCCCGGAAATCAGTGGTTGGCGGGAATGTTCGTGGCCTTTTCGGGCAACCGAGCGGTGCTTTTGTTCAGTGCGGTAACGGAGGAAGGCCGGGAGCGGCAGTCGATGACGTGGCTTATTAATGAATTTCTCACCATGGCAGTGGGGCGCTGGTCCGTCGTTGATTTTGAAGGCAGCAGCGCTCCCGGATTGGCCCGGTTTTATCAAGGATTTGGTGCTGAAAACGTCGCGTACCTTAGCTGGGAACGCTGGAACCTTCCATGGCCATTACGCTAATCCAACTGCAGTACTTCGATGCCCTCGCCACGCACCGCCATTTCGGCCGAGCGGCTAAGGCCTGTGGCGTTTCCCAACCAACCCTTTCGGCGCAAATTCAAAAACTGGAGGAAGAACTTCAGGGAAGCTTGGTGGATCGACGGAGCCAGCCGGTGCAGTTGACGCAGTTGGGGACCCAGATTCTTCCCTACGCGCAGCGCACGCTGGGTGCGGCCCAAAGTATCGCAGAGGTAGGCCAGACGTTTCACAAACCCCTGGAGGGGTCCCTTCGGGTTGGAGTGATACCGACCATTGCGCCCTACCTGATTCCTCGCTTTGCGCCCGAATTGCTTCGGCGCTTCCCACGGCTGCGGTTGGAACTTGAAGAGGCCACTACCGAACAGCTCGTAGAACGATTAGAATCAGACCGTTTGGATGCGGCCATTCTCGCGGTGCCCCTTGCGGCCTCGCATTTTGTGCTCGAACCGCTCTACCGGGAGCCTTTTTTAGCCTACCTGCCTGAAGGCCACGCGAAATCAAACGATTTGTTCTTGACCGCTTCGGAGCTAAAGTCGGAGTCCATTTTACTCTTGCCCGAAGGGCATTGCTTTCGCGACCAAGTAGTGCAGCTCTGCGGCGTGGAACGGGGTGCAGACCGCATCGCCCTTTCGGTGGGACAGTTTGAAACCTTGGTTCGATTGGCCGATGAGGGTTTGGGAATGACGCTTCTTCCGCAGCTGGCGGTGTCGGAACTTTCACCGGTTCGCCAAAAGCGCATGAAGCCTATTTCGGAGCCACGACCGGTGCGGCAAGTTGCCCTGCTCGCGTTGCCAGGGCACCGTCGTTTGGGTATGGTGGAAGCGCTCGCTCGAATCATTCGCGCCTCGGTCCCTGAGGTGCTCCGGGTAGAGCGTTCCGACGATCACGTGGTATCTGCCGCCCGATGAACATCGTACTCGCTACCCAGAATCCCCATAAGGTGGCAGAAATCCGCGCCGTGCTTCCCGCCACGTGGAAGGTTTGGCTGCCCTCGGATTTTGGGTTGACGGCTGAACTTCGCGAAGACGGTAGAACCCTCGAAGCTAACGCCGAGCAAAAAGCCCATTTTTTGTGGGAGCACACGGGAATGCCCAGCCTCGCCGACGACAGCGGCCTCGAAGTTGAAGCCCTCGCTGGGGCCCCGGGCGTGGATAGCGCACATTACGCGGGACCTGAGCGTTCCGATTCCGCCAACCGCAGTAAGCTGTTGGGCGCACTTCACGGAGTGGAAAACCGGCGTGCGCGCTTCAAAACGGTGCTTGCGTGGGCGACGGACGATGGCGTGGCGCTGTTCGAAGGAACGGTTGAAGGGCAGCTCGGCACGTGCGAACGCGGGACCCAGGGATTTGGGTACGACGCGCTGTTTATTCCGCTTGAAGGCGACGGGCGGAGTTTTGCCGAGATGAGTGCCGAGGAGAAATCCGCCATAAGCCACCGAAGTCGGGCGGTGGCGGCGTGGCGTGCTAGGCTAGAAAAAAGCTGAAGTGAACGCTGCCGTATCGGCGCACTTGCTCAAACTGCGCATGGTTTGAAAGGTCGGTGTCGGCTCCGTGTTCCACGACCAGGGTGCCGTCAGGGGCTAAACGGCTTAATGCAGCATCTACCAGGGTGGCATATTCACCAAAGTCGTAGGGTGGGTCCGCCACAATGAGGTCCCATTTTGCCGGATTGCGCTGAAGAAAGCGCAGCGCTTCTTCGCTTACGGCCCGAATGGGGAACGAAAGCTGCTCCGAATTTTTGTGAATAAACCGGGTGCAGTCGCGAAAGCTATCTACCGCAGTCACGTCGGGACAGCCACGGCTGGCAAGTTCGTAGGAGAGGTTACCGGTTCCCGCAAACAGGTCAAGGGCGCGAATTTCGTCCCATTGAAATCGGTTTTCAAGAATATTGAATAAGCCCTCTTTAGCCATGTCGGTGGTAGGGCGCACCGGCAAATTGGAAGGTGCCCTCAGTATTTTTCCACGGTGGGAGCCACGAATAATGCGCATTAGTCCAAACGGAGTATTCCCTCGAGGCTGCGAACGTGCCAGTGGGCGATAAAGTGCTGAGTCAGTTGGCGGATCGCGCGGTCGTCCATGCCTTCCCAGAAAACGGGGACGGAAGCCGCACTCCAGTCAAGTTGTTCGAAATAGAGTAGAATGAAATAAGAAACTTCTTCGGGTGTTTCCGTTCGGTAAACGCCGTGCATCCGAATGCGGCTTCCGTCAAGGGCGGCGAGCTCCAAACGCTTACCCCAGTGCTGCGCGCGGATCCGGCGGCCCAAGGGCTCACTTTGGAGCCATCGACGCAAATTAAATAGGCTCAGGGGTTGTGCTCCACCGGGGGCACCTTGAAACCGATATGCGAGGTCGTAGGAATCATCCAATGGACTGCGAAACCAAGAACCTCCTTGGGGATCAAGGGGCCGAAGGTTGGCGTCACTAAAATCTTTGGGAACGAGCGCACTAAACGCCTCGTCATGCCACTTAAGGCCGCTCGCAGGTTCAGACCAAGTTTGGCTATTCAATGGGGCTACTTCCAGTTGCCGCTCAATGTGGGCTCGGTTAATGAACCTACGATTAGCGCATTGGTTTTAAGGCGCTTGATGTAGTTGCCATACTGACCCAAAACGTCACCGAAAATGGCCTTATTGCTTGCCCTGATCTCAAACACTGGCACTTTTACTCCGTTTTTTTCGACCTCGGCGGTGCCCATTTTAAACGTAGAATCTTGGCTGTACTTAATGGTTCGCAAATTGTCTGCGTTGAAATCCTCAGGGAACAAGTCTTCGCGTTGGTTGCGCAACTTGGTAAGAGCTGAAGCGCTACCGATTACTCGGTAGATGATCGTGTCCTTGAGCATGTCGGTTTGGTACACTTTGTTGTACTGCATGAACGACGAGTCTTTGCGCTCAACAATGGTCACCTCCGCATTTTTAATGAAGTCTACCAGTGTGGAGAGTTCAGTGGCATACATTCCGTATTCGTTTTTAAACGCCAATTGAGCTTCGCGAAGCTGTTCAAGTTGCTCAATTACAGACGAGTAACGCTTGTCGCGAATATTTTGAAACTCAATGGGTTCCATGATGATGCGGTAAATGCGAAAGGTGAAGAGCACAGCAGCGACACCAAGGACTACGCGCAGAATGAGGATGGTACGGGCGTTCATTTGTTCAAATTGAGGCTCAAAAATAGAACAAACTCAGCGGTCCTCTGTGAAGTGTGTATGAACTTTTTTCACATGCTGGGGGGTCAATGCCGACCTTTGATCCGTGGCTGAGCTTTTTTTTGATCTGGACCGGACTCTCTGGCATCACGAGCGCAACCATGAGCAGTTTTTTGAAGAACTACATGCGGCACAGTCATGGCCTGGATTAGCCTTGAATTGGGCGAAAGCCTACCTGCGAATTAATGATCGACTTTGGGACCACATTCAAGCGCACAACTTGAGTGTTGAGTATGTTCGCGCTCGACGTTTTCCTTTGCTGTTTCGTGAAATGGGACTAGCTTTTTCGAATGCCCGAGTGGCTAAAGAACTGGCTTCACAGTGCGAAGGGGTTCTCAAGGAGCGCTTACCTGATTTTGGTGAGGGCTATGAAGGGGTACACGAGGCTTTCGCAACCTTGGTAGATCGTGGGCACCGATTGCACATTTTGACCAACGGAGTACTTGCCCCACAGCAACGCAAGATTGCCGCGCTCGGTTTGACGGAGCACATTGACGTGTTCATGACTTCAGACGTAGCAAAGTCGTACAAACCGGCGCCAGACATATTTCGAGCGGCGCTTGTCGCAGCCGGCGCTCAGGCTGAATCGTCTTGGATGATTGGTGATTCGGTGCTGCGGGATGTGCTGGGCGGTCAAGGGGTTGGAATGCGCACCGCGTGGTTTCGCGCGCCTGACGCGCTACCCCCCGACGCCGAGGGTCGGGCCGACTTCGAATTCAGCGATTGGAAGGGCTTTCCCGAGCAGCTTAAGGCCGCGATGGACCGCAGCTAGAGCCGGCTTCGGCGGTATCTTTGCGTACTATGGTGGACGTACAACCCTACAAGCCCCAGCATCCGATCCGCATTGTTACTGCCGCCTCACTTTTTGACGGCCACGACGCGAGCATCAACATCATGCGACGCATTCTTCAGTCCTCGGGCGCTGAAGTAATTCACTTAGGTCACGACCGCAGCGCCGAAGAGGTGGTTGAGACCGCGATTCAGGAAGACGCCAACGCCATTGCGATGACGTCGTACCAAGGCGGGCACCTCGAGTACTTCAAGTTTATGTTTGATTTGCTGAAGGAGCGCGGAGCCGGCCACATCCGCATTTTTGGCGGCGGCGGCGGAACCATTTTGCCCAGCGAAATCGAGGAGCTTCAGGGGTACGGAATTGCGCGCATTTACCATCCCGACGACGGACGGGCCATGGGTCTTCAAGGCATGATCAATGACCTGTTGGAGCGGTGCGATTTTGCCATCGGAAGCGAAGTGGGCGATGCCCTTGAAGGAGTCAAAATTCAGCGTCCGCGCTCGGTCGCCCGCATGATATCGGCGGCCGAAAACGCGCCCGCCGTGTACGAGACGATGCGTGCCGAAGTCGAGGCCCTCGCGACCAAGAGCCACGCGCCAGTTCTAGGTATTACGGGCACGGGCGGAGCGGGCAAAAGCTCTATGGTCGACGAATTGGTGCGCCGGGTGCTCCGCCATTTTCCGGAACTTAAGGTGGGCTTGGTGAGCGTGGATCCCTCGAAGCGCAAAACGGGCGGAGCTCTGCTGGGCGACCGAATCCGCATGAATGCAATCAACCACCCCAACGTGTACATGCGTTCGCTGGCCACGCGCCAGAGCAATTTGGCCCTGAGCAAGCACGTGAGCGACGCACTCAACGTCCTCAAGGCGGCGAAGTACGACCTCATCATTCTCGAAACGAGCGGAATCGGTCAGTCGGACACCGAAATTCTGGACCACAGCGACGTTTCGCTGTACGTAATGACTCCCGAGTACGGTGCGGCCACGCAGCTCGAGAAAATTGACATGCTCGATTTTGCTGACCTGATTGCGCTCAACAAGTTTGACAAGCGCGGAGCCCTCGATGCCCTGCGCGACGTGAAAAAGCAGTACCAGCGCAACCACCAGCGCTGGGACGACCCCATCGACGACATGCCGGTGTTTGGGACGATGGCCAGCCAGTTCAACGATCCAGGGACGAACCGCTTGTTTGCCGCCACCGTCGAGGCGCTTAAGGCTAAAACTGCTAGCGACCAGTGGCAATTGGCCCCTGAGGTGGTGAAGGAGCCGGGCGAGAAGATGTTTGTGATTCCGCCCCACCGCACCCGCTACCTGAGCGAGATTTCTGAAGGAATCCGTGCCTACAACGCGTGGGTAGACCATCAGGCCGAAGTGGCCGACGCGCTCTACAGCTTACACAAGGCTGAAGGCGAAATGCGCGCTGCGAAGCTGGACGACCGCGACCGGTTGGCTAAGGGAATCCAGGAAGCCTACGAGCTGCGCAAGCGCGATTTGGATCCGCACAACTCGGCATTGATTGAAGGTTGGGGTGCGCTGCGTCAACGCTACAAGGCCGACGAGTACGTCTACCAGGTTCGGGGTAAAGACATTAAGGTTCCGACCCACAGCACGTCGCTGTCGAACCAAGAGATTCCAAAAGTGGTCACGCCGTCGTACCGCAGTTGGGGCGACATTTTGCGCTGGCAGCTTCAAGAAAACGTTCCGGGGCAGTTTCCGTTCACTTCGGGCCTGTATCCCTTTAAGCGCCAAGGTGAGGACCCCACGCGCATGTTTGCGGGCGAGGGCGGACCCGAACGCACCAACAAGCGCTTCCACTACGTTTCGCTCGGGTTGCCGGCCAAGCGCTTATCGACTGCATTTGATTCGGTGACGTTGTACGGGCGAGATCCGGGCCGCCGCCCCGACATCTACGGCAAGATTGGCAACGCCGGGGTTTCGGTGAGCTGCCTTGACGACGCCAAGCGCTTGTACAGCGGATTTGACCTCTGCGACCCGGCCACGTCGGTGTCGATGACCATAAACGGCCCTGCTCCGATGGTGCTGGCGTTCTTTTTGAACGCGGCCATCGACCAGCAGTGCGAGAAGTACATCAAGGCGCAAGGGCTCGAATCCGCCGTCGAAAAGGTGCTGCACGCCAAGTACGAGGCGAAGGGCGTCCAGCGCCCGCGCTACTACGGCAGCCTGCCCGAAGGCAACGACGGACTGGGACTCATGCTGCTTGGCGTGACCGGTGACGAGGTGCTGCCGGCCGACGTGTACGCCCGCATCAAGGCTGAGGCGCTTAGCCAAGTGCGCGGAACGGTGCAGGCCGACATCCTCAAAGAGGACCAAGCCCAAAACACCTGCATTTTCAGTACGGAATTCGCGCTCCGCCTTATGGGCGACGTGCAGTCCTACTTTATTGACCGCAACGTGCGGAATTTTTATTCCGTTTCGATCAGCGGATACCACATCGCCGAAGCTGGAGCCAACCCCATCACGCAGCTCGCGTTCACCCTGGCCAATGGCTTCACCTACGTGGAGTACTACCTCAGCCGCGGCATGGACATCAACGCGTTTGGGCCCAATTTGAGCTTCTTCTTCAGCAACGGAATTGATCCCGAGTATGCGGTGATAGGCCGGGTAGCCCGCCGCATCTGGGCGAAGGCGATGAAGAACAAGTATGCGGCCGATCCGCGCGCGCAAATGCTGAAGTACCACATTCAGACTTCGGGGCGGTCGCTGCACGCGCAAGAGATTGATTTCAACGACATCCGCACCACGCTTCAAGCGCTTTATGCGATTTACGACAACTGTAACTCGCTGCATACCAATGCCTACGACGAGGCAATCACGACGCCTACGGAGGAGAGCGTGCGCCGAGCGATGGCGATTCAGCTCATCATCAACAAGGAGCTAGGGCTGGCGAAGAACGAGAATCCGCTCCAGGGCTCGTTCATCATCGAAGAACTAACCGACCTCGTCGAAGAGGCGGTGATGGCCGAATTTGACCGCATTACCGAGCGCGGAGGCGTGCTGGGGGCCATGGAAACCATGTACCAGCGCGGAAAAATCCAAGAGGAGTCCATGCACTACGAGATGCTCAAGCACACCGGAGAGTACCCTATCATTGGGGTAAATACGTTCTTGAGCAGCAAGGGGTCACCAACGTTGATTCCGGGCGAGGTCATTCGCGCCGAGGTCGACGAAAAAGAGCGCCAAATCGCGACGGTGGAGCACCTCACTGCGGTGGGCGGCGCTGCAGCCGAATCGGCCTTAGATTCCATTCGCGCGGCGGCCCTGGGCAACCAACCTATGTTTGACGCCATTATGGAGGCCGCCAAGGTCTGTTCGCTGGGGTCGATGACCGAGGCGATGTTTGAAGTAGGCGGGCAGTACCGCCGAAACATGTAAGTTTTAGCGGCGCGGAACCCGGTTCCAGCGCTGCACAAATTCGCGCTCGCTGTATTCAGCGGATTCCAAGGTCCATCGGCCGTGGTGCTTCGCGTACCGAAGTTCCGCGGTGGTCACCTCGTATCGGGCTACGAAATGCCGCTGACGCGGCGTTCGGAGCGTGCTGATCCAGGTCACTTCGACGAGATCTCCTGAAGGGGCGGTGGTCGCAAAGTGCTTCCATTCGCGGTCCGGGGTCAGGCCGCGCAAATCGGGAACAAGCAGGGGTAGGACCATCAGGCTGCTCAGGTGGTACAAGTGCTCGGGCGCGGGAATGCTCCCTTGAGGTAAGACCAGCTGATCGCCCTCCCGACATGAAGGGTAGGCTTGTCCCGCTGCAGTAAGCACGTGGCGCACCAGGTTGCCGTGTCGATCCATGCCGACCCAGTTGCCGATTCCAGTAAACGACTGGTGGAAGGCCGCAGAACGGGGGCGCCTGACCAGCGCCGTGTTTTGTTCGACCTGCGGGTTTTGGACCAACACATATCGGTCACTGCGGCGGATCGAGCACGACGCCAGAAGCAAGGCACTGAGTACCCACAGTAACCACCGATGCATGCGCTCAAGGTAATGTACCTTCGGCACATGAACATTATCTCGTGGAACGTTAACGGACTTCGCGCCGTCGCAGGCAAAGGCCTGCACGACATCATTCGCGGTTTAAACCCTGATGTGATGGGTTTTCAAGAAATTAAGTGCACGGTCGAACAGGCCAAAGAAGTGCTGAACGGGCTTGGCTACCACGTCGTTGCCCACGAAGCCGAGAAAAAAGGCTATTCGGGTACCGCGCTGATCAGCAAAGTCGAGCCGCTCAACGTTGCCTACGGAATGGGCGTGGCGGAGCACGAAGGCGAGGGCCGGGTCATTACCGCGGAATTCAGCGACTGCTTTGTCGTGACCACCTACGTTCCGAATTCTAAGGGGGACCTGTCGCGGATTCCGCAGCGGGCCCGATGGGACCGCGACCTCACGGCGTACCTGCAGCGCTTAGATCTCCGCAAGCCAGTGGTGCTCTGCGGCGATTTGAATGTGGCGCACCAACCGATTGACTTGAGCAATCCGCAATCGAACTACAACAAAACGCCCGGCTACACCCAAAGCGAAATTGACGGATTTCAGCACCTGCTCGATGCAGGATTCGCCGACTCCTGGAGGGAGCAAAATCCCGGTATAGCGAAGTATTCCTGGTGGAGTATGCGGTCGGGCGCCCGAGCAAAAAACATCGGTTGGCGCCTCGACTACCACGTTGTATCGCGCCGCCTCATGGACTCGGTCGCCGCGACCGAAATCCACACCGATGTGCACGGCAGCGACCACTGCCCGGTGCGCTTGGTCCTGGGCTAAAGGGTTAATTCAGGTAGGCCTGCTTCGCAGCCAAAAAAGCGCGGAACAGCGCCTCGTCGTCGAGCGCGTCGCGCTGGGAGAGCAGGGCATTAACGTCGCGGTGCGCCACCCGCTCGGGGCACTGTCGCAGGGCCTGAACGACCGCGTTGCGGTAGTCGGGCTGTAGGTAGTAGGCCTCGTCGCCGAAGGCGCCAAAAAGTACTCCGGCGGCCTCGCCGGACTTGTTCTGGGCCAAAAGGGCGTGGGCGAGGTGCATCTGCCCGCCCGGATGCCGCGGTGAACGCTTCAAGAGTTCGCGGTAGGCGCGCTCCGCGGCGGGTGCGTCCCCCCGGTAGCGGTACAAATTGCCCAACTGGTACCAGGTAACCACATGGTTCGGGTGAAGCTCAAGGGACTGCTTAAAGAAGGATTCAGCCTCTGAAAAGCTTTTTATCGAAATGGGGCCCTGCGCAGCCTCAAGGAACATTGACGACATTCCCGCGAAGTAGGGAGAGGGGTTGCCAAAGCGATCGAGTTCGGTCCACGCGTCAAGGCTCTGAACGGCGCGTGGGAGCAAATTGGCCGCATCTTGACGGGCGTTGAGCGCCAGGAGTTCTTGCTGATCGCGTTCCGAGGATAGTCCCTCGTTCGCCGCGTAGGCGTACGCACCCGCTAGTACGACGATGAGGGCAGTCGGAACCCATTTAGCCACTGACGCGCGCGCTGCTCGGCCCGGCGAATAGGCCATGCCGGTGGCCAGCATAAAAGGAATCCAAACGGCCGCCCGCTCCAGCGGAAATTCAAACATGCTGTAGCAAAACACCAAGAGGGCAAGTCCGCCCACAAACGGCGCGTGGGCCTCGCGGCGCGAGCGCCACCACGCGGCAATCAACCCCACCCAGATTAGGAGCCATGCGGCGAGGCCCGGGATTCCGTGTTCGGCAGCGACCCAAAGGGCATCGTTGTGCGGCCGGACCTCGGCCGTCACCCCCTCAGAAACCGAGGGATTCATTCCGCGCAGACCGAATCCAGGAAAATAAATGCGCCACTGCCCGGCGCCTACGCCCGTCCAAGGCTCGAGTTCGATCATGCGTTGGGAATGCCCCCAAAACACCTGACGAATGTTAAGGTTGGTGGGGTCCAATAGGTCTTCGCGAATCCGCGGCTGGGCCAAAAGGGCGCCAGCAACGAGGAGCCCAAGGGCGAGTCCGCCCGCCAACGGCTTCCACGACGTACGGTTCGCTGCCAGCATCCAGAGCGCCCAGATTCCGGTTCCGATCCAAATGCTTCGCGTGCGCAGCAAAACGAGGGCGACGACCGCCAGCAGACCCACGGTCACCGCCATTGCTCGGCCAAGTCCGCGGT
Source organism: Bacteroidota bacterium (assembly GCA_016868755.1). Classification (GTDB taxonomy): domain Bacteria; phylum Bacteroidota; class Bacteroidia; order Flavobacteriales; family Schleiferiaceae; genus TMED14. Next base: position 39,239 of record VGFU01000004.1, on the reverse strand, counting down.
GCTGGGCGTACAGGTACCATGCTGCAGGCAATCCGAGCACAATGGCCGATGAGGTAAAGTTTTTGTGCCCCATCAGCCCTTGAGCGAGGTACGGGTCGCTAAGGGCTTTGCGGTGTTCCGTTAGGTCGCTTAGGGCGGACCATGCCTCAACGCCTGAGGCGCCCAATATTCCCCAAGCAAGCATCGGAATGCCTTGAGGTCCCATTCGCCATCCGAGCAAGGCCGCCGCGGCGTAACCAACGTACCGACCAATCGCTAAATAAGCCTCGCTCGCCGCAAAGATCGGAGCCCAAACGAGTCCCGCCAGGGCAACGAACGCCAACGCCAGGCTGCCGACCACGCTTAAGTTGGGTAGGCTAACCGAAACGTCACGCCCCGAGAAATGCTGCTGAAGCCCGAGGCTAATCAAAAGGAGCGCCGCCCCAAGATGCATCGGCCAGTGGGAGGTGTCGCCCAACGCTTGGGATATGGGTAGGGCGGGAAGGGCTGCAAAGGCAGCACCCACGGCAAAGGCAATCCAGCTCGGACGGGTGTCGTTCATAGGGGTATAAAAATAAAGCACCCCGCGGTGAGGCGGGGTGCTTCGCGTTCAACGAATCAATCGTTTAGGCTTCTACGGGTACTACTTCGAAATGGAAGTCCACCACAACGTCGCGGTGCAGGCGAACTTTCGCGCTGTTTTTGCCCGATACCTTGATCGAACCACCGGCAATTTGGATGTACTTCTTGTCGATTTGGTGACCCAACTTCGCCAATTCTTCGGCGACGTCTAGGTTGGTAACGGCTCCGAAAAGCTTGCCACCAGCGCCTGCCTTAGCTTCGATCTTCAACTCTACACGGCGCAGAGCTTCAGAAGTCTTCGTTGCGGCATCGACCATCTTCGCTTCCTTGTGGGCGCGCTGGCGAAGGTCTTCGGCCAAAACTTTTTTTGCCGACTCGGTAGCGAGAATGGCAAATCCTTGCGGGATCAGGTAGTTGCGACCGTAGCCGTTCTTCACTGATACCACGTCGTCCTTGAAACCTAGGTTTTCAACGTCTTGCTTGAGAATAACTTCCATGGCGTCCGCTTATTTAAGGTTATCAGCTACGTAGGGCATGAGGGCGAGGTGACGGGCGCGCTTGATGGCTTGAGCCAATTTGCGCTGGTACTTCAACGAAGTTCCCGTAAGGCGACGGGGAAGGATTTTTCCCTGCTCGTTCACAAAGCGAAGGAGGTAGTCGGGATCCTTGTAGTCGATGTGCTTAATGCCGTACTTCTTGAATCGGCAGTACTTCTTTGATACCGAAGAATCAATGGCGATCGGCTGCAGGTAGCGAATTTCGCTGGTGCCGGTGGGTTCTAAATTCGTGCTCATGTCTTAAGCGTTTTTAACCTTTTCACGGCGCTTTGACGCGTACTCAACACCGTGCTGGTCAAGAGCTACCGTCAAAAAGCGAAGAATGCGCTCGTCGCGCTTCATATCCACTTCAAGAGTGGCAATCAGGGTAGAAGGGGCCGTGAACTCTACTAAGTTGTAGAATCCAGACTTCTTCTTGTCGATGGGGTAGGCAAGCTTTCGCAGGCCCCAACGCTCTACGTTGATGATGGAACCACCGGCGGCTTTAATGCTGCTGGTGTATTTATCCACCGTTTCCCTTATCTGATCATCAGATAAGACGGGATTTAGGATGAAAACGGTTTCGTATTGTTTCATTAGAAATTTCCTTTTAAGGGGCGCAAAGATACAAAAAAATCAGTTCTTTAAGTGTTCTGGGAAGATGCCAATAAGCTCAAAATAATCTGACAGCACCCGGTCGGGCCGCCGCTGCCGCCGAAGTTGCCGCAGGGCCATGTTCCAATGCGTAGGTAGCTGGGCCGTATCGGGATCCCATAGGCCGAGCGAGTCGGGGCGCTCGACGAGGCGTTCGGCGGCCGTTCCGCGCTGCCAAACAATGTTCGCCTCGGCGCTGTGGCGGTTTATTCGGATCACAAAGCCACCCCGATCGGTCGTTTGGTCTTCGGGGGTGTAGCGGAGTATGCCTTCCCCGTACTCGGTGCGGGTGTAGTTGATGCTTCGTATGTTAGTAAAGTACAGCAAGCGGTTCTCTTGCAGGTTGTTGCGGTAGCTGAGGTCGACGGGAGGCGCCTGGTAGGTAGCTACAGCGAGACCCACGACGGCCGTGCAAAGGGCGGCCACTACGGCAAGCATTCGGCGTTCGGTCCACATACTACGTCAACGCGGATTCCGGTGCAGGGTTCAATCCTACCTTTGGAGCATGCCGCACCGCACTGCACTCCTCGTTGTCGTGGTCACCCATTTGGTAGGCGCCATTGGGCTACGCAGCCCTTGGGCTGACTGGATGATCTTGCTCACCCCGGTCCACCTACTGCTCACTTTTGGCCTGCTGTTTTTCTACTCGGACCGCTCGGAGCGGCTTAAAGCCTCGCTCCTCGCCATTTTTGCCTTAGGACTCGCTGTGGAAATCCTTGGGGTCAACACGGGCCTTCCGTTTGGGGCCTACGTTTACCTCGAAGGCCTCGGTCCCAAGGTCATGGAAACCCCGTGGCTCATCGGCCTGAATTGGGCCTTGCTGAGCTTGGCGACCGGATCGTTTGCCTCCCAGTTTTTGGTCGACGGAACGCGACTGCAGCGCGCCCTTTTAGCTAGCGGTCTGATGCTGTCCCTCGACGTGCTAATGGAGCCGGTCGCCCACGCACACCGGCTGTGGCTCTTTGCCGGCGGAGTCGCGCCCTGGCAGAACTACGCGTCGTGGGCGGTGGTCGCCTTTGCCGCGCAGTGGTTGCTCGGAACGGCTCCGCTTCGCAACCCCCTCGCTCGGCCGGTGCTCCTCGCGCAAGCCTGTTTTTTTGCCCTTTCGTGGCTGTGGCCAATCGGCAACTAAGGTGTAGGTTTGCATTCACGCCATATGGATCAGCAGTACCTCGTTTCAGCCCGTAAATACCGGCCCGCGGCCTTTGCCTCGGTGGTCGGTCAGGCCCACGTAACCGAGACGCTGGAGCACGAAGTCGTCAGCGGTCGCCTGGCGCAGGCATTGCTCTTCACTGGTCCGCGCGGAGTAGGCAAAACGACCTGTGCCCGCATTTTGGCCCGGCGAATCAACGAGGTGCACACGGGCGAAGGTCTTGACTACAGCCTCAACATTTTTGAACTGGACGCGGCCTCCAACAACACGGTTGACGACATTCGCCAGCTCATTGACCAGGTGCGTTTTGCGCCGCAGATGGGCACCTACAAAGTGTACATCATTGATGAGGTGCACATGCTTTCGCAAGCGGCCTTCAATGCCTTTTTGAAGACCCTCGAAGAGCCGCCCGCCCACGCCGTGTTCATTTTAGCGACGACCGAGAAGCACAAAGTACTGCCCACCATTCTTTCGCGCTGCCAGATTTTTGATTTCAAGCGCATCGGAATCGGCGACATCGCCGAGCATTTGGCCTGGGTAGCCCAGCAAGAAGGGCTCACAGCGGACCCTCAGGCCCTGCATGCGATTGCAGAGAAGGCCGACGGTTCGCTTCGCGATTCCCTGTCCATTTTTGACCGCATTGCAGCATTTGCCCAAGGCGGAACCTTGACCTACGAACTCGTTCGCCAAAACCTTCAGCTGGTCGATCGGGCCCTTTTTGTACAGCTTTGGGAGTCTATCGAAGCAGGGGACCGCGCCTCGGTGCTCACGGCGGTGCACAACGTCCTCGATCAAGGGTTTGATCTTCAGCGCTTTCTGATGGGCTTTGCCGGGTACGTGCGCGAACTGCTTTTGGCGCACCACCCCAGCACCGTGGCGTTGCTTGACGCTCCCGATTCGGTGAAGCGCGGCATCCTCGATTCGGCATCGCGCGTGAGTGCAGGACGCGCGGCGACCGCCTTAAAGCGCCTTGTGGCCGCCGATGCGGGGTACCGAGCCGCAAGCAATGCCCGATGGCACGTCGAGGTGGCGCTGCTTGACTTGATTTCCGACGAGTCCGTCGACGAAAAAAAAAATCCCACTAGCGAACGCGTAGCCGAGCTCGAGGCTCCGGCGAAGCGACCCCAACCGTCATCGCCCGCGCCCTCGGAAGCAGCCGTTCCAGCGCCTGCTCCGATGGCCGTTCCGGTGGAGCCCGCAGCGTCGTTTCTTCAAGAGTCTGAGCCCATCGAGCTCGCTCCGGTGGAGCCCGCAGCGTCGCTGCCCCAAATGTCTGAGCCCATCGGGCCTGATCCGGTCCTCGACGAGCCGGTCGAAGTGCCGTTGGCTCCGTCGCCCGAAACGGTGCCGGTCGTGAATCCGGTGGTCCGGGTGCGCCGAACGGCCTTTTCGCTCAAAGACCTGGAGTCTCCGTCGCCGGCACCGATTGCCGTAGGAGCACCCCTGGAGCAGCTGGGCCAAGAACCGGATGATTCGGTTGCCGAGGTCTCAACCCTGGTGGAGCGTCGGTTGCGCCCCGTTACGCAGGCGGCGCTCGAGACGGCGTGGCTCGAGTCCGCCGCGACGCTGGATGAAGTTCCGGTAATCAAGGCCATTGTTCAGCAAGTCAAGCCGGTCCTCGAGGATGATAACGGCGTTCGCGTGAGCCTAGAAAACGATCTTCAAGAAGGATACCTGAATTCAGTGCGCGACCGCATTCTGCCGTTTTTGCGGCAAGCGCTGCACAACGATTCGCTAAAAATTCGCACGGAAGTGCAGGAGGGAGCGGTTAATGCACGCCTCGTGTACACGCCTGATGAGCGGTATGCCTTTTTGTTAGAAAAAAATCCACATTTAGACGAATTTCGAAGAGAATTTCAGCTAGATATCGAATAATCCTGCGCTTTCTTCGGTACTTTTGCAATCCATATGCAAAAGATACCTGTTGCGAACCCCGTCGTCGAGTTGGACGGCGATGAAATGACCCGAATCATTTGGACGTTTATCAAAAACAAGCTGATTCTTCCGTACGTCGACCTCGACATCAAGTACTACGACTTGGGCATGGAGCACCGCGACGCCACCAACGACCAAGTGACGGTTGATGCGGCAGAGGCGATTAAGAAGTACCACGTGGGCATTAAGTGCGCCACGATTACGCCCGACGAACAGCGCGTAAAAGAGTTCAACCTCAAGCAGATGTGGAAGTCGCCCAACGGCACCATCCGCAACATCTTAGACGGAACGGTGTTCCGCGAGCCGATTGTAATGGCAAATATTCCGCGCCTGGTCACAACCTGGAACAAGCCCATTGTCATTGGACGCCACGCGTTTGGCGACCAATACCGCGCCACCGACACCACGGTGAAGGGCAAGGGAACGCTCACGATGACCTTCACCCCTGAAGACGGTAGCGAGCCCCAAACCTGGGAGGTCTACAACTTCAAAGGCGACGGAGTGGCGCTGAGCATGTACAACACCGACGAGTCAATTGCGGGCTTTGCACGGAGCTGCTTCAACATGGCGCTCGACAAAAAGTGGCCGCTGTACCTCAGTACCAAAAACACCATTCTGAAGAAGTACGACGGCCGGTTTAAAGACGTTTTTGAAGAAATCTACCAGGCTGAATTCAAAGCCAAGTACGAGGCCGCAGGCATTACCTACGAGCACCGCCTGATCGACGACATGGTGGCATCAGCCCTTAAATGGGAAGGTTCTTTTGTGTGGGCCTGCAAGAACTACGACGGCGACGTTCAGTCAGATACAGTCGCTCAGGGCTTTGGATCGTTGGGCTTGATGACGTCGGTGCTGATTACGCCCGACGGACAAACCATGGAGGCAGAGGCGGCCCACGGAACCGTGACGCGCCACTACCGCCAGCACCAGCAGGGCAAACCGACCAGCACGAATCCGATTGCGTCCATTTTTGCCTGGACGCGCGGACTTGCGCACCGGGGAAAGCTCGACGGCAACGCCGAGTTGATTCGCTTCTGCGAAACCCTGGAGCAGGTGTGCATCGATGTGGTCGAGAGCGGCCGCATGACTAAGGATTTAGCGGTGTGCATTCACGGCAACCGCGTAGAGCACGGCACGCACTACCTCTACACCGAGGAGTTCTTGGATGCCCTGGACGCGGAACTTCGCGCCCGACTCTAGAGGCGGACCCGCGCGGCGGCCATTGCGGCCAACAGCACATTTTGAACCGAAAGGCCTGCCATGCGGTAGGCCTTTTGTGCTTCAAAAAACCGCCCAGCTTTGTGGAGGCTCCGCGCTTTTTGCCGCAGAAGTTCGCGCTCGGCCGCGAGGAGAACGGCTTCAGGAAGCCATCCGCGCTGTACAAATTGGGCCCAGCGCAGGCGAATCTTGGTGCTGTGGGAATCCAGTTCGGCCGACATGCCAAAACCGATTCGGTAGCGGGTGAAGGCTTCGTCGGTCCAGCGAACGGGACGCAGCCCTTCTGCCCACAGCCGCACCCAGAGTTCGAGGTCTTCGGTGCCTTGAAGGCTACGGGCGGTGTCAAACGGGTGGCTGCGCGCCAGGTCCACCCGCAACGTGCACGCGCTTGGAGCCACGGCGGGCCGCTTGAGCACCCAGTCGCTGATTTGGGTAGGGTGGTCGCCCAGTCGAATGCGTCCGAGCCGCGTTCCGTCCCATTCCCGCACCGGGTGGTACAGCCACGCGGATTCGGCGTGCGCCGCGAGCGCTACCTGCAGATGTTCGTGCCAGGTTTGCTCGAAGCAGTCATCGGCATCGAGAAAGGCGACCCAATCACCGGTTGCTTCGCGCACCCCGGTATTTCGCGCGGCGCCGAGTCCCAGGTTTTCGGAATGCGTGATCACCCGAACGTTGGGCCAGTTCCATGAGGCGACGAGCTCGGCGCAACCGCCCGGAGAGGCGTCGTCGACCACCAGCACTTCGTGAGCGGCCGAGGCGCTTACCACGGCCTCGCGCAGCGTTGACTCCGAGGCGTAGCAAGGAATGATCACGCTAATGTTCATGTCGCACGGGGCATAAAGTGGCTTGGAAAGGCCCGGTGCAGCACCCGGCGAAGGGGTTCCTTGAGTCCCAGGAGTTCAAGGGTCCGCACCGCAAGGCGAACAGCGCCCTCGTACGGTATGTGCAGCAGCACGAGCGGGTGAAGTTTCAAAAACCGCCGAAGCAGTGCCGCGTTGACGCGCAGGTTGGTCGCTCGATGCGACGCGCTCCAATCTTGGCGGTAGAGCGAGTGCGTCCACCACGCGGCGACGTTGCGGTAGGCCCTGGCGCGACGAACGGGTTCGGGTCGGTGATGCTCCGAAATGTAGTCCACGAGAGCTAGGAGTTCCTGATACACCTCGCCGGTTTCGTTGGCTTTTTGGCGGGCCGTGTGCGGATGAACCCGAAAGTAGTTCAGCACGTTGGGGGCAAAAGCGATGCCGCCGAGCTCCAGCATTTTTAGGTAGGTCATCCAGTCGCCGTTGAGCTTCCAATGGGGGTCCGCTCCGCCAGCTTCGCGGAACGTGGACAGCCGCAGCAGCGCCCCCGAGGCGTTGGGAACCACGTTGTGCAGCAGCATAAAACGCCGGATTTCGTCGATGCCGTCGTTGCGGTAGCCGTGCTCCCAGCGCACCGCTTCGGTGCCAAAAACGTAGCGGTAGTGCACATCAAACGTGTGCAGAGGCGCACTGCCTTCGTCGATGAGCATTGACTGGGAGTAGGCGATCGCAAGCCCCGAATCAGACTCCATTAGTCCGACCAACGTCTCAAGCAATCGGGGGTCGGCCACGTCGTCGCTTTCGGCAATCCACAGGTAGGTTCCGCGCGCCATCGCCGCTGCTTTGTTCCATTGGGCAAAGGGACTACCGGAATTTTGGTCGTTGGAATGCACGGACCAGCCGGGGCGTCCGGCGGCGAATTCCGTCAAAATTTCGAGCGAATGGTCGGGCGAGGCGTCGTCGAGCAGGAGTACTTCGACGTCGGTAAAGCTCTGTTGGGCAATGCTTTCCAGGCGCTCCTTGAGGTAGCGTTCATGACGGTAGTTGGGTACCGCCACGGTGACTAAAGGAGGTCGTTCGCGCATCCCCCAAACTTAATGTACCTTCAGCCCCCATGCGCACCGTTTTGTTTGGAATGCCGCGAAGCGGCACTACTTATGGGTTTTCGTTGCTTTCGGAAGCGCTCCGCGCTAAGGGTCCGCTTCGCGAAGTTTTTGAACCCAACCGCCTCGAAAACGGCCAATTTCACCGGCTTGACGGCATGGTATGGCCCGACGAAGACGCTTCGCTCGTCAAAATTTTATACAGCAGTCCCGAAATGCACGGATGGTCGGGCGACGCCGCCGCTGCCGCATTTGCGCATTTCGACCGCAAGATTTTTTTGGTTCGAGACCCGCGCGACCGGTGGATTTCTGGCTTCTTTTACCGCTGGTTTTATGTTCACCAGCCCGTTCCCGAGGAATTTGCGCGGGCACTGGAACGGGTCCGCGCCAAAGAGGCCGACCCGGCGTCGGTACCGTTTCACCGGTTGCACGCGGACAGCGACGAAGCCTTGCGCGCGCACGCTGCTGAGCAAAAGCAAAAACTCGACGAACTTTCGGCCTTCCTTGATCGCTTGAGGGCAGAAGGTTGGTTCATTTGGCGGTACGAGGACCTCGTCGACGGCAACTGGTCCGAATTAGAAGCCTACCTGGGGGTGTCGCTGCCCCGCACGACCGAAGTTCGGGGAAACTTTAGGCACGTAGCCCGCAGCCAGGCACACAGCGATTGGCGTCGTTGGTTTACCGACGAAGACGTGGCGTTTTACCAACCCGTTTTTAACGAATACCTCAGGGCCCAGGGCTATCCGGCGGACGATTGGCAGCTTGAATACCCCGAGCGCCTGCCGGCTCAACAGGGATCCACCTACATGTCGGGCCTTTTTCACCACCCACGCGGACCCCACGCGCTGCCGGTTCCGTGGTCCGCTCGTGCCACCGCGCGCCTGCGAACTTGGGCCAGCTTGAGCCTTAAGGCGCTCGGTTTAAAAAAGCGTTAGCGGCGGGCTCTGCGCGCTAGGACCAGCGCTGCGTCTGAAGAGCCATTGGCCGGGGAGTGGGGTAGTCGAAACCCTGCCACGCCCCCGGTTGAACCACCACCCGCGCGGCGTTCCGCACCTCGTCGTGCAGCAATCCGTCGACAAAAACGCGCAGGTGCATCAGGTAGGTTCCGCTGCTTAGGGCCAGTTCAGGGAGCGTCAGGGTGGCGCAGCTCGCCCCGTTGGGCATCCATCCCGAATTCAGGCTGCTCCACAGCGTGAGCGCGCTTGCGTCGGGGCGTTCCAAGCTGATGCGAAGGTCGAGTCCCGTATCTGCTGCGGCGCCCGTCCATTCTACGCGTAGTTGGGCAGGGCTACCGGTTGACCAGGTGCCGTCGACGTGAAGGGCGGTGGCGCGGACACCTCCCAAGCCCGGTCGCGCGGCGGCGTCCGGCCATTCTTCGGGTGCTTCGAGCATGCTGGCCAGGTAGGCATCGCACACCTCGTCGGCGTGGCCTTCGAGGCGCAAGGTTCCGTGATCCAACCACAGCACTCGGTCGCACAGGCGGCGCACTTGGTTGAGTTGGTGGGCAACGTACACCACGCTGCGGCCCGCTGCACGCCAAGACGTTTCTAGAAAGGTCAAGCTCTTCGCTTGAAACGCCGCGTCTCCCACCGCCAATACCTCGTCCACGATGAGCGTGTCGGCGGGCAAGTGCGCGGCCACCGAAAATCCGAGGCGGAGCTGCATTCCGCTCGAGTAGTACTTGACGGGTTCGTCCAGCCGATCTGCAACTCCGGCGAATTCAGCGATGCGCGGAAGAAGGACTTCGACCTCGCGGCGGCTCAGTCCGAGCAGGGCGCCACGCAGAAAGGCGTTTTCGCGTCCGCTCAAGTCGGGGTGGAACCCTGTACCCACTTCGAGAAGGCTGGCGAGGCTGCCCCGAACGCGGTAGCTGCCCTCATCGGGGTGCAAAAGTCCGCTCAAGGTCTTCAGCAGGGTAGATTTACCGGCCCCGTTGGCTCCGATAATACCAAGTACTTCGCCCTCGTTAACGTGGACGTCGAGGCGGCGAAGGGCCCAGCGCCCCCCTAATTGCTTGCCGAGGTTCACGGCTTCGATGCGCGGACTCATCCCAAAAATTCGTTTAATCGACGCGAACGCCAGCGCATGGCCAAGATGCCTGCAGCGAAGCTCAGTCCGCCCGAGGCGAACGAGATGGCGTGGGCGGGCTGCCAAACGTTCCAACCCAGCCAGGCCCACCGAAATCCGTCGGCCATAGCCACCGCCGGATTGAGCCAGTACAGCAGGCCCCAACCTTTAGGTTCAAAATTGGCCGAGGGCAGCGCAACCGGACTAATGAAAAACAGGATTTGCAGGAGCATCGGTAGCACGGCCAGCACGTCGCGCCGGCGCACGCTAACTGCGGCAATCAGGTAGGCCCAGCCCAGCGCCGCTAGGGCCGTATAGGCCGCAACCAAGGGCACGCGCAGCAGGGCGAAGGCTTCAACCGCGCCGACCGTCAAGAGTCCGAGCAGGACGACCGCGGTCCCCACCGCAAAGTCGACCAAGCCAACGAGCGCTTTAGCGTTGGCAAGCGCCGTGCGCGAAAAGGCGGCCTTGCTGACGAGGGACTGGTTCGAAATCAAGCTTTGGGCGCCTTGGCTCACGGTGAACTGAAACCAGATCCAGCCGGGGAGCGCCACCGCGAGGTTCAGCCCAAATTGCCGCAGGCCGTCGGGCGGAAGCCCAAACACCCGACCCAGCACAACGGTAAGGGCCGCGATTAAGCCGACGGGCTGTACGACAGCCCACAGCCATGCGAGGCGGGTTTGGGTGTAGCGAAGCCTGAGGTCGCGACGGGCGAAGGCCAGCGCCAGCGACCGGCCCTGACGAAGGCTCGCAGAGTTTGTTTTCCACCAGGGGTCGTGGGCAGCAACTTCGCGCACTTTATTCATAGCGAAGCGCTTCAATGGGGTCGAGGGCGGCCGCTTTTTTGGCGGGGTACCAGCCTGAAAGAATGCCCACGGCGATCGAAACGCCCAGGGCCAGCAACATCCACTGAATCGGGAATACGGTGTCAGCATCCATGGCGAAGGCCAGGCCGTTGCCTACGGCGAGCCCCAAAATAATTCCGGCGACGCCGCCGAGAACGCTGACGAGTACGGCTTCAGCCAAAAACTGCACGACGATGACTTGGGCGCTGGCGCCCAGTGCTTTGCGGGTGCCGATTTCGCGGGTGCGCTCGGTGACGCTGACGAGCATGATGTTCATTAGCGCAATTGACGCTCCGAGCAGCGTGATGAGCGCAATCAGGGCGGCTCCGGTGCTCACGGAGCTCAGCGACTCAATGAGCATGGCGGAAATGCTGTCGCTTCGGCGCAGGTTAAAGTTGTCTTCGGCTCCGGGCTTGAGTCGGCGCACAGCGCGCATTACGGTGGTTGCGCGCGCGATGCTCGCATCGAGCGATTCTGCGTTGGGCGCTTTGATACTTATTACGTAGCTCGCCGAAGGGTCGGCAAACGCCAAGTGGGCGGTGCGCAGCGGCAAGTAGACAACTTGGTCGCTCGACATAAACGAGCTGCTTCCCTTCGGAGCGGTCACGCCAACTACCGCATACGGCTTGGCGCCGACGCGGATCACTTTGCCAAGGGCTCCGCCTTCGGGAAAAAGCTTGCCGGCCACATCAGAACCCAGCACCGCCACGGCCCGCGCTTCGTTTTGCTCGGCCGACGAAAAAAAACGCCCCTCGGCCACCTCAAGGCCCTGTGTGGCCGGGTAGTCGGCGTCGGCCGCATGAATATTTACGTTGGGGTTGGTCTTGGTTCCCTCGTGCTGGACTTCCATGGCTCCCGCCACGTTATCGCCCACGCTCGCCACATATCCCTCTGCGGCCATTCGGTCCCGAAGCTTGAGGGCCTGGAGCAGCGGAATCGGGGGTTGGGGCTTTTCTTTTATGCCTCGGCGGCCGATTTGGATCTGCATTCCGCCCTGCTGGATCGTGAAGGTGGTTGCGCCCATACTCGAGAACTGCTTGGTGATCGAGCCCTCCATAACGCTCGTCGCGGTGAGCATGCCGACCAGCGCGGTGATGCCGATCGCGATGATCAAGGCAGTTAGCACGGCCCGCAGCATTTGGGCCTGTAGGGCCTGAACGGCCATGCGCAAGGCTTCGAGTACGACGGGTGCAGAAATGCGTGCCATAGGTTTGTGTAAAGGTAATGGTGCGTGCGTGGTCTACATTTTGCACCTTTGCAGCCGAAATGACCAAGATTTATGCCGCGTTTATGCTGTGGTTTGCCGGAATTTCTCTGGCGAGCGCCCAGTACGTCTACCACGATTTCACCGACACGACCGTAGCCACCAACCTCGGTTTTGCCGACGTGGACTTCAACAACGACAGCGTGGCGGACCTGCGATTCACCCTGCTCCGCGACACAGGAACCACGGGATTGATGTCGGTCGTTTATGTTTCGCCACTCGATAGCGCGCGCATTCAGGTCGCCGGACAAAAGCGTGGCGCCTACTACTACCCCGATCGCCTCGCCGTCGGAGATTCTATTTCGCGTTCGTCTTCGCTGTGGCAGGGCTTCGCGACCCCAAGCTACCTCGGGTACCTCGACTTCCGCTACGCCGGCCAGCACGACCCCTTCGTTCAGTGGCAGTCACCCTACACTGACGGATTCCTGGCCGTTCGCCGAAACGTCAACGACACCGTGGTCAACGGTTGGGTTCGACTCGCCATCTCCGCCGACGGCACGTCTTTTACCCTCAAAGATGCTGGGTTTCAGGCTGCCGACGACAGCCTGATGTTTGCCGGCCACATTTGGATTGGGGTTGACGAGGACCGTAACCTCGAAGGCTACACTTGGGCCCAATCCACGGACCGCATTCGGTTGATTCGCGCGAACGAAGCGCGGCCCCGCTCGTTTGCGGTGGTGGAAGCCTCGGGCCGCATCCTGATGCGCGGAACCTGGCTAGGCGCTGAGATCAGCCTCCCCACGTCGCTGCTTCCCTCAGGCACCTACTGGGTGCGTACCGAGGGGGTCGAAGGGGTATGGAGCTTCCCGTTCCGCACCCTGCACTAACGAGCGAAAATTTTAGAATTTCTGCGTGATTTCTTGAAAAATCGCAGACAAAAACGGCGATTTGCGGCGTAATTTTGTAAAAATTCCGCAATTATGGTTTTTGATCTTGATAAAATTCACGCGTTTTACGCTGGGTATGAGGCCAAAGTATCTGCCGCCCGCAACGTGCTGGGTCGCCCACTGACCCTTTCTGAGAAAATTTTGTACGCCCACCTTTGGGAGGGTGAGGCCAAGGAGGCCTTCCAGCGCGGAGCCTCCTACGTCGACTTTGCCCCGGACCGTGTGGCGATGCAGGACGCGACGGCCCAAATGGCCTTGCTGCAGTTCATGTCGGCCGGCCGCAAAAAAGTAGCGGTGCCCGCTACCGTCCACTGCGACCACTTGATTCAGGCCCGCGTGGGTGCCACCGTCGACCTTCAGGAGTCGATCAACAAATCCAATGAGGTATTCAACTTCTTGGCTTCGGTTTCAAACAAGTACGGCATCGGCTTTTGGAAGCCGGGCGCCGGCATCATTCACCAGGTGGTTCTTGAAAACTACGCCTTCCCCGGCGGCATGATGATCGGAACCGATTCGCACACCGTTAACGCGGGAGGACTCGGAATGGTGGCCATTGGAGTCGGCGGGGCCGACGCCGTAGACGTCATGGCGGGTATGCCCTGGGAGCTCAAGTTCCCTAAGCTCATCGGCGTGAAGCTGACCGGCCGCATGAACGGCTGGACCTCAGCCAAGGACGTAATCCTTAAGGTTGCCGGAATTTTGACCGTGAAGGGCGGAACCGGAGCCATCATCGAGTACTTCGGTGAAGGCGCAGAATCCCTAAGCTGCACGGGCAAAGGAACCATTTGCAACATGGGCGCCGAAGTGGGTGCTACGACCTCGACGTTTGGCTACGACGACAGCATGGAACGCTACCTGCGCGCCACCGGCCGCGCCGCCGTGGCCGATTTGGCCAACGCGCTGCGTGCCGAACTGACCGGCGACGCCGAAGTCTATGCCGACCCCGCGAAGTACTTTGACCAGGTTATTGAAATTAACCTCGACACCCTCGAGCCGCACCTCAACGGACCGTTTACCCCAGATTTGGCAACCCCAATTTCTGAAGTGCGCGCCCTTGCCGAGAAGAACGGCTGGCCGATGAAGGTTGAGGTTGGTTTGATCGGATCGTGCACCAACTCGTCGTACGAAGACATGACGCGCGCCGCCTCGGTGGCCCGACAAGCCAAAGCCAAGAATCTGAAGGTCGCGGCGGAATACAGCATCACTCCCGGCTCGGAGCAAGTGCGCTACACCGCTGAACGCGACGGACTTCTGAGCGACTTCGAAGAAATCGGTGGTAACGTGTTCGCCAACGCGTGCGGACCCTGCATCGGCCAGTGGGCCCGGGAAGGTGCTGACAAGCAAGAGAAGAACACCATTGTTCACTCGTTTAACCGCAACTTCAGCAAGCGCGCCGACGGCAACCCCAATACGCACGCCTTTGTGGGTTCACCGGAACTCGTCACGGCACTTGCGATTGCGGGGGACCTCGGGTTTAATCCGCTCAAAGACACTTTGGTGAATACAAATGGCGAGCGCGTTATGCTTGATCCGCCAAGTGGCGACGAATTGCCCGCTCGCGGGTACGCGGTAGAAGATGCCGGCTACCAAGCCCCCGCCGAAGACGGCAGCGCGGTGGTGGTCGACGTCAAGGCCGACAGCCAGCGTCTGCAACTCCTCGAGCCCTTCGCGGCCTGGGACGGTGCCAACATCACGGGCGCCAAGGTTTTGATTAAAGCCCAAGGCAAGTGCACCACCGACCACATTTCGATGGCCGGCCCGTGGCTGCGCTACCGCGGACACCTCGACAACATCGCCAACAACACGCTGATCGGCGCGGTGAACGCCTTCAACGGCGAAACCAATAAGGTGCTCAACCAATTGACGGGCGAGTACGGTGAAGTTCCGGCCGTGCAGCGTGCCTACAAGGCCGCGGGCATCCCCACCCTTGTGGTCGGCGACCAGAACTACGGTGAAGGATCGTCGCGCGAACACGCCGCCATGCAGCCCCGCCACCTCGGTGTGCGCGCCGTGCTGGTGAAAAGCTTCGCCCGCATTCACGAGACCAACCTCAAGAAGCAGGGTATGCTGGCGCTGACCTTCGCCAACGAATCCGACTACGACAAAATTCAGGAACGCGACGTCGTGGAATTCATCGACTTGACTTCGTTTACACCGGGTAAGCCGTTGACGTTGGTATTCTGCCACGAAGACGGAAGCGAAGACCGCATTTCGGCCAACCACAGCTACAACGCCCAGCAGATTTCGTGGTTCAAGGCCGGTTCGGCGCTGAACATGATTGAGAAGTAAGCGCGCTGACCGCGTGATGAAGGCTCCGGTGCTCGCAAGGCACCGGAGTTTTTTTTAACGTTTGCTCAACAGCTAGGCCGGCAATTTGCCCTACTTTCGAGGAACGATGCACCACGACGCCGCCACACGAAGAGTCCACCACGGTTGGGCCATGTACGATTGGGCCAATTCGAGCTACTCCCTGGTGATTGGCACGGCCATTTTTCCGATTTACTACTCCGCGGTAATGGAGGCCGCGGGGCGGTCTGAGGTTAGCCTGCTCGGAATCTCGTTCAGCACCACCGCCGCCTACACGTTTGTCATGGCCGCCGCCTACCTGGTCGTCAGCCTGGGCACGCCGTACCTCAGCGCGCTCGCCGAGGTTTCGGGCAGCAAGAAAATGTTTATGCGCCGCTTCATTTACAGCGGAACCTTGGCCTGCTTTGCCATGTATTTTTTCACGGCTGATGCGCTGATTCTCGGACTCCTAACCCCCTTTGTTGCATCAATCGCCTTTGCAGGAAGCCTGGTTTTTTACAACAGCTACCTGCCTGAAATTGCGGCCCCAGACGATCAGGATGCCCTGAGCGCCCGCGGATTTGCCCTAGGCTACTTCGGTTCTGCCTTGATGCTCATTGTGGCTTTGGCCTTCATTCAAAACCCCGCGTGGTTTGGTTTGGATGGCCCCGGCCTAATTACGCGCTTCACGTTTGTTGCCGTCGGAATTTGGTGGCTCGGTTGGGGTGAATACAGCTTACGCCGGCTTCCAGATGGCCACCCCGTGGGTGATCGCCAAAAGGGTTGGATTCGCGCGGCCTACCAACAGCTTTTTGATGTAGCCAAGTCGTTTCGGGCCACAAAGGGCCTCGAGCGCTTCGTCCTCGGATTCTTCTTTGCGTCAGCCGGCGTACAAACCGTCATCCTCATCGCGACGCTGTTTGGCAAGGAGGCGCTGCATCTAGAAACGTCCGCACTGATCACTACCATTTTGCTCATTCAGTTTGTGGGTATGCTTGGGTCGTGGCTGTTCGCCCGCTTGAGTCGGGTCGTAGGAAACATTCGGGCCCTCCTCGTTACTGGGGCGCTTTGGATGCTCATCAGCTTTTTGGCCTACTTCATTCAAAACGAACTCCAGTTCTACCTATTGGGCGCCGGAGTGGGGTTGGTCTTGGGCGGAATTCAATCGCTCGCCCGCTCTACCTTCAGCCAACTGCTGCCGCCGGCCGAGGAGCACGTCGTGTACTTCAGCTTTTTTGACGTCGCCGAGAAACTGGCTACGGTACTCGGTATGGTCGCCGTGGGCTGGCTCGAAACCCTGACGGGCGACTTGCGCCTTGCCGCGGTTATGCTATCTGGCTTTTTTGCGGTTGCGGTTGTGCTTTGGGCGCGGGTTCCGTGGAAGCGCTAGTGGCATGTATAATATACCTTTGGGGTATGCTCAGAACGTTTTCGGTAATTTTTCTCCTTACTGGCGTGGCGGCCATTTCTTCGAGCTGCTACTACGACAATGCCGAGCAGCTGTACGGCACCGGCGGAAACTGCGATTCGACCGCCACGTGGTCGGTTGACATTCAACCGATGATCCAAACGCAGTGCGTGGGTTGCCACCAGGGCGCCAGTGCAAGCGGGGACCTTGATCTCAGCAGCCATGCTTCGGTACAGGCTTCAACCCTAAACGGCTCCCTCATCGACCGCATTCAGCGCGGAGCGGGTGATCCGCTTGCGATGCCCCCCAGCGGGCCATTGTCTAACTGCAACCAAGCCAAAGTCCGCGTCTGGGAGCGGGGCGGCGCGCTACCTAACTGATTATGAAGAAGATTTTTGCCCTGGCGGCCCTGGGACTATCGCTAATGGCGTCCGCCCAAAAGCTGACGAGCAAAGACACGCAAGTGCACATCAACGCGTCCACGCCGGTTGAAGACATCGATGCGGTGCTGAATAACGCGGTCGGAATTCTCAATACCGAAACCAACGAAGCCGTTTGGCAGCTTCAAATTCAGTCGTTTACGTTTAAGCGCGCCCTGATGCAGGAGCACTTCAACGAGAACTACATGGAATCGACGAAGTTCCCCAAGGCAACGCTGCGAGCCAAGATTGGCGGAGTAACCGATTGGAATAAGCCGGCCACCTACAAGGGCGGTATTAAAGGCCAAATGGAAATTCACGGAGTGAATAAAGACGTGTCGATACCGGTTACGATCACGGTGAACAAGGACGGTTCGGTGAGCATCGAAAGCGAATTCAGCGTGCGCACCGCAGACTACGGAATTGAGATTCCGAGGCTCGTGGTGTCAAAGGTCGCTGAGGTCGTTAAGGTCACCGTTAAATCGACGTTGAAGGGTGCGTAAGCAGGTTTTGGCCTTCTTGGCCCTTAGTTCGTTGGGTCTTTGGGCTCAGGATGATTTGCTGGCGGAGCTGAACGCCATGGCCCCTGAGGCACCCAAGCAGTTTGCGTTTGCCACGTTTAAGGGAACCAAATTGGTCAACGGATCGACCGTTGAAATGCCAGGCGCGGGGGTCGGACAGTTCATTGTCGGGCACCGCTTTGGCGCGCTCAACGACAAGCCACTATACAACCTCTTCGGAATGGATGTGGCCCAGATCCGCTTCGAGTATTCCTACAACCCGGTAGCTTGGTTGAACGTCGGTCTCGGTCGATCGTCCGGAAGCAAGACCTACGACGGGTTCACCAAAGTGCGCTTGCTGCACCAGTCTAAAGGAGGTAAAGGCTTAAACAGCCCAGTAAGCGTAGTGTGGTATTCGTCCATGACGCTGACGACGGTACCGTTCACTGACGGTTTTGATCATTTTTTTACCGACCGCCTGGCCTACGCCCACCAGCTGATGGTGGCGAGCAAGCTTAACGACAAGGTGTCGGTGCAGGTGGCGCCGACGCTCGTGCACTTCAATTTGGTTCCGCTGGCGAGCGACCGAAACGACCAGCTTGGCCTTGGCTTTAGCGGACGCTATAAGCTCACGCAGCGCATGGCGCTCACGGCCGAAACCATGTTCCGTCAAACTCCGTTTGCCGGCACGCACATGCCGTTGAGCATTGGGCTTGACCTCGAGACCGGAGGCCACGTGTTTCAGTTTCATGTGACCAATGCTCGGTCGATGGCAGATCCGCAGTGGATGATGCAGACTCCGGGCTCGTGGGCCAACGGAGATTTGTTCCTTGGCTTTAATATTTCGCGGGTGTTTACCCACGTAAAACCAAAAGAATTGCGATAAAAAATGTTCTTGCCGCGTTGAGCCTCGGGCTGTTGGCCTCGTGCACGCACCTTCCGCCGGTCTCGGACCCCGAACCCACGCCCTGTGATCCGGGAATCGTCGATTTCACCAACGAGATCTACCCGATGATTCAATCAAACTGCGCCATGAGCGGTTGCCACGTGGGGCCTTATGCAGCCGAAGGAATAGATCTTTCGACTTATGCGGGGATTCGTGCAGAAGTAAAACCGGGAGACCCAAACGACAGCAAGCTTTATGAAGTGCTTTGGGAATCAGGTGATGATTTGATGCCGCCTCCACCGATGGCCCCCTTGAGTTCCGCACAAAAGGAGCGCATTCGCCTCTGGATACAGCAAGGAGCCAAAGAGACCAACTGTGCGGGTGCGTGCGACTCGACGTCGGCCACAACGTATTCTGCGGTGATTGCCCCCATGATTCAGGCCAACTGCCTCGGGTGCCACCAAGGTTCCGCTCCGTCGGGCGGTGTTTCGCTCGGAACTTATGCCCAGACCGTGAACGCCGTGAACGCTTGAGGCCTCGTCGACGCCTTGAGCGGCACCAACGGCCGCGCCCCGATGCCGCCCGCTGGGGCCATGAGCACCTGCAACGTCGCCTTGCTCAAGCGTTGGGTACGCGCGGGAATGCCGCAGTAGCAGCTCGATTTTTTCACGGCGCCCGCCCGGTTTAGCACCGCGGCGGGCGTTACTTTTGGTGCCCATGGAGCAGTATGATTTTATTGTGGTTGGCGGCGGCATCGTCGGTGCTGCGGTGGCCCACAAGTTGGCGCAGGCCTACCCCGAAGCCAAGGTGGCGGTGCTCGAAAAAGAGGGCGGACTCGCCCAGCACCAAACCGGCCGGAACAGCGGTGTAATCCACTCCGGACTTTACTACAAACCGGGTTCGCTGAAGGCGCGCACCTGCCTAGACGGATACGGCCAAATGCTCCGCTTTGCGCAAGAGCACGGAGTTGCGCACGAGGTATGCGGTAAGGTTGTGGCGGCCGTGGGCTCTGAGGAGGAGACCCGCCTCGAAACCCTGCGCCTTCGGGGCATGGAAAACGGGCTAGAAGGCCTGCGCTACCTCGACGAGCGCGAGCTTCGCGAGCGCGAACCCCACCTGAACGCCACCAAAGCCCTGCTGGTCCCGCAGACCGGCATCATCCACTACGCCGACGCAACGGAGGCCCTCCTGCGGTCAAGCCGTGCCATCGTTAGGCTCCAAACCACCGCCACAGGATTCACCCAAGAAGGTGTTGCTACCCGCAAGGGGCTGGTTCGCGGAAAAAACATCATCGTGTGTGCGGGGCTCCAGAGCGACCGCCTAGCCCGGCGCGACGGCGTTGAGGCGGACCTGCAGATCGTGCCGTTCCGCGGCGACTACTACGAACTCAGTCCGCCCGCGCAGGCCAAAGTCAAGCACCTCATCTACCCGGTTCCGGACCCCAATTTCCCTTTTTTGGGCGTGCACTTTACCCGAATGGTGCACGGTGGCGTCGAGTGCGGACCGAACGCGGTATTCAGTTTTGCCCGGGAGGGGTACACTAAAACGGCCTTCAGTGGGGCGGACACGGCTGCGGCCCTCGGGTACGGCGGAACGTGGAAGCTGTTCGCCCAGCATTGGCGGTACGGACTGGGCGAGTACGAGCGGGCATTCAGCAAAACAAAATTTCTGAATGCCCTCCAACGATTACTTCCGAGTCTTGAACGCGCGGATTTGCTCCCCGGCCGTGCCGGCATCCGTGCCCAAGCCCTACGCCGCGACGGCAGCCTTGAAGACGATTTTGTGCTTCGTCAAGGCGAGCGCGCCTTTCACGTGCTCAATGCTCCTTCCCCCGCAGCCACGGCTTCGTTGGCGATTGCAGACGAAATCTTACGCCAGGCTGGCTACGTTGGTTAGCAACGAGCAACTAGTAGCTAGCATCTAGTAGCTAGCAACTAGCAACTAGCAACTGGCAACGAGCACCCCGTTAGCCAACCGGCCATTCGCTCTCTTTGCCCACGTGAAAAAGGGCGTCGCCGCGGTGTACGAGCGGAATGTTGTTGTGCCCAATGATGAAGCCGTCGAGCGGCGCAAAAACCTTGACCGAATAGGAGTCGTAGGGATTGCGGATGCGACCGATGAGCTCACCTTCCGTAATGGCCTGGCCGCTCTGGCGTTCAAACGAAAAAAGTCCGCTCGCCTCAGCCCGAACCCAGGTGGTTTGGTTGAGGTGGCGGGGCATGCTGCGCTTGCCGTGCCGGTCTTTGAGTCCGCGCACTTTGGGGCTTTTGTGGGCGTACATGCCCAGACTGTGAAGCAAACGCTTGGTTCCGCGGATGGCTTCTTTTACGGCGGACTCCTCGAGGCGCATGCTTTCGCCTCCTTCAAACACGATGATGGGCACCCCCATGCTTCGGCCCTGTGCACGTAAGGAGCCGGGGATGAGCGACGAGGCCATGGCCATCGGGGCGCCGAAGAGCTGGGCAAAACGAATCGCGTCGGCGTCTTCGGGGTCGTAGCGAACTTGCGGACTGTTGGTGCGGCTCGCTCCGCCCGTGTGGAAGTCGACCGCCAAGTCAATGTGCGGCAAGATTTTGTCGGTTAGGGTATGGGCCACCAAGCTCGCCAGGGAACCTTGCGTTGAGCCCGGAAAGCTGCGGTTGACGTCTTTGCCGTCAGGGACTTCGCGGCTAAAAAACAAGAAACCGTACACGTTAATGATGGGGATGGCCACGACGGTTCCGCAGGCCAGGTCGCCAAACAGGCCAAGGGACATCATGCGCCGAACGGCTTCGATGCCGTTGACTTCGTCGCCGTGAAGTCCGCCGCTGAGGAGCACCGTAGGCCCCGGTACCTCGCTGCGAAACACGTGAACCGGCATGTGGATTTCGGTTCCCGAGAGCAGGCGGGCAATTTGCAGGTCGACGGTTTTGGTGGAGCCGGGCGGAATTACCGTGTCTCCCAGCACCATGGGCGCGACCTCAGGATACTTCATTGCCCCGTGTAGTTGGTCGGGGTGATGGCCCGCAGTTCGGCTTTGACAGATTCGCTGACCTGAAGCTCCGCGACAAATTCGGCGATGACTTCAGGTGTGATGCGGTCCGACTTACGCGTAAGGGCTTTGAGTGCTTCGTAGGGTTTCGGAAAGCCTTCGCGCCGCAGAATGGTCTGAATGCCCTCGGCGACGACTTCCCAGTGGTCTTCGAGGTCGGCAGTGAGGGCTGATTCGTTGACGACGAGCTTGCCGAGTCCGCGCGAAAGGCTGTGGTAGGCCAGCAGCGTGTGGCCCAACGGCATTCCGAGGTTGCGCAGTACGGTAGAGTCGGTGAGGTCGCGCTGCAATCGGCTGATGGGCAGCTTGGCTGACAAGTGCTCAAGCCACGCGTTGGCGATGCCAAAGTTGCCTTCGGCATTTTCAAAGTCGATCGGATTCACTTTGTGGGGCATAGCCGACGAACCAACTTCGTTGGGGTTGATGCGCTGCTTGAAGTAGTCCATCGAAATGTACTGCCAAGCGTCGCGCGCTAAGTCCACCAAAACGGTATTTAGGCGTTTTAGTCCGTCAAAGTAGGCCGCCAAATGATCGTAGTGCTCGATTTGGGTGGTCGGATGGCTGCGCTGTAGGCCGAGCTGAGCGCGCAAAAATTCGTCTCCGAATGCGTGCCAGTCGATTCCTGGGTAGGCCACGCTGTGGGCGTTGAAGTTGCCAGTGGCTCCGCCAAATTTTCCGGCGAAGGGAACCGTATCGAGCAGGCTGAGTTGCTGGCGGAGGCGTTCACTGAACACACGCCATTCCTTACCCATGCGGGTGGGGGAGGCGGGCTGGCCGTGGGTTCGCGCGAGCATCGGCAGGTGGTCCCATTCGGCGGCCTGAGCTTCGATCCGCTCGATTAAGGTTGCCAGCGCGGGGCGGAGCACCTCGCGGTGCGCCTCGAGCAGCGAAAGCGGAATCGCGGTGTTGTTGACGTCCTGGGAGGTGAGTCCGAAGTGAATGAATTCGGCCCGATCCGATAGCCCAAGGGGCGCAAAGCGCTCTTTGAGAAAGTACTCCACGGCTTTGACGTCGTGGTTGATGGTAGACTCGATTTCTTTGATGCGCGCGGCGTCCTGCTCGCTGAATTCGGTGTAGATGCGGTGAAGCTCGGCGGTCTGAGCGGCGTCTAAGGAGGGAAGTCCCTTGAGGTTCAGCGCCGAAAGAGCGATAAAGTACCGAACCTCGACGAGCACGCGGTAGCGCATGAGTCCGAATTCAGAAAAATACGGGCTAAGGGTTGAAGCGTGCTTTTGGTAGCGGCCGTCGAGCGGCGAGAGCGCGTGCAGGGCGTAGTTCATGGTGCGTTCCTAAAGCGCAAAGGTACCAAATAGCGGGAGGTTCGCGGGAAGTTCGCGGCCGTCGGCGGTAAACATTCGGTCTCGGACTCCGTTGGTGATCCAGCCCCACGCGGCACCGAGCGGAAGGTTGTAGCGCATCCACTGCACGCACACGGCGTCGTCGAGCGGCACGTTGGGGGCCTTGCATTCGATGAGCATCCAGGGTGCGCCTTGGTGGAACACGACGGCATCAAATCGCTTGGCGTGCCCGTGCACGCTGAGTCCGCGCTCGACGGCAATGGATTCGGGCGGACATTGGGCTTCGAGGACTAATCGCCGCAGGCTATGCTGCCGTACGTACTCCTCGGGGGTTCCGGCCACGCGTTTGCGCCGAAAAGGATCCCAAAGACGGCCGCCGCTGTCGGGTATTAGCTGGGGATTCGGCCATTTTTCGCGCTCCACTCCGCAAAGGTGATGTAGATTTGTCGAATTCATGAAGAAGATTCGCCGACTGCCGTACCGTGACCCGTTTGGTTACCCCTTGTGGGCCAAGCGCATGGTCATCTTTTGGTTCGGAACGGTGACGTGGTACCGCTTGAACCGCATTCACCGCACGCACGTCGAAGGCATGGAGCACCTCAAGGATTTGCCCGACGAAAACGTGCTTTTTGTTAGCAACCACCAGACCTACTTCATGGATGTGGCCTCGATGTTTTTGGCCTTCATGCACTTTCGCAACAAGATGCCCAACCGCGTGGATCGCTGGTGGCCCGTGGTTAATCCGCGCATGAACCTTTTTTTTATCGCCGCCAAAGAGACCATGAAGTCGGGGCCGCTGCCGCGCTTGCTGGCGTTGGCGGGGTCGGTGAGCATTAAACGCACCTGGCGCGAGGCCGGCAAAGAAGTTAGCCGTGGCGTGGACCCCAAGGACTTGGACAACATTCGCAAGGCCATTAAGGTGGGCTGGGTGATTACGTTTCCGCAAGGCACCACGAAGCCGTTTGCCCCGGGTCGCCGCGGAACCGCTCACATCATCCGCGACCTCCAGCCAACAGTAGTTCCGGTGGTGGTCGACGGATTCCGCCGGGGTTTTGACAAAAAAGGCCTCCGCGTCAAAAAACGCCGGGTTGATTTGAAGTTGCGTTTTAAAGAGCCGCTCCAGTTCGCCCCCGACGCGACGCCGCAGCAAATATTAGATCAAGTGATGGAGGCCATTGAGCAAGTGCGTCCCCCGGAACTCGTGGGTAATGCGTAATTTTCCGTTATGAAAAATGCTTGGTTGGCCGTGTGCATCGCGGCACTTGGTTTCGCGGGGTGCGAAGCGACGTTTGTGGAGCCCGACCCCGGAAGGGATTCGCGCAACGTGGTGCTCCGACACTTCTACTACTTTAAGGGTGAACTGATTGACACCAATAAAGTGTTTGCACTCGACAATTCAGGCACGCTGGTCCGCTTCAAAAATATCGAGCTGGCCATGGGTTTTTACCATTTTGAAAACCATTTGGGCGACACCATTTTTCCGGTGAAGGGCGATACGACCGAATTTGCCATTACTTCTACGTCGTCTCTTTACGGCGGATTTACTCGGATTTATGAAATTCCAACAGGGACGTATTCGGGTCGACACTGGTGGAGAATAGGCCTCGACAGTGCCCAAAATGCCGTACCGACTACTTCATGGTCGCCTGAAAGTCCCATGAATCGTTTGGTTCGACCAAACGGTGGTTATAACGCCGTGGTCATCGAAGGTTGGTGGAAGAGTCCGACCGATACCACCCAAGAAAAGCCCTACAAGCCATTCAAGTACACGATAAGCTCTGAAGCGTTTAACGAACTTCTGGAGTACCAGTCGCAGTTCACGGTGCGCAAGGGACGCGACGTCAACGTCAACATCGTGTTCAAGGCGAACCTGCTGCTCGAAGGTGCAGATCCTGCCATCGTGGACCAGATCGACATTGATCCTTCGAACGCCCTGTTCTACCCGCTGCTTCCTACGTTTCGCATGAACTTGCTTAAAGCCTACCAGATTCAGCTCTAGGGCATTATGAACATACATTTTATCGCCATTGGCGGAAGCGCGATGCACAGCCTCGCGCTTGCGCTGGCTACCCGTTCTGGGGTGGTCGTAACCGGAAGCGACGACGCGATTTTTGAACCCAGCCGCAGCCGATTGCGTGCGGCGGGCCTTCTGCCGGCCGAAGAGGGTTGGTTCCCCGAGCGCATTCATGCGGGGCTCGATGCGGTGGTGCTTGGCATGCACGCACGCGGCGACAACCCCGAGCTCAAGCGGGCGCAAGAGCTTGGCATTGCGGTGTATTCGTATCCCGAATACGTGCAAAAGGCCTGCGAGGCCCAAACCCGAGTGGTGGTGGGCGGTTCGCACGGCAAAACAACCACGACGTCGATGCTTCTGCACGTGCTGAAGTACTGGGATCGCTTGCCCGACTACCTCGTCGGCGCACAGGTTCCGGGATTGGACGCCTCGGTCCGCCTTCAGGGGACCGACGAGTGGGCGGTTTTTGAAGGCGACGAGTACTTGGCATCGCCACTGGATCCGCGCCCCAAGTTTCACCTTTACAAGGCCCATGTGGGGTTGATTACCGGCATGGCCTGGGATCACGTCAACGTTTTTCCGACGCAGGAGTCGTATGCCGACGCATTCCGCGGATTTTTGGCCTCCATGGAGCCGGGCGGAACTTTGCTCTACTTTGAGGAAGACGAGGAGCTTGCGGCACTGGTTGCGGCGGATTCTTCGCCGATTCGCAAGATTCCGTACCGAACCCCCGAACACCGCCACGACGGCACGCAGTGGTTTTGGAAGACACCAATGGGCGAATTGCCCATGAGCGTAATGGGGCGCCACAACTTGGCCAACGCCGAGGGAGCGCGCTGGCTGGCCCTAGAAATGGGAATCCAGGAAGCAGATTTTTATGAGGCCATCGCCTCGTTTCAGGGTGCGCAGCGCCGCCTTGAACCGCTTGCCGACTCGGACCGACGAGCCGTCTACTTAGATTTTGCCCACGCTCCGTCGAAGGTTGCGGCCACGACGGCTGCCTTTGCCGAAAGTTTTGGAAGCCGACCGGTGTGGGGCTTGCTCGAGCTGCACACGTTCAGCAGCCTGAACCCGGCGTTTTTGCCGGGCTATGCGGGTTCGCTCGAGGGCCTTGACCGAGCCATGGTGCTGTTTGATCCGGCCGCTGTGGCCCACAAAAAATTGCCGCCTTTGTCGCCTGAAGCGGTGCAGGCGGCTTTTGGTCCGGGTGTGGAAGTGTTTACCGACGCCAATGCGTTGCGCGCGGAACTTGAGCGAAGCGCGCCCAACGAGTTGAATTTGCTCATTATGAGTTCAGGAAACCTCGGGGGGTGGGAAGTTCGCCAGTGGGCGCCCCAATTCGTCTAACCCAAATTACTCGGCGTCGCCGTCGAGCAGCTGGCGCTGCATGTCCTCCATGCCAAAGTAATCTTCGGCTTCAAGTACGGTCGGTACCACTGCCAAGTCTTCGTCGAACAGGTGAAGGAGCGACTCGCGCACGATTAAGATGCACGAGAACATTTGGTCCATTCGCTCCGCTTGAAGGTCTTGGAGCTCTTCGATGCCATCGAATTCTTCGGCGGCCAGTAAGTTGACCAGCAGGTGGTCGTCGGGGTGCTTTTGAACGAGCGATTGAAATTCCGTCACCCCTTCAGGGCCAAACGTGTCGGCGCCCCACCGAAGGTGAATGAACTGCGGCTTGCGTTCGAGCTTAAAGGACATCTTGCGTACTTGATTGAGCGGCAAGAAGGTACAACACGGCCATGCGAACCGCAACCCCGTTTTCGACCTGGTCCAGAATGGCGGCGTGGGGCGAATCAGCAACCTCGCTGGTCAGCTCGACCCCGCGGTTGATGGGGCCGGGGTGCAAAATGAGCGGAATGCGGTCAAGGCGATTGAGGCGTTCCATGGTGATTCCGTAGCGGCGGTGGTACTCGCGAATCGACGGAAAAAACGCCCGATCCATGCGCTCGTGCTGCACCCGAAGCACGTTGGCCACATCGGCCCAAGCCAGAGCTTCGTCCACATCGGATATTACCTCGACGCCCAGCTCGTGGATGGCTCGCGGAATCAAGGTGGAGGGTCCGGTTACCGCGACCTGTGCGCCAAGCTTTTGCAGGCCAAACATGTTGCTCAAGGCCACGCGCGAATGCAGAATGTCGCCCACAATCACTACTTTTTTGCCCTCGAGGCTGCCGAGCCGTTCCTGAATGGTGAACGCGTCGAGCAAGGCTTGGGTCGGGTGCTCGTGGGTGCCGTCTCCAGCGTTGACAATGTGCGCGGGAACCCGGTCGGCCAGGAACTGCGGAACGCCCGCGTCGGCGTGGCGGATGACGACCACATCGACTTTCATCGCAAGGATGTTGTTTACGGTGTCGGTAAGCGTTTCGCCTTTTTTAACGGACGAGTTGGACGCGGCAAAGTTGACTACGTCGGCCGAAAGCCGTTTTTCGGCCAATTCAAAGCTTAGGCGCGTGCGCGTGGAGTTTTCAAAAAAGAGGTTGGCGATGGTGATGTCGCGAAGCGAAGGGACCCGTTTGATCGGACGGTTAATGACCTCTTTAAAGTGCCCGGCCCAGTGCAAAATGAGGTGGAGGTCTTCGGCGGGAACGTGCTGAAGTCCAAGGAGGTGTCGAGATTGCAGCTTAGCGTTCCGGGGCATAGGGTTGGGATTCGAGCAGTACGGATTCTAGGGTTTCGCCACGCCAGTTAAGGCGCACCCGTTCGTGGTTGAGGGCGTCGACGCGGCGGCCCGAATAGTCAGGCTGAATGGGAAGTTCACGCGAAAAGCGTCGATCGATAAGCACGCAGAGTTCCACGCGCTGGGGGCGACCAAAGTCGCCGAGGGCGTCGAGCGCAGCCCGTACCGAGCGCCCCGTGTAGAGTACGTCGTCGATGAGCACGACGCGCTTGCCTTCAATCAGCACATCCATCTCGGTAGGGCTAGCGGCAAGGGGTTCTTCGCGGCGCCGAAAGTCGTCGCGGTGAAACGTAATGTCGAGAAGGCCGTGGGCGATGGGTCCCGTTTGAAATTCGGATTCAAGTTGCGCGACCAGCGCCTTGAGCAGCATGCTGCCCCGAGGTTGGATGCCCACGAGGACGGTGCGGCTCCACGGAACATGAACCTCGTTGAGCTGATGGCACAGCCGGCGCAGGGTAACTTCGCAGTCGCGCTGGAATAAAAGCGTCTTTTGGGCCATCTCGGCTTCAAAATTAGGGCTTTTTTGCATCCCGTTCGCGCGCGACCTTTGGGAGCCATGGACTTTTCTCGCATTGACTGGCGCATCTTGGGGTGCAGCGCGGCGATTCCTGCACCCGATCAGTACCCCTCGGCCCAGTCGCTCCGGGTAGGAGGGACCCTGCTGCTCCTAGATTGCGGCGAAGGCACCCAAATCCGCATTCGCGAAGTGGGACTGCGCGGAGCCACCTTTGACCTAATCCTAATCACGCACCTGCACGGCGACCATGTCTTTGGGCTGCCGGGGCTGCTGTCGTCGTGGACGCTTCAGGGCCGCACCAAACCGTTGACCTTGGTCGGGCCCCAAGGCCTTTCTGATTTGGTGCAGGTAATCAATGCGGCGACCGGGGGGACTTTTTCGTACCCGGTTCAGTTTGCGACGGCTGAACGCGGATGTGTTTTTGAGAACGAAGACGTGCGCATTGAGGCTCATCCCCTGAATCACCGAATTGAAACTTGGGGCTACCGGGTTGAAGAGCGCGTGGCGCCCCGCTCGGTGAACTACGAGGCCGCGGTGGCAGCGGGCTTGGAGCACGCGGACTTTCGAAGCCTTCAGTTGGGGCTCGACGGCCGTACGCGCAGCGGTGTGCTGGTTCCAAACGCGTCGGTTACCGTTCCGGGGCGGCGCGGATTCCGCATGGCCTACCTTACCGACACCCGATACGATCAGGCCCTTGCGGCGTTCGCGCAAGGCGTAGATTTTTTGTACCACGAAAGCACGTTTTTGGAGCGGCACCAAGAGCTGGCAATAAAAACGGGCCATTCAACCGCTCGTGAGGCGGGACTAGTGGCCGCTGCCGCTGGCGCCGGTTGCTTGGTGTTGGGGCATTTTTCGCAGCGGTATGCCCGGTTGGTAGATTTTCGCGACGAAGCAGCCGAAGTGTACACTGGGCAGATTTTGGTGGGCCAAAGCGGACTGAATCCGCTCGCCGCAGCAGAATAAAAAAGCCGCTCCCGAGGGGGAGCGGCTCTATACGGACAATTCGCCGAGGGCCTTAGCCGTTCATCGAAACGAGGAATTCCTCGTTGTTTCGCGTTTTGCTCATGCGGTCTTCGAGGAACTCCATGGCCTCCACCGGAGTCATGTCGGCCAAGTGACGGCGCAGAATGTACATGCGGTTCAAAACCTCCGGGCTTAGCAGCATATCCTCTTTGCGCGTTCCCGACGCAATAAGGTCGATGGCCGGCCAGATTCGGCGGTTGGCAATGCGGCGGTCAAGCTGCATTTCCATGTTGCCGGTTCCCTTGAATTCTTCAAAGATGACTTCATCCATTTTAGAACCGGTGTCAATGAGGGCCGTGGCGAGGATGGTGAGCGATCCGCCATTTTCAATGTTGCGGGCCGCGCCAAAGAAGCGCTTGGGCTTGTGCAGGGCGTTGGCGTCTACACCGCCCGAGAGCACCTTGCCTGAGGCCGGGCTCACGGTGTTGTAGGCGCGCGCCAGGCGCGTGATCGAGTCTAGAAGGATCACGACGTCGTGGCCGCTTTCCACCAGGCGCTTGGCTTTTTCGAGCACGATGTTGGCGACGCGCACGTGGCGTTCCGCGGGCTCGTCAAAGGTTGAGGCCACGACTTCGGCGTTGACGCTGCGCGCCATGTCGGTCACTTCTTCGGGGCGTTCGTCGATCAGCAAAATGATCATGTACACCTCAGGGTGGTTGGCGGCTATGGCGTTGGCTACTTCTTTGAGAAGGGTGGTTTTACCGGTTTTGGGTTGCGCGACAATGAGTCCGCGCTGGCCCTTGCCGATCGGCGACACGAGGTCAATAATGCGGGTACTGATGGTGGCTTTGCGCCCAGTAAGGTTGAATTTCTCTTCAGGAAAGAGGGGCGTAAGGTGCTCAAAGGCAACGCGGTCGCGAATGAATTCGGGATTTTTGCCGTTGATCATGTGCACCTTGGTCAGCGGGAAGAATTTCTCTGCTTCGCGCGGAGGACGCACTTCACCGCGCACGGTGTCGCCCGTTTTGAGTCCGTAGTGCTTGATCTGCTGCTGGGTAAGCAGCACGTCGTCGGGCGAATTCAGGTAGTTGTAGTCGCTGGAGCGCAGGAATCCGAAGCCCTCAGGCATGATTTCTACGACGCCTTCGGTCGGAATGATTCCTTCAAATTCGTAGACGGGTTCCTGAATTTTGGGTTGGCGGGGTTCGCGCGGTTCGCGCGGACCACGGTCTTCGCGGGGTCCGCGATCTTCCCAGCCTTCGCGGCGCGGACGGTCTTCACGGGGTCCTCGGTCTTCGCGGGGTTCACGGGGTTCGCGCGGACCACGGTCTTCCCAGCCTTCGCGGCGCGGACGGTCTTCGCGGGGTCCGCGATCTTCCCAGCCTTCGCGGCGCGGACGGTCTTCGCGGGGTCCACGGTCTTGGCGGGGTCCACGGTCTTCCCAGCCTTCGCGGCGGGGACGATCTTCTCGTGGAGCGCGCTCGTCGGCGTCGTATGAACCCTGGGCTGCGGTCGGTGCACCAGCTTCGTCGTTTGAACGCGACGGACGTCCACGGCGGCGACCTTCGGCGGCCGGAGCCTCATTTGCCGGCTCGGATGGCGCGGGAGCGGCTGAATTTCCGAGCTGCTGAATGGCTTCAAGCAACTCAGGTTTGCGCAGGTACCGTGCTTTGGGTACGCCTAAAGATTCCGCTAATTCTTTGAGCTCGGGAAGTTTGCGATCCGAGAGATCAGGCAATGACGCCATACCAATAAGGGTGTAAGGGACTGTAAAACAGGAATGTGGAAGAGAAGTCGAGCCCGAGTGGAACTCGTTGATGACGCAAATATACACGAAGCGCGGCTATACCTGACCTTTGCACATTATGTGGCAACGAATTCAAACCCTCTACATGGCCCTTGCGGCTGCTTCGCTGTTTGCCGTCGGTGCGGCCAATCCTACGGAATGGTCTTCGCTTCTGGCCGGATTAGGCGTGGCCCTCTTTACCGCCAACATCACCTACTACCGGCATCGCCAGCGCCAGTTTGTGGTGAATCGGGTCGGAATTCTTGCGGCCTTTGCCCTTGAAGTGGTGTACCTGGTTCCGGTGCTCAACGGATCGGCGTCAGCGGACCGGTCGTGGTCGGTGGCGCTTCCGCTAGTTGCGGTGGTTTTTGCCTCGATGGCGAATCGAGCTATTCAGGCTGACGAAGCCAAAGTCCGCGAAGCAGATAGCTTTCGACCGAAGCGTAAAAGCGGTAAAAAGTAGTTAGTCGCGTCGGCCTCCGCGCGGACCCAGCTCGATTACGGCGAGGTCCTCGAGCAGCCCGCCCCGAAGGCTAAAGCGCAGCATCGTGCGCACTTTGTGAAACCCATGGTGGCCGCAGGCCCCGGGATTCATGCACAGCACGCCCAGCGGGTCCCGACCAACCCTGAGGAGGTGCGAGTGGCCGCAAATCAACACGTCGACGGGGTTGGCCTGAAGTTCCGCCTTAATGGCTGACGGAAGCCGTCCTGCGGGGCCAGCGATGTGCGTGATCCAAAAGCGAAGTCCCCCTGCGGTAAACCGCTGATCGTGCGGCCACACCCGGCGGAGCACGGCGTCGTCGATGTTTCCGAACACCCCCCGAACCGGTTTACCGAGCGCCATCAGGCGGTCGACCACCTCGAGCGACCCAACGTCGCCCGCGTGCCAGATTTCGTCGGCCTCGGCGGCGTGCGCCACAATTCGGTCGTCGAGGTGACCGTGCGTGTCCGACAGCAGAAGAATGTTCAGGGCGCTACCTTTGGTCGTCATGGAACCCCAAAGGTCGTTCTCCCACCGGTATGCGTTGCGCTTGGCGTACCACGGCGCGGATTTTTTAGGCTGGCAGCGCCAAGCTCAAGGCCGCACGGTGCAGGGCGTGCTGGAATCGAGTTTGGCGACGTGGCTTCGCACCGAAGTGGCCGTGGTGGGCGTAGGGCGGACCGACGCTGGCGTCCATGCCCAAAACTACGTGGCGCACCTCGAAGTCGACCGCGCGCTCGACGCGGGCGAAATGCTGTTTCGCATGAACCGATTTCTCCCTGACGACGTCGTGCTTTTAGAGGCGGTATCTGCACCGGAGACCTTTCATGCGCGGTTCAGCGCGGTCGCTCGGGGGTACGCTTACCGCATTCAGCGGAACAAGACGGTTTTTGGGCGCGACACGGCGTGGCACTACGAGCGTGAACTCAACGAATCGCTGCTTCACGAAATGGCCAGCAGTCTGCTCGGGGAACATCATTTCGGAGCTTTTGAGCGCAGCGGTGGCGCCGAAACAAACGGAATTTGCAGCATTCACCTCGCCCGATGGGTGGTCGAAGACGGCGCACTGGAGTTTCAGGTTGTGGGCAATCGCTTTCTGCGGAACATGGTTCGTTCGCTCGTCGGAACCATGGTAGAGCAGGCCGTCACCGACCGGGGTTTGGCGGAATGGAACCGCATCTTTTCGAGCCAAAAAAGGACCGAATCGGGCCCGTCTGCCCCGGCCCAAGGGCTTACCTTTGCGGGCGCGCATTTTGAGGCGCACCTGTTTGATGGCCGTGAAAACCCCCAATTCATCTAAAAGCGTCAGCGGCAAGGCCTTCGACTGGGTGGTGCTCCGCCGAGTTTTGAGGTTTGCTTCGCCCTACCGTTTGCTGCTTTTAAGTGCCGGACTCCTAAGTGTCGCCCTGGGGGCCGTGACCACGGCGCGACCCTACTTGGTGCAGGTCGCCGTAGACTTTGCGGTCGAAGACGGCGACCTCAGTATGCTGCGCTGGAGCATTGCTGCGCTTATGCTCACGTTGGTGCTCGAGGGAATTGGCCAGTGGTTTTTTGTGCTCTCGACCAACGAACTGGGCCAAAAGGTGATTCGCGACGTGCGGGTGCGGCTCTTTGGGCAGCTGCTGCACTACCGGGCAGCCTTTTTTGACCGAACTCCGGTGGGTCAGCTCGTGACGCGCACGGTGAGCGACGTCGAGACCATGGCCGACATTTTTGCCGAAGGGCTGTTGGTCATTTTTGGCGATCTATTCAAGATTGCCGTCATGGTTGTCGCCATGTTTGTACTTTTTGACCCGGGCATGGTGGCGGTCAGCCTTTCGGTGGTCCCCATTTTGTATGTCGCCACCCGCTGGTTTCAAAAGAGCATTAAGGGGGCGTTCACCGACGTACGCAATCAGGTGGCCGCACTTAATTCGTTTGTCCAAGAGCGGATTACCGGCATGGCGGTCGTGCAGCTTTTTGGGCGCGAGGCCGAGGAGGCCCGGCGGTTTGATGCCATCAACCAGAGCCACCGCGACGCCAACATCAAGAGCATTTGGTACTTCTCGTTGTTTTTTCCGATTATCGACATGCTTTCGGCGCTGTCCATTGGTTTGGCGATTTGGTACGGTGGCTGGCGGTCCCTTGTCGACGCGGGCAGTGTGAGCATCGGTGACTTGACTGCGTTGATCATGTTCATCAACATGCTCTACCGTCCGCTCCGCCAACTGGCCGACCGCTTTAATACCCTGCAAATGGGTATGGTAGCAAGCGACCGGGTGCTCAAGCTCGTGGAAAGCACGGACCAGCTTGAGCGCCCCGGAAGCTACTCGGCAGATCGCCTCAAGGGCCAGGTTGAATTTGACGAGGTGAATTTTGGTTACCTCGAGGACCAGCAGGTGCTGCACGGCGTTAATTTGAATGCCCTTCCAGGCGAAATGCTCGCCTTGGTGGGCTCAACGGGCAGTGGAAAATCAACGCTCATCGGGCTGTTGGCCGGTATGTACCATCCGAATTCGGGTGCCGTGCGGGTCGACGGCGTGCCGGTGTCTGAATGGGATTTTAATGCACTGCGCAGCCGACTGGCGTTGGTGCAGCAAGACGTGTTTTTGTTTAGCGACACGGTGCGCAACAACGTCACGCTATACCGCAGCATGCCCGACGACCGAATTTGGGCGGCGGCTGCCGAAATGGGCATCAAGGACTTTTTGGAGAGCCTCCCCGGCGGTTTGGATTACGACGTCAAGGAGCGCGGAGGCATGCTTTCGACGGGGCAACGCCAGCTGCTGGCCTTCTTGCGCGCCTATTTGGCCAACCCCGACGTGCTGATTTTAGACGAGGCGACGTCGTCGGTGGATTCCCAGTCCGAGGCGTGGATTCAGCGTGCGACCGAAAAGATTACCCAGGGCCGCACTTCGGTAGTGGTCGCCCACCGCCTGGCCACGGTGCTTCACGCGGACCGTATCGCGGTACTTGAGCACGGACAGGTGGTGGAGCAGGGTACCCACACCCAGCTGATCGAGGCGGGAGGCGTGTATGCCAACCTGTACGCCAAGCAGTTTTTTGGGTCAGAAGCTTAGCGCAGCACCTCGATTCCGCGCGCCGAAGCGTGTTCGAGAACCGCTTCCCACGCTTCGGGCTGCGTGATTTGAAAGCCAAAACTCGGGGCATTTTTGCGGACAATAAACGCGTAGCGACCTTCTTCAAACGCATAGGCGATAACGCGGTCGGCGCGCTTCCACCCGGTCATGCGCACCCCATAGCCCAAAAAGTCGCCCATGGGGTCCACTTTGCGGTGGTTGATCTGGACCACGTCGTTCCAGTCGACGTGCTTGGGGCCAATATTGAACGGACGGTACGAAATGTCGATGCCCGATTCCGCCACCTGAATGAGGCAGGGACGGCGAATGAGCCAGGCGGTGAATACCTGAATTCCCGTAACGGCGACGGCGGCGATTAGGGCTTCGGCGTTCCAGCCTTCTTGGCTAGCCACCGCCAGCATCATGACGAGGGTTGATCCGCCAGTGATCACAAGAATCCACAAAAAGGCTTGAGGAATGCGGTAGGATTCGCGGTACATGCCGCTAAGGTAGCCGATTAGACGAGGTCCTCCAAGGCAGAACGCAGGTCGCCAAAGCGGTAGCTGAATCCGATGCGTTGCCATTTGGCGCTGGAGCAGTGGGTGCTCATCAGGGCAATTTGGGCCATTTCGCCCAAGGCGAGACAGAGTGCCCATGCCGGTGGGGCGGGGGCCCAAAAGGGCTTTTTGAGGACCTGAGCGAGGGTGCGGCTAAAATTGGCGTTGGTGACGGATTCGGGACCTACACCGTTCCAGGTTCCGTCGAGTGCCGCATCGGTGGCCAGCCGCGAAACCATGCGCGCCAAGTCCTGGACATGAATCCACGGCATCCAGTGGGCGCCGTCGCCCAAGGCGCTTCCAAGTCCAAGGCGAAACACGGGAAGCAAGGTGCCCAAAACACCGCCGCCGTGGCCTAAAACGATACCAATGCGGATTTTGGCCACCCTCAGGCCAAGTTCGTCGAACCGGTCGGCCTGCGATTCCCAGGCGCGCACGACGTCGCCCAAAAAGCCCGCTGCGCCGCCGTCGCGCTCGGTGTAGACGCGGTCAAGGCTGTTTGGATAAATACCGACGGCCGAGGCGCTGACCAAAACCTCAGGGCGCTGATCCATGGCTTCGATGGCGCGGTACAGGGTTTCGGCTCCCTGGATGCGGCTGTCCATAATGGCGCGCTTGTGCGACGCCGTCCAGCGCGCTGAAACCGAAGCCCCGGCAAGGTGAAGTACGCCGTGGGCGCCCATGAGGGCAGCCGGGTCGATGGAGTGGGCCGCAGGGTTCCACGCAAATTCTCCGGGTTTGCGCGGAGTCCGCGTCAAAATGCGGACCTCATGCCCCTGACCTTCAAGCTCTTTTTGAACCGCTCGACCAACGAGGCCGCTTCCACCGGTAACGCAGTAAATCATACCTTTTCAACGCGAACTTAGCAACTCAGTTCACAACAGCATGCATTCGCTTCAACCCCACAGCGCGTGGCGCCTTCGGTACATCGCGGCGGACGACCCGCGAAGCCCATTTTTTCTCGACCAGGGCGCCCCGGTGAATGGAGCCTACCACCAGATGTACGACTTTGTGATCCACCCCGATTGGGACGACATTGGCTGCGAAACCTTGTTTCTCAAGGTGCTTTTCGTCGACTACGCTGAGGGATGTGCGGTCGTCGAGCTTCTCGGCGAGTGGAACGATGCCCTGCACAACGACGTTATGGAGCTCAAGCGGCGCGTGGTCGATCCCATGCTCGCCGAAGGTATTGTTCGCTTTGTGTTGGTCGGCGACAACCTGCTCAATTTTCACGCCGACGACCCCGACTACTACGCCGAATGGGCCGAAGAGGTCGAAAGCGAGGGCGGATGGATTGTGGGGCTCAACTTTCGCGACCACGTGGCCGACGAAGTCGCACGGGCACGCCTGGGTCGCTACATCTGGTCGGGTCCGCGCTTCAGAGCCACTACGTGGCGCGCCCAAGATCCGCTCACCCTTTGCCAAGCGGTAGAGGTGATGGTGCAGAAGCGGTTGGGGATGTAGCGGATTGGCTGCGCGGTCCGTCAGGTCGTCAGCAGCTACAGGCTTACGCGGTGCATCCAGCCGTGGCGGTCTTCAGCACGCCCGTAGCGAATATCGGCAAGGGCCGAACGCACACGCGCGGCGATGCCGTCTTCGGGCACTGGTACCGAATGCA
Source organism: Bacteroidota bacterium (assembly GCA_016868755.1). GTDB lineage: Bacteria > Bacteroidota > Bacteroidia > Flavobacteriales > Schleiferiaceae > TMED14. The sequence goes on along the minus strand of VGFU01000004.1, from coordinate 2,713 downwards.
GTACGTCATCCAAGCCAAAAGCCTCAATTGGGCTTACCACTGCGGCCGTTCCCATTCCAAAGGCTTCGTGGAGCTCGCCAGCTTTGGCGGCATCGACGATTTCGGCTACGGAGATGGGGCGCTCCTCGACAGGGATTCCCCATTCACGGCAAAGCGTAAGGATGGAATCACGGGTGATGCCCGCAAGGATGCGGTCGCTGAGGGCGGGGGTGATGAGGGTTCCGCGCACGACAAAAGCGACGTTCATGGTTCCGGCCTCTTCAAAGTACTCGTGGTTGTGGTGGTCGGTCCACAGAACCTGCTGGTAGCCCTGCTGTACAGCTTCGCGGGTCGCCAAAAAGGCCCCGCCGTAGTTGCCGGCTGCTTTGGCGAAACCGACTCCGCCCGAAGTGGCGCGGGTGAACTGGCGCTCAACCTTTACGCGCACGGGCTTGGTGTAGAGTTCGCCCGACGGGCTGGTAACAATGCCAAACGTGTATTCCTCGGAAGGGCGGGCGGTGATGAATTCGCTGCTGCCGAACAAAAACGGGCGCAGGTAGAGCGATTGGTTCGCGCCGCGTGGAACCCATTCTTGGTCCACCGCAATCAGTGCGTCCAGGCCGTCGATGAACAGGCGTTCGGGAAGAGCGGGGATCATCATGCGCTCGCCGCTGCGGTTGAGGCGCTTAGCATTGTCCAGCGGGCGAAAGACGGCAATTCCGCCGTCGGCCTGACGGTAGGCCTTTTGGCCTTCAAAAACTGCCTGACCGTAGTGCAGAGCATGCAGAGCCAACCCCTGTTTGAGGGGGCCGTAGGGCTCAACGCGGCCTTCGTCCCAGCTTCCGTTGGCGAATTCGGCGTAAAAGGCATGGTCTGCCAGCCCGGAACCAAAACCGAGGTTGCTAAAGTCGACGTGACTCAGGCGAGATTGGGTGGTGCGGATAATCTTCATAGGGCAAAAAAGGGTTGTGCTTGACGTCCGCGCCAAAGCGCCGCAAAGGTACGTATTTTTGCAGCGTAAAACCCGTTATTATGCGTTCAATTCTCGCTTTTACTGCAGCTGCAGTGCTGCTTGCTTCGTGCAATCAAACTCCCGCCGAAGAAGTAGTGTTGTACGACTACTTCGGCGATTCTGCCGCGATCGGAACCCAAGTGTTGTCTGGCACCGAAGTGCTCAAGCAGCTTGAAATGAGTGACTCCATTTGGGTCACGTTTGAAGCCCCGATTCAGGCGGTATGCCAGACGAAGGGATGCTGGATGGAAGTTCAGTTGGACTCCGCAACCACGGCTCTGGTTCGATTTAAGGACTACGGATTTTTTGTTCCGATGGACGCCAGCGGCGAAGTGGCTACGGTCGCCGGTTCCGTGAAGAAGGAAGTGTTGAGCGTGGAGTGGCTGCAGGAGCAGGCGCGCGACGCCAACGAGTCCGACAGCGCCGTCGCCGCGATCACGAAGCCTGAGGTTCGCTTCACCGTCATGGCCTCGGGCGTGGCATTAGTTCAGAAGCCCGCAGCATCATCCGAGTCGGAAGGCCACGGCGAAGCTGCTGCCGAAGGCGAAGGTCACGACCATGAATAAAGGGTTGATTGCGCTCGGTCTGGTACTCGTTTTGGCGGCCTGCCAGCAGGAGGTGCCGGCGCCTAAGCGCAACTCCCGAGTTGCCGAGCCCAGCGGTTTGGCTGCAACCATGCGCGAGATGACCGCCGACATGGAAGAGCTCAAGGCCAAGGCGCAAGCCGGAACCCTTTCGCTTGCTGACGTGGAATCGCTGCGCGCCGCCCACGAGCCCATCAAAACGGCTGAGCCCACCAAGCCTGAGGAAATTAAAGAGAGCTTTCCGAGTTTTGCCGAGGCCTACCTAAGCAACCTCGACGCCTTGACCGACGCACTGCGCCAGCAGGGCAACCGTGAAGCGCAAATTGAAGCGTTTAACACGGTTATCGCCACCTGCGAGTCCTGCCACCAGCAGCACTGCCCTGGGCCCTTGGACCGCATTCGCGGCATTAAAGTTCAAGAGTAGTGCTGAAGCCCACGGCAGACGGTTCGTGGTCGGCGGTTCACCCGCATTTTGCGGCGGAATTTCATTCCCGCTACGGAGCCCTTCGGGAAGCCCAGCACGTCTTTGGGACCGAAGGGTTTTTTCATTGGCGTGGCCTCAACCCGTGCGCTACCCAAGTGCGCGTCGCCGAAATGGGCCTTGGTACCGGCCTCAACGCCGTTCTCACTCGCCGCTGGGCCGCGCAAGAAGGCCTGGAACTGCACTACGAAGCCTGGGAGGCCTACCCGCTCCCTGAAGACGAGCGCGAGGCCTATGCGGACCGCATGGGCTGGACGCCTGCCGAGCGAGCGTGGCTTGTGGGGCTAAGCCTTCACACCGATCCCGTCACGCTCCTGTCCCCGCTCCCTGCTGCGGAATTTGACCTCGTGTACTACGACGCCTTTGGGCCCGGCGTGCAGCCCGAATTTTGGGCCGAAGCAATGCTGCATCGTTGGCTGGACCTGCTTCGCCCGGGCGGAATTTGGGTCACCTACTGCGCCCAAGGCGTGGTTCGCAGGGCCCTAGCAGCACGTGGATGGCACATTGATCGCCCGAAGGGGCCACCCGGAAAGCGCGAAATGCTCCGCGTCGTGCGACCTTTGACCCCATGAGCAAGCGAACCGTCCGCGTCTACGGATTCCTAGAAAATGCCCAAGGGCAGGTGCTGGTGAGCGCCGAACGATTTCGCGGCAAACC
>VGFU01000003.1 GCA_016868755.1 Bacteroidota bacterium | reverse complement strand
ATCGGTATTAGTGGGGTGTACCGGATTTAGTCCTCTAGACCGTTAATAAAAAAGGGGGGCGATTGCCCCCCTTTTTTGGTTTGCCTAATCGAGGCAAGGCGCCCGAGCCTCAAGCCTACTCCACCGTAACGCTCTTAGCCAGGTTGCGCGGTTGGTCGACATTGCACCCGCGGAGGACGGCCACGTGGTAGCTTAACAACTGAAGCGGAACGGTGGTGAGCAAGGGCGAAAGTGCTTCGTCGGTAGACGGGATGGAAATCAACTCGTCGCTCACCGCGGCAATGGCATCGCTGCCCTCACCAGTAATGGCATAAATGCGGCCTTTGCGGGCCTTCACTTCTTGCACGTTGCTCACAAGTTTCTCATAAAGCTCGCCAAATGGGGCCACGACAACAACGGGCATTTGCTCGTCGATGAGGGCGATAGGACCGTGCTTCATTTCGGCCGCCGGGTATCCCTCAGCGTGGATGTAGCTTATTTCCTTGAGCTTCAATGCGCCTTCAAGGGCTACAGGGAAGTTGTAGCCGCGACCCAAAAACAACGCGTTAGTCGCGTCGACCATGGTTTTTGAAATCTCCCGAATCTGGCCATCAAGCTTGAGCATGGACTCGATCTTGGCGGGGATTGCCTCGAGCTCGCGAGCCAGTTCGGCGGCGCGCTCGGGGGTCATTCCCCCCTTCTTTTGGCCGAGCCACATCGCGAGCAGGGTAAACACGGTCACTTGGGCGGTAAATGCCTTTGTGGAGGCCACTCCAATTTCGGGGCCAGCATGGGTATAGGCACCAGCGTGGGTTTCGCGGGCGATGGACGAGCCGACGACGTTGCAAATCCCGAAGACGGTGGCGCCGTGGGACTTAGCCATTTTGATGGCGGCAAGCGTATCAGCGGTTTCGCCCGATTGCGACACGGCGATTACTACGTCGTTGGGTCCAATAATGGGGTTTCGGTATCGGAACTCGCTTCCGTATTCAACCTCAACAGGCACACGGGCCAGGTCCTCGATAAGGTATTCGCCGACGAGTCCGGCATGCCACGAGGTTCCGCAGCCAATGACCAAAATGCGCTGGGCGTTGAGCAGCTTGTCGCTGATGGCGTCCAGGCCGGCCATTTTTACCTCGCCCGTTTTGAAATTCAGACGTCCGCGCACCGTGTCGAGAATCGACTTTGGCTGCTCAAAGATTTCTTTGATCATGAAGTGATCAAATCCGCCCTTTTCAATGGCGGCCAGGTCGAGCTGCAGCTGGTGAATGACGCTATCCACCGGCAAATCGTTGGCGATTTTGCGCACTACGACGCCGGTGCGCTGCACCACGGCCATTTCGCCTTCTTCGAGGTAAATCACCTTCTTGGTCGAGTCAATGAAGGGAGTCGCGTCGCTTCCGACAAAAAACTCGTTGTCGCCCAAGCCGAGCACGAGCGGAGAACCGAGGCGGCCGACGACCATTTGGTCGGGCTCTTCGGTGCTCATGACCACGATGGCGTAGGCGCCTACGACCTCGTTGAGGGCCAGGCGTACGGCCTGCTGAAGGTTAACCTTCTCTTCGTTTTGGATGTACTCGATGAAATTCACGAGCACCTCGGTATCGGTGTCGCTCGAAAACGTGTAGCCTTTCTTGGCCAAAAGTTCTTTCAGCTGGGCGTAGTTCTCGATGATTCCGTTGTGTACGATCACCAGTCGGCCCGAATTCGAGGTGTGCGGGTGGGCGTTGCGGTCTGAGGGTTCGCCGTGGGTGGCCCAGCGGGTGTGCCCGATTCCGAGGGTGGCGTGCGGACGTTCACCGTCCGCAACCGCTTCAAGGGCCGAAACCTTGCCCATTTTTTTGAAGACGTCCAAGCGTCCGTTGGATAAGGCAACGCCGGCGGAATCGTATCCGCGGTATTCTAAACGCTTTAGACCTTGAATGAGGATCGGGTACGCTTCGCGTGGCCCGATGTAGCCGACAATGCCGCACATAGGCGAGTTAGTTTGGTTTGGTGTACCACAAATTTAACGACAACGGCTCGACTGCGTCGGCGCTGCCGTGCAGCACGGCGCGGGCGGGAGACGAAGCCATGCGCTCGGGAACGAGCATCATCTTGAAGCTCGCGGTGTCGCCGAAGCGAAGTAAATCCTGCACGTGGCGGGTTACGACGAAGCGGTACGCGCCCTTGCGGAGCACACCGGTAGCCGTGAAGTTGCCTCCGGGGTTGCCGCGGAGGTAGTCACGAATGAGCGTTTTCGTGGAACCATTGACCTGTAAAATGCTCAACGAAGCCGGAGTAGCGTAGCGCACATTCGACCCCTCGCGCACCGGAACGACAAGCTCGGCGTAGTTCACGACGTAGCCGCTGTCAACTAAGGCTTTGAGTCCGTCGAGGCGCAGTACGGTGACCGCTCCGCCCATGCCCTGAATGTAGGTCGTCGATTCTCCAAGGGCCGTGTCTTGATCGGCTAAATCGAAACTGGCCGCACTGCGATCTATCGTGATGCGGTTGAAGCTCTGCACCCCCGACGAAAGGGCGAGCTGAAACAGGCCGTAGTCCTTGCCGGCCGCCGACGTATCGTTGCGAATGCTGTCGTTGGTATAGTAAATGCGGATCCGCGCCGCCGCGTCGCCCGAATTGAACTGGTACATGGCCTCGTTTTGTTCGGTGCCCGAAACAATGAGGCCCCTGAAGTACTCGATGAACGCCGAATTGCTCGAAAAATTTCCGGGTCGCGCTATCGCCTCGTCGACGATCCATTGCTGCATGCGCGCCGCATCTAACCGGAGCGCCAAAGCAGGCTTACCCGAGCGAATTCCCGTTTTCAACGTTTTTATCAAAGCATCGGGCCGAACCGTCGTATCGCACAGCGGTAGACCCGGGGTGAGCGGACTGAACCCATAGTACACAGAGTCCGTGAGCGGAACCGCGCTGCGGTGCACCTTCACGCTGAACGCGGCCGAGGTGTCGCCGTACCAACCGGTGTAGGGCAGAATCATGAATACCGAGTCGACCGTGGCATTGGTTCCAAACTGCGGGGCGACCGCGGTGAGAATTACCTGGGTCGCAAACGCTGCCGTGGGTCGGCCAAAAACAGGATCTTGGTAGCTGCCCACAACCAAGCTGTTGGGCCGCAGAGTGATGAGCGAATCGTATTCTTCGGTCCACGAACGAATGGCGACTGCCTTTTTTGATCCAAACGCCAGGGCGCTTTGGTCGACAAAGTCGATTCCGACTTCGCCGTTGGACTTTTCGCAACCTGTGACCAGTAGGGTACTGAGCAGCACCGCTGCTCCGCTAAAACCCCAAGCCTTACGCAAAAAGCGACTCATAAAAGGCATCCAATAGGGCGGGTTGCTCGAGAAAGGCTTTTCCGTCGTGGACCGGAACCCCTGCATCTTTAGCTGCCTTGAGCGCAGCGGCGGGTGCGGCGTCTGACATTTGAAGCACGGCGTCTACGTTGCGCACGGCTCCGCAGTACAGCGACTCCGCGGTAGGCTTGGTGAAGGCATCCATGTCCTTCACTCCGTCAAACGCCATGCCCTGCTCAAGACTTTGATCTAGTGCACCTTCAAATGCGTTATCGCTCAAGCTGTACACGACCTTGGTTCCAGCAAAATGCGGATCGTCGGCGTGAAACTGGCGCAAGTACACTGGCAGCGGGGTAGACATCCATCCCATAATGTGTACCACATCAGGCTGCCATCCCAGTTTTTTAATGGTTTCGATGATGGACTTGCTAAAAAACAGGGCGCGGGCGCCGTTGTCGTCATAGAACGCTCCTTGGGCGTCTTCCCACGTTCCTTTGCGTTTGAAGTACTCCTCGTTGTCGATAAAGTAGACCTGGATGCGCGCACCAGGAACGGATGCCACTTTGATGACCAAAGGCTGATCGTAGTCGTTAATTACCACGTTGATGCCGCTTAAGCGGATGACTTCGTGGAGCTGGTGGCGGCGTTCGTTGATCACTCCAAAACGCGGCATAAAGGCGCGAATCTCATGCCCCAACTCGTTCATTTTCTTGGGGAAAGCCAAGGCCATTTCTGCCAATTCTCCTTCGGGGAAGTAAGGCTTTATCTCGTGAGAGATGTATAAAATCCGCCGCTTTGCCATAATCTCGTCTTATAGTGCCAATAAAAAAGGCCAACAAAGGTACGAAATTCTCGCGAGGCGCTCTAGTTTTGGCATGTTTTGACGCATTCCCTTGAGGTTTTAAAAACCCGCTCAGAGCTCGAAGCCTGGCGGGCGGAACAGAAGCATGTGGCGCTAGTGCCCACGATGGGGGCGCTGCACGCCGGCCACATGGCCTTGGTGGACCGCGCTGCTTCAGACGGGTTAAGCGTGCTCGTGAGCATTTTTGTCAACCCCACGCAGTTTAACCGCCCTGAGGACTTGTCGAGCTATCCGCGCGACGAGGATGGCGATTTGGCGACGCTCGCGCAGTCGTCGGCCCAAGCCGTATGGTTCCCCGAAGTGGCAGAATTGTATCCGCAGGGCTTGGTTTCGGAGCATTTTGACTTGCTCGGACTCGATACCCGCTTGGAGGGAGCGTTGCGGCCCGGTCATTTTCAAGGCGTAGCCACGGTGGTCGACCGGTTGTTTGCGGCTTGCCGCCCCGACAAAGCCTACTTTGGGCTGAAGGATTTTCAGCAGGTGGCGGTGGTCCGTCGACTCGCCGAACTAAGGGGCGGAACCCCAGTGATTGTTTCGTGCCGAACTACTCGCGAGGTCGACGGTTTGGCCATGAGTTCGCGCAACCGACTTCTGAGTGCGGAACAGCGCGCAGCAGCCCCGGCGATTTTTCGCGCGCTCCAGTGGGCGGCCCGTGAGGTGGCGGAGTTCCCGGTGCCGCCAAAGGCCCTAAAGCGCGAGCTCCGCAAAGAGATTGAGCGCGAGCAACAGCTTAAGGTTGAGGCCATTGATTTTGTCTTTTCGGACAATCTGCAGGCCCTAACCGACCCCGATCGGCCGGTGGATAGCTACGGCCGAAGCGTTCAAACGCTTATATCCGTTTATGCTGGGGAAGTCCGCCTCATCGACAACGCCCCGTTGTACCTTTGCCGGCCATGACCGTCGAGGTTCTTTACAGCAAAATTCACCGGGTGCGGGTTACCGGCGCCGAACTGCACTACATCGGCAGCATTACCCTCGACAGCGACCTCATCGACGCCGCCAAACTAATTGAGGGCCAAAAAGTTACCATCGTCAACATCGACAACGGCGAACGCTTTGACACCTACGTGATTCGGGGTGCAGCGGGCAGCGGCGAAGTCACCCTGAACGGACCGGCCGCGCGCCGGGTACAAAAGGGCGACGTAATCATCATCATTGCCTACGCTGCTATGAGCCCTGACGAGGCCCGCAGGTTTCAGCCCACCCTACTTTTTCCCGAAGAGCCGACTAACCGCTTGCGGGCTTGATTATGAAGATTCCGCGCATTCCCGGCTGGCTCAAAACCCTGCTTTTTGCCTTGCTGGGAGCGGGCTTGCTGTACTTCGCCTTTCGCGGAGTTGACCTCGAAGCCGTGGGCCGCGAAATGGGGCGCGCGAAGCTGTATTGGTTTGGCGTCAGCGTAGCCATTGGTTACGCAGCCGTGATTTCGCGCGGAATGCGTTGGAAGCTCGTGCTCGACTCTATGGGCTACCCCACCACCGCGTGGCGGGCAACCCACGCGATCGGAATTGGCTACCTCATCAACATGGTTTTTCCGCGCGCCGGAGAAGTGGCACGGGCCACCGCCCTTCGGCGGAGCGACAAAACCCCGGTTGACGTGCTGCTCGGCACGATCATCGTTGAGCGCCTGATTGACTTGATCATGATGAGCATTTTGCTCGGAATTACCGTGATGCTCACCTACCCCGAGCTGCAGGAGCTGCTCGCCAGCACGCAGTCCGCGCCGTCGAAGGACGAAGGTGGTTTTCCGTGGATTCCGGTTCTGAGCCTAACCCTTGGACTCGCTGCCTGGTTCGGCCGTCGCCGATTTTTTGAAACGGCCTTGGGCCAGCGCGTTCAGGCCTTTTTGCGCGGACTTGCCCACGGCTTTACCAGCATCACCCGCCTTCGCAACCCGTGGGCCTACCTCGGCCATACCCTGTTCATCTGGGGTGCCTACTTTTTAATGGTTTATGTGTGCTTTTTTGCCCTACCAGCTACTGAGAATATTCAGATCGACGAAAGCTTGTTCGTGATGATGGCGGCCAGTTTGGGTGTTGTAGTGCCGGTTCCTGGAGGCGTGGGCGCCTACCACTACCTGGTCGCCAAGGCCTTGGAGGTGCTGAGTATTCCATACGTCGAAGGCCTCGCATTTGCCACCCTCGTTCACGCGTCGCAAGCGCTGATGTTGATGTCTACGGGCGTCGTTGGGTTCATTGGACTTAGCCGTTTTAAAAACGACTAAGCCGCGCGGGGTGCGTACCTTGGCGGAGCGTCTATGGCCAAGTTAAAAAAAGCGTTTGTTTGTCAGTCCTGCGGAACCAACTACCCGCAGTGGGCCGGCCAATGCCGCAGCTGCGGAGAGTGGAACACCCTGGTGGAAGAGGTTGTGGAACGGGGGGCCCCCGCTGAGCAGGCTTGGGTCGCTCCCGGCCAAAGCCGCGCACTTACCCTTGACCAGGTCGACCGAAGCGCCGAGCGCCGGGTTCCGACCCGCGACGCCGAGCTCGATCGAGTCCTTGGAGGCGGATGGGTGCCCGGTTCGCTCAGTTTGCTGGGCGGCGAGCCCGGAATCGGCAAGTCGACCCTCATGCTTCAAGTGGCCCTGAACGCGGGCGCCAAAGCGCTTTACGCCAGCGGCGAAGAAAGTGCGGAGCAGATTCGCATGCGCGCCGAACGCATTGGGTTCGACGGTCCAGGCTGCCACGTGCTGGCCGAGGTTTCTACGTCCAAAATTCTGCAGGCTGCTGAGCAGCTCAAGCCCGATTTGTTGGTCGTAGACTCGATTCAAACGGCCTACAACCCGCAGCTTGAGTCCGCCGCCGGAAGCGTTGGGCAAATTCGCGAGTCCGCCGCCGAGTTTCTGCGCTACGCCAAAGCCAGGCACGTGCCCGTGGCGCTCATTGGCCACATCACCAAAGAGGGAACGCTCGCCGGACCCAAAGTGCTCGAGCACATGGTCGACGTCGTGCTCCAGTTCGAAGGCGACAAGCACCACCTCGTGCGCACGCTTCGGGCCCTTAAAAACCGATTCGGTTCAACCCAGGAGCTCGGCCTCTACGAAATGGCCGAAAAAGGGCTTAGGCCCGTCGCCAATCCTTCGGCGTGGCTGCTGGGGCAGCGCGGCGAAGGGCTTAGCGGTTCCGCCATAGGAATTACCGCCGAGGGCCTGCGGCCCCTGCTCGTCGAAGTTCAAGCCTTAGTTTCGACCGCAGTGTACGGAACGCCCCAACGCAGCTGCACCGGGTTTGACACGCGGCGTCTGAACATGCTCCTCGCGGTACTCGAAAAGCGCTGCGGATTTCATCTGGCCAGCAAAGACGTGTTCCTCAACGTGACCGGCGGACTTCGCGTGGACGACCCCGCCCTGGACCTCGCGGTGTGCGCCGCCATCTTGTCCAGCCAAGAGGACCGCCCGATCCCGCCGGGGGTTGCCTTTGCCGGCGAGGTGGGCTTGGGCGGAGAGCTCCGCCCCGTCGCGCGCATGGAAACGCGCATCCACGAGGCCGGCCAACTCGGATTTGACTACGTCTGGGGCGCCAAAACGCCCGGGCTGCCCAAGAACGTTCACGGGGTGCACTTCGTGGCGCTCGACCGCATTAACCACGTCGTAGACAACCTTTTTTAAGTTCCGCAACTACGGGCGCTGCGAAAAACGGCCAACCTGGTGGGGTTGGCCGTATTCTTTGGGTGCCGTTGAGTTCCCTTAGTTGTTGATCAGCTCTGCGAGCTCGCCGAGGTTGGGCGTAATTATGATCTCGGTGCGGCGGTTCTTGGCTTTGCCCTCCGGACTGTCGTTGGCGGCAATGGGCAGGTGCTCCCCACGGCCGGCGGCTTGTACCCGCTGGGGCTTGACACCCTGCTTCACCAAGATCTTGACGACGCTCGTCGCGCGCATCACCGAAAGGTCCCAGTTGTCCTTGACTGCGGTCTTGCCGTTGTATTCGTCCGAATCGGTGTGGCCCTCGACCGCGATTTTGAGGTCCTTGTTTTCGTTGAGCACCTTGGCGAGCTCGTTCAAGGCGCTGGCGCCGTCGGGCTGCACGTCCCACGATCCGCTGGCAAACATGAGGCGGTTGTCGAGCGAAACGTACACCTGACCGTTGCGCATCGAGACGCTGAGTCCGCGGTCCTTAAAGCCAAGTAAGGCATCGGCTAAGCGCTGGCGGAGGTAGGCTGCCGCACTGTCCTTGCGGCTGATGAGGCGCTCCAGTTCAGCCACGCGAAGCTCGCGCTGCTTGAGCTCTTGCTCCAGCACAAAAAGGCGGTCTTGCTCGCGCTTGAGCGAGTCCTCTTTGGCGGCGAGGCGCACCGCCAGGCCTTCCATGCGCTCGAGCATGGCCTTGTTTTCGGTGAGGTTTTGCTGCACCAATCGGCTGTTGTTTTGCAGGGCGTACTCGTAGTTGGAGTTCAGGTCGCGGTAGGCGCGCTGCAGCTTGCGCATTTCTACGCCCTGCGCCGACGTGTCTTTAATGGCCGCGTCGAGGGCCGCAAGAGCCTTGGACTTCTGGGCCTCGCTTTCGCTGGCTGAAATCCGCGCCTTTTCGGCGTCGACCTTTAGCGCTTCTGCGCGCTGAACCGAAGCGTCAAACGACGACTGAAGCTCGGAGTATTTTTTGGGAGAAACACAGGCGCTGAGGAGCGCAACGGCGGCCAGAGCCGCATAAACTTGGATACGCATAGTACGAAGGTAATTAACTCCAACGGAGTCGCAGGGGGGCATGGTCCGAAAATCGAGCCAAAGCATCGTAGGAAACGGCCTCGACCCGCTCTGGGGCGTTGGTAACCCAGTGGTCGATGCGCCAACCTTTGTTCCGCGCTCGGGCGTCAGAGCGCATGCTCCACCAGCTGTACACGTCGGCGGACTGCGGTTGCTTCGTCCGGTAGGCGTCGACCCATCCGCGCTCGGCCATCGCGGCAAACCACGCGCGTTCTTCGGGGGTAAATCCGGGCTGGCCGTCAAGGCGCCGAGGATCGTGCACGTCGGCGGCGGTGGGGGCGAGGTTCCAGTCTCCGCCCACAACCGTAGGCCCCGATTGGCCGTCGAGCCACTGCCCCAGGAGCTCGAGGGCTTCGAGCTTCAGCGCCTGCCGCCCTGCCCCTTGGCTCCCCGAAGGCAGGTAGAGGTTGAGCCAGGTTACCCCCGCAACGCACTGCGCGACGTAGCGGCCTTCGCCTTCAAGTCCTCGCGGCAGAGGCGGCACGGGGGCGGAATCGCCCTTCCCGCGCCCGAGTATGATCACTCCACTGTAGCCCGGCTTGTGCGCGAGACTGGCCACCACATTCCACCCGGGTAGCGCGGCGCGCAGGGCCGCCTCGTCGTTCCACTTGACCTCCTGAACAAAAACAAGGTCCGGATTCTCGGCATCAAGCCAAGCATCCAGACCCTTTCGCAGCGCAGCCCGCAGGCCGTTTGCATTAAGGCTTACCGCCTCCACTTAGTTCAGCACCAGCGTCGAGGTGCCAATTTTGGCGTTGTCGCTAAACACTTCAACCGTGTAGGTGCCGGGCTTCAGCGTGCTGTTCAAGTCAAAGGCCGCGCAGCTTTGGACCTGCTTGCCCTCGTACACGATTTCGGTTTTGGCCGAGAAGTAAATGGTTTCGCTGCCCACCTTCATGCTGCGCTCTTCGCTTTGGCTCGGAAGCACGCGTCCATCGGGCGTATTGATGCGCATGTACAGCGTGCGCTTCGACGATTCCGCGATCGCATTTTGGGCTACCGTGAAGCACGCCTTCACGCGGTTTGCCTTGCTGGCCGAGGTCGTGGGCTTTTCCACGCCTTTGCTGCTAACCCGCACAGCCGTGGCCTCAAGGGCGGATAACTGAAGCTTAAGCGCCGTCGTAACCTTGCCGCTGAGCTTGGTGTTTTCTGCGTTTAATTCAGCGTTCTTCACTTGCTCGCTACCCAGCTGCTCGTCTACTTGGCGCTTGGCTTCGCCCAAAACGGCGTAGGCCTTGTTGACCGAGTCAACCTGGCTGCTGAGGCGGGCCACCATTTTGCGCAGGTCGTTGACTTGGCTGCGGTACTTCGCCAATTCCGACTGCGACGCGTTCTTCAGGTTGGTGATTTCTTCGATCGTCGCGTTGAGGCGCGCGGTCTCAGCAATGATGTAGCTGTTCATGCTGTCGTTAGCCGCTACTTGGCCGATGAGGTCGCGCTTGTACTCCTCGAGTTCGCTGACCAAAATCGCCTTTTCTTCTTCGAGGTTCTGCACCTCAGAATTGCGGTTCAGCGCAAAGAAGCCCAGCGCGAGAACCAACGCGATTAAAAGTCCAATAACTGTTTTTTGTCGTTTAGCTGACGAATCGTTGCTCATGGCATTCAGAATTTGTGCAAATGTACCACTTAATGCAACGCCGTTTAAGCGGCCTCGTTTCGCTGCCCTGCGGCGCTTGCGGTGCGCTAGCGGTGCACAGTTCGGAGCCGCTCTGCGCGGCCTGCTGGGGCGGAATTTATCTGGCGGCGGACCCTAAACCCATCTCCCTTTCGTTTACTGCCGAAGGCAGCTCGTGGCTTCCCTACGGAATCCCCGAAGTCAAGCGTGTCATGGGCGCGCTCAAGTTTCGTGGGCACGACCGCCTCGCCCTGCAGCTCGGTCTGGCCATGTCCCGCGCCCTGCCCCGCCCAGAGGTCGACGTGCTCGTTCCCGTTCCGCTGAGCCCCGTTCGGCAGTACCTGAGGGGCTACAACCAAGCCGAGCGGATCGCGCAGGGCCTTCACCTCGGATGGGGCGTTCCCGTCGCCACCGATTTGCTTCACCGGCGCGGATGGACCTCTGCGAAGCAGTCCGCGCGGACCGAAGCCGAACGGCAGAAGATCTACGGCGCCTACCAGGCTCGTGCTGACCCGCAGTGGCGGGGAGTCCGCATCGCATTGATCGACGACACGTTGACGACCGGAAGCACGCTTAATGCCGCGGCCGAAGAATGCATAAAAAAAGCCAAGGTGGCGGAGGTTGTTCCGCTCACCTTGGCTTATGCGACGCGCCGGGGGCGCTAACGAGCCCTAGCGCTCGATCACGAGGCGCTGGACACCTACCGCGTCTTCCGTTTGTACCTCGAGCAAGTAGATGCCCGAAGCCAAATGGCGTAGGTCGAGCTCAAGTTGCTGGGTTCCCGCGGCAAATACTCCGCGCTTCACTGCAAGCTGGCTTCCAGCCACCGAGGTTACGCGCACCTCGGCCGTTCCGCCCGCAAGCATGGGGAATTCCACGCGAACCTGTCCGCTGGTGGGGTTCGGGAACACCCGGAGCGTTGCCAGGGCGTTTTCACCCATGCCTACCGTGAAGTTCAGCGTGCTGCTGGCTGATCCACAGGCATTGGTTGCGGTAACTACCGCAGATGCCGGGCCGTTGGTGCCAAAGGTCTGAACCGTACTAGCGCCCGTGGCCGATCCGCCGTTGCTGAAGCTCCAGCTGACGCTGGTTGCATTGGCCGTGGTGGCGTTGAACTGAATCGTTACCGGGTTCAGCGAGAGCACCGAATACGTCGCCGTAACCGTGGGCTGCGGCGCATTGGACGTCGTCACTGTAGCCGGAGATGACCACGAACTCGTGCCTGAGCTGCACACCGACTGCACATACACCTGATAGGTTGTGTTCGGAGTTAGGCCCGTCAAGTTGGTCGTTCCTCCCGTAATGCCCGTGATCAGCGTACCTGAGCCCGGAGTGAATCCCGTAACTCCGTACTCCAGTTTGCTGCTCGTGGCCGAACTCGGAGCCGTCCACGTCACCGTAGTCGTGGTGCAGGTCGTGCTGCCGGCGGCGTTGACCCCAACGGGAACTCCGCACGGAGAACACTGTGCTACAAAGCTGTTGATGGACGAGCCCGCAACTAGGGTCGAGTTGTAGGGAAGCGTTGAAAGCGTGTCGCCAAAGGGCCCGACCAGGTCAAAGCCCATCTCGCCTGGGTAGGCGCCGGCACTGGTCACCATGATCCGTACCGAGTCGCCCGCACAGAAGCGCACCGAGTCCGTAGCTGAAGTACCCGTAGTGAACGTAAAGTTTTTCACGTTAACCCAGTTACCTGAAATCTTCTGCTGGGCCGAGATGACGCCGCCATTCCAGCCGTCGCCCCACGAATCCTTCATGTACATAATTGACGTACACTGGTTGGCCGGAGGACAAAGCGCCGTAGTCACTGTGTAGGGTCCTGCCCAGCCCGACTTATCGGTCGCCGAGCAGCTGTCGCGAATGTACACGTCGTACGAGGTGCCCGCGGTAAGACCTGTAATGGTGTAGGGCTTCGTAACGTTGTACGCCGTCGTACCGTTGGCGCCGGTTCCGGTTCCCGTCCAGAAGCCGGTGGGGCCCCACTTGACGTTGGAGCCCAGGGGCGTACTGCCCACGTGCGTCCAGTTCACGCCAACGCTCGTCGTCGAAACGCTTCCAGCCACAATCGTTCCCAAGGGGTTAGGACAGGTCGGTATTGCTTCAACCACGAGGTTGTCAAAGAAGACGTCGGGTCCAAAACCTGAGTGGGCAACAAATCGGAACACGGCTTGGCTACCCACCCATGATGTGGGCAAGGTTACGGTCGTATCGATAAAGGTGCCCGGAGTGGTAGTTCCCGCACCCGGTGAGTTAAACGACGGTCCTGATAGCTTCACCAGGGTATCCCATGAGGTAGCCGTGAGGGTTTTGCCAAGCAGGTACAGTCGGTCATTCGGATAGAACGACATGTACTGGTGCGACCACTCAAACGTCGCCTGAGCGGCGGCATTTATGGTCACCGGCCGCGAAGAAATGGTCGCAAAGTTTCCGCCGGTCCACGACCAAAAGTTTCCTCGCATCGCATTGCCCGTAGCCATGGCATGCTGCATCATCACTTTAGTTCCACCGTTGGTCCAGCACTGAAGCGGATTGAGGTCAAAGTTCTCGGTATACGGCATTGCCACGCCTAAGCAGCTCGTCGTAAAGTTGATCGGTCCGTGCCAAGGCGCACGCGTGGTGGCACCGCACGAGTCGGCGATCCACGCCGTGTAGGAAGTGTTAGGAGCTAATCCAGTTATGGTGTAGCTCGTTCCGACACCATTACCAACATTGGGGATTACCCCCGTTCCCGGATTAAAGCCGAGCGGACCCCATGCGATCGTTGCCCCTGGAGTATTGGTTCCGCCATGCGTCCACGTAATGACGGCGTTGGTGGCTCCCGCACTAGCCGCACCCAATGTTGCAGGCAGGCAAGCCGGCTGGGCTTCGTACACTACGTTATCAATGTTTGCCGTGACCCACGTTGTGCTGGTGCGAATAGCAACGTGCTTGAAGCCTGCCGGAACTACGGGGAAGGGAACCGTGAACTCGTCCCAGTTGTCGGTTAGCGGAATGGTTGCAACCAGCACAAACGAACTTGGGTTGGCTGGTGAAGAGAGCACTCCTACCTGTAGGCTTACAGTCGACCAGGTAAATGCCTTTTTGGCGCGGAAGCGAATTTGCCCTGTGCCGTTAGCAAGGCCATTAAACATCGGAGAGATTGCCCCAGCACCGGCCGTGGATCCCGAATAGAACTCTGCAAAGTTCGGAGTCGAGTAGGCCGCTCCGGTTCCGGTGCCCGTCGCGACTTCGAGCGTAGCGCCACCGTTGACAAACCAGCACTCGGGTTGGTCTCCCACCGTCAGGTTGTCGAAGTTTTGGCTGTAGCCGCTCGGGAGTGCGAAGCCCGCGCAAAGCGTGGTGAAGCTGTAGGGACCACTCCACACGGAGTTGCCGGCGGTTCCGCACAACGTCATCACATAAAAGTCGTAGTCGTAGTTCGGCATAAGTCCAGTCACCGTCTTTGAAGTAGTTGAAACCGTATCCGAACTTCCCGTACCAATGTTAAAGCCTGTTGGCCCCCACTGTACGGCGAAGCTGCTAGCTCCACTTTGCCAGTTAAGCGTAGCTCCTACGTCCGTTATGCCCGTTGCACCTAACTGCAAAGGTTCGGGGCAAGCCGGTTGCGCTTCAATGGTGATGTAGTCCACGAATAAGTCTGGGCCGAAGTCTGACCATCCATAAAGCTGAGCCACAATTGTTTGACCAACAAAAGAAGACGGTAAGTAGGCAATGGTATGCGAGAAGGCAGACGCTGGCGAAGTCGAGGCAGCGCCAGGCGTATTGAAGTTGGTTCCTTTGAGCGTGAATACGTTGGTCCAGGTACTGCTGTTGATGTCGCGAACGCGTAGCGTCAAACTATCGTTAGGGTAGCTGCTCATGTACATGTGCGACCAGTCCACCACCGCACGAGCAGCGGTCGTAATGGCAATTGGTGCGGACTGCAATATGTACGAGTACTGGTTCTTGGACCAGAAATCCGCCTTTGCATACGTAACGCCGCCGGTGGTGTAGCTAAGCCAGTTGGCCGTTCCAGTGTTGTGGGTCCAGCAGTTGGGCGGGAAGGTGGTAAACGTTTCGGTCGTCGGTAGAGCCAAGGTTGCACAAGTGGTGCTGAAGGCAATAGGTCCAGCCCAGCCTGAGGTACCGGCTGCACCGCAGTTGCGGCGAACGTAGACGTCGTACGCAGTATTGGGGGTGAGTGCTGTGAGCTGCTTGCTCGTCGTGGTGCTCAT
Source organism: Bacteroidota bacterium (assembly GCA_016868755.1). Classification (GTDB taxonomy): domain Bacteria; phylum Bacteroidota; class Bacteroidia; order Flavobacteriales; family Schleiferiaceae; genus TMED14. The sequence goes on along the minus strand of VGFU01000003.1, from coordinate 92,338 downwards.
CACCGTGGTGCCTGACCCGAGGGTGAAGCCTGTGGCACCGTACTGAATGTCAAAGTTGGTTCCGAGCGATACCCAGTTAATGGTGGCTTGGGTCGAAGCAACACCCGAAACACTCAGCGTTCCCGGGATGGGGCACGCCGGCGGAGTATTGGTGATGCGAACGGTGTAGTCGTGAACGGATCCCCACGAGAATGACGCACACGGGGTCGTGTTGGTAGCGGTTCCGCCTTCACGCAGCATGACGCGGAGGCGGCTGCGGCCAAGGCTCGCGCCGGTCGGAACGGTAAAGCTGAAGCTCGAATTGCGTTGGGTAGAAGCCAGGGGCGCGGTCATTAACGGGCCCCAGGTTCCCAATTCTTCGCCGGCATCGGTAAAATCACCGTCTTTGTTCCAATCGACCCAGGCCTTGGCGAACGAGTTGTAGTTGCCCAAGCAGGTGCCCATCAGCGCCTCGAGCGTGTAGGAGGTGCCCAAACTCAAATCGGCCGAGTCCACTTGAGTGTAGTCGCGGAGTCCCGCCACCGCCGGGCAGGTCGTGGGGTTGCTGATGCCGTAGTTGTCGCCCTGCAGGTATACGTCGCGGATTTCGGTATCAATAAGTGATGAAGGACCTACCGTGGTACAGTAGGTTTGGGCAACTGCTGAAGTGGTTGCGCCCAAGGAAAAAATGCTTACCAGCGCAGCAAATAGAGTAGGTTTGTACATGTTTTTGCAGGTAAAGGATTATAGACTTTGTAAATATCGGGATAAAAACATATTATGCGTTTAGCCTGTCGTTCAATAATTCTACTCGTGAGCGCATTGAGCGTGATCTATGGCTGTGCTTTACCCGCTCCGCCCGATGGGGGTCCGCGCGACCAGGATGGCCCCATGGTTCGTTCCGCGAGTGTGACGTTGGGTGCCACGTCGGTGCAGACGAATTCCCTCGAATGGACGTTTGACGAATTTGTCGTGCTTAATAATCCGGGCGTCAACCTGCGTTTTTCGCCGCCCCTACCCTCGGAACCTCGGTTTAACCTGAGCGGTAAATCCTTACGCGTGCAATGGGACGGATCCTTGGCCCCTGACCGCACCTACGTGGTCCAATTTGGCAGCGCCGTCAAGGATTTGCACGAGGGCAATCCGATGAAGGAACCGTTTTGGGTGTTTGCCACGGGCGAGGCGATTGATTCAGGTGAAATTCGGGGCGTGGTGATGAACTCGGTGACGGGCAGGGCCTGGGACAACCAAGCGGTGGTACTGCACGGGGCCGACGCGCCAGATTCCGCGATGTACCGCGCTCCGCTGTACGGGACCCGAAGCGGCAAAGACGGCGGCTTCACGCTACCCTACCTCGCCCAGGGGCGCTACCGAATTTTCGGGTTCAGCGACCCCGACGGCAACCTTCAGTTGGGAACCGGTGAGCAGGTACCCATCGCTTGGTTCGCTGAAGACGTGGGTCCCGGGGACAGCCTAGTCCTCTGGCTGGCGGAGCCCGGATCGAAGCCCGACAGCGTGGCGCTGTACCGCCCGCTCCCAGCGGATTCCTCGGGCGTCCTGAGGTTGACAGTTTCCCCCGCCGGCGGAGAAGGTGCTTGGGTTCACCAGCTGCGGCGCGACGGAATCGTGCTGTGGCAGGGGTTTGGCGCGGGGACCTGGACGCTAGAAGGTTTGAAGCCCGGCAAGTACCAACTCCAGAGTTTTGTGGACCGCAACGCAAACGGGCTGCGCGACGCCCCCAAATGGTGGACGCGGACGGCGGCCGAACTCCCCGTCGCCGATGCTGAAGCAATCGAGGTTACGGTTGGCTGGACGGTGGAACGCCAGTGGCTTCCGGGGGCAACCCCAGCACCGCAAACGGATCCTGGTCCGCAAGGAACGGGAAGCGCTTCCGCACCGCGGCCAGGTGAATAGGGTCCCATTCGGCCCGGAGTACCACAGGCTGATGGGGCGCTGATTCGGCCAAAATGTCGCCCCACGGGCCGATGATGCGGCTCGCCCCGCTGTGGTCCACCCCAAATCCGTCGGTGCCCACGCGGTTCACGCCTGCGACGTAGCACTGGTTTTCCATGGCTCGGGCTGCCAGCAGCGTAGTCCACGCGGCTTCGCGGGCCTCTGGCCAGTTGGCCACCACGAGCAGGCCGTCGTAGGCGGGGGTTCCGTCGGCATCGAGCGTGTTGCGCAGCCAAACCGGAAAACGCAGGTCAAAGCACACGGCCAGACGGAGCCGCCATCCGCGCCAAATCACGACAACCGCCTCAGTTCCGCGCTCAAAATCGCGGTGCTCGCCTGCCACGGCAAAAAGGTGGCGCTTGTCGGCCGTGGTGGTGGTTCCGTCGGGCTCCACCCAATAAAACCGATTGGCCACCTTGCCTGAAGCGTGCGGACTGAACACTGAAGCGCCCACGGCGCACTGCAATTCGGCGGCGAGCGCCTTCAAAAAGTCGACCGCTGCGACCGAATGCGCCGCGACCTCGCGGGCCTGAGGCGTGGCGAATCCCGTTGCATACGCTTCGGGGAGCAGCAGCACGTCCACGCTGCCGGGCGCGGGAAGCAGCGAGCGAATCCGCGCAAAATTGGCTTCGGGCTTGCACCATTCGATGCCGTACTGAAGGAGCGCCACGCGCAAGGGGCTCAGGTTAGCGGGCATCGGGCAAAAGCAATGGAAGGTCCTTGATCAGCTGGTCCACGGCCTTGGGGTCGGTCCCGTCGTAGTAGCCCCGCAAGCGCCCCTGGGCGTCCACCAGCACTAAATTCTCGGTGTGGATGAATGAGTGCTCGTCCCAGCCCTGCCCCTCTTCGAGCACGGCAAAATAGCTCGTGCGGGCAAGGCGATTGAGCTCAGCAGGTGAGCCCGTTAGCAGCCACCATTGGGCTGGATCGCAACCGTTCCGGGCGGCATAGTCGGCCAAAACGGGTACGGAATCGTACTCGGGCATCGCGGTGTGCGACAGAATGCGGATTCGGTCGTCGCCTTGGTAGGCTTCTTGAACCCGCCGCAGTCCAGCAGCCATGTCCACGCAAATGCTGGGGCATGTGGTAAAAAAGTAGCTCACGACGCGGACTTTTCCTTCGACGTCGCGGGCGGAACGGCGCGTTCCCGTTTGGTCCACCAGGTCAAAATCGGCCACGCGGTGGTCCATGCCCTTGCCCTCAAGGCTGTCGGCGACCAAGGCCGGATTAAGGTCCGAAGGGTTAAGGATCGGCAACTGCCGCTCCGGTCGCTGAATGCGGTACGCGACCGTGACCCCGATCACAAAAATCCCCAACAAAATGAGTATTTTTAGGTATTCGGACTTCGTCAAGCCCCGCGGTTTTTTTGGCACGGTCATGGCACGAAGTTCGGCAACCTTAACTTTACCGCGATGCGCTACAACCCTCTTTTTTTTAGCCTCCTCGCATTCGCAATGGCCTGCACGCCCGAAGGCACCGAAGTTCCGCTCGAAATCAGCGTGCAACCCCAATGGGCCGGCCAAGAGCTCACCTACCAAAGCATGGATATGGTACAGCCCGAAACGGGCGACACGTTTCAGTGGGAGCGCAGCGACATGCTCTTGAGTGAATTTGCACTGATTAAAGAGGACGGGAGCCTAATGCCTTTGATGGACGAGGCCGGCGACCCCGTGTATGCCTTTTTTACCAAAGGCAAGCCCTGGACGGTGCAGATCCCCGACAACATTCCCAAAGGCCACTACCTCGGAATCACGTTCCAAGTCGGGCTGGATTCGGCCGTCAACTTTGGCGATCCCTCGGTTTGGAAGGTGGGGCACCCGCTCAACCCTACCGTCAACAACCTTCACTGGGGCTGGCAAGGTGGGTACGTCTTTATGGCCATTGAGGGGTTTTACCAAAAATTAGGCGCCCGAGAACCGTGGCTGTACCACATCGCGCTGCTCGAAAACCAAATGCCCGTGCGCGTCGAAGGCGACCTTCACCTCGACGGATCGCGCCGGCTCGTGCTCAACTGGAATGCCGACCGCCTTTTTTATGGCATCCACGAAATTCGCCCATCCGAAGACGGTGCCTTCTCGCACAGCACGTTTGATGGCGGAGTCGCCCACCGAATTTCAGAAAACGTGCGTCAGTCGTTTAGTTGGGTCGCTTTAGAAAACAAAAAATGAGAATTCTGATCGTCCTAGCCTTTGCCGCAGTGGCGGTAGGTTGCGGCGAAGACGCTCCGCCCACGACGCCCTTTGCGCTGGCGGTCCCGCAAGGGTTTCCGCCGCCGCCGATTCCCGAAGACAACCCGCTCACCGTCGAGGGCGTTCTGCTTGGGCGACGGCTGTTTTACGACCCCGTGCTGTCGCGCGATTCCACACAAAGCTGCGCAAGCTGCCACAACACGGGCTTTGGCATGACCGACCACGGACTGAAGTACTCTGTGGGCATTACCGGAGCCGTGGGCGACCGCAACAGCATGCCGCTGCACAACTTGGCCTACCACACCGCCTTTTTCTGGGACGGACGGACACCCACCTTGCGCCAGCAATCCCTCGAGCCTATCGAGAATCCGATCGAAATGGATCATAGTGTCGAAGCCGTTCTGGCCTCGCTAAACGCCAACCCTGTCTACCGCGACCAGTTCTGGAAGGCGTTTGGCGTAAAAACCATTACCGCAGAAGAAGTTGGGCTTGCCGTGGAGCAATTTATGCTCACAATTATGAGCGGATCGAGCAAGTTTGACCGCTTTGTTCGCGGCCTTGAGAGCCTAACGGCCGAGGAACAGCAAGGAATGCAGCTGTTCAACGGCGAGGCCAACCCCAACGCTCCCACGCGCGGGGCCGACTGCTTTCACTGCCACGGCGGAACCCTGTTCACCAACCACAAGTTCATGAACAACGGCCTTGACCAAGAGCACGACGACCCCGGTCTGGGCGGCGTCACCGGCAACGCCAACGACGTGGGAAAATTCAAGGTTCCGTCGCTGCGTAACCTTGCCTACACCGCGCCCTACATGCACGACGGCCGATTCCAAACGCTGATGCAGGTGGTCGAGTTTTACAACAGCGGAACCCACGCCAATTCCCCCAACATCGACCCGTCGATGGGCGACATTATTCGCGCCGGCGGACTCGGGCTCAACCTTCAGGAGCGCATGGCCCTGGTCGCCTTTTTGAACACGTTAACCGACACGTCCATCGAGAGCGATACGCTCTTCCAAAATCCATTCAATTAAGATGAAAAAGCTACTCGTAGGTATCTGGTTGCAAGTTGCTGGTTCCGCGCTTGCGCAAACCGCAGAAGTGACGTTTTGGGTCGACGGCGTATGCGGAATGTGTGAAAAGCGCATCGAGTCCGCCCTGCTCAACACCTCGGGGGTGCGCTTCGCCGACTGGTCCACCGACAGCCACACGGTCAAGGTGTCGTTCAACCCCAAGAAGTTGAACGAACAAAAGCTTCACGAAATCGTAGCAGCAACTGGCCACGACACCCAAAAGGTCAAGGCCAAAGATGAGGCCTACGCCAAAGTCCACGCCTGCTGCAAGTACCGCGAGCTGAATGCGCATTAGTGCTTTAGGCCTCTGGTTGCTGGTAGCTGGCGTAGCACAGGCCCAAGTGCGCGACAGCGTCGTTGCCTTTGATGAGGTTGTCGTGCGTTCTGCGGCTCCAGATGCCGTGGTTAAGGCGCGCTCTTCCACCCTAACTACTTCAATTGGCCGAGGCGAACTCAAAAAAGCTGCCTGCTGCAACCTGTCCGAGAGCTTTGAAACCAATCCGTCAATCGACGCAGCGTTTACTGACGCGGTTACGGGCACCCGCCAAATCCAGCTTCTCGGCCTCGACGGCAAGTACGCCCAAATTCAAACCGAAATGACGCCTTTGGTGCGCGGCGTGCTGGCGAACAGCGGACTTCAGTTCATTCCAGGAGCCTGGGTGGAAGGCATTCAGCTGACGAAAGGGATTGGTGCCGTAACCAACGGTTTTGAGAGCATGACCGGGCAGGTCAACGTCGAGCTCTTGAAGCCTGACGAAGGCCTGTCGGCCGAAAAACCCCGTTTGGCGCACGCCAACGCCTACCTCGCGAATTCGGGACGCATGGAGCTGAACGGCAGCTACGCCGAGCACCTTAATGCGAAGTGGTCGGTTGGCACCCTGCTGCACGCCAACCAAACCCGATGGTTTCGCGACATGAACATTGACGGCTTTGCCGACAACCCCCTGGGCGGACAGCTGAATGGGATGCTCCGCGCCCGGTACGTGGGCCAGAACGGCTGGGAAGGCCTGTTTACGCTTCACGCGCTCAAGGACGTGCGCGAAGGAGGTCAGCTGGGGCCAACCGCGCCTTCGGTGCCCTGGACTTCTTCGGTCGCCCAGCAGCGCCTTGCCTTCACGTCCAAAACGGGCTGGGTAAACCCTGACGACCCCGACATGAGCGTTGGCATCATTCTTCACGGCTACAGCCAAGGCATCGACGCCCGACTCGGACCCGTCCCCCTGGGGTCGCGGCAGTTACTGCACGGCCTGCAGCAGGGCGGACTCGCTCAACTGCTGGTGCGCGACGGCGGGTCGTGGTGGTCCCAAACCTCGGGACTGAGCTGGTCGCTGGACCGCTACGTTATGGACTGGCACCATCCCGGAATCGCCCACGACGACTCGTGGGTCGAGTCGGCTCCGGGCGCGTTCAGCGAATGGACGTTGGATCCCTCGTCCAAGCTGACTGCCGTGCTTGGCGCGCGTTTGGACCGGCATTCGGTAGCGGGCTGGCAGTTTAGTCCTCGGGCGCACCTTCGCTTTGCGCCGATCAAGCGCTTGACGTTTCGCGGCGGAATCGGGCGCGGCTACCGCATGGCCATGCCGGCCGTGGAATCGCTTGGGCGCTTCGCAAGCGCGCGCAGCATCAACCACACCGTGAACCCCTGGGGAAGCCGAAGCAACGTCGAATCGGGCTGGACCGCGAGCGCCTCCGGCGTTTGGTCCTACGTAGCCAACTATTTTCCGGGCAGCGTAGTTCTGGACCTTCAGGCCTCGGTGCTTGACCACGCCCTGGTCCTCGACTTCTACCAATCGGCCGAAGAGGTCTACCTCTACTCCAGCAGCCTTCAGGCGCGGAGCGCTAGCCTGCAGTGGGAGCATCAGTTTTCCAAAAACTGGAAGGCCCGCGCGGCCTACCGGGTTCAATCTGTGACCGCAGCGTTCTTTGGGGTGCGCGATTGGGTTCCCTACGTCGCTCCGCAGCGCATTATGCTGCACGCAGAATACCAGTTCCGCCAAAAGTGGTTCACCAATGCCACGTGGCAGCACTATGCGGGAATGCCCTTGCCTCCAGGGCCCGGGGGCGCCGTTCGCGAAACCAGCCCGACTTTTGCCTTGCTCCACGCCCAAATCCGCCGCGAAACGGCATGGGGCGATGCCTACCTAGGGGTTGAAAACGCGCTGAATGTGCGCCAAACGGAACCCATTGCCGGCGTCGTAGACCACCTGGACAACCACCGATTTCGGGGTGCCGACGAGTACGCTTTTTTGGCCGGTTTTGATGCTACGCGCGTTTGGGGTCCGATTTTCGGCCGCATGGTCTACCTTGGCATCAACCTTGCGTTAACCGAAGGCCATGACTGAAGCTGTTATTCACCTTAGCGGAATTACCCGCGACTTCAAACTCGGGGCGCAAACGGTGCACGTGCTCAAAGGCATCGACCTCGACATTCAGCGCGGCGAATACGTTGCGCTCATGGGTCCTTCGGGCTCGGGCAAGTCGACGCTGATGAACTTATTGGGTTGCCTCGATACCCCCACGAGCGGAACCTATGTGTTGGCCGGCCGCGATGTGAGCCGAATGGCTGAAAACGAACTCGCCGAAGTGCGCAACCAAGAAATTGGATTCGTATTTCAAACGTTTAACCTGATTCCGCGGCAAACAGCGCTGGACAACGTTGCCCTTCCGCTCGTTTATGCCGGTGTGGGCAAAGAAGAGCGACTCGACCGAGCGGCCGACGTGCTTCGGTCGGTAGGACTAGGTGACCGCATGGACTACCGCCCCAACCAGCTTTCAGGGGGCCAACGTCAGCGCGTAGCGATTGCGCGCGCCTTGGTCAATAAGCCTTCGCTGATTTTGGCCGACGAGCCCACGGGAAACCTTGACACGGCGACCTCAGAGGAAATCATGCGGTTGTTTGACGAGATCCACGACCTCGGAAACACCTTGGTGGTGGTCACCCACGAAGAAGACATTGCGCAGCGCGCAAAACGCATCATTCGTTTACGCGACGGCATCGTATCGAACTGAGGGCGGCCCTTCGGCGTTACCTTAGGATTATGAGTCTCGATTTTACTGCAGAATATCAGGCGCTTCGCGCCGCCGCACCCCGCGTGGCTGCGCTTCCGCTGAGCCACCGCCGAACGCGCCTTAAGGCGCTCCGCGCTGAACTTATTCGCCGCCGCAGCGAGCTGCACGCCGCTATGAGGACCGACCTCAACCGCCCCGAGGTCGAAAGCGACTTGAATGAATTGCTGCCCGTTAAGGAGTCCATTGACCATGTGCTGGCCAACTTGAGCCGCTGGACCCGCACGGAGCGACTCCCCCTTCCCCTTACCCTTATTCCTGGGCGGGCCGAAATCCACCACGAGCCCAAGGGCGTGGCCTTGATCGTGTCGCCCTGGAATTTTCCGGTGAATTTGTGCTTGGTTCCGCTGGTATATGCCGTGGGCGCCGGAAACACGGTGTGCCTAAAGCCCAGCGAATTGGCCCCGGCCTCAGCCGCCTTCATCGCTTCGGTGGTTCAGGCGGTTTTTCCGCCCGACGAGGTCTGCGTGGTTCAAGGGGAAGTGAGCACGGCCGTCGCCATGCTGGAGCAACCCTGGAACCATATTTTTTTCACCGGTTCGCCCGGAGTTGGCAGCAAAGTGATGACGGCCGCGGCAAAGTACCTCGCGTCGGTAACCCTCGAATTGGGGGGCAAGTCGCCCGTGTTCGTGAACGAGCACTACGGCTCCGAAGCTGCTGGCCGCCGCGTGGCGTGGGCCAAGGGCTTGAATGCGGGGCAAGTCTGCATAGCTCCAGACTATGCGTTGGTTCCTTCTGCCCAGCGCGAGGACTTTATACGCGGATTTCAAGCGGGCGTCGCCCAGCACTACGGGGCCCAGCCTTCGACCAATCCCGACTGGGTGCGCATCATTCAGCCGCGGCATTGGGACCGCCTTAAGGACTGGCTCGACGAAGCGGTTGCTGAAGGCGCCCACGTTTGGCAGCCAGATGCGCCCGACCGCGACCGGCTGTATTTTCCGCCGACCCTGGTTTGGGACGCCCCCGAGCACCTGCAGGTAAGCTGCAACGAGATTTTTGGGCCGATTCTGCCGGTGTTCACCTACGGCTCAACGGAAGATGCCTTGGACCGGGTGAATGCGGGTCCGCAACCCTTGGTGCTGTATGTACTCAGCCATGCCACAAGCTGGACCGACCGCATTCTTCGCGAAACCCGCGCCGGCGGTACCGTCGTCAACGACTTCTACCTGCACTACATGCACCCCGAACTCCCGTTTGGCGGCGTGAACAATTCCGGAATCGGCAAGTCCCACGGAATCTGGGGCTTCCGCGAGTTCAGCAACGCCCGCAGCGTGTACCGACGCGGACGCCTTGCGCCTACCATGCTCTTAACTCCGCCCTACAAAAGCTGGGTAAAGACGGTGGTCGGCTGGCTTGTTCGCTAACTCAGCGACTAAACTTCACTATGCGAATCCCCTTGGCGGGAAATTCCAGCTGCGCGCCCAGCGTGGACGGAGCCCCACTGAGGAGGTCGACGCCTTGGCTTCCCTCGCGAATGCCGAGTTCGGCCACGCGCTCCGTGGGCCACTGGTGGTCGCGGGCGTCGCCGTTGGCCAGAACTAAGATGACCTCAGCGTCAGAATACCAAGCATAAGCAAACGAGCCCATGTCGGGGGTAAACTGCTTAAACGAGCCCCCGCCAATAAGTGGTTGAGCCGCACGCAGGGCTCCGAGCTGGCGAACAAAGCGCTGGGCCTCCCGCTGCTCGGCCGTCAGTCCTTGGCCGGTAAATCCTGAACTGCGGTCTCCGGGCCATCCGCCGGCGAAATCCTGGCGCATCGATCCGTGGTCGTCTAAGGCGCTGTAGAGCAGCTCGGTTCCGTAGTAAATGCTTGGAATTCCGCGCATGGTGTACAGCATCCCGAGGCCGAGCTTAAAGCGGTCGAGGTCTTTGCCCACTTTGCCAAAAAAGCGACCCTCATCGTGGTTGTCGAGAAAAGTTACGAGGTGGTCGCCCGCGCGGTCAACGCCGTAGAGGTAGTCCGAAGCCAACGCGTTGTACACGTCGGCCATGCCTTCGTTCCAGCCGCTGGGGCGTTCGACGGCCTTTTTGAGGCCCCAGTAAATCGGAAAATCAGCGGCCCCCGGCAGATCTGGGTGGGTTTTCAGGTAAAATGCCTGGGCGTGCGCACTGTGCACCCACGACTCACTGAACACATAAAACTGCGGCTCAAACGATTTCACCGCGGCCATCCACTCGCGCAGAAACGCTTGATCCGGGTACAACCACGTGTCCACGCGAAATCCGTCCAGCTGAGCTTCCTCAATCCACCACAGGCTGTTTTGAATGAGGTAGCGCGCGCAGTGCGGATCGCGGCCGTTCACGTCGGGCATCGAGCCGACAAACCAGCCGTCGGTTTGCCGCACGCGGTCGCGGTCCGAGGCATATGGGTCGTACAGCGTTTGGTAGCGGTGAAGGGATGTAAATTCGGGCTTCTCTTCTCCGCGGGCCTTAGCGCGAGGGTCGTTTGCAGGCGCTGACGGCCACGCATTGAACCAGCTCGAGTCGGGCGGACTCTGGTAGAGGTAGTGGCCCGTTCCCACGTGGTTGAATACCATGTCTTTGATGGCCTTCATGCCTCGGGCGTGCAGGCCATCGGCCCATTTTAGGTAGTCCGCGTGGGTGCCGTAGCGCGGATCAATTCGGTAGTGGTCCGTGATGGCGTAGCCGTGGTAGCTCGCCGCTGGCATGTCGTTCTCGAGCAGGGGCATGGGCCACACCGCCGTTACGCCCAGGGATTTCACATAGTCCAGCTGGGCAATCATTCCGGCGAGGTCGCCGCCGTGGCGCTTGTAGTTGTGGTTGCGGTCCACGCCGCGTTCGGTTAGGCCCTCAACGTCGTCGTTTCGCGAATCCCCGTTGGCAAACCGGTCGGGCGTAAGCAGGTAAATTAGGTCGCGCTGGTTCAAGCCTGGGGCGGCCGTGCGGGGGCGGCGGGCCTTTAGGCCCCATTCTGCGCGGACTTTACCCTGGTCCGTTCGGGCCACGACCGCGGCCGTGGCGGGCTTGCTTCCGGGTTCCAATTCCACGGTCACGTAGCGGTAGCGAGGATTGGATGCCGGTACGTCCGAAACTACGTGGATTCCGGGTCCTTGAACGTGCGCCGCGCGCAGCGGGACGTCCGCACTCACCAGCAACTCAATTCGGTTGTAGGGGGTGCCCACCCACCAATGCGGGGGGTCGACCCGAAGGGTTTGCGCGGCCGCAGAACCCGCAGCCATCAAGAAAAAAGCAAAAATCCGAAGCATGAAAATAAAGGTAGTAAAATGAAAAAGGCCCCCCAATTCGGAGGGCCCCTTCTTCAATCGCTTTAGCGAATTAGTGGGCAACCACTACGCGCTTCACGCTCTTCACGCCGTCTACGGCTACTTCAACGAAGTAGGTGCCGTTGGCTACGTTCAAGTCAGCGTTGATGGTGTTCACACCGGCCTCAACGGCGCGGTCGAGAACCATCACTGACTGGCCGAGGAGGTTCATTACCTTAACCGTGGCCGTGCCGGCAGCGCGGGCGCTGAAGGTCACGTTTACGTTACCGGCGGTGGGGTTCGGAGCAACCGTCAAGGCAGCTACTTCAAGCTCTTCTGAGGTCAAGGCCGGAGAAGATCCGTCGCACTGGAAGCAACGGTCGTAGCAGAACAAGAAGGCAGCGTTAGCCGAAGGAATAACAAGCGTACGGTTGATGTTGCCGCCGCCATCGTCAACACCGCAGTTATCGGTTGCGATGGTGGTTCCAGCTGTTCCCTCGTTGGTACCCCAGTCGTTGTTCACGAACTTGTAGAGCTGCGTAGCACCTACAGCAGATGCAGGGTAGTTAACGGTGATTGACCATACGTTGTTGGCTTCAGCAGTCATTGCAGAATACTGGTTCGAAGGCGACCAGTCCACCATAGCGTTAGTACCGGCGGTAGCACCTTGAGCAGCAAAGTTGCCGCCGATGCGCATTCCGTTAGCACCAAGGGTTGCACCGCCACCGAGGTAGTCAGTGATGTCTACCTTGTAGGTCACAGAAACCTGGGCAAACGCAGCACTCGCGACGAGCGCTGCAGCAAGAGTAAGGGTTTTTTTCATAGTTATAAAAAATTGGTGTTGATTAATAGCCCGGGTTTTGGTCCAGGTTTGGGTTTGCGTTGAGGTCCGCCGCGGGAAGCGGGTACAGCGTGTAGTGGTCCGGCATCGAAGTTCCGAATTGCTCGCCGCCTTTGAACTGCCAGAGGTAGCTGGCCGACGTGAATTTTCCGAAGCGGATCAAATCTTGACGGCGGTGACCCTCAGTGTAGAGCTCGCGGGCGCGCTCGTCCAAAATTTCGTCGAGCGTTAGCGACGTCACGTTTTGGCTATTGTTGCCTAGCGCGCGCTCGCGGACCAGGTTGAAGTAGTCCACGCCAGTCGCCACGTTGCTTCCGCTGCGCACGGCAGCTTCGGCATACATCAAGTAAATGTCGGCGAGGCGGAAGATCGGGAAGTCAATGTCGACAAAGGTCGCGGGCTCCACGCCGGCGGTGCTGTCGCGGTTGATGTTCTTCCACTTCGTGATACCGATTCCCTGCGTGAAGGTGCCGACATCGGTGATCGTGTCTTCTTGGCCGTCGAGGTAGAGGTACTGCGCGCGGCGGTCCCCCGGCAACGTGAACTTATTGGCCCAGTTGAAGGTGCCGCGGTTACCCTGCCAGCCCGAGGTCGTACCAAAATCGGCTTGGTTCATCGAGCCGCCCAGATGTGAATGCACTAAGAACGTCGTTCCGCCGTAGTTGCGGGTGCGGTTGCCGTCAAACGTTGCCACAAAAATCATTTCGGGCGAAAGGTGGTTGTCGGCCATGAAGTTGTATCCGTAGGTCGGCTCGAGGCTATACCCGGCATTGATGATGCTCTGGCAATCAGCCATCGCCTCAGCCCACTTGGTTTGGGCGCCGTCGGTGAACACGCTGGCATTCAGGTTGAGCTTAGCGCGGAGCGCCCACAGGGCGCCTTGGTCGGCACGGCCGTAGTCCGCGGTGCGGGCGGCGGGCAGCGTAGCTTCGATGGCGTTGAGTTCGCCCAAAATCCAGTTGAACAAGTCAGTGCGCGAAATCTGCATCGGCGGTTCCGAACCCGGACGCACGCTTTCGTCAGCAAACGGAACGTTGCCAAACAAGTCCAGCGCGTGGTAGTAGCTCAGGGCACGCAAGTAGCGCGCCTCGGCGTTCATGCGGCGAATGTCGGCCTTCTCGGCGTCGGTAAAGCTCTTGGTCGCCAAGTAGTCGTCATTCGAGTAGCGAATAAACTCGTTGGCGAGGCTGATTTGATAGTAGATGCGGTAGTACATCGCGCTCACGAACGGGGAATTGTCGTTCCAGTCCATCGTGTTCAGCTCGGGGATGCCCGGGTCGGCCCAGCCGCAAATCGACTCGTCGGTCGGCAGCTGCTGAAGGTTCCAAAGTACGCGCACGTACTGCGAGAATCCTTCGTCAATTCCGCCGATATCCGGCATTCCGGCGGGCCCGTTGTTACCCGAAATCGACAGGCCGGCATACAGCTTGGCGAGAACATTAATGTAGTTTTCGGGCTTGGCATACACCTGCTCAGCCGTCAAACCGTACTTCGGCTTGAGGTTGAGGTCATCTGCACACGATACGGCCAACAGCGCTACGCCAGCGGCCAAAGCGAGGGTTTTTGCAAACTTCATAAGACGGGTGCTTAAAGGGTTACGTTAAGTTGCAGGTTGAATACGCGGGGCCGGGGGAAAATCAAGTTGTCAATTCCGCCAGCCAACTCAGGATCAAGTCCCGAGTACTTGGTGAATACCAGCGCATTCTGCACCGAGAAGTTGATGCTGGCCGGGTACTTGTCTTTGGCGAGGTTGCCGAGGTCGTAGGCCAAGTAGAAGTTGTCGAGGCGGATGTAGTCCGCGCGCTCCACAAAGTAGTTTGACATCAGCTGCTCCGTGGTGTTGAACATGAATTCCGTGTTGATGAAGTCGCGCGACATGTTGTTCAGGTGCGGGAACGATCCACCTACCGAGAAGAAGTTGCCGTGCAGCGAATTGTTGTTGTTGTAGATGTAGTGGCCAAACTCGCCGCGCCACGTCATGCCGCCGCTCCACTTTTTGTGGCGCCACGTCGTGGTAAAGCCCAGGGTTTGAATCGGTTCAGGCTGTGCGTCCATGTACACGAGGTCGTCAGAATTGATGATTCCGTCGCCGTTTTGGTCCACGTACGCCTCGACGTCGTCGATTTTGCCGTTGCCGTTCTCGTCGGCACTGGCGTCAAATCGTTCGATTTTGCCGTTGCGCTCGATGATCTTGCCGTTGACGTCGTAGCGGTGCTCGTAGGTGTAGAACGTAAACATCGGGTGCCCCACTTGGTGGATTTGAATCGTGTTGCCCACGCCGCCAGCGATGCCGCCCACGCGGATTCCCTTCGACGTCGAGTCCGTCACACGGCTCAACTTGTCAATGTGGTTGCGGTTGATGGCTCCGTTAATGCCAAACTCGAGGCTGGTATTCTCGTTGTCGATGGCCACCAGGTTGAGGTTGAGCTCTGCCCCGCGGTTCGTCATGGCGCCCACGTTGGTCAGAACGAGGTTGGAGAAGTTCGTGCCTGCGGCCACCGGAATTACGCCCAACAGGTCGTAGGTATATTTTTCGTACAGGTCAAGGCTGGCATTGACTCGGTTCTTGAACATGCCCAAGTCGAGACCGAAGTTGGTGGTGCGGGTCTTCTCCCATTCCAAGAAGTAGTCGTAGGCGTCGGGGCGCAGCACGTCGTAAAAGTTATTGCCAAATTGGTACTGAGCTGTTCCGGTGCCGTAGGCGTAGTTGGCGATGTAGCCGTAGTCGTTGTATATGTCCTGCTGTCCGGTAACCCCGATGCTCGCGCGGACTTTGAGCGACGAAACCTTGCCCTTGAGCGATGCGAACATCTTCTCTTCGAGCACGTTCCAACCCAAAGCTACCGACGGGAACAGGCCCCAACGGCTTTCGGGAGAAAAGCGGCTCGATCCGTCAGAACGCAGCGTGGCGGTGATCAGGTATTTGCCCAGAATGTTGACGTTGCTGCGGCCGTAGAACGACATGAGCGCGTTGTCGACGTCGTAGGGGAAGGGGCTAGCGGGCGCCAACGTATCGCCATTGTAGCGAAGGTTAGGCAGGTTCTCTGAGTAGGAACGCCACTTTTGGAACGAGTACCCCCCGGTCCAATCGGTTTTGATCTTGCCGGCGGCGAGGTCTTTTTTGTAGTTGAAGTAGGTCTCGATGAGCTGGTTGCTCCGCGTGTTGTAGTACCGGTTATTTTCACCACCGTTGACGAAATTCATCGCCGCGTAATCCGGCACAACCACGGTACCCTTATTGGCTCCAAAGTCGCCACCGACGTTCACGTACAAGTGCAGGTCGGTTTCGCTCAGCGGCTTGTAGTCAAACAAGACATTGCCGATGAAGCGGTCGTTGGTTCCGCGGTCGTCGCGCAGCTGCAGCAAGCCCACGGGGTTGCGCGGAGACAGATTGCTGAGTGCTCCGGTCGGAAGCGCCCACTCAAAATAGCCGCCGTACTTCGACGTGTCTCCAGAAAGCACTTCGCGGGTCGGGTCAAACCAAACGGCCGAACCGATGGCGCCTTGGTTAGCATAAACGTTGTAGGCACGGTACGCCTTGGCGCTCACGTTGGCGGTCAGGTTACGGGCCAACTTGGGCGAGGCGTTCAGCGTAACGCTGTAGCGGTCGAGCGCCGAAGTTTTAAGCACGCCCGTCTCGGAGTAGTATCCAATGCCCAAGCGGTAGGGCAGGTTTTTCACGCCGCCCGATAGGGCTACGTTGATGTCTTGGGCCATGCCGCGCTGGTAGATTTCGTCTTGCCAATTGGTGTTGGTGGGCAATGAATCGGCAGCGATTTGCACGAGTCCGCCGTCAAGGTAGTACCCGCGGGCGGCGGCGAGGCGCTTGCGCTGGGCATTCGAACCAAATTCGTTGATGGCGTCTACAAACTCTTGGTTCGAGAGGACGTCCATGCGGTTGCGCGTGTTCCGCACCGAAGACACCGCGCTAAGCTCGACCTTCAAAGGAGTGTCCTTAGCACCCTTCTTGGTCGTGATAAGAATGACGCCGTTGGCGGCGCGCGAACCGTAAATGGCCGTGGCCGAGGCATCCTTGAGCACGGTAAAGCTCTCGATGTCGTTCGGGTTAATGAGGCCCAACCCCTCTGAGGGCAGTCCGTCGATGACAATCAGTGGGTCGTTGCTGGCGTTGATCGAAGATCCGCCGCGAATGCGAATGCGCGCTCCCTCACCTGGGCGTCCCGATCCTGAGGTAATGCGCACCCCCGGAGTCTTGCCCACAATCAGCTGCGTAGGGCTTGCAAACGCGCCCTTTTGGAACGCTTTGGCCTTAACGCTTACTAGGGAACCGGTGAGGTCGCGGGCGGTGGTGGTTCCGTAGCCCACAATCACCACTTCGTCGAGCTGTTCCTGGGATTCCGCGAGCGCGAAGTTGACCGTCACGGCCCCGGCAACTTGCACCGACTTCGTTTGGTTCACGTACCCCATAAGGCTTGCCGTTAGGTTGGCCGCTTTGGTGGCCACCTGAAGGCTGTACCGGCCGTTGGCGTCGGCAACGGTAGTAGTGCCTGAAGCGGATTCTTTAACCACGGCTGACGGGAGCGGTTTGCCTTCAGCATCCCGAACAAATCCCGATACTTGGCCCTGTGCCCAAGCAGATGCGGAGCCCAGCACAAGCGCTAAAGCCACCCAAATCGTACGAGTTTTCATCATCAGTGTTAACGTTAGGTTGTCGCAATGTACAAAACAAACCTATATAGTGTACACAATACACCGTGTAACTCCGGGCACAAAAAAAAGCCCGGCTTAACCGGGCTTCAAGGTCATTTAGCGGGGCGCCATTGAATCAATTGCAGTACTCGTCAAAAGCGGCCGCGAGGTTCGTTGCGAGGGCCTCGGCGGTACGGCCTTCTATGTGGTGGCGCTCAACCATGTGCACGAGTTCGCCGTCCTTAAACAGCGCGACCGAAGGCGAAGACGGAGGGAACGGCAGCATGAGTCCGCGAGCCATATCTACCGACGCTTTATCGTTGCCGGCAAATGCAGTTACGGCGCGGGTGGGCTTGGCGCCGGGGCTTGCGAGGGCTTGACGCACCCCGGGGCGGCACGAGCCAGCGGCACATCCGCACACCGAGTTGATGACGACGAGCGTCGTTCCTTCACGTTGGATCGCCGCCTTCATCGCGTTGGCGTCGCGGAGTTCTTCAAAACCTGCTTGGGTCAGTTCGGCGCGCATGGGCGCAATCAAGTCTTCGGGGTACATGGGTCGTGCTCTAATTAAGTGGTGCCTAGGTACAGGCGCCATGATTTCTTGCAAAAATACGGCCAGATATTTGCACGCACGTGAACGAATTGAAGGGCTCCGTGTTGGAAAAGTACCTATGAAACGCTTTCTGCTGTTGGGGCTCATCGCCCTTTTGCCGCTGACCACAGTCATGGCACAAAATCCGACCGACATCCTTGCGAAAGCTGAAAAAACGGCGATCGGAACCTCGAGCTACAGCGAGCTTTCGATGACGGCGAAGCGCGCCCGCTACACCCGGGTACTCGACATCAAGTCGTGGACCCACACCAATAAGTACGCGTTGATCGTGGTCACCGGCCCCGAACGCGACCGCGGCACCCGCTACCTGCGGGCCGACAAGCAGATGTACAGCTTTGTTCCGCGCACCGGAAAAGTCGTGAAGCTGCCGCAAAGCATGCTGATGGCCGGGGGGTTTATGGGCACCGACGCCTCGATGGACAACCTGCTGGGCCAGGCCTCGCTCGCAAAGGATTTCACGCACCAGTACCTCGGTACCGAGACGGTCAACGGACTCCCCTGCCACAAAATAAAGTGCACGCCCAAGCCGGGGATTCCGGTGGCGGCTGACGCGGTGATAGCCTGGGTTCATACGGGCGACAAGGGATGGGTCCGCCTCAGTTTTCAGAGCACCCGCAACGGCGAGCTGCAGCGCATGGACGCCCTCGAGTTTGGCCGCATGGACGGCGTGCAGATGCCCGTCAAGCTGCAGTTCAGCACTCAGGGCGGAAAGCAGACGACGCTGATGACGGTTAAAGCCTGGAAGAAGCAGCCCCAGCTTAACCCCGCCTGGTTCACCCCAGAGCGCTTGGAGCAAACTCAGCCGTGACCGCGGTTCGCCTTGCCTGGCGCAACCTCGGCCGCAACCGACGCCGATCGCTCATTACTGGGGCCGCGATTGCCTTTGCCCTCTTTTTTGCGGTGATTTTGCGGTCCCTGCAGCTCGGTGTGTACAACCACATGGTGGCAACGGTAGTCGGCAGCATGAGCGGATATGTACAGGTCAGCGATACGGCCTACTGGCCGAGCCAGAACCTGGACTACGCCCTCTACGAAGCCCCCGAATGGCTCGATGAACTGCGCGCCGACCGCGACGTGGCCAGCGCCTATCCGCGGCTTCAGGGCTTTTCGCTCGTCACGATGGGGGAGCAAAGCGGCGTGGCCCAATGGATCGGCATCAGTCCTGAGGAGGCCGCCGCCCCGCTCTGGCAAGCGCGCTTGGCGAGCGGTTCATGGACCGACGCTCCGGGGTCGGTTTGGCTAGGCAAGCGCTTGGCTGAACAGCTTCGCGCCGGCGTCGGCGATACGGTCGTGGCCATGGGCCAAGGCTTTCAGGGCAGCATGGCCGGGGCGTCGTGGGTGGTTGCCGGCACGTTGAACATGGGCAATCCTGAGCTCGAAAAGCGCAGCGCCGTCGTGGGTTTGGCCGACGCCCAAGAGTTCGCCGGGGCCTACGGAATGTGGAGCTACGTGCAGGTTACGCCCCGCCGCACAGAGCTCAGCCACGATCCCACCGTTGAGCTGGGCGCTAAGCACCCGCTTGAGGGCGCCCGTTTTTTGGGATGGCAAACCCGCATGCCCGAGCTGATTCAAGCGATTCAGGCCGACTCGTCGGGCGGAAAGGTGATTTTGTTCATTTTGTATGTGGTCATCGGTTTTGGGTTGCTCGGAACCATGATTATGCTCGCCAACGAGCGCCAGCGGGAGTTCGCCATGCAGCTGGCGATGGGTATGCGCCGCGGACTTTTGGCCGGAATCGTGTTTGTCGAAGTTCTGATTTTAAGCATGGCGGGCGCCCTGGTGGGTGCGCTGCTTGGCCGCGTGGCGGTCCTGGTCCTTGACCGGTTTCCGCTCCGGCTTCAGGGTGACGTGGCCGCCGCCATGGAGCAGCAGGGCTGGGAGCCGATTTTGCCGCCTAGCCTCGACGCGTCGATTACCCTGACACATGCCGGAATTATTGTGCTGATCGCCCTACTCGCGGCCGCATGGCCGCTCCGCACCGTGTTCAAAACCAATCCCGTTCAACGATGAACCTCCTCATTCAAATGGCCTGGCGCAACATCTGGCGAAGCCCGTGGCGCAGCGGCGTGGTCGTAGGGGCCATGGCCCTCGGCGTCTGGGCCGGAGTGTTCATGATGGGCCTCGCCCAAGGGGTCAATGCCGCCCGTACCGCGGCCGCCCTCGACGACTACGTGGGCCACGCCCAAGTGACCGATTCGAATTTTGTTGCCAACCAAGAGGTGCAGGCGTTGCTTGGCCAGCCCGAGCTGTGGGCCGCGGCCTTAGACGCCCATCCTGGGGTCGAGGCCTGGTCGGAGCGCGTCGTACTTACCGCCGTGCTTCAGGCGGGCGCCGCTTCGGCCCCCGTACAGGTTCTGGCGGTTGATCCTGAGCGCGAGTCGCGGGTGTTCACGGCTCCGCGCCATGTGGTGGAGGGCCGGCTGGGTTCCGAGGGAATTACCCTCGGCCAAAAGCTGGCCGAACAGCTTGGTGCCGGGCTTGGCGATCGGGTGGTACTCACGTTTCAAGATGTCCGCGGCGAAATTCACACCGTGCTCTTTGCCGTCGAAGGCGTGTACGACGGCGTCAGCAACTTGGTTGAGGGCGTTCAAGTCTATGCGCCGCTTGCCGCACTCGCTCCCGAACTGATGGGGGGCGACAGCCTGGTCCAAGGTCGTGGTGCCGTCCACCAAATTCACTTTAGGGTGCGCAACCTGGACTCCCTCGACGCCACCGTGGCCGAACTTCGGGGGGCGGTAGCGCAACCGGGGTCCGCCATCGTGCGCACCTGGCGCGAAATCAGCCCCGACCTCAGCTACGCCGACGAAGTGCTCGCGCAGTCGCTGCTGCTGTTCATGGCCGTCATCCTCTTTGCGATGGCCTTCGGCATCCTTAACACCATGCTCATGGCCATTCTCGAGCGCACCCGCGAGCTTGGAATGCTGATGGCCATCGGGCTCACCCGCCGCAAGGTGTTTCGATTGGTAGTTTGGGAAACGTTGCTGCTCAGCTTTGCCGGAATGCCCCTCGGGCTGCTGCTGGGCCACGTGACCATTGCGGTTACGAGCCGCACGGGCATCACCATCGAGGGCGTCGACAAAGGCTTGGCGGAATTTGGGTTGCAGTCCACGATTTACCCCGTTTCTGTTCCGGAATACTACCTACCCATTGCGGTGCTCGTGGCCGTACTCGGCCTGCTGTCCTCCCTCTATCCGGCCCGCAAGGCCCTGAAATTAAACCCCATTGAAAGCATGCGTGTGCTATGAGTACTTCGTCCCAACCCCTTTTGCGCGTGGACCGCGTCGTCAAAACCTACGAATCCACGGCGGGACCGGTGCACGCCGTTCAGGGTGTTTCGCTGGACCTCGAGCGCGGAGCCTTCGCGGCCCTTGTCGGCCCCTCAGGCTGCGGCAAAACCACCCTACTCAACGCCATTGGCGGCCTCGACCGCGTCACCTCGGGCCAAATATGGATCGACGGCACCGAAATCACCGCCTTGGGCGACCGCGAAACCATTGAGTTCCGCCTGCACCGCATCGGGTTCGTTTTTCAAGCGTACAACTTGGTGCCCGTGCTCAATGCCTGGGAAAACGTGGCCTTTGTCATGGAACTCCAAGGGGTCGGGGTGCGCGACCGCCGCGACCGGGCCTTTGAACTCCTCTCTTCCGTCGGGCTCGCGGGCAAAGAGCTGCAGCGCCCCGCACAGCTATCGGGCGGACAGCAGCAGCGCGTCGCCGTAGCCCGAGCCCTCGCCTCGCGCCCCTCGCTGGTCCTCGCTGACGAGCCCACCGCCAACCTCGATTCGAAGAGCACCGAAACCCTGCTCGACATCATGCACGAGCTCAACCGCCAAGAGGGAACGACCTTTTTGTTCAGCACCCACGACCAACGCGTCATCGACCGGGCGGAACAGCTCGTTCATCTAGAAGACGGCCGAATAGTGGGTTAGCATGGTCGGCTGGTTCGCTGGTTCTTGATTCGCATTGCTTGCGCTACGTGCGCTCACCGCGTGCGAAGCGCCAGGAGAAGTTAAAAGCGCGAAGCCTACCTGCTACAGCAAGCTAAAGGTGCCCCAACGCCAGCCGCACCGCCTCGGCCTTCTTGGCGCCCACCGCCGCTATCAGGGCCTCGGGCTTCGCCTTGCGAATGCCCGCCACCGATTTAAAGGTGTCGAGAAGGATTTGCACGGTGGCCGGGCCCACGCCGGGAATTCCGTCTAACGCGCTCGATAAGCTGGATTTGCTGCGGCGGGAGCGGTGGTGCGTAATGCCAAAACGGTGCGCTTCGTTGCGTGCCTGCTGAAGCACCTTAAGCGTTTCTGAACGTTTGTCGAGGTACAGCGGAACGGGGTCGTCGGGGAAAAACAGCTCTTCAAGGCGCTTGGCGATGCCGATGAGCGCGACGCGTCCGCGCAACCCAAGTTCATCAAAAACCTCCACGGCGGCCGATAGCTGGCCCTTGCCCCCGTCGATCAGCACCAGCTGCGGCAAGGGAAGTCCCTCGTTCAGCACCCGAGTGTAGCGGCGCGTGAGGGCCTCCTTCATCGTCGCAAAATCGTCGGGGCCCTCCACCGTTTTAACGTTGAAGTGGCGGTATTCCGACTTGGCCGGCTTGCCGTCGATAAAGACGACGCAGGCCGAAACGGGGTTGGTTCCTTGAATGTTGGAGTTGTCAAAGCACTCGATGCGCCGCGGCTCAAACGGCAGCCGCAGGTCCTTTTGCATCTGGCGCATGATGCGGTCGCTGTGGCGTTCGGGGTCGACCAGCTGCACGTTTTTCAAACGCTCCACTCGATAGGCGCGAGCGTTGCGCTCCGAAAGCTCGACCGCGGCCCGCTTGTCTCCGCGCTGCGGAACTACCACCTCTACGTCGGGCGGAACCACCTCGGGCTCGTGCGACACCAAGACCACCCGGGCCTCGCTTGGAAAGCGTTCGCGCAGTTCCGCCAGGCCGAGGGCCATAAGTTCCGCGTCGGTTTCCTCCAGCCGTTTGCGCAGTTCGAGGGTGAAGCTCTGAATGACCGCTCCGTCGCGAATGTGAAGCATGTTGACGTATCCGTATTCGGCATCGCTCAGCAGCGAATACACGTCGACCGACCCCAAAGCCGGGTTGAGCACGGTCGACTTGGATTGGTAGGCGTCGAGGCGCTCGAGGCGCTCCTTGACAAACTGGGCGGCCTCAAACTCTTGGCCGGCCGCGTGGGCCATCATTTGGCCGTAAAGTCGCTCGCGCGTGGTGCGCAAGTCTCCGCGCAGCAGCTGGCGTGCGCCCTGAACGTCGGCGAGGTAGCTGCCCTCGTCTTGGCGGCCTTCGCAGGGAGCCAAGCAGCGCTTGATGTGGAACTCCAGGCAGGCTCGGTACTTGCCCGACTCAATCGCCGTCGCGTCCATCGGCAGCTGGCAGGTGCGCAGCGTGAACACTTCTTTGATGATGTCGAGCACCGTGTACATCATCTTGCCAGAGGCATAGGGTCCAAAGTACTCTGAGCCGTCCTCGATCCGGCGGCGCGTGGCAAAAATGCGCGGATACCGCTCCTTTTTGATGCACACCCAAGGGTAAGTCTTGCCGTCCTTGAGGTTGATGTTGTAGCGCGGCTGATGCTTTTTGATCAGCGTGTTTTCGAGCAGCAGCGCGTCAAACTCCGTCTCGGTCACGATGGTTTTAATGTCGACCACCTTGCGGACCAGCATATTAAGCCGCGCGGAATCGTGCGACTTCTGGAAGTAGGAACTCACCCGCTTTTTGAGGTTTTTGGCCTTGCCGATGTAGAGAATCACCCCCTCCTTGTCGATGTGGTGGTACACCCCGGGCCGCTCGGGGAGCGTCCGCAATAACGTCTTAAGGTGTTCGCTGAGTTCCACGGTGCAAAACTAACGAGCCCCCGGCCGGAACGCATCCGTCGGGGGCCCGAAACCAAAACTCAATCCCTAAACTAAAGGATCGTAACCGTACCGTTCAGCTCCAGGCTGGCGTTATTGGGGCGGTCGTCCAACTTGATGACGTAGAAGTAGACCCCGTCGGCGAGCTTGCTGCCCGACATATCGACGCCCGTCCAAGGCTGGGCATTGTCGTAGTTCTCGTTGCGGTACACCACCTTGCCGTAGCGGTTCATGATGGTCACCGAACGCAGGTTGGTGTAGCTCATGATTCCACGAATGTTGAAGACGTCGTTTTGGCCGTCGCCATTAGGCGTCATCACATTGGGAACAATAACGGTGTCGATGGGCGGAATCGGCGGAACCGGCTCCCCAAACTCAATCCAGTTCGAGTAGGCCGTGTCCTGCATCGGATTTGCCGTATAGGTCACTTGGTTGGTGTCGCGAACGCTGCGAATGCGAATGGCGTATTGGCCCGGCGCCAATACTGGATTGCTCACCACCATAGACGAATCCATCGTGGGGGCACCGTAGTCGCTCCAGAGGTACGTGCCTGGAGGCGTTCCGGGGACGTTTCGGCCAAACTGAACCTGATAGACCACCGAATCCCATGCGTTGTAGCTGGTCCATCCCACCGGAATCGACTGGGTATTGGACATGTCGCCGCGAAGTAGGATGCTCTTAACCGTGTCCGTCGAGGGCTGGGTGAATCCGTTCACGACTGCGTCGACAAAGTAGCGGTAGTGCTGCACGTCCACCCGGTTGGCGTCGACGTTGATGTCGACCCAGTCGCGCAAGTTCGTGTCGGTCGTGGTGTGGACTACCTGGTACGAAGTGCCGCTGTCGTCGGATCGGTGCACGCGCCACATGTTGAACAGGTAGCGGGGAAGCGTGGTCGTATCGACGTCCCAGTACACGTGCGGATGCTCGTCGGCGTCGATCGTCACGTTGGTCAGATCCATCGCCAAGTCCACGCAGTCGTTCACGATCAGGATGATGGTGTCAAATTCCGCCATGTCCTTACCGCACTTGTTGAGCAGCGTGTTGCCGTCGTTGCCCACTTTGGAGTAGAGGTAGTAGGACCCGTTCATCGACAAGGGCTTAAAAAGCTTGACTTCAAGCGTCATAGACTCACCGTTCACGTCGCAGTTGGGCACCAGCGCCTTAATCGGAATCGGCTGGCCATTAGGGTTGGTCAAGCGGAAGTCGGACCCGTCGGGCGACACCGACTGGCACTGAACCGCAAGAGTAAACTTCAGCGTTACCGAAGAGTCCAAGCACTCGTAATCTTTGGTCTGGCGACCTTGCGCGTCCAAGTTGACGCCTGGTGCCGTGGGATCGAGCTTTACCCCCGCGTTCACCGCAGGGTTGCAGTTAGCGGCCACCGAAACTTGAATCTCGCGATTGGAAGATCCTACTTTCACCCACACAAAGAATGTCGAATCAAATCGGTACTCGTTCACACGAATCGCGATAACCGACGTCTGCGACGTAGTCGCCACAAAGGAAATGTTACCGCTCTGTTGATTCAGGGTAAATGGTCCTAGCGGCGACGTGAAAATGGGCTGCCCAAAAGTGAAGCCGGCCGCATAAGGAACAGGGTTATTTGGCCCGTTGTTGCGCGCGGGAACGAGCTCGTACTGCAGGGAGTCTCCGTTAGGCTCGGTAGCATTTTGGAGGTAGTTGATGTACCCGCCCGTACAGATGTAGCTAATAGGGCGCGACAGAAAGGCTGGGGAAGAATTGTGTCCCAAAGTGTTGTTAAGCTCGGCCTCGAAATAGAAGCCCACCCCGGCAGAGCCCGTGATGGCCGTGATGCCTGGAGGGCGGCAGCACTCCGTCCAAGACATGCGGTAGTCGGGGCACTGCTGGTTCAAAATCACAAAGCCCGTGTAGATGCGGACCATAGGCGAGAACACCGCCGAGGACTGCGGGATGCAGTCGTATGCTCCGTACAGGGCAGCTGAAAACTCAGGCACCGCGAGGGAAACCGTTAAGTTTTGCGTAATGCCGCAGCTGGTCGAGGCTACCGTTACGTTGGTTGTCGCCCCCATATTAATACCCGTCGCCTCGCGGTAGATCACCAGCTTGATGCGGTACTGGTTGGGCACCCCTGACGAGTCGCCGACGTACTTGTACTGAATGTCTCCACCGATGATGTGCGAAGCCTCACTCGCCAGCGGCGCAAGCATCAAAAGGGCAAATAAAAAGCGTAACATGCGCATAGCTGCGTTCGAATTAAGTGTAGTATACAAACATACTTCGCTTCCCGCGGAGTTCCCAAACCCACGCGCTGCTCCGACGAGCCCGAATGAGTAACCGCCGCACTTAAAGGGTTTTGCGCAACCGAGCGACAGGAATACCGAGCTGTTCGCGGTACTTGGCTACCGTCCTTCGGGCAATGGGATATCCCTTGTCTTTGAGCAACTTAGCCAATGCGTCGTCAGTCAACGGATCGCGCGCATCTTCTTCGCCAATGCTCTCCTCGAGGATCTTTTTGATTTCGCGAGTTGACACCTCTTCACCCTCCGAATTGGTCATGCTTTCGCTGAAAAAGCGCTTAATGAGAAAGGTGCCAAATGGGGTCTGCACGTACTTCTGGCTGGCCACTCGGCTCACCGTCGAAATATCCATACCCACTTCGTCAGCTATATCCTTGAGAATCATTGGCTTGAGCTTGCGGTCGTCGCCTGTTAAAAAGTACTCTTCTTGGTAGCGCATGATAGCCGACATGGTCAGCAGCAAGGTTTGCTGGCGCTGCTTGATTGCTTCAATGAACCACTTGGCGCTGTCAATCTTGCTCTTGATGAAGGTGAAGGCTTCTTTTTGCTGATCGTTGTCAAAGCCCTTGGCTTGCTTGTAGTGCGTGAGCATCTCTTTGTATTCGCGGCTCACGTTGAGCTCGGGGGCGTTGCGCCCGTTGAGCTTGAGCTCCAGTTTTCCGTCAAAAACGCTTACCAAAAAATCAGGCACCACGGCCTGACTGGGTTCGGCGCCTTGGGTGGCGCTACCGCCGGGCTTCGGGTTAATGCGGCCAATCTCTTCAAGTGCGGACTTTAGGTCGGACTCGTCAATGCCAAGGCCCTGCATCATTCGGGGGTAGTGCCGCTTGGCGAGCTCGTCAAAGTACCGGTCCACAAGGGCTCGGGCAATGCGCACGCTCGGTGATTCTGCGCGACGCAACAGCTGCAGGTGCATGCATTCTTGGAGGTTGCGAGCCCCCACGCCCGCCGGGTCCATCGACTGGATCACGCTAAGCGCCTCTTCAAGCTCAGAAACCTCGATAAAAATTCCGAGCGAAAAAGCCAAATCGTCAACAATATCGACGAGTTCGCGGCGCAAATAGCCGTCGTCGTCAAGGGTCCCAATGAGGTACTTGCAGAGCGCCTCCTTTTGCGGACTCACGCTGCGCAACGCAAGTTGCTCGTGGAGCACGTCGCTCAAATCTTGGCGGGCGACTATGGGCGCCTCATAGGACTCGTCGTCGGCCGAATAGTTGTTGGCGTTGAGCTTGTAGTCGGGCGTGTCGTCAAAAAGGTCTTCGCCAAACTCGTACTCTTGAGCTTCGGCGTAGTCGTCGGCCTCGTTTTCTGAACCAAAATCGTCGTCGTTGGACTCGTATTCGGACTCGTAGGGATCTTGGTCAACCTGCGATTCGTCCTCGAGGGCCGGGTTCACCTCGAGTTCCTCCTGAATGCGTTCCTCAAGCGCCTGCGTAGGCAGCTGAATCAGCTTCATCAGCTGAATCTGCTGCGGCGAGAGCTTTTGCTGAAGCTTGAGGGCTTGGGACTGGCGTAGCAAGGCGGCGACGAATTAAAACTTGGCGCTTCCCGGGAATCGGGGGAACGGAATCACGTCGCGTATGTTGCCCATACCCGTCACAAACTGAATCATGCGTTCGAATCCGAGCCCAAATCCGCTGTGCACGCAGGTGCCAAACTTGCGGGTGTCGAGGTACCAATCGAGGTGGTGCGGATCAATTCCGACTGCCTGCATTTTCTCGACCAGCACGTCGTGGCGTTCCTCGCGCTGGCTTCCGCCGATGATTTCGCCGATTCCGGGAAAGAGTACGTCCATGGCGCGCACCGTGGTACCGTCCTCGTTGAGGCGCATGTAAAATGCCTTGATCGACGCAGGGTAGTCAAACAAAATGACCGGAGCCTGAAAGTGCTTCTCGACCAAGTAGCGCTCGTGCTCCGACTGCAGGTCGGCGCCCCAAGCCTCGATGGGGTATGCGAATTGACCCTTTTGGTTGGGCTTCGAAGCCTTGAGGATTTCAATGGCCTCGGTGTAGCTGCAGCGCACAAACGGGTTGTTAACCACAAAGTTGAGCTTTTCCACCAGTCCCATGGGCTGGCGCTGGGCGGCGGGCTTGGCCTGCTCCTCTTGCTGCAGGCGCTGATCGAGCAGGGCGAGGTCGTCGGGGCAGCGGTCGAGCACGTGGCGAATGATGTGCTTGGCGAAGTCCTCAGCGAGCTGCATGTTGTCCTCAAGCGTGTAAAACGCCATTTCGGGCTCAATCATCCAAAACTCACTAAGGTGGCGCGTGGTATTGGAGTTCTCGGCGCGGAAGGTGGGGCCGAACGTGTAAATCTTACCCAGGGCCATGGCTCCGAGCTCGCCCTCGAGCTGACCGCTCACGGTGAGGTTGGTGCTTTGGCCAAAAAAGTCCTCGCTGAAGTCCACCTCGCCGGACTCGGTGCGCGGCGGATTGTCTGCGGGCAAGGAGGTTACCCGAAACATCTCACCGGCGCCTTCGGCGTCGCTCGAGGTGATGATGGGCGTTGCCCAATGGTAAAATCCGCGCTCGTGAAAAAACTGATGCACGGCAAACTGGGCCTCGTGGCGAATGCGGAACACCGCACTAAACGTGGCCGTGCGGGGGCGCAAGTGGGCGATCTCGCGCAGAAACTCCAGGCTATGGCGCTTAGGCTGCAGCGGAAATTCTTCGGGCGAACTGTCGCCGTGAATAATGATCTCGTCTACTTGAATTTCTACCACCTGACCGCTGCCTTGCGACGCGACGAGGAGTCCGCGAACCTCAACCGATGCTCCCGTGGTAATGCGCTTGAGCACTTCTTCGGGCGTTTGCTCAAAGTTGACTACGCACTGCAAATTGGACCCCGTCGACCCGTCGTTTAGGGCAATGAAGCGGTTGGAGCGAAAGGTGCGCACCCATCCGCGTGCGGTCACAGGCTGCTGCTGGGGCGGAGTTTGAAGGATTTGCGAAACAGTCATAATTCGTGGCACAGTTTGTGATGTGGCCGGCTGCAAAGTACGAGGTTTTTTGGAATTCCTCGGCCCCTCAGCCAAAATTTACCGCGGCCCACACAGAAAACGAGCCCAATATAGCCCTCCGGGGAAACAATTTTTACCACAAAACGTTTCCAATGGGTAACTCGGCGTACTTTTGCCGGCGAAAATGAGCGACCAAGCAGCTAACGAACTCAAAACAAGCATCTTGCAGCGGGCAATGGACATGTTCCAGCGCTACGGACTGCGTGCTATGACCATGGACGACGTGTGCCGCGAGCTGTCGATGAGCAAAAAAACGCTTTACCAGTACTTCAGCAACAAGGCCGACCTCGTGGATCAAGCGGTACACCACGTTTTTTGTGCGCACAAGGTGGCCATGGATGAGATCGGCTCTGCGCACGAAAACGCCATTGACCGCATGGTCCACCGATATGCTTTTTTGATGAGGATGATTGAGTCGCACGGGCCCAACATGATGTATCCGCTTAAAAAGTACTACCCGAAAACGTTTGAATGGCTCTTTGCCCAGCGGCAGCAGACCATGGTCGAAGCCCTAGTTCAAACGATTCGCGACGGGCAGGCCCAACGTTTGTTTCGCGACGACCTCGACGCCGAGCTGGTCGCCAAAATTCACTTTACCACGATGGTGGGGCTCGCCGATGGGGACCAGCAGCCCTACAGTGTTGACGAGCGACGCAAATTGATTTGGACTGCGATCAGTCTTTTTATACGATCCATAAGCACCGCCCAAGGCTTGCACTACTTCAACGAACTCAAGGAACCATTTAACTCATGATCAAACACTTCCTAATCGCGGCCGCCCTCGCTGGGACGAGCGCAGGGTTTGCCCAAACCTCGCTGTCGCTCGAACAAGCCCTCGAGCAGGCCCAAAAGCACAACGCCCAAAACAAGGTGCGAAGCCTCGAGCAGCGCGCGACCGAAAAAGTGCTGTGGCAGAACATCGCCCTCGGCCTGCCGAGCGTTACCACCGCCGGCCAGTACACCGACAACATCGAGCTGCCCGCGCAGTTTTTTGACATTAACCAAGACGGCGTCATTGACAAACTCCAGTTTGGTACGCGCTACACGTCGTTGGGCAACCTCAGCATCAACCAATTGGTGTTTGACGGCAGCTACATCGTGGCCGTGATGGCCACCGACGTGCTCCGCGATCAGGCGGCCTTGAACAAAGAAAAAACGGAGATCGAGGTGCGGCAGCAAGCCGCGCAGTTCTACCACCTCAACGTGATTTTGGCCGAAAACGAAAAGGTGCTCGCCGAAAACCTTCGCTTGAGCCAATCGACGGCAGCCCAAATGGCGGCGATGGCCAAAGAGGGCTTGGCGGAACTCGAGAACGTAGACCAAATTAACCTCGTCGCGCGCCAGCTCGAAGCCAGCTTGGGCAACGTGCGCCAGCAAAAGGCCATTGCTGCCAAAATGCTGCTGCTCACCTGCGGACTTCCGGTGGAGCAAAACGTCGTGCTCACCTCGAGCCTCGATCAACTCATACAGGGCGCCGTGGCTGGCGAGGGCCTGCTTCAGGCCAAGTTCACTCCGGAACAGCATGTGGACTACCGCGTGCTGGCTGCCGGCCGAATGGGCCAATCGCTGCTCTACAAAAACGACCTCGTTGGGTTTCTTCCGAAGGTTTATGCCGGCTACTCGTGGACCAAGCAGTTCGTCAGCGAAGACGCCAACGTGTGGAACCCCGACGGCTACTTTGCCAACAACGTAGCCTTTCAATCGTGGAACGTGAGTGCGCAGTTCCCCCTATTTACCTCAGGACGCCGCCTCTTCAAGGCTCAAGAAAGCCGACTCAAGGTAGCCCAACTCGACGCCCTGCTCGAGCAGACGCGCAGCGCAATCACCGTACAGCACCTTCAAGCCACGGCCGAATTTGAAAACGCCTTGACGACCTACCGACTGCAGTCCGACAACGTGGCGTTGGCCAAGCGCCTTCGTGACAAGGCCCGCATCAAGTTTATGGAAGGCGTTGCCAGCAGCCTGGAATACAGCCAAGCCGAAACCCAGTACCAGCAAACGGTCGCAACTATGCTCGCGAGCGCCAACGAAACCCTCAACAAACGCATTGCCCTTGAAAAAGTCCTGGGTATGTACAACACCTCGAAGCCCGAATAAATCATGAAGAAGACCCAACTCATCGTTGCCGTTTCTGCCGCTGCAGTTTTGGCATCATGCGGATCTAAGGAATCCGCCCAAGGCGACACCGCTGCGCTCACCGCCCAGCGCGACTCGCTTGCCGCCATCATCGCCAAAGCCGAAGGCGAACTGGCCGAGATCGACCTGCAGCTCGCGGTCCTCGACAGTTCTGCGCAGTGGAACACGGTCACCCTGATTCAAGCGGGCGCGGGACAGTTTCAGCACGACTTCAATGTGTACGGCACGGTGAAATCTGACCAGAGCGTGACGCTGTACCCCGAAAGCGCCGGACGCATTCAGCGCGTCGTCGTGCGCGCCGGTCAAAAGGTTAGCGCAGGCCAAGTTCTTGTGGAGCTCGACAACAGCGTGGTTCAATCGAGCCTCGCCGAAATCAAGACCCAGCTCGACCTGGCCCAAACCTTATTCGACAAGCAAAAGCGCCTCTGGGAGCAAGGCATTGGCAGCGAAGTGCAGTTTCTGCAGGCCAAGACGCAGCTCGAGGGCCTACAAAAGCGCCTGAGCACCGCCCAAAAGCAGGCGGCGATGGCGACGGTTCGCGCCCCGTTTGCGGGTAGCGTCGACGAAGTGTTTGCCAAGCAAGGCGAGTACGCAGCACCCGGCATGCCCATGGCGCGCTTGATTAGCTCGGGCGGACTTCGCCTCGAGCTCGACGTGCCCGAAACCTACATCACCCGCCTCAAGGTGGGCCAAAAGATTGCCCTCGACTTTAATTCGATTGGTGTGAAAACTACCGCGAGCATCAGCCAAGTGGGTGACTTTATCAACCCCGACAGCCGCACGTTTATGGTGAGCGTCAACCTTCCTTCAAACGGGCAGTACAAGCCCAACATGATGGCGAGCGCTCAGGTGGTCGACTACGCATCCACGAGTGTTCTTACGCTTCCGAACCGGTTGATTCTTCAAGACACCAAAGGAGCCAGTTACACCTACGTCTTTGTTCCGGCCCAAAAAGGTTTAGGTAACGTCGAGCGCCGCGAGCTCACCTTGGGCGTATCAAACAACGACGCCACCGAAGTTCTTAGCGGGCTCAAGGCCGGCGAGCAGGTTATCGACCGCGGAATCCGCAGCGTCCAAAACGGCGAAACGGTTAAATCGGTTAACGAATAATACTGCGCGCTGCACCATGTCAGAACAGAATTCCCTTTTTCGCCGCTTTCCGCTCGTTAATTGGGCGGTAAGCAACCGAATCACCATCAGTGTGCTCACGGTTATCATTGCGGTGGCCGGTTTGATCGCCTACCGCGCGATGCCCGCCGAGAGCTTCCCTGAAGTCGCCCAACCCACGATTTACATTGGCACCCCCTACCCCGGTAACTCTCCGGTGGACATGGAGCGCCTCGTAACCCGTCCCCTGGAAAAGCAACTCAACACCATTAGCGGGGTTGATAAAATCAAATCCACCTCGATTCAAGGATTCTCTTCGATCGAAGTAAAGTTTGACTTCCGCGTGGGCGTCGACGAGGCCCTGCGCAAGGTTAAAGACAAGGTCGACGCGGTGCAGGCGTCGCCCGACTTCCCCAAGGATTTGCCGGCCGACCCCAACATTTTTGAACTCAACATCGCCGAGCTTCAGCCGATCATGAACATCAACCTTTCGGGGGAATTCACGGCGGACCAGCTCGAAGACTACGCCAAGTACCTCGAAGAACAGATCGAAGACATTCCTAGTATTGCTTCGGTAGACTTGCGCGGAATCGACGATAAAGAAGTCCGCATTGCCGTGGACCTTCAAAAAATGGAGGACCTCGACATCAGCTTTAACGGAATCGCCGACGCCATCAAGTACGAAAACATGTCGGTATCGGGTGGCGACTTGCTCGTCGACGGCTACCGCCGCAACATTCGCGTACTTGGTGAGTTTGAATCAATCCAAGACATCGAGAACATCATCGTCAAGCAAGAAAAAGGCGCCATTGTGTACCTGCGCGACATCGCCAACGTCGAATTTACGAGTGTCGAGCGCGAAAGCTACGCCCGCCAGTTCAAGAGCCCCGTGGTCTCCCTCGACGTAAAAAAGCGCTCGGGCGAAAACCTAATCGAGGTGTCGGCGGCGATTAACCAAGTGGTGGCCGAAGCCCAGGCGAATTACTTTCCGAAGAACCTCCTGCTCTCGATTACCAACGACCAGTCGAACCGCACCAAAAACCAAGTGGGCGAACTCGAGAACTCCATCATTTTTGGCGTGATCTTGGTCGTAATCGTATTGACCTTCTTCTTGGGCTTGCGCAACGCGCTGTTTGTGGGCATTGCGATTCCGCTGTCGATGCTATTGAGCTTCTTAATTCTCAACAGCATGGGCGTAACGCTCAACTTCATGGTGCTCTTTGGGCTCGTACTTGCCCTCGGAATGCTCGTGGACAACGGAATCGTTATTGTCGAGAACATCTACCGATTCCGCACCTTGGGCTACAGCGCGTCAGAAGCGTCAAAACTTGGCTCAGGAGAGGTTGCCATGCCCATCATTTCCTCAACGGCTACCACCTTGGCCGCCTTTATTCCGCTTGCCCTTTGGCCCGGACTTATCGGTGAATTCATGAAGTTTCTTCCGTTGACGCTGATTGTGGTTTTGGGCTCCTCGCTTTTTGTGGCCCTCGTCATTAACCCCGCACTGGCCGCCCGATACATGAAAATCGAAGCGGACGTGGTCAACCGCCCCAAATGGACCAAAATCGGTTCGGCACTGACCGTAGTGGGACTCATTCTCAACGTCGCCGTGGGGCTTACCGTCATCGGAAACCTGCTCTTCTGGCCTGGATTTTTGACGCTGCTGTACATCTGGGCCATTGAGCCGATGACGAACCGGTTCATGGCCAGCGGACTTCCGAAGCTCGAGGCCTGGTACGAGCGACAAATAGCTTGGGTGCTGTCCAAAAACAACGCCTCTAAGACCTTTTGGTCTACCGTCGGCTTGTTTGTCTTCAGCATTGTGCTCATGGGCATTATTCCGCCCAAAGTGGTCTTCTTCCCAGATAACCAGCCCAACTTGGCCAACATTTACATTGAAATGCCGGTCGGAACCGACATCGAGGAGACCAACCGCATTACGCTCGAAATCGAAGCACAAATCACCGAACTCCTCAAGGCCTATGAGTACACCAAAGATGGTGAACCCTACAACTTCATGGTCGAATCAGTCATCGCTCAAGTGGGCAAGGGCACGAGCGATCCGCGCGAAGGGCCTTCTAACGTAGCCACTCCGCACAAAGCCAAGGTGGTTGTCGCCTTCCGAGAAATGAAGTACCGCCTCAACGAAGAGGGCGAACGCGTCACAAGCTCCGTAGTCCTCAACGTGCTTCGCGAGAACATTTCATCCATCCCGGGCGTACTGATTGCCGTCGAAAAAGATCAAAATGGACCCCCGCAAGGCGCTCCAATCAACATTGAACTTTCGGGCAACGACTACGACGAATTGCTCGCCGCAGCCGAAAATGTTCGTCGAACCTTGGTCAATTCTCGCGTCAAGGGCTACGACGAACTCAAGTTGGACGTTGCGGGCGACAAACCCGAGCTTCCGATTACCGTAGACCGCTCCAAGGCACGCAGCCTGGGCGTAAGTACTGGACAGATCGGCGACGCTCTGCGCACCGCCCTCTTTGGCAAAGAAATCAGCCGCTACAAAGACGACGAAGATGACTACCCCATCAACCTTCGCTTTGCCGATGAGTTCCGCTACAACATTGAGAGTTTGATGAACCAAAAGATCACGTTCCGCGACCAGAGCTCGGGACGCATCAAGCAGGTCCCCATCAGCACCATTGCAGCTCCGACAAAGACCTCAACCTTTACTGCCGTGAAGCGCAACGACCTCAACCGGGTAATCACGGTCTATTCCGGAATCGAAGAGGGCGCCAATGCTAACGCTATCGTGCTCGAAATGATGCAAGTACTTAAAAACTACGAGCTTCCCAAAGGCGTAACGATGTCGTTCACCGGCCAGCAAGAGGAGCAAGCCAAAGAGCTAGGCTTCCTCTCCAAAGCCTTGATGATCGCCGTCTTCCTGATCTTCTTGATCATTGTGGGCCAGTTCAACTCGGCCCGCATTCCGTTCCTCATCATGACCACCGTAATCCTGTCGTTTATCGGGGTGTTCCTCGGACTCCTGATCTTCCGAATGGACTTCGTGATCATCATGACCATGATCGGAATCATTTCGCTCGCCGGAGTGGTTGTGAATAATGCCATTGTACTGGCGGACTACGGAAGCCAGCTCATTGACCGCCGCAAGGCGGAACTGGGCCTTGAGGCCGAAGTGCCCTTACCCGAAGCGGAACTTGCGCCCATCCTTTCTGAGGCTGGCAAAACCCGCATGCGCCCCGTTCTCCTGACGGCGATAACGACGGTACTCGGACTCATTCCGCTGGCCACGGGCATGAACCTCGACTTCTTTACGCTCATCTCAGAAAACAACCCCCACATTTACTTCGGTGGCGACACCGTAGCCTTCTGGGGGCCCATTTCGTGGACCGTCATTTTCGGTCTCACCTTCGCGACCTTCCTCACGCTGGTGATCATGCCCGTGCTGCTCTTCCTCACCGAGCGGAGCAAATCGCGGCGCTACTACACGAAGTTGGTGAATTAGCAAGTTGCTAGTAACTAGTTACTGGTTGCTGGTTGGCTAAATGAATACGCGCAGAAGCGGCCCTCGGGCCGCTTCCGTACTTTTGTAGGGTGATCCCCTTGATGAACGAATGGCGCCAGTGGCCTGTGGCCCGATGGGCTGAGGTGGCCGAAGCCGCCTCGCGGCACGTGCTTGCGAGCACCCGCGACAAAGCCGGCCACATTGCTTCGAGCGTTGGCGCGGCCGAACTGACGGTGGCGCTGCACGGGGTGCTCGATACGCCGAACGACCTGCTCCTGTGGGATGTGGGTCACCAAGCCTACATCCACAAAGTGCTGACGGACCGAGCGGCCGTTTTTGCAGCGAACCGTACCCCAGGCGGACCCAGCGGCTTCCCCCGCCGCAGCGAATCGCCCTTCGACGCGTGGGGCGTGGGCCACTCCAGCACGGCCCTGTCGGCGGCCGTGGGTTTTGCCCGCGCGGACCTCGCCCTTGGAACCCAACGCCACCGCGTAGCGGTGGTCGGCGACGGGGCTATGACCGGCGGAATGGTGTTTGAAGCCCTCAACGACGGAGGCGGGTGGGGCGCCGACGTTTTGCTGGTCATCAACGACAACGGAATGGCCATCGAAGAAAACGTCGGCGCCCTGCACCGCGGCGGGCCCGATGCCTACCGCGGCCTAGTTGAATCCCTCGGCTGGGCCTGGGCCGGTGGCGAGGTGGACGGGAACGACCTGCCCGCCGTGGTGGGCGCCCTGGAGCGCGCGCTGGCGCTCCGCGGCCCGCGCGTGCTGCACGTGCGCACCCGCCGCCCAAATATCACCGAGTTGGGACTCGACGAATCTGCCCCTGGACCTGAACACTTCCAGTCGCATTTTGCGGCGGCCCTCGCTTCGCTCGCCGCCACAAACCCCCGCATCCATGCGCTCACGGCGGCAATGGCTCCGGGATGCAGCCTTGACTTGGTGCGCGCCCAGTTCCCCGACCGCGTGCACGACGTAGGAATCGCCGAGCCCCACTGCCTGACGGCCGCGGCGGCCATGGCCGCCGCCGGCCTCCGCCCCGTAGTCAACCTCTACTCCACCTTCTCGCAGCGCGCCCTCGACCAGTGGATCCACGACGTGGCCCTACAGCAACTACCTGTGATTTTGTGCCTCGACCGCGCCGGAATGGTCGGCGAAGACGGCGCCACCCACCACGGCGTATTTGACCTGGCGATGTTCCGGGCGGTGCCGCACACGGCCATTTGGGCTCCGCGCGACGGAGTCGCCCTTCGCGAGGCCCTCGAGGAGGCCCTTGCCTACGGCGGACCTTCCATCATCCGCTACCCGAAGGGCAAGTTTCCGCACTACCCGAACCCCATGCAGCGCCGCGGCGGAATGGATTGGATGCAGTCCGGCACCGGCGTGGCCCACTTTGCGCTAGGTTCCGCCCTCAGTAAAGCCCTCGAAGCGGCCGCGCCCGGCCACAGCGTAATCGATCTGCGCCGTGCCAAGCCGATTGACCCCAACTCGCTTCACTACTTCGCCCGCAACCACCACACCTGGCACGTCTGGGAAGACGCCCAAGCCATAAACGGCGTGGGCCAAGCCCTAGGCACATGGCTTCTCGAGAATGGCTACGGCCATATCGCCTTGCATCGCCATGGCTATGCCGACCGCTTCGTGGACCACGCTCCGCGCGAGCAGCAGATTAAGGATGCTCAGCGCTAAATCATCGCTTGGGTCGCACCCAACGTTTTACGCGCCAAGCCGAAGCGAATTAAAAATGCCCTGCAGAAATTCTGCAGGGCACTTCAATTAAAAACCGCTTTCCCAGTTTAGCAACGATACCTATTCCCAGGCTTCTTCAGTATCAAGATATTCACCGTATTCGTCTTCATCACTAACCTCTTCAACGACCACTTCATCTTCTGAAGTGGTGCCTTCATTAAGGTAAGAGCCAAGAACGTCTTCATAAACGTCAACGCCGTAATCAATACTCGACCTCACCGGAGATGGCAAGTCAGGAAACTCAAAATTCATCAACGGTGTACCTGTATACATGAGGTAAATAAGCAGGGTGACGCCCAAGCCCAACAAAGGTTGGTTCTTGTCTTCACGCTGCATGGCGCGAATTGAGTCCAGTACAACAATGGATTGGTCATCGTCTTCAGCATAGATGCGTGCATTTACGCGCGCAAAGAGCACGAATGGCAATCCAAATTGTAGGGCGGCCAGCAGTGCTAAGAAGATGGCTCCTAGGACCCAAGCTAATTTTGTAGACCATCCCGTTGAACTCGACAGGCTCTCTATGTGTGCATTAAGTCCCTCTACTTGGGCAGCAATAAAGTCTGCACGTGCCTTCACGGTTTTGGCGTTGTTCAAATTGTCTTGTGCCGCATTGACGCGCTCATTGGCTCGGTCGCATGCCGTACCTTCAGCAGCCTTGGGAGTGTCCTCTTTTTTAGCGTCTTTTTCAGCCTTCGGATCTTCTTTTTCTTTGGCTGCTTCTTCAGTCAGATTGCAAATTTTATTGCGATCTGCTTCGGCATCTTTCAGAATGGCCGAAGCATAGGTTAATCCCTTTTCTGCAGTATTAACACGGCTCTGTGTTTCTTCTACCAGCTGTTCAGAGGCCTCCGACAAATCGCTAGTGCCTACTTTGAATTCATCCAACGCAATAGCATTGTATTGCGTGCGATTCAACGAGTCCAGCATTCCAAATACAAGGTAGTACGGAGTTGCTGCCTTCTCGTCAGAATTGCTAGACAAGATTCCCGTAACTCCATCGCGGTCAAGCTCAATGGCCCGATTGTTTACCGTAGCGGTGTAGAACCCCACCCACTCGTCAAAGTACATCGCTACTGAATCCTCAGGAATCGACAAGTCATACACATTCATCGTGCCGGGCTCATCAAATTTCAACGAAACCAACCGGTTCGCGTAAACCTCTTCGGTAATGGTGTTCGAAATATGGTTAATGCCCTCCGTGAGTAGTTTAGGAACAATTCCGAGAATCGTCATCGGTAGCAACATAGCAGGAACCGCAACGGCAAATCGAAGGCCTTTTGTTCGAATCGTTGCCCAGACGGCGAACAACAGATCCTTGTACGATCCTGAAAAGTCCGCACTGATGAACGGAAGTGCACTAATGCTAAACAGAAGGATTAACCCATTGAACAGCAGCAGCGCGGAACCCCAAAATGTTCCGAATAAGAACAAATGCGAAAGCGCCGAGCTCATTGAGGTGTGGGTTCCGAGATTAATAACAAATGCCTCGGCAAGCGTTACAACCGCAAATAGGGCGATCAAGAATCCCAGATGCTTGAAGTAAGTATTGCGCTCACTACTTGTGTAGCTTTTACCATTCGCAGCCAATCCAATTTTGCCAACGGCCCAACCCAATGGGAACACCGACAGAACCGACATGGCATACGTTAACCAGTCTGAACTCTCAGCGTCGTAAACTCCGATAAAATAAATCGCCAAGCATAGGGAAATGCCGGTAAATGCGATAATGAATTGCGAACGCGTGAGCGAAGGCATGATTTCTCCAAACGCCATTCGAAGCAACTTCCAAGGCCAAACGACCAGGTAGTGCCATACCATCTTTAGGATGAACCACGGGCCCGTCACGAAGATATTTTTGAAACCCCACTTCGCTGCAGATAGTCCAAGTTGAACCAATTCTGCAACCATCCATGCAGCAGTTGCTACAATGTTGTATGCAAATGCAAACGCTACGGCAATGGGTACAAACCACTCCCAAAATCCATTCGACTTCCGAATATTATCTCGGACCTCATCCAGATTTAGTGTAGCATTACACGCTTTTCCTCGAAGGTCCGAATACAACCGACCAACGAGGTATAAAGCGGGGACAAGCCCTATAAATATGACAATCAGTTCTTGCATGTTTTGAGTAGTTAATGTTTAGGTTTCTTGAAATTATAACTTTGTACTGTAAATTAAACATTTAATCACTCGAAACATCTATAAATTGACTCAATTTGTATTTTTTTTGACTGGTAATCAATATTTATACGAGATCGCGCCGTGTTACGAATTCATAAATCATTATATATCAACTAAATAACGGACTAAGGCTGGTCAAGCCCAGGTCCATAAAAAACCATGTTGGGCGACTTTAGGGCCCGGAATAGTATCAGTTCTGTTCTTAAAAGCCCAACGCCTCGCGCACGCGCTTCAGGGTGGCCTGGGCAACCGGACGGGCTGTGTCGGCCCCGGCCCGCAGGACTGCATGCACGGCCTCGGGATCGGCCATAAGGCGGTCAAACTCGGCGCGGGGTCCGGCAAAACGCTCCAGAATGGCCTCAAATAGAGCCGTCTTGGCATGTCCGTAACCGTATCCACCGGCGCGGTAGGCCGCTTCCATCTCAGCAACGCGCGAAGGGTTAGCAATGAGGCGGTAGAGCGTCACGACGTTGCACTTCGAGGGGTCCTTGGGGTCATCGAGCGGCGTGGAGTCGGTGACAATGCCCATGATTTGCTTTTTCAGCTCCTTTTCAGACAAAAAGATGTCGATTACGTTACCGTAGGACTTGGACATTTTTTGGCCGTCCGTGCCGGGAATCGTCATTACTGACTCCTGAATGCGCGCCTCGGGAAGCACAAATACCTCCCGACCCGTGGTCCAGTGGAACGTCTCCGCGATGTCGCGCGCAATCTCAAGGTGCTGGCGCTGGTCTTTACCGACCGGGACAACGTGCGCGTCGTACAGTAAGATGTCAGAGGCCATCAGGACCGGATAATCAAAGAGTCCGGCATTGACGTCGCTGAGACGGTCTGACTTGTCTTTAAAGCTATGCGCGTTCGCCAGCATCGGGTAGGGCGTGAAGCAGTTGAGGTACCATGTGAGCTCGGTACATTCGGGCAGGTCACTTTGGGCATAAAACACCGTGCGCTGCGGATCCAATCCGCACGCCAGCCAAGCCGCTGCGGTCGAAAGCAAATTGGCCTTACGCGCCTCAGGATCTTTAACCGTAGTCAGCGAGTGCAGATCTGCGATAAATAAATAGGACTCGTTCCGTGGGTCCTTGGCCAATTCAATGGCCGGAAGAATCGCGCCCAGCACATTCCCAAGGTGCTGGCGTCCGCTGCTTTGAATTCCTGTGAGGATGCGTGCCATACTGCGAAGTTAACCCCGACATCCGTAGCGCTTGGCGGTAACACCAAAGCCTTAAAATGTTTTATAAACATTATTTATCAGTCCAACTAAGACCCTTAATAAAATCAATAGCAAAACCCTAGGTTTATGCCTATTTTATCTTCACTTTCAATTCATTGTACTAATTAAATTTCGGTAGGGTGGCGTGACTAATGCGGATAGTGTTGAATTTTTTTCTACTTTTCCTAAACTATACAATTCATTAAATGTTGTTTAAGACACAAAATCCACCTAAAACCTGATTTATGCAATTTCTCGAAGTACTCACCATTGATCCGGCCGATCCCGTAAGCTTTACGTTTTTCACGGGCTACATGGCCATGTTCGCTGCCTCTGTATTCTTTTTTATGGAGCGCAGCCGTGTCGCTGACGAGTGGAAGCTCTCGCTGTTGGTATCTGGTTTGATTACCGGTATCGCAGCCGTGCACTACTACTACATGCGCGACTTTTACCAAGCGACCGGAACCAACCCGATCGCCCTTCGCTACATTGACTGGACCCTCACGGTTCCCTTGATGTGTGTGGAGTTTTACTTAATCACCAAAAAAGCAGGCGGCACCAGCGGCTTACTTTGGCGCCTGATTTGGGCCTCAGTTGCGATGCTGCTGCTCGGCTACATCGGTGAGGCCTTCTACGCGGACCAAACCCAATCTTGGGTATGGGGTGCTATGTCAGGTCTTGCATACTTCTACATTGTATGGCTTGTTTGGAAAGGCGAGGTTGCAACCTTGGCCGCCAATGCAGGTGGCAAAGTTCAGACTGCCGTTAAGGCACTGGGCTGGTTCGTACTCGTAGGCTGGGCTATCTACCCAATTGGGTACATTGCCGGCACCGAGGGCGGACTCTTCGGCGTGAAAGTGCTCGAAGGCCTGTCAATGGACTTGGTGTACAACATCGGCGATGCCATCAACAAGATTGGCTTCGGTTTGGTAATCTACACCTTAGCTCAAAAGGACTAAGTCTAACCTCGGATTTTGTGCACGGAGCCGCCCCTCGGGGCGGCTCTTTGCATTTAGGCCCGCACCCAGCGATCGCGCAGCACCTCTGCGGTCCGCCAGATTCCGTGCGGAACCGCAAAAAGCGACAGCGAGATAAACGCCGTACGAATAAGGCGGTCGTCGAGTGCGCTTTCGCCTGAAGCCCAAAAGACCCCGGCCGCGACGATAAACGTGAATGCGGTAGCGCCCAAGACCATGGTGCGGTGCTCCTTGAGTACCGGCCAAATTTTGCGGGCGCTGTGCAGCGAGTGTCCGCCAACAAAGTAGGCCACGAAGGCCGTCAAGGGCTGGAGCAAACGAAACACAGCCACAAGCACCAAAATCTGCGCAAACACAAAAACGACGTGCCGCCACTGGGTAGACCGCACCGCATAGTGGCCAAAAAGCGTGAACGCCAAGAAAATCCAAAGGCTCCGTGCGAACGAAAGGCCTTGCGTCCATTCGGGACCTGCCCACGAGGTTTCGGCGAGAAGGCCAAATAGCCGCAGCACCTCGGCTTCGTGAAAAATGCTGGGTGCCAAGACGACGAGCATTCCGCGCACGAGGGTTTCGTGCAAAAACAGCGCGGTGCCAGATTCGGTGGCGGCGTCTTCTGAGCCAAAGTGAAGCATGCTCAGAGTCAAGAAGTTTGCGAGCGCCCACGAGGGCGACCAAAACCAAAGCGCACTAAGGAGCAGAATGCTAACCGCATAGTAGCCCAAAGCAGGGCGAGATAGCCCCCCGCGGTCCGTGAGGATGTCCGTGGCCCCATGGGGCATTCCCGTGGCGATTCCGAGGGCTAAAATGAGCGGATGCGCACTGGCCGGAAGGGCAAACAAGAGCGCTCCGAGAAGGGTGACCAGAAGGAGTTCCGTCACGG
The DNA here is from genome assembly GCA_016868755.1 of Bacteroidota bacterium. Lineage (GTDB taxonomy): Bacteria > Bacteroidota > Bacteroidia > Flavobacteriales > Schleiferiaceae > TMED14. The sequence goes on along the minus strand of VGFU01000003.1, from coordinate 49,873 downwards.
AACGAGCCTAAAGTCCAAGCGCAGCGGGAACGTGATTCCCAATCCCGGCTCGACTACCTGAAGCTCCGAATGCCAGAGCTGGAGGGTTTCCGCGTCCCAATCCACTTTGAAGACTAAGGTGTCAGGATAGTCGTAAAACCAGATTTCGCGCTCAACCGGCTTATACCAGTAGGTGCCGACGCGTGATTTAGAATAGGTAAACGGTGCAACACTCGGCAATAAATCAGCCGTGAACTGGATTTGGTAGTCAACTAGGTCGGAGTCGTTTCGGCGAAAAAAATCAAATCGCCCGGTTACGTCTCGTGCTTTATTGTGAACACGAACCGGAACAACCGTATCTCCAACATTCATCGGCAAGTCGGCGGTGTACGTCACCGAATCAAGGGTCCACCCCGCAGTCAGCCGAGGCAAAAAGGGACCAGTGGCCTCTGGGGGCAGGCCGCCCGATGGGTTGGGGTCTTTACAGCCCAACAGTACGGCGACCGCTAGAAACCAAAAACCGGTTGCCTTAGCCATTGATGTCGATAAAGCGCTCTACGTCCTTGACCTTGCCAAAAACAACCAGCTCGTCAATTTCCTCGATAATCATGTCGTCTTGCGGAACCCCCTTGATGTGAGCCACTTCATCATCTCCGCCTTTTTGAATAACGGTAACGAGGTTTAATCGGTACTTCTCGAGCAGGCCAATGTCTTTGAGCGAGCGCCCCACCGTGCTTCGAGGAGCAGCAATTTCAACAATCTCGTAGTTATCGGGCAGGGTAACGCACATCATCATCCCCGGGTTAATCAGGCGCTCGGCGACGTTTTTACCCACCTCTTCTTCGGGCGAAAGGATCTCCTTAACTCCCATTTTTTCGAGGATTTTGCGCTGCGTCTCACCCTGAGCTCGCGCAATAATCCGACCAACACCCAGCTCCATGAGCTTCACCGTGGTCAGCAGCATGCCTTCGAAATTCTGACCAATTGAAACCACGACGGCATCCATTTCGAGAATGTTTTGGGCCTTGAGCGCGCGCGGATCAGTTGAATCCATTACCACCGAATAGGCAACTTGGTCCTTAATGTTCTCGACCTTGTCTTCGTCGATGTCAATGGCAATTACCTCGGCGCCCTTTTCAGAAAGCTTTCGGCAAATGGCGGAACCAAACTGGCCCAACCCGATTACGGCAAATTTGTCCGCCATGGTTTTGAATAACTTACTACGAAAGTACGGAAAGTGCCTGATCCAAGTCGGCCGTTAAATCGCGCACGTCTTCGAGGCCCACACTCAGACGAATGAGTCCGTCGGTTACGCCCGTTTTTTCGCGTTCGGCCTTCGGAATGCTCGCGTGGGTCATGGTCGCCGGGTGGCCGGCGAGTGACTCCACGCCGCCCAGAGATTCGGCCAACGTGAAGACTTTGAGAGCCGAAACCACTGCGCTGGCCTTGGCCAAGTCGTCTTCGTGCAGGGCAAACGACACCATTCCGCCAAACTGCTTCATCTGGCGCGCCGCCACCGCATGGCCCGGATGGTCCTTGAGGCCAGGGTAGTATACCTTGCGGACCGCGGGGTGCTTGGCCAAGTGCTCCGCCACGGCGGCCGCTGACTGGCAGTGGCGGTCCATGCGCACGTGCAGCGTTTTGATTCCGCGCAGCGCCAAGAAGCTATCCATTGGGCCGCAGACCGCGCCCGAAGCGTTTTGTATGAAGTACAGGCGCTCGGCCAACGCCGCGTCGCCCACGGCAAGCAAGCCAAGCACGATGTCGCTGTGGCCGCCAAGGTACTTGGTCGCCGAATGCAATATGATGTCGGCCCCAAGCTCCAGCGGGCGCTGCAGGTAGGGCGTTGCGAACGTGTTGTCAACCACCACGAGCGCGCCCACCTTTTTGGCCTCGTCAGCCAAGGCTTTGATGTCGAGCACATTGAGCATGGGGTTGGTCGGCGTCTCAAGCCACACCATCTTGGTTGCCGGAGTGATGAGCGCGCGCAACTCAGCGGGGTCAGCCAGAGGAGCAAAGCTGAACTTCAGGCCAAAGGGCTCAAACACTTTGGTGAAGAGGCGGTAGGTTCCGCCGTAGAGGTCGCTCGTGCTGACCACATGATCGCCGGGCTTTAGAAGCTTCATGCACGCATCGACTGCCGCGAGGCCGCTGCCGAAGGCGAGGCCGTGGGTTCCGCCCTCTATGGCTGCAATAGCATTCTCGAGTGCGCGCCGCGTCGGATTGTGGGTGCGGCTGTACTCGTAGCCTTTGTGCACGCCCGGAGCTTCTTGGGCGTACGTAGACGTCTGGTAAATCGGGGGCATCACCGCCCCAGTAGACGGGTCGTGGTGCTGGCCGCCGTGGATGGCAAGGGTATCAAAATGCATAGGGTAAATCTACGTCAATTGAGCACCTGGTTGCGGGTTGCTTGCGACCGGGTTGCGAGCAGCTCGTAACTATTTTGCGCTGCGGCCTACCTTCGGGTCATGGTCGGACGCTTCGCCCCTTCTCCCACCGGAATCATGCACTGGGGCAACGCCTCCACAGCACTCGCGGCATGGCTTCAAATGCGGGCTGAGGACGGACGTATGCTGCTCCGCATGGAAGACGTCGACCCGCAGCGGAGCAAGCCCGAGTTTGCCGACGGTTGGCGGCGCGACCTCTCGTGGCTGGGCCTAGACTGGGACGAAGAGGTGGCGCCGCAGTCGCAGCGCGGACCCCGCTACGCGGAGGCCCTCGCCAACCTAGCCGCCCAAGGGCTTGTTTTTGCGTGCCGCTGCACCCGACGCGACATGGAAGACGCGGTTTCAGCGCCCCACGGAAGCTTCATGGGTTCCTATCCCGGAACCTGCGCCGACGGCCGATGGCCGCTCGACGGTCCGGGCGCGCGGCGCCTGCGGATTCCTCATGATTTTTTTGGCCGCGACGGCGCCAATCTTCGCGATGAGCCTGCCGCTCCGGGACAGTTGGCGCTTAATGATGCGGTGGTACTTCGCCGCGCCGACGGCGCCTGGGCCTACCAGCTGGCCGTCGTGGTGGACGACCTGGATCAGGGCGTGACGCACATTGTACGCGGCCGCGATTTGGAGGACAGTGCCCCGCTCCAGCAGTTTCTGCACCGCACCCTGGGCAATCCGCAGCCGCCGCAGGTGGCACATGCTCCCCTTTGGATGGGCCCCGACGGGCACCGGTTGAGCAAGCGGCACGGGTCGGTGGGCGTGCGGAATTCGGAGTTGGAGGCGGCCCAAGCCGTGGGCCTCCTGGCCCACGGCCTGGGGCTGCGCGACCGCCCGGACGCCTGTACCCCCCGCGAATTGATCGATGACTGGCGGGCGCGCGGCCCGGCCACCCTCGCCTGCGGCGAGGTGGCGGCCGCCTCCTTCCTACCTTTGCCGTTATGATTCAATCCATGACCGGCTTCGGCCAGGCAAGTGCCACGTTCGAGGGGCTCCGCATCTCGGTAGAAATCCGCTCGCTTAACAGCCGCGGCCTCGACCTCAATTTGCGCATGCCGCACCGCTACCGCGAGCGCGACTTGGTGTGGCGCAAAATGGTTGGAGATGCGGTGCAGCGCGGCAAAGTCGACGTCAGCATCAACCGCGAACAGGCCGAGGGCCGCGGGAGCAGCTTGAACGAGGCCCACCTGCGCCAAACCATGGACGACCTGCAGCGCATTGCGGGCGGAAGCTTGACTCCTGCTGAGGCGTTGGCGATGGCCTTGCGCGTTCCGGCCGAGCAGGGGCCTGCGGCTGAATTGGATCCCTTGGAGGCTGAAGCTGTGGAAGCATTGATCCGTTCCGCGCTGGACGCGTTTCAAACGTTTCGCAGCCACGAAGGTTCCGCTCTGGCCAAAGACCTTGAGGCCAACCTGGCGACGATTGAGCGGGGCCTTCCTGTGATCGAATCTGCTGAACCCGAGCGACTTGAAACCCTTAAGGGCCACCTGACCAAGGCCGCCGTGAAGGCCGCTGACGACCAGCCCATGGACCTGCAGCGCTGGGAGCAAGAACTGCTTTTTTATGTTGAAAAAATCGACATCAACGAAGAAAAAGTCCGCCTCAAGGCGCACATTCAGCACTTCCGCGAAGCCCTAGCCGCCGGCGAAGGCCGCAAACTCGGATTTTTGGCCCAAGAGCTTGGCCGCGAAATCAATACGTTGGGCAACAAGGCCCACCACATCGGTATGCAGCGCCAGGTGGTGCAGATGAAAGAAGAGCTCGAAAAAATCAAGGAACAAGTCCTCAACGTGCTGTAAACCAGCAACCAGTAACTAGCAACCAGCAACCAGTAACTAGCGGCTAGAAGCCAGAAACCAACAAGCCAAAATGTCCTCCGGCCAACTCCTCATTCTTTCTGCCCCGTCGGGCGCCGGCAAAACCACGTTGGTGCGCCGGTTGATGGCGAAGTTGCCGGGTCTGGCGTTCAGTATTTCGGCGACGACGCGGCCTCCGCGCGGCAGCGAAGAGCACGAGGTGGACTACCACTTTTTGACGGCCGAAGACTTTAGGGCGCGGGCGGAACGCGGCGAATTCCTCGAGTGGGAAGAGGTCTACCCGGGCCGTTACTACGGAACCTTGCGCAGCGAGGTCGAGCGACTCTGGGCCGAGGGCAAGGTGGTGGCTTTTGACATCGACGTGGTCGGCGGCCGCAACCTCAAGCAGCAGTTTGGCGACCGGGCGTTGGCGCTGTTTGTGGCTCCGCCCAGCCTTGAGGTGCTGGGCCAGCGGCTTCGCGGGCGCGGAACCGAGACCGAAGACCAAATCGCCCAGCGCTTGGCCAAGGCCGAGTGGGAGCTTGCCCAAGCATCTGAATTTGACCGCGTGGTGGTTAACGACGACCTTGACCGAGCCGAAGCCGAAGCCCTTGCGGCAATATTAGCCTTTGCTCCGTCGTGCGCATAGGACTGCTGCTGGGCACGTTTAACCCCGTGCACCTGAGCCACGTTCTGGTGGCCGAGCGCCTTCAAAAGCACGCCCACCTCGACGAAGTTTGGCTTGTTTTGACCCCGCGCAATCCGTTCAAGCAGGGCGAAACGCTTGCGAGCGACGCCCACCGGTTTGCCATGCTGCAGCTCGCGGTGGCCGGTCGGTCGGGGCTGGCGGCGAGCGACGTCGAGCTCGGAATGCCCCAGCCCAACTACACGGTCGACACCTTGGAACTCCTGGCGGCGCGGCACCCCGAACACCAGTACGCGCTGCTCATGGGCGAAGACAACTTGGCGGGTTTTGAACGCTGGCGCCATCCCGAACGCATTCTGGAACTGGCCGAGCTGGTCGTGTACCCACGCCCCGATTCGGGGCTCGACCCCGAGTCGAGCTGGCTGCAGCATCCCCGCGTTCGCCGCGTTGACGACGCTCTGATGGCGCGCAGCAGCACCGCGGTGCGCCGAAGCGTGGCTGAAGGTTCCGAAGGCCTTGACGACCTGCCGGCTGCGGTCGCTGCGTATATTCGAGATCACGATCTCTACCGCTAGCCCCCGATGACCCCTTTTTTGCAGCGCGTCGCCCAAACTGCGGCCGGGTGCGGCGTTCCGCTGCACCGGGTCGGAATCGTGCTTCCCACCCGTCGGGCCGAGCGGAGCCTTCGGCGCTACTGGGCTCAGGATCAGCCGGTTTTGAGTCCGAGCGTATGGGCCATCGAGGAGGTCATGGCTGATTTGGCCGGAATCCCCGCCGCCAGCCCCACCGAGCAGCTGCTGGCGCTCTTTAGTGCCCACCGCCAGGTGGCCGGGGCTCATGCGGATCCCTTGGACGAGTTTCTGCGCTGGGCTCCGACCATTTTGCGCGACTTTGGCGAGCTCGACCGCCACGGAGCCGATGCGAATGCCGCCCTGCGCGAGCTGCGCGAAATCGAGGCCCTCGGCGAGTGGGGCCTTGAAGAGCCCACCGAGCTGATGCTGCGCCGTCTAGGACTGTGGCGCCAGCTTCCCGAACTCTACGACGCCTACCACGAGGCCCTCGGGGCCCAGGGGATGACCACACCCGGAATGCAGTTTCGCCGCGCTTCGCCTCCGCCCAGCGGCCCAACCGAGGCCCAATGGCTGACCTGGCGCACCCGCCACGGAGTCGACCGCTTGTTTTTTGCTGGGTTCAATGCTCTGACGCCACCTGAGGAAGCGCTGCTGCGCTCCGCCCACCTGCACCTCGGCGCACAAGCCCTCTGGGACGCCGACCGCCACTACCTCGACCTCGAGGTGCACGAGGCGGGCGAAGCCCTGCGCGACCTTGCCCAGCGCCTGCCCGAGGGGCTGACGCTTGACCTTCAGGATGCCCCCGCGCACTGGGCCACGGGGCAGCAGCATATCGAAATCATCTCGGCAAGCCGCCACCTGGGCGTCGCTCAGTCGGTGGGGGCCCTGCTCGAAGAATGGGGTCCCGAAATGGCCCGGCAAACCGCCGTGGTACTGGGCGACGAGAGCCTTTTGGTGCCCGTGCTGCAGGCCCTGCCCGAGGGCATCGAAGAGGCCAACGTGACCATGGGCCTTCCGCTCTACCTGACTCTGCCCTACGCCGGGGTGGAGGTCTTTTTGCAGCTCCACGAGGCCCGCGAGCAAAACCGCGGAAGCTACCCGCGCCACCTGCTCGAAGCTACCCTGATTCACCCCTTTGCCGCGATGGTGGTCGCTGACCCCAGCGCGCTGGTCTGGGCACAATTTGAGCTTCGCCGGGCGCGCCGGGCCCACTGGTCTGCGGCCCAGGTCGTGGCCCTGCTGGGTGCCGACGCAGCCTTGTGGCGCCCCGCCCACGACCCGCGGCAGCTCGTTCAGGAGCTCGCCCAGCGCACGGCACATTGGCTGTCGGTTCCGCGCCCCGCCTGGGAGGGCGAGCCGGCCCGCGCCGTGCTCCAAATCCTCGAACGGCTGCAGGGCATGCTGCCCGAAGAGGTGCTGGGCGTCGGAAGCCTCTTGCGCCTCTACCGTTCGCTGGCTACGGAGTCGCCGGTGGCCTTTTTTGGCGAGCCCTTCAACGGGCTGCAAATCATGGGCTTACTCGAGACCCGTGCCCTGGATTTTACCCGGCTCATCGTGGCTCCGCTCAATGAAGGCGTGCTGCCGCAGGGCCGCAGTACCGCGAGCTTTTTGCCCTTTGACTTGCGCAAGGCGTACGGGCTTCCGCTGCCCCAGGACCGCGAGTCGGTGGCGGCCTACCACCTCTACCGCCTGATGCAGCGCGCCGAAACCGTCGTGATGGTCGTCAACAGCGAGCCCGACGGACTCGGCAAAGGCGAGGCCAGCCGCTGGGTGCGCCAGGCCCAGCTCGAACTCGCCCGCTACCCCGGCATCCGCGTGACCGACCGCCGCCTCAACTGGCCGCTGCGCCCCGACCAGTTTCAGCCCGAAGGCGCCGACGTGCCCACCGGTCCCGAGGTGTGGCCCCTGGTGGCCGACGCGCTTCAGCGCAAGGGTCTGAGCCCCACCGGATTCCAGAGATTCCTCGAAGACCCCTACCTCTTTTTGGTGCGCAACGTGCTCGAGATCCGCGAAGAATCGCGCACCCACGACCGCGTCGCGGCGGACGCCCTCGGAACCGCCCTGCACTTCGTGCACGAGCAGCTCTACAAGGCCCTCAAGGCCGAGGGCCAATGGGCCCTGGACCGCGTCGAAGCCTGGACGCACGAAGGCATCAACAAAGAAATGCCCTCGTCGCTCGACACCGGGTACCCGATGCTGACGCGCCAAATCGCCCTGCACATGGCCCAAGCCTGGGCTGAGGCCGAAGGCCAGCGCAACGAAGACGACCGCGAACTCGACTTTGAAATCATTGGCGTCGAAGAAAAGCTCGAAGCCATGCTGCAGCTGGACTTCGGCCCGGTCCCCGTACGCGGAACCGCCGACCGCATCGAGCGCTGGTCCGACGGCCGCCTAGTCGTAGTAGACCTTAAAACGGGCTCGGTCGACGAGGCCAGCACGCGCTGCAAATCCGACTGGGCCGAGCTTCAAAAACCCAGCAGGGCCAAGGGGTTCCAGCTGATGACCTATGCCTGGATGCTCGGCCAGCGCTACCCCGACGCCCGTGAATTCCAGGTCGGAATCGCCCCCATGCGGCGCCCCCACGACCCCGTGCTCTGGTTCAGCATTGCCAAGCGAAGCCTGCTCACCCGCGCCGACCTTGATACCTTTGAAGCTGAGGTCCTGCGGCCACTGGCGCAGTCTATTGTGGATTTTTTTCAAGTGGAGCGGCCGGCGTCCAGCAAATAGACGAAACCTCCTACCGCAACCCCTCCGGAGTCCGCTCCAAGCGCACCCGGCGCAGGACCTCGCCGCAGGCGGTGGCGTCGGCCAGGGCGTCGTGGTGGTTGAGCAAAAAAATGCCGTAGTGCTCGCAGGCCTTCTTGAGGCCCATGCGGGTTTCGCGGTAGGTGCAGCCCTTCTTCCAGGTCGGAACCGGCAAAAAGTAGTACTCCAGCGTGGCCGTCAGGCATCCGAAGTCAAACGGCGCGTTGTGCGCCCAAACCGTGTGGGCAAAGTAGGCGGCGATGTCGGGCCAAACCTCTTCAAACGTGGGCGAATCGCGGGTGTCCTCGGGCTGGATTCCGTGCACCCAAATGTTGTGGTAGCTGTAGGCATTGCCCGGCGGACGCACCAGCGAACTGTAGACCGGCACCACGCGGTCGTCCAGCACCTCGACCAAGCCAATTTGGCAAATGCTCGAGCGTTGGTTGGTCGCGGTTTCGACGTCTACAGCAAAGTGGCGCATGGGCTTAAAGTTAGCCCACCGGCGGCCTTTAGCGCGGAAGGCTTCCGAGCTCGCGCAGGTACTGAAGCACGTACTTGCCCAGCACGTCAAATTCGAGGTTGACGGGGTCTCCGACCTTCAGCTTTGAAAGGTTGGTGTGCTCCCAGGTGTAAGGGATCAGCGCCACGCTAAAGTGGGTCGGCCCGGAATCCACCACGGTCAGCGACACGCCGTTGAGCGTGATCGATCCCTTGGGGACGGTGCGGTGCAGCTCGAAGGCGGGGTGCTCGACGGCGAAGCGCCAGCTGCCGTGGGTTTCAGATACTTCGGTGACGCGGCCCACCGAGTCGACGTGGCCCTGCACGGTGTGGCCGTCGAGGCGGCTTCCGACCAGGGCGGCGCGCTCGAGGTTGACGGTTCGGCCTACGGTCCAGGTTCCGAGGCAGGTTTTGTCGAGGGTTTCGGCGATGGCCGTGACGCGGAACCCGTGCGGAACCCGCTCGCCGTGCAGCGCCACCACGGTCAGGCAGCACCCGTCGTGGGCCACGCTCTGGTCGATCTTGAGCTCAGGCGCCAGGGTCGACGTAACGTCGAAGTGCACGTTGCCTCCGTCGGGGGTGATGGCCGCGATTTGGCCGAGGTTTTCGATGATACCGGTGAACATGGGGCAAAGGTACGAGCGCTACCTTCGTAGGTATGAAACGCAGCCTTGTTCCCTCCTCTGCCGGCGCCGCCGTGCGCGCCGTGCTCCGCCCCAGTACTGATGCTTTGCGTGCGACGGGCATCGAAGATTCCGCGCTCAATGCCTACCAAAACCGCGTCGACCGCGGGGTGAAGGGTTGGATGCACCTGGCCACCGCCACCGGCGACCTGCTGCTCGCCACCAGCGACGCCGACGCCGCGACCGCCGACGGACTGCATGCGCTGCGCCAGCTCGGGGCCGATTTGGGCGGAATTTTGGCCAAAAACAAGCTCCGCCACGTGGCCCTCGACGCCCAGCCCGCCGCCCTGACCGTGGCTGAAGGCCTGGCCCTGAACGCCTACCGCTACACCAAGCTCTTTGGCACCAAGGCCAAGGACCAGTGGACCCTCGAGCAGCTCGACGTGGTCGGCAGCGATTCCGCCGAATTCGCCACCTGGAACGCCCTGATGGACGGGGTGACCGAGGCGCGGGACCTCATCAACACACCGGTGCTGCAGCTCGGAAGCCTCGAGCTCGCCGCCCGGGCCGAACAGCTCGGCGCCCAGCACGGGTTCAAGTGCACGGTGCTCCACAAGGCCCAAATCGAGGCCCTGAAGATGGGCGGGTTGCTGGGCGTAAACAAGGGATCGGTCGATCCGCCCGTGTTCATCGTGCTTGAGTACCGCGGCGAAGGGGCTCCCCAGGAGCATCCCACCGTCTTGGTTGGCAAGGGCGTGGTCTACGACACCGGCGGCATCAGCCTGAAGCCCAGCAACTTCATGGAAGACATGAAGTGCGACATGTCGGGCGCCGCGGCCGTGCTCGGCACCTTCTGCGCCGTGGCCGCCGCCAAGCTTCCGGTGAACGTGGTGGGCCTGATTCCGGCCACCGACAACCGACTGAACGGCAACGCGTTGGTTCCGGGCGATGTCATCACCATCTCGAACGGCGTGACCGTCGAGGTGCTCAACACCGACGCCGAGGGCCGACTGATCTTGGCCGACGCGCTGCACTACGCCAAAAAGTACCAGCCCAAGCTCGTTATCGACCTGGCCACCCTGACCGGAGCCGCCTCGCGCGCCATCGGCCCCTACGCCACCGTCGCCATGGGAACCGCCCACCGCGCCACCTGGGACGCCCTGCAGGCCAGCGCCGGAATGACGCACGAGCGCCTCGTCGAGTTCCCCTTCTGGGACGACTACAAAGAGTTGATTAAGAGCGACATCGCCGACATCAAGAACATCGGGGGCGCCGAAGCCGGAATGATCACCGCCGGCAAGTTCCTGGAGTACTTCATCGACTACCCCTACGTGCACCTCGACATCGCCGGGCCGGCGTTCTTGGACCGCCCCGTTGCCTACTACGGCAAAGGCGGAACCGGCGTCGGCGTGCGCTTGCTCACCCACTTTTTGGCCGCCCAATCCCGCGCCTAATGGCCATTCGCGTCGGCATCACCCTAGGCGACCCCCACGGCATCGGGCCCGAGGTGGTGCTCAAGGCGCTGGCGCTGTGGGCTCCCTCGGACGACGTCGAGCTGGTCTGGTTTGCCGACCCGCTACTGGTCAAGGGCCAAGCGGAGGTTTTAGGTTTGCCCGTGCCTTCGGTCCCTTTCGTGTGGCCTCTGCCGCCCGTGGACTGGGCCTTTGGGCACGGAACCTCCACCTCAGGCCAAGCTGCCATCGACAGCCTCAACCTGGCCCTGGACGCCTGGCGCGCCGGCCAAATTGACGCGGTGGTCACGCCGCCGCTGAGCAAGGAGCACGTTCCGCTGCCCGCATTCACCGGCCATACCAGCTACTTGGCCCACGCCGCGGGGGGCGAGGCCCTAATGCTGCTGCGCGGATCAGAACTCACCGTCGCCCTAGCAACCGAGCACGTGGCCCTTGCCGACGTCCGGGGCGCGCTCTCGACGGACCTCGTGCTGCGCAAACTCCGCGCGCTGGATGCGGCGCTGCGCCGGGACTACGTAGTGTCCCATCCGCGTCTGGCCCTGCTCGCTCTTAACCCCCACGCGGGCGACGGCGGACGCATCGGCTCCGACGAGCAAACGTGGCTACTGGAAGCCGTGGATGCCGCACGTCGCGAGGGTTTGGACGTGCGCGGTCCCCTCGCCGCCGACGGTTTTTTTGCCTGGCGGGGCTACTGCGACGTCGACGCCACCTTGGCGCTCTACCACGACCAGGGCCTAATTCCGTTTAAAATGCTCGCCGTTCACGACGGCGTCAACGCCACGGCTGGCTTGGACTTGGTGCGGACGTCGCCCGACCACGGAACCGCCTGGGATCTCGCGGGCCAGGGCCGGGCCGACGCTGGAAGCATGCTCGCCGCCCTGCACACCGCCGTCGAAGTAGTAAAGAATCGCCGCGCAACGCGCTGAGCGATAAAGAATTTTTAGTACCTTTGCAGGCTCAAAGCGAAATTCGTCGTGAGACCACGTGAAACCATACTCCAGTTTTCGGGTCTTGCACTTGGCGAGCACCACTTTGAGTTCGTCCTCGACGAAACGTTCTTTTCTGAATTCCCCCTGCAGGATCTCGAAGGCCTGCGACCGGCCACCGTCCGCGTCACGATGCGCAAAGCCAACCACATGCTGGAGCTGGATTTTGCTTACGAAGGCGCCATGGACACCACCTGCGACCTGAGCAACGAGCCCTTTGTGCTCGAACTCAAGAACGCTTTTAGCGTGGTGGTAAAGTTTGGTGACGCCTTCGACGACAGCGAACCCGAGGTGCTCGTGCTTCCGCACGGATCCTACGAGGCCGACCTCAAGCAGTACCTCTACGAACTGGTGGCGCTGTCGGTTCCGCTGCAGCGCGTCAAGCCCGAGCTCCGCGAGGACGTCGGCACCGACGAATGGGATGAATTCGATTTGGACTTTTTAGACGACGAAGAAGAGTAAGGTTTTTGACCAACGAGACGTTGAACTTTTAAACTGAGGAACCATGGCACATCCCAAACGCCGACAATCCAGTACCCGCCGCGACAAGCGCCGCACCCACGACAAGGCTGTAATGCCTACGCTCACGGTGTGCTCGGCCACGGGTGAAGCCCACCTGATGCACCGCGCCTACTGGCACGAGGGCAAGATGTACTACAAAGGCAAAGTAGTTATCGACAACAGCGCTCCTGCCGAAGCCGCTGAGGCCTAAGACTTACGGGGCTTTGCGCCCTTTTGTGAATAAAAACCCGGTTCAAGCATGGCCTTGATGCCGGGTTTTTGCTTTTTTCGCCGCACTTTTGCCCTTCTAACTCCTTAGCTATGGACCTTAAAGAACTCCAGAATTTCATTCGTTTTGTCGCCAAGAGCGGCGCCCAAGAGGTCTCCCTTGAGACGGATGACTTTAAGATTACGGTCAAAACCGGCCCCGACGGCGTCGTGTACGCCCAAGCTCCGGTGGTCGCCGCCGCGCCTGCTGTGGCTGCCGCTCCGGTTGCCGCGGCCCCCGCGCCCGCCGCGGCTGCACCCGCCGCTCCAGCCGAAGACACGTCAAAGTACGTGACGGTTACCGCGCCGATGATCGGTACGTTCTACCGCAAGCCAAGCCCCGACAAGCCGGTGTTCGTGAATGAAGGCGACACGGTGAAGGCCGGCCAAACGGTCTGTATCATCGAAGCCATGAAGCTCTTCAACGAAATCGAGTGCGAAGTTTCAGGCACGGTGGTCAAGGTCCTTGCCGACGACATGAAGCCGGTCGAGTACGGCCAGGCCCTGTTCATGGTTGACCCGGCTTAATTCGCCCGCGCCATGATAAAGAAAATTCTCATCGCAAACCGCGGTGAAATCGCTATGCGCATCATTCGCACCTGCCGCGAGATGGGCATTAAGACGGTCGCGGTGTATTCTGAAGCCGACCGAGATTCGCTGCACGTTCGATTTGCCGACGAGGCCGTGTGCATCGGTCCCGCCCCTTCGCGCGACAGCTACCTCAAGATTTCGCACTTGATTGCTGCCGCCGAGATCACCAACGCCGACGCCATTCACCCGGGCTACGGCTTTTTGTCGGAGAACTCGAAGTTTTCGCGCATCTGCGCCGAACACGGCATTAAGTTCATCGGTGCGACGCCCGAGCAAATCGACAAGATGGGCGACAAGGCCACGGCAAAAGCAACCATGAACGAAGCGGGCGTGCCCTGCGTTCCCGGATCGCAAGGCCTGCTTGACTCGCTGGCCCACGCCAAAAAGACGGCCAAAGAAATTGGCTACCCCGTGATGATGAAAGCCACCGCTGGAGGCGGGGGCAAAGGCATGCGCGCGGTCTGGGCCGAGGCCGACCTCGAAAAGGCTTGGGAATCTGCCCGCCAAGAAGCCGCCGCCGCCTTTGGCAACGACGGAATGTACATGGAGAAGCTCATTGAAGAGCCCCGCCACATCGAGATTCAGGTCGTCGGTGACCAGTCGGGCCAGGCCGCGCACCTCAGCGAGCGCGACTGCTCGATCCAGCGCCGCAACCAAAAGCTGCTCGAAGAGACTCCGTCCCCCTTCATGACGCCCGAGCTTCGCCAAGCCATGGGCGACGCCGCCGTCAAGGCTGCCAAGTACATTGGCTACGAGGGTGCCGGTACGATCGAGTTCTTGGTCGACAAGCACCGCAACTTCTACTTCATGGAGATGAACACCCGCATACAGGTGGAGCACCCCATTACCGAAGAGGTTACGGACTACGATTTGATCCGCGAGCAAATTAAAATCGCCAGCGGAACCAAGATTTCAGGGCGCAACCACGAGCCGCACATGCACGCCATCGAGTGCCGCATCAACGCCGAGGACCCCTACCACAACTTTCGCCCCTGCCCAGGCAAGATCACCGCGTTCCACGCCCCCGGCGGCCACGGAGTGCGCATCGACACCCACGTCTACGCGGGCTACACAATTCCGTCGAACTACGACTCCATGATCGCCAAACTCATCTGCACCGGCCGCAACCGCGAGCAGGCCATCGAGCGCATGAAGCGCGCGCTGGACGAGTTCATCATCGAGGGCATACAGACGACGATTCCGTTCCACCGCCAGCTCATGGACCACCCCGACTTTGTTGCCGGAAACTACACGACGAAGTTCATGGAGTCCTGGGAAATGAAGTAGCCCGTGCTGAAGCGCGCCTTCGGCATCCTCTACCACCTCTGGTACTACGCCCTGATGCTTGTGAGCATCTTGGGGCTGTTCCCGTGGCTGCTGTGGTACAGCCGGCGCGTGGAGCAGTTTCCGCGCTTTTACCGCTTCGGACGCCTTTGGGCCGCCTGGATCCTCAACGGTATGGGGTTGATTCGCAAGGTCCGCTACGAGGCCCGCATCGATTGGTCGCGCCCCTACATGGTGGTTTCGAACCATTCGTCTGAACTCGACGTGATGTTTTGCTACCGGCTGGTCAAGTCGCCGACGGTGTTCATTGGCAAGGCGGAACTCGCGAAGCTTCCGCTCTTCGGGTTCTTTTTTAAGCGCAGCAGCATTCCCGTGGACCGCAACTCGATTGCTTCCAAACGGCAGGTGCTCGAGAAGGCCCGTCGCCGCCTCGCGCGCGGCAGCGGCATATGCATTTACCCCGAGGGCGGAATTCCCAAGGACCCGCGCGTGCGTCTCGCTCCGTTCAAAAACGGGGCGTTCCAGCTCGCGGTCGAGGCCGGAGTCCCCATTCTGCCCATCACCTTTCCCGACAACCGTCGGCACTTTCCTGACTTCAACCAGGGCGGATTCCCCGGCCGAATTCGCGCCACCGTGCACGCCCACATCGAGACAGGCGGAGCCGATCCCGACGCGCTCAACGCCCAGGTTTATGCGCTAATTTTGGCGGAACTCAACCGATACGCCGCCGAATCATGAACCTCACCCGCGAAGACGTCCTCAAGCTCGCCGACATCGCCAAGCTCGAACTCAGCGAGGCCCAAGCCGACGCGCTGCTCGGAGACCTCGAGAAAATGCTTGGGTTCGTCGACAAAGTGCGCGCCCTCGACCTCGACGGCGTCGAACCGCTCGTCTACATGACCGACCGCGAGAACGTGCTGCGCGATGACGTTCCAACCGAGCCCTTGAGCCACGCCGACGCCCTGCTTAACGCCCCCGGGGCCGACAGCGACTACTTCCGGGTTCCGCGCGGCGGACAAGAGTAGTTTCTAGTTGCTAGCAACTAGTTGCGGCGGAGCCGCCGCCGGCCGTATATTTAAGCATGCCTACACTCATTTTATTCGCCGTACTGGCGCTCCTCGTGGCCGTGCTGCTCGCCAAAGGAATCCGCATCGTCAAGCAATCTGAAGCCATGATCGTCGAGCGGTTGGGCAAGTACCACCGCACCCTCGAGTCGGGCATCAACGTGATCATTCCGGTAATTGACCGTCCGCGCCAAATCAACTGGCGCTATACCGAGACGGGGTTTAACGGCGAAATCATCAGCATCTTCAAGCTGCAGGACCGCATTGACTTGCGCGAAAACGTCTACGACTTCCCGAAGCAAAACGTGATCACCAAAGACAACGTCGTCACCGAGATCAACGCGCTGATTTACTTTCAAATAGTGGATCCACTCAAGTCAGTCTACGAAATCGGAAACCTTCCGAACGCGATCGAGAAGCTGACGCAAACGACCCTGCGCAACGTCGTGGGTGAAATGGACCTAGACGAGTGCTTGAGCAGCCGCGACACGATCAATGCCAAGCTCCGCGCCATCCTCGACGACGCCACCAATAAGTGGGGCGTCAAGGTGAACCGCGTCGAGCTTCAGGACATCAATCCCCCCCTTGCAATCCGCGATGCGATGGAAAAGCAGATGCGTGCCGAGCGCGACCGCCGCGCGACCATCCTCGAGGCCGAGGGCGAAAAGCGCAGCCAAATCCTTACCTCCGAAGGCCAGCGCGAGTCCGACATCCAGCGCGCCGAGGGCCAAAAACAGGCTGCCATTCTCGAAGCGGACGGCATCGCACAAGCGCGCATCCGCGTGGCCGAGGCCGAGGCTGAGGCCATTCGCCTCGTGTCTGAAGCCGTGAAGGGCTACGCGGGCGACCCCGTGCAGTACCTGATTGCACAGAAGTACCTTGAGACCCTCAATCAAATGACCTCGGGCAACGACACCAAAACCGTCTTTTTGCCCTACGAGGCCAGCGGCGTGCTCAGCTCGCTGGGCGGCATTAAGGAGCTGCTCAAAAGCCAAGGTTAAAATCGCGTAGGTTTGCGCATGGCAAATTCGGCGCGCCCCGCTGCGGTGGGGTTCATTTTTGTGACCCTACTGCTCGACATCATCGGGTTGGGCATCATTATTCCCGTCATTCCCCAGCTGATTCAGGAGCTCACCGGGGCCGACGTGTCAGAGGCCTCGCGCTACGGCGGCTGGCTGCTGTTTGCCTACGCCTTCTTTCAGTTTCTATTTGCTCCGCTGGTGGGTGCGCTGAGCGACCGCTACGGCCGCCGCCCTGTGCTGTTGCTTTCGCTGCTCGGATTTGGCCTTGACTATCTTGTGCTGGCCTTTGCTCCGACCTTGGCTTGGCTGTTCGTGGCCCGCGTGGTTTCGGGCATATTCGGAGCCAGCTTTACCACCGGCTTTGCCTACATCGCCGACGTCTCGCCACCCGAGAAGCGCGCCCAGACCTTTGGTTTGGTCGGCGCCGCCTTTGGCCTCGGCTTCATCATTGGCCCGGTTACGGGCGGACTATTAGGTGAACTCGGCCCCCGGGTTCCGTTCTTTGTTGCTGCGGCGCTCACCCTGCTGAACATGGCCTACGGCTACTTTGTGCTGCCTGAATCGCTCCCGGCCGACCGCCGCCGCCCCTTTGAGTGGAAGCGCGCCAACCCAATCGGCACCCTTGTGGCCCTCAAACGCTACCCCCGGGTAGTCGGCTTGATCGGTTCGCTGGTGTTCTTGTACATCGCGAGCCACGCCGTGCAGGGCACCTGGTCCTACTTCACCATTGAAAAATTCAACTGGTCGCCGAAAGACATCGGCCTTTCACTCGGAGCCGTCGGCATCCTCAGCGCCTTCGTGCAGGGCTTTTTGATCCGCAAAGCGATTCCCGCCCTTGGGCCCTGGCGCACCCTCATCGTGGGCATGGTCTGCAACGTGACCGGCCTCGTGCTCTTCGCCCTCGTCCAGAGCCAGTGGATGCTTTATGCCTTTTTGATTCCTTATGCGTTCGGAGGCCTCGCCGGCCCGGCCCTTCAGGGCTTGCTGAGCAACGGCGTTCCCGAGAACGAGCAAGGTGAGCTTCAAGGTGCCATGAGCAGCATGATGAGCGCCACGAGCATCGTGGGTCCCCCGCTTATGACCACCATTTTTGCGACCTTCACCGAGGCCGGGGCCCCCATTTATTTTCCCGGAGCCCCTTTTGTGGCCGGAGCCATCCTCAGCGCTACCTCGCTAGTGCTTATCTTAGGTCAGTACCGAAAATCTAAGTCATGACCTGGACCATTTGGCTGATCGCCGCCGCCGTACTTCTACTTCTCGAAGTCTTCACTCCCGGATTTTTGCTGGCCTGCCTCGCGGTGGGCGCCGCTGGCGCCTCGGCCGGAGCAGCCTTCGGCTGGTCCATCGAGATCCAGCTCGTCCTTTTTTCCATCTTTAGCGGCCTGTCCCTCTGGCTGCTCCGGCCCCTGCTGCGCACGTGGTTCGCCGCGACCGGAGCCAAAACCAACCACGATGCCCTGATCGGAGCGGTCGGCCGTGTAGAGTCCACTGTTACCACCGGCCACCGCGGCTACGTCAAGATCGACGGCGACAGCTGGGCTTTTGAGGCAGACCGCGACTACGCGGCCGCCACCAAGGTGCGCATCACGCACCGCGACGGCAACGTGGTGACTGTGGAATCAGCCGATTAGCACGGTTGGCAAGGTAGCTAGTTGCTAGTTGCCCGTTGCTAGTTGCCCGTTGCTGGTTGCTCGTTACTTGCTTCGCAAGCGCAGCGTGAGCACCGCGGCGAGGACCATGAGTCCGCCGGCCACGGTGATGGCGGCCATGCGGTCGTTGTCGAGCACGTGCTCCATGATGGGTCCGAAAAAGAGCGACGCGATGATTTCGGGAAGCACGATGAAGAAGTTAAAAATGCCCATGTAAAGCCCGGTCTGGCCAGCGGGAAGCGAGCTGGCGAGCATCGCGTAGGGCATGGCAAGGATGCTGGCCCAGGCAACGCCGATTCCGGCCATCGAGAGAAAGAGAAGGTTGGGATTCTCGATCAGCTGCAGGCTGAAGAGGCCGGCGGCTCCGGCAAGAAGTCCGAGGATGTGCGTCGTCGCATTGCCAAAGCGGGCGGCCAAGAACGGCAGGGCAAGGGCCACAGCGAACGTGATAAGGTTGTAAAACGACTGGGTCAGTCCGGCAAACTCGACCCCGCGCGTGTATTCGGGGGTGCCAGGGTCCGCACCAAAAATGCCGACGGCCACGGCGGGTCCGTAGTAAAACCAGAAGAGAAAGAGCGCGGGCCACGTGAAAAACTGGACGAGCGCCACCTTTTTCATCGTTTCGGGCATGTGGGTGATGGCGCCAAAGACTTCTTTGAACATGCCTTTGACGCTGGCCTCTTTTTGGAACGCCTTAAATGCCTCCATGTCGGCGGGCGGGTAGGGCTTAGTGGTGAACACAGTGTAGAGGACGGCCACAAGGAGCACCATGGCGCCCGTGTAGAACGACCACTTGATGGAATCGGGGATTCCGCCCGAGCCGTCGTCGGTGAAGCCAAACCAGTTCGAGAGCATCCAAGGCATGGCGCTGGCCACCACCGAACCGATTCCGATCATGAAGGACTGAAACGCAAAGCCGCGCGAGTGCTGCTTTTCGGGAAGCATGTCCACGACGAAGGCGCGCATAGGTTCCATCGAAATGTTGATGCTAGCGTCGAGGATCCAAAGCAAGCCCGCCGCCATCCAAAGGGCGCTGGACTGCGGCATGGCAAAAAGCGCAATGGACGCCAGGAGCGCGCCCACCAAAAAGTAGGGGCGGCGGCGTCCCAAGCGGGTCCAGGTGCGGTCCGAATAGTACCCGATGACCGGCTGCACGAGCAAGCCCGTCATGGGGGCGGCCAACCAGAGCAGCGGAATTTTGTCGGGCTCCGCGCCGAGGTATTCATAAATCGGACTCATGTTGGCCATTTGGAGCGACCAGCCAAACTGGATGCCCAAAAAGCCAAAACTCATGTTCCAGATTTGCCAAAAATTCAGGGTCTTTTTGGGTCCAATGGCGGCGGCCATGTGGCCTTCAGAAGGAGTGCTAGATGCCATAAAATTAATTTTGGGCGCGTTCGGTGTTGCGCGTGTACAGGCGGGCGGGCTTGTGTACCACGCCGGTTTGCTTTTCGTCCAAGGGCAGCACCCACTGGTCGTTGAGGGCCTTCTTGCGGAAGTTCCGCTTGTCAAAGCTCGAATTCAAAATGGCCTCGTGGACCGACTGCATTTGGGTCAAGGTGAACTTGTTGGGCAAAAGCTCGAAGCCTACGCGGAGCTCGCTCAGCTCGCGGCGAAGGGTCGCCAAGGCTTGATCAAAAATGACGTTGTGGTCAAACGCCAAGCGCGGAATCTCGTTGGCGTCGTGCCAAAACGCCCGGGCGGCAAAACTTGAGGCCAAAAGGTTTAAGTCGGTCATTTTCACCAGGGCGTAGTAAGCCACCGTGATGACTCGAGCGGTCGGATCCTTACGCACGTGGGTAAGCCACGGGAGGTCCTTGGGGTCCTTCACGCGGTTGGGGTCGCCAAAGGTGCCCGACTGCTGCAGGTAGAGTCCGCTCAAGCCCGTCAGCTCGCGGAGCACCCGCGCCGCCGCCTGGTCTAAGTCTTCGTCTTCTTCGAGGTGGTCCCCCGGGAGCGCAAAGCGGCACGCTTGACCGAAGTCCTCTTGCTCAATCAAGAGCACGTTGAGTTTTTGGCCGTCAAAACCAAAAACCACACAGTCAACCGAAATGTTGGGATTCTGCATAGGTAGACAAATGTACTTCGGACACTAACATTCTCGCTACTATGTGTACTTTGAACACTATCTTCGTAGGACGTATGAAACGAATTGCCGTTTTGACTTCGGGGGGCGACGCGCCCGGCATGAATGCTGCCATCCGCGCGGTGGTGCGGTCCGCCGCTTTTTATGGCCTTGATTGCTTGGGCGTGTACCGCGGCTACGACGGGCTGGTTGAGGCCGATTTTGCTCCGCTCGACAGCAAAAGCGTACGTAACATTCTCGCCCAGGGCGGAACCATTCTAAAGTCCGCCCGCAGCCAGCGATTTCGCACCGCCGAGGGGCGTTCCGAAGCCGCCGCCAACCTGCGCGCCCAAGGCATCGACGGCCTGGTCGTCATTGGCGGAGACGGAACCTTTACCGGCGCCCACAAACTTTTTGAGGAGCACCAAATTCCGGTAGTTGGCGTTCCGGGCACCATAGACAACGACCTTTTTGGAACCGACTACACCATCGGGTACGACACCGCCAGCAACACGGTCGTCGAGAGCATCGACAAGATTCGCGATACCGCCAACAGCCACAACCGCCTGTTTCTGGTTGAGGTTATGGGCCGCGACGCCGGCTTTATCGCGCTCAGCACGGGCCTCGCGACCGGCGCCATCAGCATCATTCTGCCCGAGCGCAACACCAGCCTTGAGGCCCTTCAGTCGGCCATCGACCAGGGTGCCGAGCGCAAAAAGACCAGCAACATCGTCGTCGTGGCCGAGGGCAACCGCCTCGGGACACCCTACGAGCTCGCCGACGCCCTAAAAAAACACAACCCCGACCTCGACGTCAAAGTCACCATCCTCGGACACATTCAGCGGGGCGGTTCGCCCAGCATGCTCGACCGAGTCAACGCGAGTCGCCTCGGCGTCGCGGCGGTGGAAGCCTTGCTCAACGGCAAGTCTGACGTCATGGTGGGCATAGTGAGCGGACAGCTCACGCACACCCATCTGCCCATGGCGATACTCAACAAGGCTTCGCTCGACGAAGATCTGCTGCGCATCGCTCGAATACTGTCTATTTAACTGTTTTGCTCGACTTTTGCATTCGCTATGAAAAAGATTGCCATCAACGGATTTGGCCGCATCGGCCGCCTCACCTTTCGCAACCTCATTGTGCGCCCCGACGTCGAAATCTTGGCCATCAACGACCTGACCGACACGGCTACCTTGGCCCACTTGCTTAAGTACGATTCGGCGCACGGCGGATTCCAAGGCACAGTTTCGCATACGGCCAACAGCCTGATTGTCAACGGCAAAGAGATCCGCATCACGGCCATCAAGAACCCCGCAGAACTGCCTTGGGGCGAGCTGGGTGTGGACCTGGTGATCGAGTCTACCGGAATCTTTACCAGCAAAGAGCAACTCGAGCTGCACCTTCAGGCCGGCGCCAAGAAGGTGGGCCTAAGCGCCCCAGCCAAGGCCGACGACGTGAAAACGGTGGTGCTGGGAGTGAACGAGGGTATTCTCGGCCCCGACGACCACGTATTTAGCAACGCTTCGTGCACGACCAACTGCTTGGCTCCGATGATGAAGGTCCTCAACGACACCTTTGGCGTAGTCAAGGGCTACATGCTAACCGTGCACGCCTACACCAACGACCAGAGCATTCAGGATGCGCCGCACCGCGACCTGCGCCGCGCCCGCGCCGCTGCCGTGAGCATGATTCCGACCACCACCGGTGCTGCCAAGGCCGTGGGCCTTGTGCTTCCCGAACTCAAGGGCAAGCTCGACGGCTACGCGATCCGCGTCCCGACGATCACGGGTTCAGCCACCGACGTGACCGTCGAGCTCGCCAAGCCTGCCACGGCTGCCGAAATCAACGCCGCCATGAAAGCCGCCGCCGAAGGTCCGTTGAAAGGCATTCTGCAGTACACCGAGGACCCCATCGTGTCGGCCGACATCGTGGGCAACAAGCACTCGTGCATTTTTGATTCGGGCATCACGTCAGCCAACGGCAACCTGGTGAAAATCATGGGCTGGTACGACAACGAAGCCGGATACTCTGCCCGCATGGCCGACATGGCAGTGCTCATGGCGTCTCAATCTTAAGTAGTTATGGTATTTATCGTCGAAAGCGGCTCCACCAAAGCCGATTGGATTCTTTTGGAAGCTTCGGCCGCTGAGGTCGGGCGCTGGTCGGTCAAGGGCCTCAACCCCTACTTTCACGACGCGGACGAAGTCGAGCGTACCCTGCGCGCCGAATCCGAAATCATGGCCCACGCGGCTGGAGTCGAAAAAGTCTACTTCTATGGATCGGGCTGCTCGTCAGACGCCCTAAATGCCATCATCGCCGAAGGCCTTGAGCGCGTGTTTGCTAATGCCCAGGTCGTAGTTGACCACGACTTGCTCGCCGCGGCCTACGCCACCTACTTTGGTGAACCGCACATCGCGTGCATCCTTGGCACCGGTTCTAACTCGTGCTACTTTGACGGCA
The DNA here is from genome assembly GCA_016868755.1 of Bacteroidota bacterium. GTDB lineage: Bacteria > Bacteroidota > Bacteroidia > Flavobacteriales > Schleiferiaceae > TMED14. The sequence continues at coordinate 27,215 of VGFU01000003.1, read as the reverse complement.
CCGCCGTGCACGAAGAAGTTCCGGCCCTCGCCTACATTTTGGGCGACGAGGGCTCTGCGAGCTACATCGGCAAGCGGTTGGTGCGCGACTTCCTGTACAAGCGCTTGCCCGCGGACCTGCATGCCGCCTTTGTCGAAGCCTACGGCGTCGGCAAAGCCGAGATCTTTCAGGCCGTCTACAACGAGCCCAATGCCAACGTCTACCTCGCGAACTACGCGCGCTTTGCGGGCGACCACGCCGAGCATCCCTACATTCAAGAGATTGTCTTCGAGGGATTTAAGGCCTTCATCGAGTTCCACGTGCTCTGCTTCGCCGAGGCCCGCCAAGGCGCCCAGGTGAACTTCGTGGGCTCGGTGGCCAAGGCCTTTGAGCCGCTGCTCCAAAAAGCCTGCGCCGAAGCCGGCGTGCGCTACGGGCGCACCCAAGCCAAACCGGTCAACCGCTTGGTGGAGTACCACATTGACGTGCTGCGGGTTCTCGAGCCCCAAGCCCTGTGATCCGCGGATTCCTTTTTGACCTCGACGGGGTGCTGGTCGACACGGCCCAGTACCACTTTTTGGCTTGGCAGCGCATGGCTGCAGAGCTCGGAATTCACTTTGGCGAGGCCGAAAACGAGCAGCTCAAGGGCGTTTCGCGGGCGGAATCCCTGAACCGCATCCTCGCTTGGGGTGGCAAAACCCTGACCGACGCCGAGAAGCAGCACTGGATGACCCTAAAAAACGACTGGTACCTCGACCTGGTTCGGAGCATGCCCGCCGACGACTACCTGCCCGGGGCCTACGAATTTTTGCGCGCCAGCCGCGCCGCGGGAATCAAGGTGGCGCTGGGGTCTGCGTCCAAAAACGCCCCGCTCATTTTGGAGCATTTGGGCTGGATTCCGCTGTTTGACGCCCTGGTTGACGGGAACGTCGTGACCGCGTCAAAACCCGACCCCGAAGTCTTTCTCGAAGGCGCCCGCCGCCTCGGACTCAAGGCCGAGGAGTGTGTGGTGTTCGAAGATTCCGAAGCCGGAGTCGAAGCCGCTCGCCGCGGAGGCATGAAGGTGGTCGGAATCGGCCACGGCCTCGACGCCGACCTACTCGTCAGCGGCCTGGACCACCTGACGCCCGAGCAAGCCCTGAAGCTTTAACCCGTAACTAGCAACTAGCAACTCGCTATGAAGCCCCCCATTCAAATCGATCCCTGGCGCGTCGTAGAAACGACCTGGACGCCCGAAGCCCACATCATGAGCGAAAGCCTTTTTGCGCTCGGCAACGGACGCATGGGGCACCGCGCCAACCACGAAGAGTCCTTTAGCGGCAAGCACCTCAAAGGCAGCTACATCGCTGGGGTGTACTACCCGGACAAGACCAAGGTGGGCTGGTGGAAGAACGGCTACCCCGAGTACTTCGCCAAGGTCCTGAACGCCGTGAACTACGTGGGCATCGACCTGCGCGTCGACGGCGAGGTGGTGGATTTGTACACCGCGAAGGTTGCGGCGTTTTACCGCGAGCTCGACATGGAGCACGGCGTCCTGACCCGCCGATTCACCGCGGCGCTCGCCAACGGAGCGACCGTGACCGTAGAGGCCCAGCGCTTCTTGAGCATTGTGCGCGACGAGGTTTCGGCCCAGCAGTACCGAGTGACGGTCGACCGCGCCGCCGAGGTGGTGCTCGAGCCCTACCTCGATTTCAACGTGGTGAATTCCGACGCCAACTGGGACGAGACGTTTTGGGCGCAAGAGGGGTATGCCCCCGGCGCGTGGGTCAAGGCGCGGACCAAAAAGCTCGACTTTTTCGTGGCCGCGGCCATGGAGTGTCGTGTTGGTGGCGCGGGCGGAGCGGCCGAAGGCCGCGAAGGCTACGCGTCGCAGGTATACACGATAAAGGCCAGCGCGGGCCAAGCCATCACCCTGCACAAGTACGTGGGCGTGGTGTCGTCGATGAACGCTCCGGCTGCGGAGGTCGAGGCGCGCGCGGCGGCCCAGGCGGCGGCGGCCTGTGCGTCGGGCTACGAAACCTTGCTGGCCGAGCAGCGCCAAGCCTGGCGCGCCAAGTGGGACCTGGCCGACATCGTGATTGACGGCGACGATTCCGCCCAGCAGGGAATCCGCTTCAACATTTTCCACCTGCTTCAAACGTTTACGGGCGTAGATCCGCGCCTCAACATCGGCCCCAAAGGCTTCACCGGCGAGAAGTACGGCGGCTCGACCTACTGGGATACCGAGGCCTACTGCCTGCCCTTTTACCTCGCGTCGACCGACCCCGAGGTGGGCCGCAACCTGCTGGTGTACCGCTACAAGCAGCTCGACAAGGCCATCGAAAACGCCGCCAAGCTCGGATTCACCGACGGGGCCGCGCTCTACCCGATGGTGACCATGAACGGCGAAGAGTGCCACAACGAGTGGGAAATCACCTTCGAAGAAATCCACCGCAACGGCGCGATTTCGTACGGAATCTACACCTACCTGCGCCACACCCGCGACTACGGCTACCTGGCTGAAGGCGGACTCGAAGTGCTCGTCGCCATCGCCCGCTTCTGGGCCCAGCGCGTCAACTGGAGCGACGACAAAGAGCAGTTCGTGATTTTGGGCGTAACCGGACCGAACGAGTACGAGAACAACGTCAACAACAACTACTACACGAACTTCATGGCCGCCTGGTGCCTTGAGTACGCCGCAGAATGCGCCGAATACGTGGCCCAGAACCAGCCTGAGGCCTATGCGGCACTCTGCACCAAACTGGACCTCGACGCCGACGAGCTCGAGCAGTGGGAAGCCATTCGCAGCACCATGTACTACCCGTACAGCGAGCGGCACGAGGTATTCCTGCAGCAGGACGGATTTTTGGACAAGGAACTGGTTCCGGTGGCCCAACTCGACCCCGCCGAGCGCCCCATCAACCAGAAGTGGAGCTGGGACCGCATCCTTCGATCGCCCTACATCAAGCAGGCCGACACGCTGCAGGGCATGTTCTTTTTTGAGGACCGCACACCCGTCGAAACGCTCCAAAAGCACTTTGACTTTTACGAGCCCTTGACCGTGCACGAAAGCTCGCTGTCGCCCAGCGTGCACACCGTGCTGGCGTGCCGCCTCGGCTACGCGGCCAAGGCCTACGAGCTCTACCACCGCACCGCGCGCCTGGACCTCGACGACTACAACAAAGAAGTGTACCAAGGCCTTCACGTGACGGCCATGGGCGGCGCCTGGATGGCCGTGGTCTACGGCTTTGGCGGAATGCGTTTGGTCGGCGAGGACCTGCACTTCAAGCCGTTCCTGCCCGAACAGTGGGGCGGAATCACCTTCCGACTGCGCTGGCGCGGCGCCCTCCTGTCGGTGCGGGTCGAGCAGAACCAACTGAAGGTGCGTAACTTAGCGGGTTCTGCGGCGGAGTTCTATGTGGGCGGAGCCCTGCAAAAGCTCGCCGCGGGCAGCGAACAAACATTTACCAACGTATGAACCGTTTCGTTCTGTTTAGCCTCGCCGCCGCCGTGCTCACCGCCTGCGGAGGATCTGGATCGGTAGACCTCGGCGACGAGTATGCCGGACTCGGTTGGCGCCCCGTTGACCTCGCTTCTGAGGGCGTAACCAAAATCTACGCGACCGACTACCTGCTCAGCGAGCTGGACGAGTGGACCTTTCCCGAAGGACTGACGGTGAAGTGGCAGGAAGATTCGGCCATTTGGCGCATCGAAGGCCGCATGAAGCAGCCCCTGGGCGTGGCCAGCATCGAGGCCGCCGGCGGAACCTACCACTTGGTGCTCCGCCAGGCGCCGGTGCAAGAAGTTGCATTTAGCCTGCCGCTTAACCCCGGCGACAGCTCCGCCACCGCCTACCTCATCGGGTCATTTAACTCGTGGAACCGCAGCAGCCACCCCATGGCGCGCGATACCGGCAACGTCGCGCGGCTCAAGCTCAACCTGAAGCCCGGCCGCTACGAGTACAAATTCACCGTGGGCGGAATCGAGGTCAACGACCCCAACAACCCCACTAAAGTGCCCAACGGGCTCGGCGGAGCCAACGACGTGCTGGCCGTCGAAGAGGCCGGGGAAGCCTGTGCGCCCCTGCGCGTACTCGGCGAGCGCGAAGGCGAACTGGCCGTAGCCGCCCTGCCCAAAGGACAGGAGCTGCTCGCGTTTTGGAACACCTACCAAGTACGCGTGCGCACCGCCGAAGACGGCACGCTGCGCGTGGCCATTCCGAGCGAGGCCCGCGACGCCGAACGCAGCCAACTGCACCTCTACACGTTTAACGCCCAACGCTCCGGCGGAGAAGCTATGGTTCCGCTGCACGAGGGCGCGGTGCTGAATTCCACGGCCCAACTGCGCCGCGACGACTGGGAGTCCGCTACCATGTATTTTGCCCTTGTTGACCGCTTTAGCAACGGCAACCCGCTCAACGACAAGCCCTTGAACCGCAGCGACGTGCTGCCGGCCAACGACTACCACGGCGGAGACGTCGAGGGCATCCAGCAGCGCATGGAGCAGGACTACTTTCAAGACCTCGGCTTCAACACCATCTGGCTCTCGCCGCTTCACCGCAACCCGCAGGGCGCCTGGGGCCTATGGAACAAGGGGGGCGTGTTCACCCGCTTTTCGGGCTACCACGGCTACTGGCCGAGCAGCACGTCGCACTCCGATCCGCGCATGGGTACTGAAGACGAAATTCGCCGCTTTAACCAAGCGGCCCACGAGCGCGGACTCAACACCCTCATCGACTTCGTCGGCCACCACGTGCACCTCGAGCATCCGGTGCTCAAGGCCCACCCCGACTGGATCACGTCGCTCTACTTGCCCGACTCGTCGCTCAACACCGAGCGCTGGGACGAGCACCGGCTGACCACGTGGTTTGACAAGCACCTGCCCACGCTCAACTCGCAGCGCCCCGACGTCGTTATGGCCATGACCGACTCGGCCCTGCCCTGGGTGCAGGACTACGGATTTGACGGGTTCCGCCACGACGCGTCAAAGCACGTCGACCTGGTGTACTGGCGCACGCTGACGCGCAAACTCAAGGAGCGGGTTGCGCACTCCGAAGGCCGCCGGCTCTACCAAATCGGCGAAACCTACGGGTCTCCTGAGCTCATCAATAGCTATGTGGGCAGCGGACTTCTCGACGCCCAGTTTGACTTTAACCTCTACGACGCGGCCGTCGCCTTCTTTGGAAACTTGGGCGGAAGCGCTCCCGCGCTCGAGGCCACGCTAAACGCCAGCCTGGCGACCTACGGCACCAACCACCTGATGGGCAACATCAGCGGCAACCAGGACCGTCCGCGCTTCGTCTCGCTCGCTTCAGGCCACGTGTCGCCGCAAGAAGACACCAAGCTGGCCGGCTACACCCGCGCCACGCCCAAGGCCACCGAAACCGGCCTCAACCGCCTCGCCATGCTCCACGCATTCAACTGCGCGATTCCGGGAATCCCCGTGTGCTACTACGGCGACGAAATAGGCCTTGAGGGCGCCAACGACCCCGACAACCGCCGCGACATGGCTTTTGAGGCTCCCGGAAAGCCTTCGCCCTACAGCGCCGCCCAAAAGCAGCTGCGGGAGCAAACCGCCAAGGTGTTCCGCGAGCGCCGTGCCAGCCTCGCCCTCTGCTTCGGACAGACCGACGTGCGTTCTCTCGGCGACGACGTGATCATCATTACCCGAAGCTATCCGGGCGAAACGCTGCGCGTGGTCCTAAACCGCGGTTCCGGTCCCGTTACGGTGCGCATCAACGACCTGGGTCCTGACGCGCGCGTGGTGGCCGGCGAAGCCCGCCTGAGCACGCTCAAGGCCGAAGTGCCCGCTCGATCTTTTGTTTACCTCAAATCCAACTCGTAACTCCAACATGAAGAAGCTCCTCGCTTTTGCCGTAGCCGCCGCCATGGGCGCTGCCTGCGCCCCCAAAGCCGCCGAAGAAACGGCACATGCCTTTCACCCCGATTGGTCCAAAAATGCCGTCATCTACGAAGTCAACGTGCGCCAGTACACGCCCGAAGGCACGCTGGACGCGTTTGAAAAAGAGCTTCCGCGCATCAAAGACCTGGGCGTAGACATTTTGTGGTTCATGCCGATGAGCCCCATTGGCGTCGAAAAGCGCAAGGGCGAGCTCGGTTCGTACTACAGCATCTCGGACTACACCGCCATCAATCCGGAATTTGGCGACAGCGCCGACTTCGCCCGCGTGGTCGACGAGGCCCACAAGCTCGGAATGAAGGTGATTTTGGATTGGGTTCCGAACCACACCGCCTGGGACCACCACTGGATGACCGAGCACCCGGAGTTTTACTACCGCGATTCCGCCACCGGCGAAATCAGCAACGGCCGCAACGACCACAACCAGCCGACCGACTGGACCGACGTGGCCGAGCTCGACTACGCCAACAAAGACCTTTGGAAGGCCATGCAGGGCGAGCTGATGTGGTGGCTTACAAACATGAAGATCGACGGGTTTCGCTACGACATGATGGGCGGACAACCCCTCGAATTTTGGCAGGAAACCAACGCGATGCTGCGCGCCGAAAATCCCGAAATCTTTTTGCTGGGCGAAACCGAGTTTTACTGGGCCCACGAGTCGCAGTGCGACATGACCTACGGCTGGGAGTTCCACCACCTGCTCAACAAGGCCTGCCAGGGCGAGGACGTCGCCACGATCGACGCCTACCTGGAGCGCCAAGAGAAGGACTTCCCGCAGGACGGCTACCGCATGTACTTCATCGACAACCACGATGAGAATTCGTGGAACGGAACCGTCGAGAAGCGCATCGGCGCCAACGCCCAGGCCGCCTACGTGATTTGCGCCACCATGGAGCAGAGCATGCCCCTGATCTACAGCGGCCAAGAGGTGGGCCTCAGCAAGTCGCTCCGCTTTTTTGAGCGCGACACGATCGACTGGAGCCGCCCGTCGCAGGCCGCCTTCTACACCAAGGTGAGCGCGCTGAAGCACGAGAATCCCGCCCTCAACAGCGGCGATTTTGGCGGAGCGCAAAAGCGCATTACCACCGGCAACAAACGGGTGTACGCGTTCAGCCGCAGCAAGGGCGACAACACGGTGGTGGTGTTCACCAACTTTGACGCGGCTAAGGCCGAGGTGACGTTTTCGGGCGCCCCCGCCGGCGACTACGTGAATCACTTTACGGGCGAGTCGTTTTCGTTGGCCGCAGGCGGAACCTTGAGCCTTCCCGCAAACGGGTTCCTCGTTCTGACAAAGAAGTGATTTTTTAATCTTCGGTTTTATCCGAATTTTTGGGTGGGATCCCCGGCGCAGCGCCGGGGATTTCTTTTTTGGGCCCCAGCCCAAAAAAAGAGCGCCGCCCCTTGCGGGACGGCGCTCCAACCAATGCGTGAAGTTCGCCGAAGCGACCTCACACCAAACCGTTACTAAGGTAGTATGGAGTCACCCCCCCCCCCTCAACTTGAGGGTGTTTTTAATCGATTTAAGGGCCAAAATGCGCAAAAACAACCTCTTGCACGGTTGCCGTTACAAACCGCACTCAGTGTCCGCCCTCTGCCGCCAGCTGGTCGAGGTCGACTCCGCGCGACTTGAGCACGCGCGACACCGTCACCGCATAGAAGGCGAGGTAGGCGAAGCAGGCGACGCCGACCCAAAAGGACTGGCGCAGGCCGAGAAGGGCATCGTCGGCGAGGTAGCCTTGAAGAAGGCTAACGATTCCGCCGCCCATAATCATCATGATGAGGGCATTCGAGGCCTGAGGAGTGCGTCCGCCCAAGCCTGTAATGGCCAAGGTGAAGATGCAGGGCCACAGAGTGGAGGCGAAGAGACCGACGCTCAAGAACGCATAAATGGCGAGCGGTCCCTCCGCGTTCATGCCGAGGATAAGGGCGGCGGCTCCGGCCACCGAGTAGTACAGCAGCTGGCGTGCGGGGTTGCCCTTAGTGCTCCAGTCGAGTAGGGTAAGCAGCGCAATGGCGGCCAAGTACGGCAAAAACGCCACCGCATTGTGGCCGGCTGCCGTGTTCACTGCGAGGAACACGCCAAAGGCCGCCAGCGGCATGACCCAGCGCATGGCTTGGCGTGCGGTTCCGCTCAGGCCCATGGCGCCCGAAGCGGCGGTCCAGCGCCCAATCATCAGGGAGGCCCAGTAGAGCGACACGTAGGGCGCGATTTCGTGCAGCGCCACGCCCTGAAACTTTTCGAGGTAGGCCGGTAAGTTGCTCGCCGTCGAAACCTCGACGCCCACGTACACAAAAATGGCGATCATGCCCATCCAGACTTGGGTCATACCGAGGGTTCCCGAGGGCGCCTCCACCTGCACCGCGTCAGCGTCTTCGGCGGCCGGTCCGCCAAAATCGGACTTCCAAAAAATGAACCCGAACAGCGTAAACAGTGCGCCGAGCGCCAGGTACGGAAGTTTTACGGCCTCAATATCCAAGGCGGTGTTGGCGTTGGCCCCTATTCCAAAAATCGCGATGCTCACGACGAGCGGGCCCAGCGTGGTTCCGAGGTTGTTGACTCCGCCCGCCATGCTGAGGCGCTGCGAACCCGTTTCGGGCGTGCCCAAGGCGATTGCCAGCGGATTCGCGACCGTTTGCTGCAAACTGAATCCGAGGCCCACCACCAGCAAGCCCGCCAAAAGCAGCGGGAACGACGCTTGGTTGGCCGCCGGAATAAACAAAAGCGTTCCGAGGGCGCTGATCCAAAGACCGATGCCCAAGGATTTTCCGTAGCCCACCGTGGCCACCAAGTCCTTGCCCCAAAGGCGCGTCAGCAGCAGGTAGCCCAGGGCCCCCACGGTGTAGGCAACATAAAAGATGAACGAAATCATCTGGCTCTGCCACTGTTCCAAACTGAGTTTGCTCTGAAAAACCGGAATCAAAATGTCGTTGCTGGCCGCGACAAAGCCCCAAAAAAAGAAGACCGAAACCAGGATGGCGAAATGCTTGCGCATAGTGTGGGTGTTATGGTATTGGCTACTAATATAATCAATCGTTCTTAAGGCTACCCGTCGCCAGCTGCTCGTTAGCCGTCGCTACCTTTAAGCCATGATTCGCAAAGTTGTTGCCAACGCCGACGTGGCCCTTGAAGGGCTCGACGACGGCATGACCCTGATGGTTGGGGGATTTGGCCTCTGTGGCATTCCTGAAAACCTCATTGCGGCGCTTCGCCAGCGCGGAACCCGCCAACTCACCTGCATCTCCAACAACGCGGGTGTCGACGGTTTTGGGCTGGGGTTGCTGCTTGAAACGCGGCAAATCCGCAAAATGATTAGCTCCTACGTGGGCGAAAACGACGAATTCGAACGGCAAATGCTTTCGGGCGAACTTGAAGTGGAACTGATTCCTCAGGGCACCCTGGCGGAGCGATGTAGGGCGGCGGGTGCTGGAATTCCGGCCTTTTTCACGCCGGCAGGCTACGGAACCGAGGTGGCCGAGGGCAAAGAAATCCGCATGTTTGGCGGCAAGCCACACCTTTTGGAGCATGCGTTTGACGCCGATTTTGCGCTGGTCAAGGCGTGGAAGGGCGACGAGGCCGGCAACCTGATTTTTAAGGGCACCGCGCGCAACTTCAACCCGATGATGGCGATGGCCGGGCGTGTAACGGTGGCCGAAGTCGAAGAACTCGTGCCTGCGGGAACGCTCGACCCCAACGCGATTCACGTGCCGGGCATTTTTGTGCACCGAATTTTTCAAGGGGCCCACTACGAAAAGCGCATTGAGCAGCGCACGGTCCGACCTAAAACCCCCGCGAACTAAGCCATGGCACTAGATAAAAACGGTATCGCGCGCCGCATCGCGCAAGAGCTTCGCCACGGCTGGTACGTGAATTTGGGCATCGGAATTCCGACGCTCGTGGCCAACTACATTCCCGAGGGAATCGACGTGGAATTTCAGTCCGAAAACGGCATCCTTGGCATGGGGCCCTTCCCGTTCGACGGGGAGGAAGATGCGGACCTCATCAATGCCGGCAAGCAGACCATCACCGCGCTCGCAGGGGCCTCGCTCTTCGACAGCGCGACGTCGTTTGGCATGATCCGCGCCCGCAAGGTTCAGCTAACGGTCCTCGGGGCGATGGAGGTTTCGGACCGCGGCGACATCGCCAACTGGAAAATTCCGGGGCGCATGGTAAAAGGCATGGGCGGAGCTATGGACCTCGTTGCCAGCGCCGAACGCATCATTGTGGCCATGCAGCACAGCAACCGCGAAGGCGAATCGAAGCTTCTGAGCGCCTGCAGCCTTCCGCTCACCGGCGTCGGTTGCGTCAAAAAAGTGGTCACCGATTTGGCCGTGCTCGACATTGATCCCGAGCGCGGATTCATTTTGCGCGAGCGAGCGCCCGGCGTCAGCGTCGACGAAATAGTCGCCAAAACCGCCGGCCGCCTGGTCGTCGAAGGCGAAATTCCTGAAATGACGCTGTAGCGGAATTCGGCCGCTAGTTGCTAGTTGCTAGCTCCATCGTTCGGTCGCTCATGTAGCGCACCACCCTAGCGTCGTGGCTGATGAAGAGGTAGCTAAACCTAAAGCGGTCCTTGAGGTCGTTGAGCAAATTGAGCACCTGGGCCTGGACGCTGACGTCGAGGGCGGCGACCGATTCGTCGCAGATCAGAAACTTCGGCTCGAGCGCGAGGGCGCGTGCGATTCCGATGCGCTGGCGCTGGCCGCCTGAAAACTCGTGGGGGTATTTTGTCGCGGATTCGGGCGAAAGCCCCACGGCCGCCAAAAGCTCCGCCACTCGGGCCGTTCGGCCGGCCGCATCGCCGCACAGGCCGTGCACGCGAAGCGGCTCTTCAAGCAGGTCGCCCACGCGCATTCGGGGCGGAAGGCTCGAAAACGGATCCTGAAAAATGTACTGAATCTCGCGGGCATAGGCGCGGCGCTGATCCCGAGAAAGCGTGTCGATGCGCGCGCCGCGGTAGGTAATCTCGCCTCCGTCGGGCTGCTCAAGGCCCACAAGGCAGCGGGCAATCGTCGACTTCCCAGAACCTGATGCTCCAACCAGCCCTAGGGTTTCGCCCTCACGAACCACAAAATCCACATCGCGCAAAATGGGTGTGCCTTTAAACGACTTGCGCAGACCGCGGACCGCTAAAACCTCCGTTCCGCCCTCAAAAACGGGGCGCTGGGCCGTCGCAAGCGGCACCCCATTCAAAAAATCCTGTACCGTCGGCAGGCGCCGTGGGCGGCCCTCTTCGGGCGGGCGCGACGCAAGCAGCCCCTGCGTATACGGCTGCTGCGGACGATTCATCACCGCGGCAATCGGGCCCGCCTCAACCACCTCGCCGGCGCGCAGCACGACCACCTCGTCGGCCACGTGGGCGACGGCCTCCCAGTCGTGGCTGATGAAGAGCATCGCCATTCCGCGCTCGCGCTGCAGGTCGCGAAGCAGGTCCAAAATTTCAAACGCCACCGAATGATCTAGCGCGGTGGTCGGCTCGTCGCAAATCAACAGCTCGGGATCCATCGCCATCGCCATCGCGATCATGACCCGTTGGCGCTGACCGCCCGAAAGCTCGTGGGGGTACTTGCGCATTGCCTCTTCGGGCCGCGGAACATGAACTCGGCGCAGCTCCTCCAAGGCCCGAGTGCGCGCGGCTTCGGGCTTAAGGCCCAGTGCGGACTCCGCAGCCTCCGCGACCTGACGACCCACCCGCATCGTTGGGTTGAGGGCCGACATCGGCTCCTGAAAAACCATGGCCTTGCGGGGGAGTCCGTCGCGCTCCACCGACCATCGGGCAGAAAGTTTGGGAGGCAAAAGGCCCATTAGGGTCAGCGCCGTCAGCGACTTACCCGAGCCCGATTCGCCGACGAGGGCCACGCAGGACCCCGACGTAAGGTCGAGGTTGAGCCCGCGGAGCAGCACGGTTTCGCCCGCGCTAACGCTCAGGTTTTCTCCGTGAAATTCACTCATTTCCACGCATATTCTTCGGCCAACGCGCGGAACGGCTCCGGCTCCCACGATCCCTCGGGGCGCTCGCCCTCGGTGCGGCCGAGGCGCACCACCACGCGCTGCGCCTCGGGGAATGCGATGATCCACTGGCCCAAATGCCCGCGCAGCGCCATGTAGCGGCGCGCCGGAGCTTTGCCCGCCGGGTCGGCCACTTCGCCTAGCCAAAAACTCTGGCCATAAAAGGCTGCCGATTTGGGCGAGGTCGCCACCGACACCCAGGCACTGTCTAAAACGCTCGTTCCGTTCCACTGACCGTGGTGCACTAGCAGGTGCCCCAAGCGGGCGTAGTCGCGGGCCGTCGCGTTAAAGCAGCAAAATGCCATCGCCTCGCCTTGGCCGTCGACGTGCCAGGTGGCATTGGATTCCGCGCCGAGCGGAGCCCAAAGTTTGCGGGCCGCGTAGTCCGCAAGCGGTTCGCCCACTGCCTTTTCGAGGCAAACGCTCAAAAGCGTGGTCGCGGCCGACTGGTACTCGTAGCGAAGCCCTACCGAGTCGCCCACTTCGCGCTCGAGAATGAGGGCCATCTGGTCGTCGCCGTAGTACAACTTGGCGGTCTCGCCAAACGGATCGTAGTAGTTCTCGGTCCAGTCCAGGTCGGCATGCATCGAGCTCAAATCGCGTAGGGTCAGCCGCGCGGCGCCGGGGCCGTTCAGCTCGGGAATGTAGGTGGTGGCCTTCGCCTCCCAGCCCGGAATTTTACCTTCCTGCACGGCAATTTGCACGAGCATGGTCACGATGGACTTGGCCATAGAAAACGAATTCACCCGAGAATCCGCCCTGAAGTCGTCGAAGTAGGCCTCGTGGCGGAGCGTGTCCGCCTCAAAAACAAGCAGCGCACCCGTTTTGCTTGCTTGAAGCAGCCCGGCGGTTGATTCACTGGGCGCCCAGTCCGCCCCGAGCGCGACCGGCCAGGCGACCGGTTGGGCCGAGGCCGGAACCTGATCCACATCAAAAAGCGTCTCATCAAACGGATCCGAGGTGGTGCGGCCCTGCAGGTAGGTCGCGTAGATTCCGTTAAAAAGATATCCGTACCACGAAAAGTAAAGGGCAGTAAGGGCCAGCGCAAGGCCCGCAAGGATAAGGAGAAGGCGTTTCATCAGCCGCAAGTTAGGGGAATCTACGCCCCGAGCAAACCGTCGACCGGCGTCTCCGCCAAGTCCACTTCAAAGAGTCGGGCGAAGTGCCCCGCAACACGGGCCTTGACCTCGTCCTCGTCGACAGGGCGTCCCAGCTCGCGCTGGAGCGACGTGACGGCTTTGTCTTTGATTCCGCACGGAATAATGTACTCGAAGTAGCGCAGGTCGGTGTTGAGGTTGAAGGCCCAGCCGTGCATGGTCACCCAGCGCGAAGCCCGTACGCCCATCGCGCAGATTTTGCGGGCAAAGGGGGTTCCGACGTCGAGCCAGACGCCGGTCTCGCCCGGGCTGCGGTCGCCGCTCAAGTCGTAGTCGGCGAGGGTCGAAATGATGACCTCTTCGAGTGTGCGCAGGTAGCGGTGAATGTCGGTAAAGTACTCGTCCAGGTCGAGAATGGGGTAGCCCACGAGTTGGCCGGGGCCGTGGTAAGTGATGTCGCCGCCGCGGTTGGTGCGGTAGAACTCGGCTCCGATGGCCTTGAGGCGCTCGTCGTCGGCCAGCAAGTTGCCGAAGTCGCCGCTTTTGCCCAGCGTGTACACGTGGGGGTGCTCGACAAAAAGCAGGGTGTCTTGGGTCGGAACACGCTCCGCTTCAGGGAGCTTGCGGTTGGCCGTCTTGCGGTCTACGACCTCGGTAAAAATGGCCTCCTGAAAATCCCAGGCGCGCTGGTAGGTCCAGGTGCCGAGGTCGGCGAAGCGAACGGAGCGACGGCTCATGCCTTGCCCAGCGCGTCTTTGAGGTCGTCGATGACCTTAATGTCCATAATGTCGACGGCGTTGCGCTCACTCAGCACGTAGCTGACCCAGTCGCCGAGGGCCACCAAGTCGAGGGCTTGCTCGAGCGGCGAGGCGCCGTGGGCGTGAAGTTCGGCCACATGGGTTCCGTGGGCGCGGACGGCGGGAGCGTTGAGCTCCATGCGCATGCGGTTGCGGGGGGCGTCAAAGGCGGAATGCAAAAAGACCGCGCTGTAGCGCGCGCCGCCGCCGGCCCAGCCTACCATTTCGTTGTGGTTCATTTCGGGAACCTCGGCGTCCCAGCCCGGCATTTTGCTGTTTTCGTTGAGTTGCTGGCGCCAGCGCGTGGCCACCCCGGCCATGCCCGTAGCGGCGTACACCGCAACCGTGGTGCCCTCTAGGGTGTCGGCAATGGCCTCAGCCTCGCTCAGGTGGGCGTCGCGGCGGGCCACCAAATCCTTCACGGCTTGGGCTGCCTGCTTCTGCCACTGAGCCGGTGCGCCGGCGCCGGCCAAGTCCAAGTGCGCCAAAATCTGAATCAGCGCATAGCCGAACATCGAGCGCGGGGGGTTTCCTCCGGGAACTACGCTGGTGTTCCACCCGTGGTGGTCGGCGCGTCGCTTGAGTTCGCCCCCGCTGGTGATGGCAGAAACCATGCATCCGGCCGCCACCGCTTGGTCAAGGGCGGTCAGCGTCTCTTCGGTATTGCCGCTGTAGCTGCAGGCCACCACGAGGGTGTTGGCCCCCACCCAGTTGGGCAGCGCGTAGCCCTTATTCACCACCACCGGAACCGTCGCCGTACCCACGCACAGGTCTGCGGTAATGGTTCCGCCGATGCCGCTACCGCCCAAGCCGGTGACGATCACCTGGTGCACGCTGCGGGGCAACGGCCGCCAAACCTTGGCTAAGCCTTCGGCAATGTTCAGTGAATCAGCAATATGCTGTGGAAAGTCTTGGATGAGCTTGAGCATCATGGCGCGGGAATTATTGCGGTAAAAGTACGAACTTGAGCCCAGCATGTCCGTACCGATTTCGTGGCAGTTTGCCCCTTTTTCAGCGCTTCGCGCCGACAGCCTGCACCGCATTCTCGCGCTGCGGGCCGACGTCTTTGTCGTCGAACAAAACTGCCCCTACGCCGATCCCGACGCCAAAGATCGGATTTCGCACCACCTCTGGGCCGAAGACGAGCCGGGCAACTTGGTGGCCGTGGCGCGCGTAGTACCGCCCGGAACCTCGTACGCCGAACCCAGCATCGGCCGGGTGGCCACGGCGTCGGCAGTGCGCGGAACCGGCATCGGTCGCGAACTCATGCACCGCGTCATTTGGCACGCGCAGCAACTCTACCCGGGTGCCGACCTGGTGATCAGCGCCCAGCACTACCTGCTTCGGTTTTATACCGATTTTGGATTTGAGCCCGAAGGCGACGTCTACGACGAAGACGGAATTCCGCACCTTCAAATGCGAAAAACCAGAAACTAGACGCCAGAAACTCGTCTACGCGTCGTAGCTAACCACTACCCGCTCGCTGCGCGGCATCGCCTGGCAGGTGAGCACGTAGCCGTCGGCCACCTCGTCGTCGGTCAGCGAGTAGTTCATCGCCATTTCGACGTTGCCCTCGAGCACCTTAGCGCGGCAGGTGCAGCACACGGCTCCCTTACAGGCGTAGGGAACGTCGGCCCCCGCGTCGAGGGCGGCGTCAAGTACAAATTCCTTGGAAGACTGCGTGAAGTGGGTCTCCTCGCCGTCGAGCAGTACGGTCACGTAGGCGTCGCCTGAGGCGGCCGATTTGGCTTTAGGCGCGGACTCTTTGGCAGGGGCTGCCGAGGTAAACAGCTCGAAATGAATGGCTTCAGACGAAACCCCCGCGGCCTTGAGCACGTCGCTGGCGACGTGAATCATCGCCTCGGGTCCGCACAGGTAGTAGCCGTCGGCCTTGGTCACGGTCGGAATGTGCTCGGCGAAGTAGCGAATTCGGTCGGCGTCAAGGCGTCCAAACAGGGCATCGCTCCCTTGGTCTTCGCGGCTCAGCACGTGGTGTACCTCTAAGCGACCCATGAAGCGGTCTTTGAGGTCTTCGAGCTCGTTTTTAAACAAAATGCTCGCCGTCTTGCGGTTGCCATAAAAAAGCAGGAACTCTGACTCGGGCTCGCGCTCGAGGGCGGTCTTGAGGATCGAAAGCACCGGAGTGATTCCTGAACCTGCGGCAAATCCGACGTACCGTCGGCGCTTCGACGGGTCGGTTTCGAGCACGAAATTGCCCATCGGGGGCATCACGTCAAGCACATCGCCCGCCTTGAGCTGGGTGTTGGCCCAGGTCGAAAAAAGTCCGCCCTCGACCTGCTTAATGGCCACGCGAAGCTCGCCACTTAACGGGCTCGAGCACAAGGAGTAGGACCGGCGAACGTCGGCACCGCCGATCTGGGCGCGCAGTGTCAGGTACTGGCCGGGAACAAACCGAAACGTAGACCCCTCCGGAACCTCCAGCGATACCGACACGCTGTCCGCCGTTTCGCGGCGCACTTCGCGCACGACAAGCGCGTGAAACTGAGGCTTCACGCCCTTTTGGTCGGCCTTGGTGGCCAGAAGTCCGTCAGCCGAGGCCGAGGTGGGGGATTTTTTAAACCAGGAAAACATAGTTGCGTACAAATCTAGGCCTGCAATGCGAACCAGCGGGCGTCGCATTTTGTTCTACTGGCAGTAATTTGCAGCAGAATTAACCCTTTGATTCCAAACCATGGCACCTACTGTTGACCTCGAAGCGCGCTTTTTAGCGTACGTCGCCGCCGAAAACAAGGTTGAGCCCAAGCATTGGATGCCCGACGCCTACCGCAAAACGCTGGTCCGCCAGATTAGCCAGCACGCTCACTCTGAAGTAGTTGGAATGCTTCCGGAGGCCAACTGGATTACGCGCGCTCCGTCCCTCCGCGCCAAGCTGATTCTGCTGGCAAAGGTTCAGGACGAGGGCGGACACGGACTCTACCTCTACTCGGCCGCCGAAACGCTTGGCACGTCACGCGACCAGATGATCGACGATTTGCTCGCCGGCAAAGCCAAGTATTCGAGCATTTTTAACTACCCCACCCTGACATGGGCCGACATGGGCGCCGTGGGCTGGTTGGTCGACGGGGCGGCCATCCAAAACCAGGTGATGCTCTGCCGCACTTCCTACGGGCCCTACAGCCGCGCCATGGTCCGCATTTGCAAAGAAGAGAGTTTTCACCAGCGCCAGGGCTACGAAATCATGATGCATTTGGCGCGCGGAACACAAGAGCAAAAAGCCATGGCCCAAGACGCGCTGAACCGCTGGTGGTGGCCATCGCTCATGATGTTTGGCCCGAGCGACGACCAAAGCCCCAATTCGGCCCAGAGTATGGCCTGGCGCATCAAGCGCAAGTCCAACGACGACCTCCGCCAGGAGTTTATTGACAAAACGGTTCCGCAAGCGGAATTTATTGGCCTCAGCATTCCCGATCCCGACCTCAAGTGGAACGAAGAGCGGGGCCACTACGACTTTGGCGCCATCGACTGGAGCGAGTTTTTTGCGGTAGTCGCCGGCAACGGCCCGTGCAACACGGAACGCCTTGAAGCCCGCCGCAAGGCCCACGCCGAGGGCGCTTGGGTGCGCGAAGCCGCCTCGGCGTATGCCGCCAAACAGTCCGCCCGGCGCCCTGCAGCTGGTTTGCCTGCTAAACCCCACGCCGCATGAGCACGCCCGACCAATGGCCCCTCTGGGAGGTATTTGTTCGTTCCAAAAACGGACTTTCGCACAAGCATTCCGGTAGCCTGCACGCGCCCGACGCCGAAATGGCCCTCAAGAATGCGCGCGATGTGTACACCCGCCGCAGCGAAGGCACCAGCATTTGGGTAGTTCCCTCGAGCGCCATCGTGGCCTCAGCCCCCGACGAAAAAGAGGTGCTTTTTGCCCCTTCAGACGACAAAGTATACCGCCACCCGACCTTCTACGAGATTCCCGATGAAGTGGGACACATGTGATCCCTCGGTGCAGTACCTGCTGCACTTGGGCGACGACGCGCTAGTCCTTGGTCACCGCTTGAGCGAATGGTGCGGACACGGCCCCATCCTCGAAGAAGACATTGCTCTGAGCAACCTGGCCCTCGACCTCGTGGGGCTTGCGCGCCAGTACTACCAGCTCGCCGCCCAGCGCATTAGCGGAGGCTGCACCGAAGACCATCTAGCCTACTGGCGAAGCGACCGGGAGTTCCTGAACCATGTGCTCGTGGAACAGCCCAACGGCGACTTCGCCGACACGATGGCTCGTCAGTTTTTCTTTGACGCCTTTCACGTGCTTCAGCTCGATGCGCTCCAGCACTCGAGCGACGCCGAGCTCGCGGCCATCGCCCGCAAAGCGCTCAAAGAGGCCACCTACCATGCCCAGCACAGCGCCGACTGGGTGGTTCGCTTAGGCGACGGAACTGAAGAAAGCCACCGCCGCATGTCGGCAGCTTTAGCGCGCCACCTTCCGTTCGTCGAAGAACTGTTCACCGCCGCAGCGGTGGACCGCGTGGCGTTTGAACGCGGATGGGGGCCCGACGTCGCCTCGCTGCGCGCTTCCTGGCTCGAACTCGTGGGCGAGGTTGTGGCAAAAGCCGCACTGTCGCTTCCGGTCGTGGCGCCCAAACTGCTCCGCGGCAAGCAGGGAATTCACAGCGAATCACTCGGATTTCTCTTAGCCGAAATGCAAAGCCTGCCTCGAGCCTACCCCGACGCTACATGGTGAGCCGAACCGAGATCGAGCACCGCTTAAGCCGGGTTCCCGACCCTGAAGTGCCCGCTCTTTCGGTCCTTGACTTAGGCATCGTTCGGGAAATTCGACCGACCGAAGCCGGCTGCGAAATCGACCTTACCCCCACCTATACCGGATGCCCCGCAACGGAGCGCATCGAGCGCGACGTTCGCGAAGCCCTTGAAGAGCTGGTCGGAATCGGTAACGTGCGCATCTCCACTGTGCTTGATCCGCCCTGGACCACCGACTGGATCAGCGAAGAGGGCCGGCGCAAGCTCGAAGACTACGGTATTGCTCCGCCCCCGCGCCGAAGCGGCGACAAGCGATCGCTGCTCGGGCTGCACCAACCCTTGGCCTGCCCTAAGTGCCGCAGCACCCACACCGAGCGCATCTCGGCATTCGGATCAACAGCCTGCAAGGCACTGCACCGCTGCCTCGACTGCGCGGAGCCGTTTGAGGCATTTAAGTGCATTTAGCCTTCTGAACAAAAGCTAAAAATGAAAAAACCCCAGGCAAGCGCCCAGGGTTTTTTGGTTGGTTTGGTGTGAAGCCGCGTTTGGTTTCGAGGCAAAAGTGCAACTGAGACTAGAAAAGTGTATAATTAATTGTGAGAAATTGTGAGAACTTATTTCTTTCACGTATTTTCACCGAGTGAATCGCATTCCCACAACCTTTGTTTTACTGCTGTTTTTCAGCAATTTATGGGCCCAATCCTCCCTTAACAAGAGCAACAAGTACGGAATCGCCTTTCTTTACCATAACGACAGCATAAAGCGATTAGATTTTCAAACAGGAACCATCGCATGCCTTGATGAAAGTCGATGGGTTGACTACGGTTCGTTGCCAAGACTCCCTGAAATTTTTCGGCAGCATGCGCATCCGCAGCCCAGCATTATTCAAACTCGCGACACCACCATAATTGCCTTCTCTGGCTCTGGTGTCGTTTATTTTATGCGAAAAAATGGGGTGGTTGAGCGCCATGATCGAACGTACTTCAGTGGATACAACTTTGGCGCACTCAAGTATTTTGATGGTAATCGCCTCTGGAGCCTAGGGGGGTATGGACTTTGGCGGGTAACCGACTTAGCGGTCTATTATGATACCGAACTCCGCGAATGGGAGCGCCAGCAAATGAGCCCCCATATTGTTGAGGGCTACGGAGACGGCTTTTACACTGTGCTCGATTCTGGTCTAATTCGGGCCGTGGTTTCTAGTCGAACGGAATTTAATGGGGCCGAGGTGACGAACGCCGTGTACGATATTGACCTGGTAAATCAAACCTATACTCACCTCGGCACCCCCACCGTTGAACTTAACATTTTTAATAATCAGGACCACCTCGGATACGCGTCGTGGAACGGCAAATGGACTCTAGTATTTGAAGGGAGTTCTGTTTTACTCGCAAACTTGCAGGAGAACGAACTTTACACGACGCGGATTTTAAATACCCAGGCGCGGCCGTATGACGGCATGGGCGGAATACTCGCCTACCCCGATGGGCTGCTGATTATTGAAACCGCTAGCACCGCAACCAATGATCACGTTAAGATTATTCGAACAAGCATAGACGAACTCCTAGCCCGTCAAGATACTCAACTTGCTGGGCCGTTGTTTGAGCCCAATTGGGTTTCCATTCTGCGCGATAATTATCGCCTAATAGGCATATTCTCGTTGAGTGCCGTAGGCTTGACCGTTATTATCATTCGATACCGGAAAAGACGGCCCCAAGCAGAACGCGCTTTTGCTGAGGCCCTTACGCCGTCGCAGAAAATCCTATTCAAGCATTTAATGCTACTTGCCCCAAACCACAGCATTTCCACCCTTGAGCTCAATCAGTTGCTCGATATTGATGATAAAGCTTGGGACAACCAGCGCAAAATTCGCAGCACAGTACTGCAGGAGCTTGAAGAAAAAGGCATGGAGTTCTTGGGCGTACCTTCGTTCATCGAGCGCATTTCGAACGAAGACGACCGCCGCATTCGCCGGTACCGCATCAAAGCCGAACTGCGCGACGACTTAACCTCAGTGCTCAAGTATGTTTAAGTTCCTCGACGTTTCGACGCACGCCCAAACGCTTCGCGTAGCGCTTAACCGCCCTGAAGTATTTAACGCGTTCCACCGCGGCATGGCCCTGGAACTCCAGCGCGTGCTTTCCGACGCCGACCGCGACCCCGCCGTGCGCGCTGTGCTCCTCACCGGCAATGGCAAAGCCTTCTGCAGCGGACAAGACCTTAGCGAAGCCATTGATCCGCAAGGCCCCGGCCTTGACCGCATCTTGAGCGAGCACTACAATCCCCTCGTGCTCCAGCTTCGCGCCCTTCGCAAACCAGTAGTGGTTGCGGTGAACGGGGTTGCCGCGGGCGCAGGGGCCAACCTCGCCCTTGCGGGAGATGTCGTTGTGGCCGCGCAGTCCGCCAAGTTTATTCAAGCCTTCAGCAAAATTGGCCTGATCCCCGACACGGGCGGAACCCTTATGCTTCCGCGACTCGCCGGTTTCGCCAAAGCCAGCGCCTGGATGATGCTCGCCGACAGCGTTTCAGCCGAAGAAGCTGAGCGCCACGGGCTGGTGTACCGCGTTGTGGCCGACGAGGTCCTCGCCGACGAAGCGATGGCCGTGGCCCAAAAACTCGCCACCCTCCCCACCGAAGCCCTGGCCCTGACCAAAGAAGCCCTCAACGAGAGCGTGTTCCGCGGCTTTGCCGAGCAGCTCGAACTCGAGCGCGCCCTTCAAAACCGCGCCGGCGCCACCGCCGACTTCGCCGAAGGCGTCGCGGCTTTTCTTGAAAAACGCCAACCCCAATTCCGCGGCCAATGAGTCCTCGACTGTTCAACCAAAAAGCCATGGTCGTCGGAGCCGGAGCCATGGGCGGCGGCATCGCCCAAGTGCTGGTCGAAGCCGGCTGGGACGTCCTGCTGTACGACACCCAAGACGCCGCGCTCGAAAACGGCATCGCCCGCGTGCGCAGCATGTGGGACAAGCTGTTCGAAAAAAGCAAAATCAGCGACGCGCAGCGTTCCGCCTACAACCAGCGGCTTAGCGCTGCCTACGTGCTTCGCGAGGCCGCAGATGTGAGCCTCGCCATCGAGGCTATTTATGAAAACCTCGACGCCAAGCGTTCGGTGTTTACCACCCTCGACGATGTGGTTCGCGAAGACTGCATTTTGGCGACCAACACTTCGTCGCTTAGCGTATCGTCGATTGCTGCCGGGGTTAAGCGCGCCGAGCGCGTGGTAGGATTGCACTTTTTTAACCCGGCTCCGCTGATGCCGCTGGTCGAAATTGTTCCCGGAATCGCCACCGCTCCCGAGGTCGTCGAGGCCTGCGTGGCCGCCGTCGCTACCTGGGGCAAAGTCGGCGTGGTCGCCCAAGACACCCCGGGCTTTCTCGTCAACCGCATCGCGCGGCCGTTTTATGGCGAGGCGCTGCACCTCGTCGAAGAGCAAATGGCCGACATGGCCACCGTCGACTGGGCGCTGACCGAACTGGGCGGATTCCGCATGGGGCCGTTTGCCCTCATGGACCTCATTGGCCACGACGTCAACTACGTGGTCACCGAAACGGTCTGGAAGCAGTTTTACTACGATCCGCGCTTTCGCCCGAGCCTTAGCCAAAAACGCTTGCTCGACGCGGGGTGGCTGGGCCGCAAGTCCGGCCGCGGATTTTATGACTACCGCAACGGCGCCGTGCTTCCCGAGCCGACGCGCGACGAAGCCCTGGGCCGCGCCATTGTCAACCGTGTAGTGGCCATGCTGATCAACGAAGCGGCCGACGCCGTGTACCGCGGAATCGGCACCGAATCCGACGTCGAAACAGCCATGCTCAAAGGCGTCAACTACCCCAAGGGGCTTATCGCCTGGGGCCGCGAATGGGGCTGGACCACGGTCCGCGACCAAATCGAAGCCCTCCACCGCCGCACCGGCGACCCGCGCTACCGCGTCTGCCCCTGGATTCACGACCAAATTTCAGCCCCATGAACTACCTAATGTCTGCGGTAGACCGCGTGCGCAGCTGGACCGACGAAGAGTACGGCGCAAACCTCGGAACCTTTTTGGACGAACAGCCCATGCTCTTCTCGTGGCTGATCCGCCTCAGCGAAGAATTTGACGACGACGTCCACGAACAATTGGTGCGAAGCGCCATGGTCCTTCGCGAGGGCTTTCGCAGCATGGGCCTAGCCGTCGGAACCATTTCAGACGCCTGCATCACCGACGTCACCACCGAAGTGGTTGAAACGTTTGAAGCGCTCGACACCGACGAAGAAGTGCTCGACCTCGAACGCATCGAACAGGTGGCCCGTTCGCCCTTCGTACACGCCGAAGTGCGGAATTTTCTGCACCAAGAGCTGCGCTCCGGCCTTCCGCGCGGCGAGGCCGACCAACACAACCTCATGCTCGTCGTCGACATCCTCATCGGGTGCTTCGAAGAGTCCGTCGAACAACCCGGAGCCTCAGGCCAAGCATGACCGCCCCCGAAATTGTCGCCCAAATGATGCGCCGCGACGCCTTCAGCCAATGGCTCGGCGTCACGGTGCTCGTGGCGGAACCCGGCCGCTGCGTCCTCGAGGCCCGCGTGCGCCCCGAAACGCTAAATGGGTTTAGCATCGCCCACGGCGGACTCACCTACAGCCTGGCCGACAGCGCCTTGGCCTTCGCGAGCAACGGTCACGGCCAGCACGCCGTATCCATCGAAACCAGCATCGCCCACCTCAAGCCCGTGGCCGCCGGCGACCTCCTAACAGCCGAAGCTGTGGAGCGCCACCGCAGCAAAACCCTTGGGCGCTACGACGTCACCGTGCGCCGCGACGGCACCGACGTGGCCCATTTTCGCGGAACCGTATTTTTTAAAGACACCCCATGGCAACCCGAAGCGCATTCTTAGTTGACGGAGTACGAACCCCCATTGGCAGCCTCGGCGGAAGCCTGAGCGCCGTCCGCGCCGACGACCTCGCGGCCGACGCGCTGCGCGCCCTCGTCGCCCGCCATCCCAACCTGGACCTCGCCGCGATCGACGACGCCTTTTTGGGCTGTGCCAACCAGGCCGGCGAAGACAACCGCAACGTGGCCCGAATGGCCACCTTGCTCGCCGGCATTCCGCACACGGTGCCGGCCGAAACCGTGAACCGCCTCTGCGCCAGCGGCTTATCGGCCGTTCAGCACGCCGCCCGCGCCATCCTCTCGGGCGAAGGCGACCTCATCCTCGCCGGAGGCGTCGAGCACATGACCCGCGCCCCCTACGCCATGTCCAAGCCCTCGAAGGCCTTTGGCAACGACAGCCAGATGTACGACACCACCTTCGGCTGGCGCTTCGTCAACCCCGAAATGAAGCGGCGCTACGGAACCGACGCTATGGGCGAAACCGCCGAAAACCTCGCCGACCAATTTTTAATTTCGCGCGAAGACCAAGACGCCCTCGCCCTGCGCAGCCAGCAACGAGCCGCCGCGGCCGTCACCCGCGGCTTCACCGCCGGCGAGCTCGCCCCTGTCTCGATTCCCCAGCGCAAAGGAGACCCCGTCGTCTTCGCCCACGACGAATTCGCCAAGCCCGGCACGACCCTCGAGGGACTCGCGGGGCTGCGCCCCGCCTTCCGCCCCAACGGAAGCGTCACCGCCGGCAACGCCTCAGGCCTGAACGACGGCGCGGCCGCCCTCCTCGTCGCCTCTGAAGACGCCCTGCGCATCCATTCGCTGAACCCCCTTGCCCGCGTCGTCGCGAGCGGCGTCTCTGGCGTCGAGCCCCGCATCATGGGCATCGGCCCCGTGCCCGCCACCCAGCTTGCCCTCAAGCGCGCCGGACTCACTTTGGCCGACATCGACCACATCGAACTCAACGAAGCCTTTGCCGCGCAGGCCCTTGCCGTGACCCGCAGCCTCGGCCTCGACGACCTCGACCCGCGCATCAACCCCAACGGCGGCGCCATCGCCCTGGGCCACCCCCTCGGAATGTCGGGTGCCCGCCTCGTCCTCACGGCCGCCCGAGCCCTGGACGAAACCCAAGGCCGCTACGCCCTCGTCACCATGTGCATTGGGGTCGGCCAGGGGTACGCGGTAATCTTGGAGCGAGCCAGCAACTAGCAGCCAGCAACTTGCAACCAGCAGCCAGCAACTAGCGGCCAGCAACTAGCAACCAGCAACCAGCAACTAGTAACTAGTAACTAGCAACTAGCAACTAGTAACTGAGCAACGCCTCCAGCGCTACCCGCACCTTGTCCGCATTGGGCAAGTAGGTGGCTTCCAACGTTTTGTTGAGCGGTATCGCCGGGGTGTCTTCGGCGCCCAGCACGCGCACGGGCGCGTCGAGGGACGTGAAACACTCTTCTTGGATTCGGGCGGCAATCGAGCGCGCAAAGGGCTGCACGGAAGGTTCCTCCGTGAGGACCAGAATGCGTCCGTGGGCGCGCGCGCGTTCAAACACCAGGGCTTCGTCCCAAGGCGAAAGGCTGCGCAAATCGAGGACTTCAACAGGCATTCCTGCAGAAGCTTCGAGGGCCCAGTAGACCCCGCGGCCGTAGGTTACAACCAAGGCTGTGGGTTCGCCGTCGGGCTCGACAGCGCGCACGATGCGGCCCTTGCCGATGGGAATGACGTAGTCGGCGTCCGGCTCAACGGTTTTGGCGCCTTCGGTTCCTTTGATCTTAGACCAGTACAGGCCTTTGTGCTCGAGCACCACGACGGGGTTGGGGTCCGCGTAAGCGGCCTTGATCAGGCCCTTGAGGTCGGCCCCGGTGGATGGGTAGACGACTTTGATTCCGCGAATGGCGGTCACGACCGACTCCACGCTTGAGGAGTGGAACGGTCCGCCACTGCCGTAGGCTCCGATCGGAACCCGCAAAATCATGTCGGCCGTCCACTTGCCGTTGGTGAGGTAGTGAGCGCGCGAAAGCTCGGTGAACAGCTGGTTGAGGCCCGGCCAGATGTAGTCCGCGAACTGCACTTCGACGATGGGCTTGAGGCCCACGGCGGCCATGCCGACGGTGCTTCCGACGATGAACGCCTCTTGAATCGGCGTGTTGAAGACGCGGTCGTCGCCAAACTGCTGGGCGAGTGTGGCGGCCTCGCGAAACACGCCTCCGAGGCGGCGCCCCACGTCTTGGCCATAGAGCAGGGCTTCGGGGTGGGCGTCGAGGATTTCACGCACGGCAAACAGAGCGCTGTCGACCATCACGGTGCGCTCGCGGCCGGCGGGCTCGCGGGTTCCGCGCTCTTCGGTCACGGGCGTCGGAGCCAGTCGGTGCGTGAAAAGTTCGCTGGGCGTGGGGTCCGGAGCCTCCAGTGCGCGCTCGTAGTCCGCCTGCACGCGGGCGCGGGCGGCTTCGACCAGGGCGTCCAGCTCGGCAGCTTTGTGACCGTCCGCCAGCAGGGCGGCGCGCAGCTTCGGAAAGGGGTCTCGGGCGCGGGCCTCGTCGAGGTCGTCGCGGTACCACTCCATGCGCACGCCCGAGGTGTGGTGGTTCAGCAGCGGAACCTTCGCGTGCACCAGCACCGGTCCGCGCTTCTTGCGCATCGTGCGCAGCACATCTTTAAGGGCGGAATGGCAGGCGACGTAGTCGGTTCCGTCCACCTGCACAACGTCGATGCCGGGAAAACCCTGGGCGTACTGTGCGGCGTTTGCCGCCCTCGTTTCGGCGGCGTTGGCTGAGATGTCCCAGCCGTTGTCTTGGACCAGCACGAGCAGCGGGAAGCGTTTAAGCGCCGCCATTTGAAGCGCTTCACTCACTTCGCCTTCGGTCATGGCCGCATCGCCGATTGAGCAGACCGAGATCGGCTTGGCTCCGCCCCACTCGGCCGTCAGGCCCTGCTTTTCGCGGTACTGAATGCCCATCGCGGCTCCGGCCGCGGGAATCGCCTGCATGCCCGTCGCCGACGACTGGTGCGGAATTTTTGGCTTGTCGGCGTCGCGCAGCGAAGGGTGGCTGTAGTAGGTGCGTCCGCCCGAAAAGGGGTCGTCGCGCTTGGCCAGCAGCTGCAGCATGAGGTCGTAGGGCGTCATACCAATGCCCAGCAGCATCGCGTCGTCGCGGTAGTAGGGGTACAAAAGGTCGTTGGGCTCGAGCTGCGTCGCCAGCGCGAGCTGAATGGCCTCGTGTCCGCGTGCGGTAGCGTGCACGTAGGTAGCCGTCACCTCCTTGTTGGCCTCGTACAGCTCGGCCATCGCCTTCGCGGTAGCCATCAATTCAAACGCGTGAAGTGCGGAGCCTTTTTTCATTTTTTGCCAAATTCGTAGGTGAGTCCGAGGCCCATAAACTGCTTGGTTTGAATTCCTGACCCGTCGAGCTTGCCGTCGCCGTTGGTGTCGCGCAGCAGCACGTCGCGGTCAAAAAGGTTTTGGCTCCGCAGGGTAACGCTGAGCGGACTCTTATTCTTGTACACCAGCAGCAAGTCGCTGTCGAGATCGATGCTGAACGGCGCCTGCAGGTAGTTCGCAAAAGCGTTGAGGCGGAGGTCCATTTTGATTCCGCCCTCAAACGAATGCTGGTAGCGCGCGTTGCCGTACAGCCCTAATTCTTGGCGGAACCGTTGGCCCGGCACCAAGCCAAACACGCCTTGGGCA
Organism: Bacteroidota bacterium; assembly: GCA_016868755.1. Lineage (GTDB taxonomy): Bacteria > Bacteroidota > Bacteroidia > Flavobacteriales > Schleiferiaceae > TMED14. The sequence goes on along the minus strand of VGFU01000003.1, from coordinate 187 downwards.
CTCAACGCACTATCGAGCACCCACGTGAACTTCGCGGTCACGGGCGACGCATACAGGTCCAGGCCGTCCGTCTTGTGGGTCAGGCCAAATCCCGCAATTCCGTAGGCGGGCGCCAAGGCTCGCGACACATAAACCGAGTCGCCTGGTTTGGCAAACCCCTTGACAAACTGCGTTTTAAAGCTGGTGA
>VGFU01000002.1 GCA_016868755.1 Bacteroidota bacterium | reverse complement strand
TGGAGGGCCGAAACGACCTGACGCAAGGATTCCAAATAGCCTTCTTCGGCGCGCGCGTCAAACACGATGCCGATGCGGCGTGCTTTTTCCCAGCCCGGCCACGCTAAGGTGGTGGGGCGGTCGTCGGAGGCTTTGCGCCATGCGCGCTTTTGCAGCGGGGCGGTTAGTCGGTAGAGCCAATCCATGCTCGAAATTCTTCTTCAGTTAACCAATGTACACCTAAGGCTTCTGCCTTGGCGCGTTTGCTGGGCCCCACGCCTTCGCCGGCGAGCAAAAAGTGGGTCTTGCTGCTGACGCTGCTGGCGATGCGTCCGCCGTGCTGCTCCACCGCGTCTTTAATGCCATCTCGGCTGAAGTGCGCAAACACGCCACTCACCACAAAGGTCTTGCCTTCGAGGACTGTTGACGCGCCCTCGGGGGCTGCCGCACGCTCCATTTGCAGGCCCTGTGCTTTGAGCCGGGCGAGTTCTCGCTGGTTCTCGGGCTGGGCCATCCAGCCGGCAATGCTTTCAGCGATTTGCGGTCCTACGTCGGGGACTGCCGTCAACTCTTCTGTGGTAGCCTGAGCAAGAAGGTCCATGTGGGGAACGGCTTTGGCGATTTTTTTAGCGACGGTTTCGCCCACGTGGCGAATTCCGAGGGCGAACAGCACGCGTTCGTAGGGGATGCTGCGGCTGGCATCGAGGCTCGCGAGCGCGTTGGCCACCGATTTTTCTTTGAATTTGTCCAGCCGTGACCAACCCGACGCGCCAAGGTCATAAAGGTCTGCAGGTGTGCGCACCCAACCCAGGTCGACCAAGCGGTCGACGGTTTCGACGCCGATTCCGTCGACGTCCATGGCCCGGCGGTGGATGAAGTGCTCGATGCGCCCCTTAATTTGGGGCGGACACGCACTGCAGTTGGGGCAGAAGTGCTGGGCCTCCCCTTCGCTGCGCTCGAGCGGTGTTCCGCAGTCAGGGCACTGTGCGGCAAAGATGACTTGAGGCGCATTGGCAGGGCGGCGCGCACGGTCAACCGCGGTGATTTTTGGAATAATCTCCCCTCCTTTTTCGACCCAAACCCAGTCGCCTAAATGCAGGTCGAGCTTGGCAATTTGGTCGGCATTGTGAACCGATGCGCGCTGAACTTGGGTTCCACTCAGCCAAACGGGCTCGAGCACGGCCACGGGCGTGACGGCTCCAGTGCGCCCTACCTGGTAGCGCACGTCGATCAAGGGCGTACAGGCCTGTTCCGCATTGAATTTGTAAGCAATAGCCCAGCGAGGGGCTTTGGCGGTAAAACCTAGGCGCTGCTGCTCGTCGACGCGATCAACCTTGAGTACCGCCCCGTCGGTCGCGACCGGAAGCTGCTGGCGTTGGGCATCCCAGTAGGCTAAAAAGTCTTTGAGCTCGTCGGCGTTGGCGCAGCACTGCGACCACCGAGGTTCACGGGGCGGCACCGGGAAGCCCCACGCAGCCAAGGCATCCAGCGCCCCCGAGTGGGAAGCAAAAGGACGCTGGTCCGAATAGGCCGCATAGGTGAACATGCTCAGTCGGCGTAGCGCAACTTCGGCGGAGTCCTGCATTTTTAGGGTTCCTGAAGCGGCGTTGCGCGGATTGGCAAACTCCTCGAGCCCGGCGGCGCGACGGCGCGCATTGAGCCGTTCAAAGGCGTCGTTTAAAAAGACTATTTCGCCCCGTACTTCAAGGTCGCTCGGCGCATCTTCGGGCAAGTACAGCGGCACCTCCGGAATGGTCCGCACGTTGACCACCACGTCGTCGCCCTGCACGCCATCACCTCGGGTAAGGGCCCGAACCAGTTTGCCTTCTTCGTACCACAGCGAAATCGCGACCCCATCGAATTTGAGTTCGGCGCTCCACTCGAGTTCGGAGTTGGACGCCAGCTCCTGGGCGCGGCGCACAAATTCGTCGAGCTCGTCAAAGCTGTAGGTGTTGGCCAAGCTCAGCATAGGCCGGCGGTGCGCAACCTGCTCGAAGATCTTGGTGAGCCCTCCGCCCACCCGTTGCGTGGGACTGTTGGGGTCAAAAACCTCGGGGTGCTGCTGCTCCAATACCTGGAGTTCGCGCAGCAGGCGGTCGAACTCCGCGTCGCTTACCGTCGGATTGTCGGTGACGTAGTAGCGACGGTTGTGCGCGTGCAGTTCGCGGCGGAGTTCAGCGATGCGTTCGAGCGGAGCCATGTCCTCAAAGGTAGGGGTTCAGGGCCGGGATTTTTGGGCCCAAACCCATCGCGGCGCACCAAACTGATCTAAAGACCAGTGCGCGTTCCATCCCGCGTCAACGGCCGCTTGGGCCACATCGGCCGCGTACGTTCGGTGGCATTCAAATCCGAGCTGAAGCGCTCCAAGCTGCTGGGCCCAGTCCAAGACGCGGCGGTAGTAGTACAGCGGATCGCCCTCTGGAGCAAACAAGGCCAGGTGCGGTTCGTAGTCGCGCACTTCGGGCGCCAGGTCTTCGTCTGGGGTGATGTAGGGCGGATTGCTCAAGATCAACTCGGCCCGAAGACCCCCGGGCGGAGCTTGGCGAAGGTCGCCCCAGCACCATGCTGCCCCGAGTTTGAGCATCGCTTCGTTGTGGGCCGCCACCGCCAAGGCCTCTTGGGCGCAGTCCACCCCGGTTACGTGCAGGTCGGGGCGCCGGTTCTTCAGCGCGAGCGCAATGCACCCTGAGCCGGTGCCCAGGTCAAGCACGCTAGCTCCGTGGGGGGCACGCCGTGCGGCTTCAGCAACCAGTTCCTCGGTTTCAGGACGCGGAATCAGAACATTGGAGTTTATGTTGAATTTGATACCGTCAAAATATTCAAATCCAAGTATTTGCTGAATAGGTTTTAAGCTGTTTAGGTCGGCCTCGCAGCGGTAAAACTCCGCCAAAATTTCGGCCGGAACCTGATCGAGCGATTCGAGGGCGATGCGCGCGAAGGAGCGGTCCGTTTTTGCCTCAATCCAGCGACGCCACTGCGCATTGGCTTCGCCCGCCTCGAAACCGCTTCGGGCCGCGATGAATGCTTGCTGGAGTCCGCGCCATGTCACGCAGCAAAGGTAGGGCTGTACCTTCGCGGAGTGCGATCCGACTCCCTGTTCATGCAGCGCGCCCTTGACCTTGCGGCCCAAGGGACCGGTTTCACGTTTCCCAATCCCTTGGTTGGAGCAGTCCTCGTGCACGAGGGACGAATTCTCGGCGAGGGCTACCACCATCGGGCGGGCGAGCCGCACGCTGAAATCATGGCGTTGCGGTCGGTTCAGGCGGCCGACGCAGGGCTTCTGCCTGATGCAACGCTTTATGTGACGTTGGAGCCCTGCAGCCACCAGGGCCGCACGGGTCCCTGCAGCTTGGCATTAATTGAGCACCAAATTGGACGGGTTGTGGTCGCCGTGGAGGATCCCAATCCGCTGGTTGCGGGGCGCGGAATTTCGATGCTTCGCGCTGCAGGTTGCCGGGTTGAGGTGGGCGTTGAATCAGCTCGTGCCGAGGCAATGAACCGCGGATTTTTGCACGCTATGCGCACCGGACGCCCGTGGGTCGTACTCAAGTGGGCCCAAGATGCCCGAGGACAAATTGATGGTCCGCGAAGCCCGGAGCACCCAGGACCCTGGTCGGTTACCGGGGCGGAGGCGCACGTTTGGTCCCATCGCCTGAGGCAAACCTGTGGGGCGCTGTTGGTGGGGGCCGGAACCTGGCTGGCCGACCGCACCCAAGGCACCCTGCGCGCCGTGGCCGGTCCCGAAATCACGCGCATCATGTGGGCAACTCGGCCCTTAAATCCTGATGCAGACGAGCAGGCTCGACGCGAAGGCTGGATTATTTGGACGCCCGAACCCGGCGAATCGGTGGCAGAAGCCCTTCCTCGCCTGCTGGCTTCCTCAGGGCTTCGAAGTTTAATGGTCGAGGGGGGCGCTCAAACCCTGGCAGCGTTTGGGTCGATCGGACTTTGGAACGAAGCGTACCGCTGGACGGCTCCGCAAACCTTACCCCCGCACGGCGTTGGCGCTCCCAAGATGAGCGCGGACTGGACGCCTTTGGGACGCTATGGAAGCGATGAACTTCACCACGCGCTAAACGTTAAAAACGCATGAACCGTTTCTTCTGGTCCTTGCTTTTCGTTCCGACAGCCACGGCTTTGTTCGGGCAATCCGCCCCGGAGGTTCCCGTCCGAGCCGAAGTCGAATGGCGCACGTACGCGGACCTCGCAACGCCATGGCGGCGCTACGAACGCCTGCAGGGCTACCTCGACGGCGTGTGGATCGAAGGTGCCGAAGCCGTAATCGTGCGGACGCCCGACGGCCAAACCGAGCGCCATGTGTTCCCCGAACTGCCTGAAGGGCACCCGGGTCCGCACCCCATGGACGAGAACGCCGACCGAGTGTGGCTCATCCGGGACCAGCAGTGGATTGCGGCACAGCGTTCCGAGGACTACCGGCCGCACCCGCTGCGCCGCGTGCGACGTTGGCACGACGCCAACGGACGACTTCTGGACTCGCTGGATTTGGTCCGCCGCTTCGATACGCTCATCAGCGCCAAAGTGTTTGCTCCTGACCCTCTGAGCCGTGCCAACGTGCCGTACGGCGGGCTCTACGTCGATGGGAACGATGGAAACGCCGCGGTGCTTGATAGCTTGCGCCAAAGCGTGTCGGTACGCGTAACGTGGAACGGGAGCGGATTTGTGCTCGCCAATTCTGCTGCGAGCATTCAAGAATTTGATCCGCCCGCGGTGACGGTCCCCGTACTTACCAGTTCGAACGCCGTTTTTAGCCGGTCCGACGCGGAATTTGAAATGCTTAACGCGCTCTTTCACCTAAACGCTTGGAAGTCCCGAATGGCCACCCTAGGCTACGGAAGCATGGTCCACTACTCGATTCCGGTAGACGTTAACGCGTACGGCGGTGCGGACCAAAGTGCGTTTGACTACGCCACAAATCCACCCCGGCTTTATTTCGGCGAAGGCGGTGTGGACGACGCCGAGGACCCCGACGTGCTGGTTCACGAGTACGGCCACGCGATGTGCTACGCCGCAGCGCCGGGCACCAACATTTCGGTTCAGCGCCAAGCACTCGAAGAAGCGATCTGCGACTACTTTGCGGTTTCGTGGTCGCTCGAATGGAGCCCAAATCGCTGGGCCGACGTGTTCACCTGGGACGGACATAACACCTTTTGGGCCGGCCGGTCTGCGCTGAACAGTACGCAGAAAATGTATCCTGGCCTTGTATTCACAGGGCCTTACAGCCACACCAACGTGCTGGTCGATGCTCTGGTGCGCGGACGCCAACGCCTTGGAGGCGCCGTCATGGACGGCCTGGTTATGGAAGCGCTGTACAGTCTGTCGAGTTCGACCAGCTTCACCCAATTTGCCGAGGCGGTCCTACATGCAGATACCATTAAGTATAACGGTGTTCACGCAGATGGTCTTCGATTGGATTTTGGCACCTGGCAAATTTTGTCTCCAGGATTGGAACTAAACGAACCCACAAAGGGCGCAACTGACTTCATTATCCTAAGCAACGAACATTGGCCATGGCCAAGTCAAGCTTCGCGAACGGTTTGGGATGCCCTTGGCAGAAAATTCAACTTGGTCCAAGGCAAGCCACTTCCTGAACCCGGGTTCTATTTTTCCGAGGATCGATCACGTATCCTCGTTATTCCTTAACGAAGGGGCGTAGGGCTGAAATAAATGAATCGGGGGGTGCAATCGGTCGACCGGTTTGGGCGTCGGCAAAAACCAAGGTAGTTTCTGCCTCCGTGCAAAGTTCACCGGCCTCATTGTGGATTTGGTACGTAAAGTGCAAACGGCTGCCTTCAGGCAACGAGGCTATGGTCGTCGAGATGGTAAATAGGTCGTCGTACTTCAGTGGACGTCGATAGCGCAACCGGACGTCTCGAACGGGAAGCATAATTCCGTCGGACTCCATCGTCGCGTACGAAATGCCAATTGACCTTAATGCTTCAACCCGAGCGATTTCTAGATAGGTTGAATAGACCCCGTAGTAGGCATAACCCATTTTATCGGTTTCTGCGTAGCGCACCCTTAATTTATATGTTGAAACAAGCATTAATCTCAGTATTTAATCGTTTATAATCAGTTAGTTACAAAATATTTATCAGCATTTTTTGCGATTCATTAGAAATGTATAACGACAAAATTTTTTGTAAATCAAGAGGTGACGAAACTTTTTTCAACAGAATTAATTGACAACTTCGTGGTCCGAAACGGGAAGTGTGACCGAGCTGCTCGACAGCCACAATCCACTCCTCTAACGGCACCTCAAATTACTAACCTAAACGCAACGATGGAGCGCACTGCTGAAGCCGTCTGGAGAAACTGTCTGACCTATGTGCAGGACAACATTAGTCCGCAAGCATACAAGACTTGGTTTCTGCCGATTCGGCCCTTAAAGCTCCAAGCAAAGGTTATTACTCTTCAGGTTCCGTCAAAATTCGTGTACGAGTGGCTCGAAGCCAACTACGTGAAGCTCCTGAAATCCGCCATCACCAAGGAAATGGGCAGTGATGCGCGTTTGGTTTACTCCATCGTGATGGACCAGGAGTCCGCACACCTCGGAACGTCGAACATGGATATTCCTTCGGCAAACCGTGGACCGATTGAGAACCCCCAAATTTCGTTGCCCGCGCGCATCGGAGACGACGGAATTCGCAATCCCTTTGTAATCCCTGGCCTAAAGAAGGTTCACATTGAGTCGCAGTTAAACCCCAACTACAGCTTTGAGAACTTTATTGAAGGCGACTGCAACCGCTTAGCGCGAAGCGCAGGCTATGCCGTGGCGCAGAAGCCTGGAGGCACTTCCTTTAACCCCCTCCTTTTGTATGGAGGCAATGGTCTTGGAAAAACTCACCTAGCCCACGCGATCGGCATTGAAATCAAGGATCGGTTCCCCGAGAAAACGGTACTGTACGTTTCGGCAGAACGCTTTACCCAGCAGTTCATCGACGCGATTCGCAACAACACCAAAAACGATTTCGTCCACTTCTACCAGCTTATCGACGTGCTGATCATGGATGATGTGCACTCGTTCAGCGGCAAAGAGAAGACCCAAGATGTCTTTTTTGAGATCTTCAACCACTTGCACCAGCAAGGCAAACAGATCATCCTCACGTCAGACCGCGCTCCGGTTGACCTGCAGGTCATGGAACAGCGTTTGCTGTCGCGGTTTAAGTGGGGCCTTTCTGCAGACCTGCAGCGCCCCGACCTCGAGACGCGCATGGCCATTCTGCGGCAAAAACTGTATGCCGACGGAATTGAGATGCCCGACGACGTCATTGAGTACCTCGCCTACTCCATTACCAACAACGTTCGCGAACTCGAGGGCGCGTTGATTTCGCTCCTCGCGCAGTCTTCGCTGAACCGCAAGCGCATCACCGTCGAACTCGCCAAGTCGATGATTGACAAGTTTGTCAAGAACACGACCCGCGAAATTTCGATCGACTTCATTCAAAAAGTCGTGTGCGACTACTTCGATATGCCCGTGGAGCTTTTGCGCAGCAAAACCCGCAAGCGCGAAATCGTTCAGGCACGGCAACTCACGATGTACTTCGCCAAGCAGTTGACTAAGAACTCGCTGGCTTCTATCGGAACGCAAATTGGCAATAAAGACCACGCCACGGTGCTGCACGCCTGCCGCACGGTTTCGAACTTGACCGAAACCGACAAGCGCTTTCGGACCTACGTCGACGACATTCGCAAGAAGCTTACCCTCGCCTAATGGAGCCTCGCCGGGTACTTATGGTGTGCCTGGGCAACATTTGCCGATCTCCAGTGGCGCAAGGCCTCATGGAGGCCGAACTCCTTGAGCAGCTTGGCCCCAACCACGGTTGGATCGTTGACAGCGCGGGAACCAGTTCGGCCCATCAAGGCGAGGCCCCAGATGCCCGGTCTCAAGCGTCGGTGCGGCGTTGGGGACACTCCATTTCGCATCAGACTTCTCGACCGCTCGTTGACGCTGATTTTGAGAATTTTGACCATATTTTAGTGATGGATCGCTCCAATTTGGCCGAGGTTCTACGGCGTGCACCTTCTCAGGCCACTGAGCGTATTTCGATGATGCTCGAAGCTTCGTTTCCCGGCGAAGGACGGGAGGTGCCCGATCCCTACTACGGCGGCGATCAGGGTTTTGAACAGGTTGCCTTGCTTCTTCGCGAGGCTAGCCAAAATTGGCTTGAACGATGGCGGGGCTAGGGACCCTTCACGTGATTCCTGTTCCGCTCGCAACCCCTAGCCGCTGGAGCGGCCTTGAATTGCGCGAGCTGGTCGCTCGAATTGACTTTTGGATCGTAGAAACGCCTAAAGTTGCGCGAGCCCAACTGCGCGTGCTGCATACCGAATGCGATTTGGGGCGACTCACGTTGACCTCATGGTCCAAACACGGCGGTAACGACGCCAAATCCGCCCTGGCCGCGTGCCGGGCGGGACACGATGTCGGACTCATTTCTGACGCCGGCGCACCGGGAATGGCCGACCCAGGTGCCGAGGTGGTTGCTCAAGCTCATGCCGAGGGAATTTCGGTGGTGGCTTGGCCCGGCCCCTCGTCGTTCCTACTCGGCCTTATGGCGAGCGGACTCGGCGGGCAGCAGTTTCGCTTTCACGGGTACTTGCCCCACGACAGCACGGCCCGCAAAGGACTACTAAACCGAATGGAGCGCGATGCTGCTCAGGGCGAAAGCCAGTGGTTTATCGAAACGCCCTACCGGAACACGAAACTATTTAGCGAATTGTGCCAAACGCTTCAGCCAGAAACCCAACTATTTATTGGTCTTGGGCTTACGGGTCCGCACGAATGGGTCCAGCGACGCTCGGTCCGCGCATGGCGAAGCGAAGGCATTCCAGGTGCCTTGACGGCAAAAGAGCCCGCTATTTGGGCCCTTGGTCGTTAAAAAACGCTTCAAGCGAATCGAGCACATCAAACGGGCGTTCCATGTGCGGAAGGTGTCCCGCCTTGGGAATCAGGGCCGTGCGGCTTAGCGGAAAATCCTGAGCCACCATAGCCGCACCCCGAGGCGGAAAAAGGGCGTCGTGAGCACCCCAAACCAGCAACGTCGGAACCGAACAACCGTGTGCCTGTTCGCGAATCCAGGCCTCATCGCGCCGGACCGCGCGCAGCATCGCCTCTCGCTGCTTCAGGTTTTCAGAATAAATGTTCTCCAAAACCTGCTGCTTCATGAATGCCGGCAGAAAGAACGGGTCGTAAACGCTCAATTGCATCATCGCGTCGTAGCTCTCCAGGTCGCGCGGCAGCAGCACTTCTTCGATGGGACGACCCCACTGCTGCTGCAGGCTGTCGAGGTAGCTGAGTTCAAAATGGCGGTGGGGCGGGTCAATTAGCACAAGGGACCGAAGGCGTTCCGGGTGCTGGCTGGCAAACACGGTGCTGACCATTCCGCCATAGGAATGCCCGACTAAATGAATGCGAGCGATGCCATGCGCGTCAAGTGCAGACCGCAGCGCCTCAACCTGCTGCGAGATGCGAATCGAGGTATCGGGCGAGGTACTTTGGCCAAACCCGAGCAAATCCACTACGATAAGGGTTTTGGTGTCGCTGAACTTCCAAACCACCGGCTGCCACTGCACAGTCGGGTACGGACCAAAACCGTGAACGAGGACCAGCGTATCGGAACCTGATCCAACCTGAGTCCAGTGCAGGGTATCGGCGCCGACCAGCGTAGCGACCGATTGCGTGGGGCGTCGGCTGTAAAACCAGCTGTCTTCGGCCTCGATAGCCTGATCCACCCGGCAGGACACCGACAGAACGAGCAGAACCGAATAGCCCAAAACGGATTGCAGTTTCACGCCTGCCTTCTCGCAAAGCCTGTGCCGAACAGGGTATCTTTGCCCTGTGATTTCGACAACCATCGCAGCATTGGCCACGGCGCGCGGTTTAGGTGCACTGAACGTTATTCGCCTGTCAGGCCCCGACGCACTGGCGATAGCCCAACGCTTGTTTGCGACCAGGTCACCGTGGGTGCCGCGCAAGGCCCTTTTGGGCCGTTTTAACCGGGCGGACGGCAGCGAGCTGGACCACGGTTTAGCTACGTGGTTTCAAGGTCCAGCTTCGTTTACCGGTGAAGATGTGGTCGAATTTGGGCTGCACGGCGCTCCCTACATCGCCGAAGAGGCCATGCATTCGCTGCTTCAGGCGGGGGCCACGCTTGCTCTTCCGGGGGAGTTCACGCAGCGCGCCTTTGCCCACGGCAAGTTGGACCTCGCTCAGGCCGAGGCAGTGGGCGACCTTATTGCGGCGGAATCGCGAGCGGGGCACGAACTCGCGCTCAAGCAACTAAAGGGCAGCGTTTCGCGCAAGCTCCAGGACCTTCGGCAGCAGCTCACCGACTTTGCCGGACTGATTGAGCTGGAACTCGACTTTGTCGACGAAGACGTGGAGTTTGCGCAGCGCGACCAGCTGCTCGACGTGCTTCAACGGATCACCACGGAGTGTGAACGCATGTTTGCCAGCTTTCGTCAGGGGCAGGCGATTCGCGAAGGCATTCCCTTGGTGCTGCTGGGCGCCCCTAACGCGGGAAAGAGTACCCTCCTGAACCGCTTGCTTCGGGACGACCGAGCCTTAGTTAGCGCGGTTCCCGGCACGACGCGCGACAGCGTCGAAGAACGGTTTCGTCTCGGGCCGTTTGCGTTCCGGCTGATCGACACGGCGGGAATTCGCGCCACCCACGACGAGGTCGAGCAAATGGGAATTCAGCGCTCCTGGGCCAAGCTGCGCGAAGCCCACATTGCCGTGATTTTGGTTGACCCCATGGCGTCAACCGCGCGCGAAGCCCACGAGCTTGTGGAACGGGTGCGGCAGGAAAATCCAGAGGCGGAGCTATTGGTTGTGCTTACCAAACGCGACCTCTGGCCGGGACAGCGCATGGACGGTTTTCCGGAACACGTGGAACTCGGTCCGCACGAAGACGACCTCGCCGAACTCGAATCGCGGCTGCTTGCCACGGTAAACCGTGCCGAACCCGAAGGTGACGTGCTGATTGCCAATACCCGACACGCCGAAGCCCTTCGGCTGAGCCTTGAGGCCCTGGGGCGCGTGCAGGAACAGCTTCAAGCGCAGGCAAGCGGCGAATTGGTGGCCTACGACTTGCGCGAAGCCCTGCGCCACCTCGGCAGCATTACGGGTGAAATTACCGCTGACGACCTTTTAGGTTCCATTTTTAGTTCCTTTTGCATTGGAAAGTAAATCCACAAATTCGACGTTGGTTCAGCTTTTTCGGGGCGTCGCCGTTGCCGAAGGAGTCAGCTACTTAGCCTTTGGAGCCAGCATGCCGCTGAAGTATGGTTGGGGTATTTTGTGGCCCAATCAGTGGGTTGGCATGGCTCACGGCGCCTTATTTCTAGCATTTTGCGGACTCCTCGCGGCCGTTTGGTATGCGGAGCGCTGGCCGCTCGCTCGGGTCCTTGCCTTTGGTTTGGCTTCCCTGCTGCCCTACGGCACCATTTGGTTGGAGCGCCGCGTGTTCCGCGCTAAAAAATAGTCCGCGCAGAACCCGACAACATGTTTAACCATTGTTTTAGATGTTTAACCATGTATATTTGCACCCACAAACAAAAAAACAGATAACCCCATGAACAAATCATTTATCGCTGCCGCTGCCCTCGCCGTAGTTGCTGCATCGTGCTCCAATAAAGCCGAAGAAACCGAAGTGGCCGCTTCAACGGCTTACACGGTTGACGTAACCGCTTCAAGCGTTGAGTGGAAAGGTGAAGTTGTTGGCGTGTACGGCCACAACGGAACAGTGAAGCTCGCTTCAGGCACGGTTGAAGTTGCAGACAGCCAAATCGTTGGCGGAACCTTCACCATCGACATGACCAGCATTTGGCCGACCGACAGCGCATCGTACAAGGATCAAGACGGCGGTCTCGCAACCGACCTCGTTGCCCACCTGGCAACCAACGACTTTTTTGGCGTTGATTCGTTCCCGACGGCCACGTTTGAAGTGGTTAGCGCTGAAGGCCTGGATAAGGTAAACGGCAAACTCACGGTTAAGGGAGTAACGGTTGACGAGCAGCTCGAAATCAGCAACCTGCAGGTTTCTGAGGCTGGCGCAACGTTCACGGGAACCTTGGTGTTTGACCGCCAGAAGCACGGCGTAAGCTGGAAGCACTTCGTTAAGGACTACGTTCTTGCCGACGACATTACGGTTACCTTCACGGTAGTCGCGACTCCCGCTCTTTAATTGAGTTAGGACTTCGAACAAAAAAGCCCCGCCGATTGGCGGGGCTTTTGCATTTGAGTAAACTCCATTAAGGGCTAACCAAATTCAGACTCACATTGAAGTAGAGTGGATTTCCGAGTCCGTTCACTTGCGCGTAGGCATCGTCACGCAAAATGCCAAAGGCACGATAAATTTCTTTTCCGCCGACCAAACGATCGACGTCGTATCGGGCATTTACTCGGTAACCGGCCTGAACCGATAACCAAATAAAGTCCTTGAGCGAGAACTCGTAAACCAAACGTAGTCGAGCTTCACCACGGCGAATTTCGAGCCCTTCGTTTCGAAGGTCAAAACCGCTATTTGGGTTCTGCCACAAGCGAAATGACTGCCCTTCTAACTCATAGCCCGCAAAAAGCATGTTTCGAGGATTAATGGTTCGCCGGACGTGCGCCCGTGCCGGAAAAAGAACTTCAGCACCCCACTTATTCAAGGCGTCGGTGGAATTGTACAGTATCACTGGGATGTAGTTCAGCTCGCCTACCCGGTAGGTCCGCGCGACGCCAACCCCCCACTGTTTTTTTTCAGTGGGGCGTTTTCCATAAATCAATGCAGCCGAGTACTTAAGGTAGTCTGCCGGCATTAAGCCAATCCCATAAGTGCCACTGAGATCCACACTTCCTTGAAACAGAACGAAGCGTTTGCTATCCAAAGGTTTAAAAACCGTGGTACTTACTCCGGCAGTGCGAAGGCCTTGTTCCGATAGGGTTTGGTGGAGCGGATTGGACGTCTCGTCAATTGGGTCTGAGTACGTGTAATTTGAATTCCAGTAGTTGGCACCAAGTTGCCACACCAAATTGGTTTTGGAAACTACCGGAATGTTGAACCCTGCGCGAAGACCCTGGGTAGCCCGTACCTGAGCTGATTGAGCAGAACTCAAAATAGCACTACCGTCGACAGCTAGAAGGTCACCTGCAGCGAGAGCGTAAGGACCCTGAAAATCGTAGCCAATAGAAATGAGCTTTGCGGGACTTAGTCCCTCGATTTTTGGGCTACAGTAGCGCTTTGCTCCCGAATCTGCAAAACCCAGATTATCGTACAAACTGAAGTCTTCGGTCGAAGACGTATCGGTTTGAGCCTGCAGAGTTTGGGCACTTAAACCAATGGCAAGAAGCGAAACGTAAAATGAAGGATGTCTCATTTCTTCGCAGGTTGAACGGCTAAACGCTTCCAAACGTCGGTGCGCCCAAGTGCCTGAACGCCAATGTAACCGCGGATTTCAAGAGTGTTCTTATCCTTCATCTTGATGACGCAGTTGTAGGTGCTCCCGTTCAGTGGATCATAAATCGTTCCCTCAGACCATGTACCATCGGCTTGGTAAACAAAATCCTTGAGCATTCGGTAGCCCTTGAGGGGAACCTTTTGAAGGGCTGGGTCGGGGTTGTTTTTATCTGTTTTGGGCAGGCCCGTTTCGGGGTCGTTCGGTTCGATCAGCCAAACGATTCGACCATAATACTTGGTACCGATGCGGTCTATTTTGACACGGGCGCGACCATTACTTGGTTCCCAAATCCCCACAAGTTTATCACCCGGTGCTTCCTGAAGGTCAAAATTGAGGGTTGAAAATGCGATTAATGCAGAGGCAGTCCAGAGGGCTATTTTTTTGATCATAATGTGGATTATTTAGTGGTCAATTCAAACGTGAGGTTAACTTGGAATTTTCGACTTCCTTCAAGGAGATCCTCGGCGAGGTCGGCATCAAGTACCAAGTACACGGTCCCGTCGCGGAGTAGCTCGTCTAACTCGGCTTCCGGCGCTAAATCAAGCGCCACCGAGCTCGACTCTTTGGGAAGAGGATTTTTAAATGCCACTTCGAGCATCGAAACTTCAGGGTTGTCGCTGGCCAGTGAGAGCACTAAAGAATTTAAATGGTTCAGGCCCAAACTGTCAGCCACAATCACTTCAGCTGATTTCAAGCTGGCCGCATTAATCTGCATACCCTCCTGAAATTGGTCGCCCAACTCACTGGCTAGGTCAATGGAAAACGCATACTGTCCCTGATTTGGTCCCGCAAAGAGTGGGCCTTCCAAAACGATCTCGGCGTTCTTAAGTTGCACCGTGTGTACGACGCCTGAACCGCCGGAACATGCGCACAGTAACCCGACCAGCGCCAATGCGAGTACAGGGATTTTTTTATTGATTAAATGCATGAGGTTGTCGTTAAATTCGGATCACGAACAGCCCGAAGGCTGCATGAACCTAGATGATTTCTGACAATGTTAGTTCGCATGGAGCCATTTTATTCACAGTATTTGCTTATACTGGTCATAGGTTATTTTAATGAACTTCCTGAGTATTCATGACCAACAGCCTCATGCTCATACTACTTGCAGCTGGCAAAGGCACTCGCTTTGGCGGGCCGAAGCAACTCGCTTCAGTGCATGAATCGGGGATGTGCCTGGCCCAATTCAGCGTTGCTGATGCAGCTAGGGCGGGTATAAGCGCGGCAGTACTTGTGGTACGCCCGGAACACGTACCTAAGTGGTACGCTAAAACCTGGGCGATACCAGTGTCTTTTGTTGTTCAAGATTCCGCAGCGGGCACTGCAGATGCACTGCGCTTAGGTCTGAGTCACGCCGTTGCGCAGGGTGCAAAAGCCGTTCTCGTCGGAAATGCGGACGACTACTACGGAGACCTTTGGAAATCTGGCATTACGTGGGCTAAGGCGGGCATCAATGCGGCCCTCGCCTTTCCCCTTTCCAAGGTCTGCAGTCCGAACGGCCCCGTAAACCGAGCGGTACTTGAAATCGATAGCCAGTCCCGACTCACGTCCATCCGTGAGCTTTTCGGACTGGATGCTACTGACGCAAAACGGCTCAAGGATCCGCCCGTTTCGATGAACGCTTGGGTACTTCAAGCAAACGCATTGGATTGGTGGCCAACTATCGCCAAAAAACCTGGAGAATTCGGCATCCCTGAAGCCATACAAACAGGCCTAGACATGGGAGTTTCGTTTATCGTCGATGCCTCAGGAAGTGTGTGGTTCGGCATGACCTACGCCCACGACCTTGACCGTGTTAAGGCGTATTTTAAGCACCACAAAACATAAAATCCATGAACCGCAGGAACTTTTTGCGCACCACCGGCCTGGCTACCGCGGGGGCCGCGCTCCTCCCCTCTTTGGCGTACGGATGGACCGACCTGGGCCGCGACCGGCTTCGGATCGGATTCATTGCCACCGGATTGCGCGGGCAAAACCACCTTGAACTGATGCTGCAGCGCAGCGACGTCGAGGTGGTCGCCTTGGCCGATCCTCAAGCGCACATGATGGAACAAGCCCTAGAATTGGTCCGCACAGCGGGAAAACCCAAGCCCAAGGTGTATGCCGAGGGCCCGCACGACTACTTGCGCATGCTCGAACGGGAACGACTCGACGCCGTTTTTGTCAGCAGCCCCTGGGAATGGCACCGGGCCCACGGTCTGGCCGCACTTGAAGCCAAGGTTGCGGTGGCCATGGAGGTGGGCGGCGCCCTAAGCGTGCAGGAATGCTGGGACCTCGTCGACGCCAGCGAGCGAACCGGTACGCCCTTAATGGCTCTAGAAAATGTGTGCTATCGTCGCGACGTAATGGCGGTCCTTCACATGGTCCGCCAAGGTATGTTCGGCGAATTAGTGCACGGCCAAGGCGGCTACCAGCACGACCTGCGCGGGGTGCTGTTCAACGACGGCAAGTCGCCGTACGGCAAAGGCGTGGAATTTGGCGCTGAGAAGGGCTACAGCGAGTCGCAGTGGCGAACCGACCATTATCTGAAGCGCAACGGCGAACTCTACCCGACGCACGGACTGGGGCCCGTGGCCGTAATGATGGACATTAACCGGGGCAACCGCCTCACCCACCTCACGTCGATGTCGAGCAAGGCACGCGGACTGCACGATTACATAGTGCGCCAGGCCGGCGAAGACCACCCGAATGCTAAAGCGACCTTTGCCTGCGGCGACGTGGTGACCACGACGATTGCGTGCGCCCACGGCGAGACCATTTTACTCACCCACGATACGTCGCTCCAGCGGCCCTACAATTTGGGGTTCCGCGTTCAGGGCACTCGAGGAATTTGGCAAGATTTCGGCTGGGGCGGACTCGATCAAGGGCACATTTATTTTGAAGACTCGATGAAGCACAGCCACCGCTGGGCCAATACCCAAGAAATATTAACGGCCAACGACCACCCGCTTTGGGCTCGGAACGCCGCTTCAGCGGCAGGCGCCGGCCACGGGGGTATGGATTTTTTTGTGGACCATGCGTTTGTTGAGTGCCTGAAGCGCCGCGAACCCTTCCCGATGGACGTTTATGACCTGGCGACGTGGTATTCCATTACGCCCCTTTCAGAAAAGTCGATTGCGGAGGGGTCGGCCCCTCAGGCTATTCCGGATTTTACGCGCGGAGCTTGGGCCAAGCGCCAACCCGTTTTTGGCCTGAATGATCAGTATTAGGTGGGCAGACTGGGGGCTGACCGCGCCCCAAGCGCTGCGCCCGGTTTCTGGCGGCTTGATCAACGCAAGTTTTTGCGCGACCTGGGACGACGGAAGCCAGCGCTTCGTGCAGCAGGTGAACCGAAGCGTGTTTGCCAATCTGGAATCTATGGAGCATAATTTGAGGCTCGTGGCAGATTCCGCGGCCGCAACGCTAGCGGTTCTGCCGGAACGGCGTCGCGACGGAGCGGTCCACAGCCCCGAAGGTTGGCGAATTTTTCCGTGGGTTCAGGCGCGCCCGGAGGCTGCATCGCCCGCACAACTCGGGGTGTTTTGGGGCCAATTCAACGCCGAGCTCAACCGCGAGTTATTGGAATGGGACACCGTGCTTCCCGACTTTCACAGCGCGCGGACTCGGTACGCCCAGTGGTGTGACGTTCGGCACCAGGTGGCCACGGCCCAGGCCGATGTGGCCCGTGAACTTGAGGCGTGGTCTGAGGAGTACATCGGGTTCGAAGCGGAGCTCGCACCAGGCGTTCAGCACCACGATGCCAAGCGAAGCAACGTGATTTTGAGCGATTTTGGACTTCAGGCGGTCGACCTCGATACGCTGCAGCCGGGGTATTTGGGTAGCGACTTTGGTGATTTAGTGCGCAGCGTAG
Source organism: Bacteroidota bacterium (assembly GCA_016868755.1). GTDB lineage: Bacteria > Bacteroidota > Bacteroidia > Flavobacteriales > Schleiferiaceae > TMED14. The sequence continues at coordinate 92,507 of VGFU01000002.1, read as the reverse complement.
CGGCGCTCCGCGACGAAGACGACCCCAAGGGAAACGGCGTCGACGCCACCGACTTCGAGTCGCTTTGGCTTGGCTACTCGGGTGCTTTTCCTGAGGCAACGACCCGAGCGGAGCAGGTCCGCGCCATGCCCGCCTACCTAACGTGGATTCAAGCCTTGCGTTTTGCGACCGACGCCGCTTCGGGCCGCATGTACTACCCCGAGTCGTACCCCGGTCACACGTGGGTGCGCGCTCGAAACCAGCTGCAGCTGCACGAAGGTTTGACCCGTTTTCTTCGCTGACGAACCCAAAGAAGACTTGATTCGCAGTAGGTTTGAGTTATGAAAATTGAACTGCTGGTTGATGCGGTCCCGCGCCATTCCGTGGACCCGGTGCAGCGGGCCCTGCTCGACGCGGCGATCGAAGCGCTCGATCGTGCCTATGCGCCGTACTCCGGCTTTCGGGTTGCCGCTGCAGTGCGCCTCGCCAACGGTTCGGTAGTGGTGGGAACCAACCAAGAAAACGCCTCCTACCCCGTGGGCATTTGCGCCGAGCGGGTCGCCCTGAGCACGGCCAACAGCCTTGCCCCAGGTGAAGTGGTTGAGGCCATGGCCATAACCTACCGTCCTCCGTCAGGGGCTGCACGAGTTCCTCTGGCACCCTGCGGAATGTGCCGTCAGGCCCTGGTAGAGCAGCACGCCCGCCAGCAATCGCCGCTGGAGCTGATTTTGGCCGCCGAAGAAGGTGACGTTTGGCGCGTCGCCGACGCCCGAGACCTGCTCCCCCTCGCCTTTACCCCTGCAGACCTTAACGGATGATTCCCGATTTCGGCCCCAGCATTTTTTCGACCATGACGGCCTGGGCGCAGGAGCACGGCGCGCTCAATTTGGCCCAGGGTTTTCCTGAGTTTGGCCCCAACCCCGAATTAGTTGCCGCATTTCAGGACGCACTTCGAACCGAATCGGCCCAGTACGCGCCGATGGCCGGACTGCCGGCGCTTCGCGAAGCAATCGCCGACGATCAGCTTCGGCGAAACGGCTTGGCCTACCAAGGCGATCGCGAAGTAACGGTCGTTCCTGGCGCAACCCTTGGGATTTTTGCCGCGATGCAGGCGCTCGTGCAGCCCGGCGACGAAGTGGTCCTGCTCGAGCCTGCCTACGACAGCTACCGACCAGCGGTTTTAGCCGCGGGCGGAATTCCCGTTGGGGTTCAACTCCGCCACACCCCCGAAGGCTTCGAGGTCGACTGGGACGCGTTGGCGGCGCGCCTGAGTCCGCGCACCCGAGCCATTTTGGTGAATACACCCCACAACCCCACCGGAATGCTTTGGGACCACGGCGACTGGCAACGCCTCGCAGCACTCCTCGCCGATGCAACGCTGGTTTTGAGCGACGAGGTGTACGAAACCATGATCTTTGGTGGTCGCTCCTTAAGCAGCCCGCACCACCTGCCGGAGCTGCGGTCGCGTAGCCTTCGCTTCATCAGTTTTGGCAAGACCTACCACGCCACGGGCTGGAAGCTTGGGGCCGTACTTGCCCCCGAAGCGCTCACTAACGCCCTGCGCAACCTCTACCAGTTTGCCGCTTTTTCAGCTTCGACCCCGACACAGCACGCAGTGCATCGGTTTTTGAAGGCTCAGCCCGATTATGCCCTGGCGCTTCCGTCGTTTTTTGCCGCGAAGCGCGAGGTGCTCGCGGCGAGTTTGGCGGGGAGCGGATTTCGCGTCGTTCCGTCTCGCGGCAGCTACTTTTTTGTGGTCGATTATTCTGAAGTGAGCGAGGCCAACGACCGCGATCTTGCGCTGCAGCTCACGCACGAAGCAGGCGTGGCGTGCATTCCTTTGAGCCCATTTTTTGCGAACCCGCCCAAGGATTGGCGGTTTCTGCGTTTGTGCTTCGCCAAAGAAGACCGCACGCTTTCAGAGGCGGGGCAGCGCCTGACTTCGTGGGCTTCGCGGTAACTTCACGTTATGAACACACCGCGCGTTTTTCACCTTGAAGGAATGCACTGTGGGAGCTGCGTGGCGCGGATTACGGCGCACGTAAAGCAGCATCCGCTCGTCGAAACGGTCACTGTGGATTTGGCCGGCAGCAAAATGGAGGTTCGGGCCGACTCCTCTGTTACTGACGACGCCATCACTGCGTTGGTTGCGGCCGCCGGGGACTACACGGCCACGCCCCAGACAGCGGAGCACCCCGCTACTTCGTCGATCCCTAACGACCAGCCGCGCGGATTTTGGGCCACCTACCGTCCGTTGCTGACGTTGATTGCGCTTTTGGGAATAGTACCCGCGCTATCGCTCGGCGATTCGCTGACTGCCCACAGCTGGATGCGCTGGTTTATGGCTGGGTTCTTTTTAAGCTTCAGCTACTTCAAACTACTTGACGTCAAGTCATTTGCTGACTCGTACCGCATGTACGATTGGATTGCCAAGGCAGTTCCGGCGTGGGGCCTTGCCTACCCTTTTGTGGAGCTCGGGCTCGGATTGGCCTACGCTGCGGATTGGGCTCCGACCGCCACCAACTGGACTGCACTCGTGCTGATGCTCGTCGGTGCGGGCGGCGTCATCCAGAGCAACCTTCAAAAGAAGGCAATTCGCTGCGCGTGCCTCGGAACCGTGTTCAACCTCCCGATGAGCACCGTCACCATTGTTGAGGACCTGATTATGGCCGCAATGGCCGCGATGATGCTGCGCTAGTCGCTAGTTGCAGGTTGCTCGGTTCTGGTTTCTGATTAACAGTCAGGTTGCTCTGCCCGCAGCGATTTCATCCACCACCGACGGATCGAGCAGCGTCGTCGTATCACCCAAGTTGGACGTGTCGCCTTCGGCGATTTTGCGCAGAATTCGCCGCATGATCTTGCCCGAGCGTGTTTTTGGAAGTCCGCTCACGAACTGAATTTGGTCGGGCTTGGCAATGGGCCCAATGACGCGGCTCACCGTCGCCAAAATATCCTGGCGCGTTAGGTTTTCGTCTTCGTGGAAGCCCTGGTACACCACATAGGCGTAAATGCCTTGGCCCTTAATGTCGTGCGGAAACCCAACTACCGCCGACTCCACCACTCCCGCGTGCATGTTGAGGGCGTTTTCGACCTCGGCGGTACCGATGCGGTGCCCGCTCACGTTGAGCACGTCGTCTACACGTCCGGTGATTCGGTAGTGGCCGTCTTCGTCGCGCAGGCACCCGTCGCCCGTGAAGTACAGACCGGGATAGGTGCTGAAGTAGGTCTGTCGGCAGCGCTCGTGGTCTCCGTAGGTCGTGCGCAGCATTCCGGGCCACGGCTTGCGAATGCACAAATTTCCGCTTACTCCGTTACCGTGGATTTCGGTACCCTGCTCGTCAACCAGAAGCGGCTCCACGCCGGGCATGGGAAGCGTGGCAAACGTGGCTTTTGCCGGCGTAACCCCCGCGAGGTTGGTGATGAGTATTCCGCCGGTCTCGGTTTGCCACCACGTGTCCACAATGGGGCATTTGCCCTTACCGATGTGGGTATTGTACCAATTCCACGCCTCTTCATTAATGGGCTCACCGACGGTTCCGAGGACCTTCAAACTGTCCAACTTCTTGCCGCGAAGAGGCTCCTCGCCAAATCCCATCAAGCTGCGAATCGCCGTTGGAGCCGTGTACAAAATATTCACGTGGTGGCGGTCCACAATGTCCCAAAAACGTCCGGCATCGGGCCACGTGGGCACGCCTTCAAACATCAACGTAGTTGCCCCGGCACTCAACGGCCCGTATATCAAGTAGCTATGCCCCGTAATCCAACCGATGTCGGCGGTGCAGAAGTGCACTTGGCCAGGTTGGTACTGAAAGGCGTTAACAAACGTGTAGGTCGTCCAGATCATGTATCCGGCGCAGGTATGCACCACTCCTTTGGGTTTGCCGGTCGATCCGCTGGTGTACAGAATGAACAACATGTCTTCGGCGTCCATCGATTCGGCTTCCACATACGGATTTCCCATCGATTCGACGCGCTTAATCTCGTCCTCCCACCACAAATCGCGACCTTTAATCATCGACACCGGCGTGCGGGTATGGGTGGACACGATGACTTTTTCGACCGAAGGGCACATCGTGACGGCATCGTCCACCACCGACTTGAGCGGAATCACTTTGGCTCCGCGGTACGCTCCGTCGCAGGTCACAACCAACTTGGCTTGGGCATCGTTGATTCGGTCGGCGATCGACTGGGCGCTAAATCCACCAAACACAACCGAGTGCACTGCGCCAATTCGGGCACAGGCCAGCACGGCTATGGCTAATTCCGGAATCATTCCCATGTACAAACAGACCCGGTCCCCTTTCTGAACGCCATTGTTTTTAAGCACTTGAGCAAACTGCATCACCTTAACGTGCAGTTCGCGGTACGAGAGAACCCGCGCAGGGTCACTCGGATCGTTGGGCTCAAAAATCAAGGCGGGCTGGTCTCCGCGCGCGTCGAGGTGCCGGTCCAGGCAGTTCTCGGTAATGTTGAGCTGGGCTCCCTTAAACCACTCAATTCGAGGCTCATCAAAATTCCAATCCAGTACCTTATCCCATTTGCGCTTCCAGCGAAAATTCTCGGCAACTCCGGCCCAGAAGGCCTCCGGATTCTCGGCAGCAGCCGTGCACGCCGCTTGATATTGAGCAAGTGATTGGATTTGGAACGGGTGTTTCATGCCCATAAATTAAGAATTGTTTAGGTTTGCAGCCCGTGCGTCTTCCGTTCCAACCACTGCTCATTATTTTATTTCTCACGTTAGTGAGCGCGGACCACCCCATGCACCTCGCCTCGCACGAGCTCACCGTGGGGGCCAAACGGACCGAGTGGGTGGTGCGTCTGTTCACCGACGACCTTGAAGATGCTGTGTCGGCGTCGTTGGGCGGAACCAAAGTCCGCCTCGAGCGCACGGAACATCAAGGCCAAGCAGAGAATTATGTGCGCAGCAAACTAATTGTATTCCGCGGTCGAAAGGCACTAAACCTGCACATTGATGGTTTCACCTACCAACCAGACGCGGTCGAAATTCGAATGCACGTGGACGGCGGACTGCCCCTCACCGTTACCGACAAGCTCCTCCATGAGCGCTTTGAAGACCAGCGAAACGTCTATTTTGTGCGCGGCCCCAAGGGCCGCCTTGATGCCGTAAGCACGGCTACCAACCCTAAAATTGAATTGCGGTGAACGTACCTCCCTTTGCTGAATTGGGCTTCTACCACATCCTGGACGTCACCGCCTGGGACCACCTTCTCTTTGTGGCAGCTCTAATTGCTCCTTTTGCACCAAGGGACTACAAACTTTGGCTGGGTGCCCTCACCGCATTTACCCTAGGGCACACCCTTGCCATGGCGACCCAAGTCGCACTTAGTTTACCCTTAAACGAAACCTGGGTTGAAGGCGGCGTGCTCGCCACCTTGGTATTTACGGCAGGCCGTGTGGTCTGGTTCAAAGGCGCACCAAAAAGCAACCGGCGTGGTTGGTTAGGCCCTGAACTCGCAGTGGCAGCGGCTTTTGGTGTGATTCACGGTCTGGCATTTGCCAAAGATCTTGGGCCGCTACTACCCTCTAATTCTGGGGCGCTTTGGGCCGCGTGGGGCTGGTTTGCGGGCGGAATTGAACTCGGTCAACTGAGCGTCGTCGTGGCGGTTTTTGCCGTTCGCTGGATAGCCGCGGCCCGGGGGTTTTCGCCCAAAGATTTTGCCCTCGCTCTGGGGGCGCTGACCCTCGGTATTTCGCTACATTTGGCATCTCAATGGTACTTGGCATGAAAAACTCCATCCGCTTCGCTACACTGTGCGCGAGCCTTATTCATTTGGGCGCGCAAGCCCAGCACGTCCCCGCTGACCGCTTGGCGCACAGCAAATTCCGCCAACTGGAACAGGAACTGCCTACGCCCAACAGCTACCGCAATGCGGCGGGGGCTCCGGGGCACGCCTACTACCAAAACCGAGCGGACTACGACATTCAACTGAACCTCGACGAAAAGACGCACGTCCTTACCGGCACGGAATGGATTACCTACCGCAACAACAGCCCTGACGCGCTAACCTATTTGTGGGTCCAGCTGGACCAAAACATGATGAAGCCCGGTTCGATGACGGACCAGAGCAAGAAAGGCAGCATTCCGTCGTCAATCACGCCCGAACAAATCAACGAGCAATACGTCGACAAATACCAAGGCGGATTTAACGTAACCGAGGTGAAGTCTGCCACCGGAGGCAAGCTCCCCTACGTGATTAACAACACGATGATGCGGATCGACCTTCCGGCGGCTTTGGCTCCGGGTCAGAGCGTCCGCTTTTACGTCGCCTGGAACTACCTCATCAACGACCGCATGAAAGACGGCGGCCGCAGCGGGTACGAGCACTTTGACGAAGAAGGCAACACCCTGTACACCATTGCGCAGTTTTTTCCGCGCATGGCCGTTTACGGCGACAACGTCGGATGGCAGCACAAGCAGTTTTTGGGTCAGGGCGAGTTCACCCTGCCGTTTGGAGACTATAAAGTCGCCATTACCGTGCCCAGCGACCACCTTGTGGCGGCCACAGGTACGCTGACCAACGAAGCGAGCGTGCTTTCGGCCACCCAGCGCCAACGCCTCGCCGAAGCCCGCAAAACCACGGACAAACCGGTGATCATCGCCACCGAAGCCGAGGCCCGTGAGCGCGAAAAGACCAAGGCTACAAGCACCAAAACCTGGTTGTTTTCGGCCAAAAACGTGCGCGACTTCGCCTTTGCCACGAGCCGCAAGTTCATTTGGGACGCCATGACCGTCAAGGTGGGCAACCGCACCACCCTCGCCGAGTCGTTCTACCCCAAAGAAGGTAATCCGCTCTGGGAACAGTTCTCAACCCGCGCCGTGGCGCAGACCATCGAGACCTATTCCAAGTACACGGTCGACTACCCATATGAGCGCGCCATTTCGGTCCACACCGACGACATCGGCATGGAATACCCGATGATTTGCTTCAACGGCGGACGTCCTGACCCCGACGGAACCTACTCCGAAGCCGAGAAGTTGGGCATGATCAGCGTCATCATCCACGAGGTGGGCCACAACTTCTTCCCCATGATCATCAACAGCGACGAGCGCCAGTGGACCTGGATGGACGAAGGCCTTAACACCTTTGTGCAGTACCTCACCGAACAGGAGTGGGACGTCAACTACCCTTCTCGCCGCGGACCAGCCTACAAAATTGTCGAGTACATGCGTTCTCCGGCCCTTAACCAAGTACCTATTATGACGAATTCGGAGAGCATTCTTCAGTTCGGCAACAACGCGTACGGAAAGCCGGCTACGGCACTTAATATTTTGCGCGAAACCGTGATGGGCCGCGAACTCTTTGACCATGCGTTTAAAACCTACTGCACCCGCTGGGCCTTCAAGCACCCCTCGCCTGCCGACTTTTTCAGAACGATGGAAGATGCGAGCGGCGTAGACCTCGACTGGTTCTGGCGCGGATGGTTTTACACCACCGAAGCCGTAGATCAGGAACTGAGCAAAGTGCGCATTGCGGCGGTTCCAACGCTGGACCCCAAGGAACTCGAAGCCCAGCGCAAGGCTGAAGCCGACGCGGAGTACGCCGCGTTTATTGGCAACCAACGAAACGAAACCAGCAACCGCCCGACCAAGGTCGATAAAGATCCCGCCTACCGCGATTTTTACGTGACCGAGTACAACCGCCACGCTGTGAGCAAAGCCGACGCCAAGCGTTTGACTGCGCTCAAGCCGGGTCCAAGCGGATACCTTCACGAAATCACCGTGAAGAACGCGGGGGGACTAATAATGCCCGTGGTCGTGCGCTACACGTTTGCCGACGGAAGCTCGCACATTGAGCGCTGGCCCGCCGAAATCTGGATTCAGAGCGAACAAGAAATCACCAAAACCGTGTTTTTACCCAAAAAGGCGGTGTCGATTGACTTGGATCCGTTCCGCGAACTCGCCGACATTGACCTGTACAACAACGTATGGGGCGGCGATGCCGACCTTCATCTGGAAGCGCTTCCGAAGCCAACCGGAGCTCAGCTATGGCGGAGCAATCCGATGCGCGACGCACGCAACTAGCGCCTAATTTTGGGGCATGAAGTACGCACTGATTGCCGCCGCTGCTGTGCTGGCCGCTTGTTCCACACCCGAAGACCAAGAATCCACCACTCGTGCAGAACCCGCGCACGGAACCTACCTAAAGGACTCCTACGCCGAGGTTCCGATGGACCAGTACATGCGCATCAAAGACGCGTTGGTCTCTTCGAATCCCACAGAAGCCCAAAACGCCGCTAAGCACTTGGATTCGCTCTGGACAGCCAACAGTCCCGGCGAGCAACTTCTGTCGTCGGTGCGTCAAATTGCGTCGACCTCAGACCTCTCAGCGCAGCGCGAAGCCTTTTACAGCCTCACCCAAGCCTACCTGGTCTCGCTTGAATCCAAGCCCGGCGAAGACACACTTTACCTGCAGTTCTGCCCAATGGCCTTTGACTACGAGGGTGCGACGTGGATTAGCCGCGAAAAAGTGGTCATGAACCCCTACTTCGGAGACGAAATGCTCCACTGCGGCGTGGTGCGAACGGCGATTGCTCCCCGCACCGGAGCAAAGGATTAAGTTTTCCACAAGCCGCGAGTAGGTCCGGGTCTCGCGCTACCTTCGCCGCTGTGGGAAAAATCATCGCCGTTGCAAACCAAAAAGGCGGAGTCGGCAAGACGACTACCGCGGTCAACCTGGCCAGCGCCTTGGGCGTTTTGGAGCAGCGCGTGCTGCTCATCGATGCCGATCCTCAGGCCAATGCGACGTCGGCCTTGGGCTACGACCCAACCGAACCAAAAACGGGCACCTACCACGTGCTCGAGCACGCTGTGCCCCCCGGCCAGGCCATTGTCGACGGGCGCAACCCCAATTTGAGCCTGATGCCCGCGCACCTCGACCTCGTTGCGGCTGAGCTCGAGCTGGTGGATAAGCCCCGCCGAGAGTACATGCTTCAGTCTGCCCTTGCCGAGGTAAAGGCCGACTACGACTACATTTTGATCGACTGCGCGCCTTCCCTGGGACTCGTTACGCTCAACGCGCTGACTGCCGCTGATTCGGTCATCATTCCCATTCAGTGCGAGTACTTTGCCCTCGAGGGACTAGGTAAGTTGCTCAACACGGTTCGTTCAGTACAAAGCCTGCAGAATGCCCAGCTGCAGATCGAAGGCATGCTCCTCACGATGTACGATTCGCGCCTTCGGTTGAGTAATCAAGTGGTCGACGAGGTGCGCCAGCATTTTCAGCAGCTCGTGTTTGACACCGTCATATCGCGCAACGTTCGGTTGAGCGAGGCGCCCTCGTTTGGCGAGCCGATTATGGTTTACGACGCGGCGTCGACCGGCGCAGAGAACTACCTCAACTTGGCCCGTGAACTTTTGGCACGAAATGCGCACGTAGGCGCCTAAGTTTTGATCCGCCGTACGTTTGCCCTTGCTATGCCCATGACCATTCGCTCCCTATTCGCCGCCTCGATCTTCGCGGTAGCATTTTGCCATTCCGCCCTAGCACAGCCCATACTGGCCGACGGCGTCGTCGCCGTGGTGGGCAACGAGTTGATTTTGCAGTCAGACGTCAGCATCATGCGCGAGACCCTCAAGCGCGAAGGTCAAGACCGCAGCGACTGCGACGTGCTTCAAGAACTCATTCTTGAAAAGCTCTTAATTCACCATGCCGCCATCGATTCGGTCGTGGTGAGCGACTCAGAGATCGACGACAACATCTCCCGCCGCATCGAACAGCTCGTCGCGCAAATTGGCAGCGAGCGACGCCTCACGGAATACTACAAAAAGTCCATTCTCGAGATCAAAGAGGAGATGCGTCCCCTGATGAAGAACCAGATGACGGCGCAGCGCATGCAGGGCACCTTGACCGAGAACGTAAAAGTGACCCCAGTTGAAGTTGAGCAAGAAATCCGCAAGCTTCCGCTCGATTCCCTGCCCCTCATTGGTACTGAAGTTGAGTTGGCGCAGATCATCTTAAACCCGATTGTGAGCGAAAAAGCCGAAAAGGAGGCCATGGAACGGCTCGAGCAGCTGCGCACACGCATTCTCAACGGTTCCAGCTTTGCGACCATGGCCATTTTGTATTCCGAGGATCCGGGTTCCAACCGAAATGGCGGCGAGTACAAGGGGATTAAGCGCGGACAATTCGTCAAGGAATTTGATGCCGTGTCGTACAACCTGGCCATTGGAGAAATTTCTAAGCCGTTCCGCACAGAGTTTGGGTACCACATTGTGCAGCTTCAGGCGAAGCGCGGCGAAGAATTGGACCTGCGCCACATTTTGGTCAAGCCCAAGCTGGAGCAAAAAGATTTAGATGCCGCGCAGAAGCGCCTTGACAGCATTCGCAGCGCCGTCGTGGCCGGAACCTTGACGTTTGAAGCCGCCGCCCAGCAGTTTTCTCAAGACGAAGAAACCAAGCTTAACGCAGGCATCATGCTGAATCCCAACACCATGGACGTGAAGTTCAGCATAGATCAACTCGACCGCGGCGTTTTTTATGCGATTCAAAACTTAGCGACCGGCAGCATCAGCGAGGCCTCTTTGGTTCGCGACCCCCAAGGCAAGGAGTTCTTTCGCATCATTCAGCTGCGCAGCAAAGTCGAGCCCCACCGCGCCAATCTGGACCAAGACTTGGCCTTGCTAAAAAATTACGTGGAAAACAAGCGCCGCCAGGAAGTGCTCGAAGCCTGGGTGGCGCGCAAGAAGGCCGAAACGGCCCTTCGCGTTAGCCCGAACTACCAAGATTGCGCGGGTAGTTAATAACGTCGTTTTTCGCACTACCTTTGCCGCCCCTGGAGGAACTACGCCAAAAGGGATTCCGCAGACCCAACCTCTGCTTCAAAGTGAAGTACGTTGCCGTTTGAATTGCATAATTTCTAGATCATGGATCTGATTAAGTACGTTCAGGAGACCTACATTGAGAAGAAGGACTTCCCTTCATTCAAGGCGGGTGACACCATTACGGTTTACTACAAAATTGTCGAAGGCGAAAAAACGCGTACGCAGTTCTTTCGCGGTGACGTGATTCAGCGCAGCGGCGCCGGAGCCACCGAAACCTTCACCATTCGCAAAATGTCAGGCGCCATCGGCGTTGAGCGCATTTTCCCGGTGAACATGCCCAACCTCGAGAAAATCGAAGTGAACAAGACGGGTAAGGTTCGCCGCGCACGCATCTTCTACCAGCGCGACCGCACTGGTAAGAGCGCACGCATCAAGGAGCGCCGCGTTTAATTCGCAGCCCCCTTTTTACGGCACGATTTCGAAGGCCGTTCGCCGATTGCGCGAGCGGCCTTCTTCGTTTTGGTTACTGGCAATCGGTCGCGCGGAACCGTACCCCTTGGCCGAAAGGCGCGAGCGAGAAACGCCGAGCTGAACCAAGTGGTCGAGGACCCGCTGGGCGCGCTGCTGCGACAGACTGACGTTGGCTGCGGCCGAGCCCACGTTGTCGGTATGGCCTTGAATTTCAACGCGGAATTCCGGATGGCGCTCCAGGTAGCGCGCAAAGCCCTCGAGGGCGCGCTGGTCCTCGGAACGGAGTTCGGAACTCGAAGTCTGAAACAAAATGCTACGCAGAGCGAATTCGGTTCCGGGTTGGGCCTTGCGGGCTACCAACGCAGGAATTTCTTCGTCGTCGGTATATTCCTCAAGGCGGAGGGCCGTGTACCCCAGTTCGGGGTGGTCCAACTCAAGCACCGACTCCGCGAGGTCGGCGCGGGCAATGACCGCCGTGAAGGTTTTGGTTCCCGGATCCACCACCACCGATTGACTCGTTTTGGTGCGCAGGTTTTCGATGCGGATTTGGGCGGGTCGTCCGTCGTCGGGGATTTCGCCGTCGATGCTTCCGCGCACAAACGCCACCTCACGACCGGCCGCCGAACCCGGCAGCGCAAAGCGCATCATGTCGTAACCGCCGGCATCCCGACGGGCACTAAAGTAGCCGAGCGGTTCGTTGGCATGCACGCCAAAGCCAACCTCATCACCTTCGGTATTGATCGGGAAGCCCAAATTCAGTGGCGCATACTTCTGGGTCCAGTCAGCGTAGTAGACGTCAAAGCCGCCCACACCCGGATGGCCGTTGGAGGAGAAAAAAAGCGTTGTGCCGTCGGCGTGCAGAAAGGGCGACTTTTCGTCGCCGTCCGTGTTGATCGCTGGACCGAGGTTTTCGGGTGCGGACCAGGTTCCGCCAGCGGTGCGGACCGACATCCACAAGTCCAATCCTCCGCGTCCCCCGGGGCGGTCGCTCGAAAAAATGATGCGATCTCCGTTGGCCGAAAGGGCCGCCTGCGAGTCCCACGAGGCAGGCAGCGAAAGTTCGTCCATGCGTTTGAGCGTAGACCATTCGCCGTATTTGCGGTGCGCCAAGAAAACGTCGCAGTTGCGGTAGCCGCTAGCGTCGGGCGCACACGACGTCAGCACCATCCACTGGTCGTCCGCGCTGACCGAGGGGCCTCCTTCGTTCATTCCGGCATTAAACGGTCGGTCCAAGGGACGCACGTCCAGCCCCTGGGGACCCGATACCGCCTCACACAGCACTTCTTCGAGCCGGGTCAGTGCAGCGGGACCGCTCTTGCGGTCAACGACGGTTCGGCGACGGGTAAAGTACCATTTGCTCCCGTCAGGGCTGCGAACGCCCAAGAATTCGTCTGCAGCGGTAGCCAAGCCGTCGATGGGTTCAGGACTAAAGGGAACGGGGTGCGCACGCAGCGAGTCTTCGATGGCGAAGCGGCGAAGCCAACGCCGGGCCTCCGCCCCGGCGTTGGGCGCGGCCCAGTAACGCTGTGCCTCGGCGCGTCGACTTTGGCCCGCATGGAGCGCTCCGATGCGAAATGCCAGGTCGCTCAGGTAGTCCGGGCAGGCCGCGTAGACTTTTTCGTACAGGGCCAAGGCGGCGCGCTCTTCGCCGAGGAGCAGCGCGAGTTCCGCGTCGAGGTACCAAACGTGGACCGACTCGGGTTCCTTGCGGCGCAAACTCGAAACGTAGACCTGGGCCATTGGGCGGTCGCCTTTGGCTAAAGCCCCTTCGGCCTTGAGCACTTGCGCAGAAGGAACTCCTGCTTTGTCGCAATCTCCTAATTGAACTTGGGCCTCAGCGGCAAAGGAAAGCAACCAGCAGCTAGCAACCAGCAGCTGCCGGCCTGCGGCCGGCAACCAGCAGCTAGCAACCAGCAACTGCCAGCCTGCGGCCGGCAAACTCACTCCGCTCCGTGCCATTGGTCCTCGCTGGCCGCCACCGTCAGTGCGACGGCCGCATCGCTCGAAACGTTGACTACGGTGCGGCACATATCGAGAATCCGGTCCACCGGAAAAATCAGGGCGATCCACGCCGGGTTGAGTCCGACGGCGTCGAGCACCAAGATGAGCATGATGAGTCCGGCGGAAGGAATGGCTGCAGCCCCTACCGAGGCGGCTACCGCCGTGACGACGATGGTCACCTGCTGGGCGAGGCTCAGGTCCACGAGGTGAAACTGGGCCAAGAAAATCACGGCAACCGCTTGGTACAGACTGGTTCCGTCCATGTTTACGGTGGCCCCGATGGGCAGCGTGAACTGGCTTACTTGCTCGTCGACCTTAAGGTTGTCGTGCACACATTCCAAGGTGACGGGCAGCGTTGCGGCCGAAGACGAGGTACTGAACGCGAGCAGCTGGGCCGGACGCATTCCGCGAAAGAAAAAGCTAAAGCTCTTGATCCAGGACCAGCCGTGCTTGCGGGTTCCGAGCCACACCAGCGTGGGGTACAGCGTGAGCAGGAGCACGACAAGTCCGCCAAAAACGGTAAGCATGTAGGTTCCGTAGGTTTGAAGCAGGTTGGGCAGGCGCGCGGGGTCGTCGCCCGTGAGCTGCGTGAGGGTTCCGGCCATGAGCGCGAAGACGAAAAAGGGCGCCGCATTCATAACAACCACCACCATGTGCACAAAAACGGCCGAAAGTTGCGCCATCAACGGGCGAACGCGATCGGTTTGCTCGCGCGGCATAAGGACCAGTATCACGCCAAAAAAGATGGCAAACACAATGATTTGGAGCATGCTGCCGTCCGAAAGGGCTTCAAAGACGTTGCTCGGAACCATTTCGTGCAAAAACTCGAGGGGACCGCGGTCGCCTGCGCGCACGTCGGCGATTTGGGCGTCGAGCTTGGCATCAACCGATGTTACTGCTTCAGTCGCGGTCGCGTCGGTGAGCCATTGGCCGTCTGGGGACGGACGGTCGTTGGCGTGCAGCCACGCTTCAAATCCCCGCCGGTTTTCCATGCGCTGTTCGGGGGAAGCTGTTTTTCCCGGCTGAACCAGGTTGACGGCAAACACGCCCATGAGGATGGCCGCCAGCGTGGTAAACAAGTAAAGACCTAGGGTTTTTCCGCCAATGCGCCCCAAGGCTCGAGGGTTGCCCACCTGCCCCACTCCGTCGATGATGCTAAAAAGCACCAGCGGAACAGCGATCAGCTTCATCGCATTAATGAACAAGGTTCCAAATGGAGCGATCCAGTCGGCGGTGAATTCCGCTCCGCCGATGAAGGCGGATGCGACGGCCCACAGGAGGCCAAGGAGCATACCGAGCAGGATTTTGTGGTGCAGCTTCATGGGTTTAGTGGGAATGAATGTGTTGCAGGAGCATGGCGTCGGCGAGTGTCAAGGCAGCCATCGCCTCTACGATTGGCAGGGCGCGCGGAACCACCAACGCGTCGTGGCGCCCCGAAATGCTCAAGGTTTGAAGCTCACCTTCAGCATTGAACGCGTTTTGTGCTAAAGCGATGCTTGATACGGGCTTAAACGCTATTCGCGCCGTGATCGTACGGCCGTTGCTGATTCCGCCCGTGATTCCGCCTTCGCGGTTTTGGCGAACGATGCCGTCGGCGTCGGGGGCGTCGTTGTGCTGGCTTCCGCGCAGGTCGGCGCCCGCAAAGCCAGCTCCAAATTCGACACCCTTCACTGCATTAATGCTCAGCAGTGAATGACCGAGTACGGCGTGCAGCTTGTCAAACACGGGTTCGCCCCATCCGGCGGGGATTCCAAGGACTTCGAGGTAGACCACTCCGCCGGCCGAGTCGCCTTGGCCGCGGCGGTGCGCAACTTCGGCTTCGATGGCGGCCGAGGCGGCCAAATCAGGACAGCCCACCGGGCTTTGTTCGCGCAAGGACCAATCCCAAGTGGCCGGAGCGCTCGCCGAGATGCCTGCCGCACGTTCCACCGCGGCGCGCACCGTGACTTTTGGGCCGAGCAGCTGCTTGGCTAGGGCCCCGGCAACCACCCGCGCGACGGTTTCGCGGGCCGAACTTCGGCCGCCGCCCCGCACGTCACGGATTCCGTACTTGGCCTGGTAGGTGGCGTCGGCATGGCCCGGGCGGAACACTTCAGTAAGGGCGGCGTAGTCCCCCGACTGCGTGTTCTGGTTCCGCACCAAGAAGGCGATGGGTGTACCGAGGCTGATCCGCCGTCCGTGGGCGTCCGCCTCCGGATGAAGCCCCGAAAGCCATTCGACGGCGTCGGCCTCGCGGCGCGGCGTTCCGGCCGCCCCGCGGGGCTTGCGTCGTTCCAGTTCCGCACCGACAGCGTCGAGGTCCAAAGCGATTCCCGCGGGAAAACCGTCGAGCACTCCGCCCACCGCCGGGCCGTGCGATTCGCCCCACGTAGTCAGTCGAAGCTGCGTTCCAAAAGTGTTGCCGGCCATCCTTCAAAAATACGCGAAGCGTACCTTCGTATCATGCGCATTCGCTTTACCGAACTTGCCGGCGTGGTCGGCAGTGCCCAAAACCTTGGCCACGGGCCGCTGTGCGGTGCTGAAATGGCCTCGCTGCCGGTGATCCACGACGCTTTTGTCGAGGTGGTCGACGGCCGAATTGCCGCGCTTGGGCCGATGGCAGCGTGCCCCGACGCCGACGCCGGGTGGGAAGTGCGTCGGTGCCCGGGCCAATGGATGCTGCCCGGTTTTGTCGACAGCCACACGCACTTGGTTTATGCTGCTCCCCGCGTCACCGAGTTTCGCATGCGGCTCGACGGCGCCAGCTACCACGACATTGCGGCGGCGGGCGGCGGAATTTTGAATTCTGCGGCGGCGATTGCGGCGGCCGAAGAGTCCGCGCTGCTCGAAGCACTGCTTGCGCGCCTCGAAACGGCCCGATCCACAGGAACCGTCGCGGCAGAAATTAAAAGCGGGTACGGTTTGACGCTCGAGGCGGAACGCAAGATGCTGCGCGTGGTGCAGCGCGCCCGTGAGCTTCAGCCCATGCCGTTGTGGGCGACTTTTTTGGCGCTTCACGCCCTGCCCAAAGCTGCAAACCTCGACGATTTTGTGGCGACCGTCGTCGACCGCTGGCTTCCTGCACTGGCCGACGACGGGCTCGTCGACTTCGTAGACGTGTTTTGCGAAGCCAACTACTTTAGGCCGAGCGATCTGGTGCGCCTTGCCGAGGCCGCGGCGAAGCGCGGCATTCCGCTCAAAGCCCACGTCAATCAATTTCAAAGCATTGGCGGCATTCAAGCCTCCGTGGCCGCAGGAGCACGCAGCGTCGACCACCTCGAGGTCCTCACCGACGCCGACCTGCAGGACCTCCAAACGGCCTGGGCCCACGGCGACGGCCCGATGCCGGTGGCCCTACCCCACTGCTCGCTGTTTTTGAACATTCCCTACACGCCGGGTCGGGCGCTCATTGATGCCGGATTGCCGTTGGCCATCGCGTCAGACTGCAACCCGGGTTCGGCGCCATCGAGCGACCTGCGCATGGCTTGGAGCCTTGCTGCGCACCAAATGAAGCTGCGCGTCGACGAAGGCTTGGCGGCCCTCACCGCCAACGCCGCCTGCGCGGTTGGAGCCGAAGGACACATGGGCCGCATCCAACCGGGAATGGACGCGCACCTAATCCTGACGCAACCGATGGCGGACTATGCCGAGCTCCCCTACTTCACCAGCGAAAACCGCATCGCCCAAACCTTGATATATGGCCGATAATCCTAGGTCCCACCTGTACACGCCCCGTGCCGGCGAGGTTCGTCTGGGCGACGCGCTCGCCCCGACGGGCAAGGCGCCCTTTGTGCTCTTTGGCGTTGCCGAAGACCTTGGCGTGCGCGCCAACGGCGGGCGACCTGGTGCCGCCGAGAGCCCCGAAGCAGTGCTGCGGGCGCTGCTAAACATTCCGTGCAACGACTGGGTGCGTGGGTCTGACTTCGCCTGGGGCGGAATATTGGACCTGCGCCAGGCCGGCAGCGTCGAAGCGGTGGACGAGGCAGTGCACGCCGCGGTGCTTCCGTGGATGAAGGCTGGCGCCGTTCCATTGGTGGTGGGCGGCGGACACAACAACGCCCTTCCCTTGCTTTGGGCCGCCGCAGAGGCGGCGGGGCGGCCGGTACATGCCTTGAACCTGGATCCGCACCCCGATGTGCGCGACCTTGAAGGGCGCCACAGCGGCAACGGCTTCAGCTATGCCCATGCGCGGGGCTACCTCGACCGTTACGCGGTACTGGGCCTTAGCGAATACGCGGTAAACGCTGCGAGCCTTGAACGGCTGACGACCACCAACGGCTGGGCGTTTGAAACCTTTGAATCCTGGGCAGTACGCGGCGAAACCTCGTGGGAATCAGCGTTGGAGCGCATGCTTGGCCACGTGCAGATGGGGCCATTTGGCCTCGAAATCGACGTCGACGGCATTACGGGCGCCCCCTCGAGCGCGCAAACCGCAAGCGGATGGTCCTGGCTTCAGGCCCGCGAACTCGCCTACCGCGCAGGGCAAACGGGCCAAGTTGCCTACGTCCACCTCACTGAACTCGCCTTAAGATACGCCTCTGAAGGCGAACGCCCCGGTCAGGCCAAGGCGGCGGCCATGCTGCTGCTCGATTTTGTGCGCGGAACCCAAAACCTTCCCTGGTAGTGCGGGCACCGGCGGGCTGGCTCGAGTGCGTGGCCAACGTGTCTGAGGGACGCGACCCCGCCGTACTCGATGCGCTGAGTTCCGCGCTGCATTCTGTCCCCAAGCTTCAACTTTGGCACCGCGACGCGGGTTGGGACGCCCACCGAACCGTGTACACCTTTGCCGGGCCCGCCGAGGCCGTGGTAGACGGATGCATCGCTTTCGTTGCCGCCGCAGCCGTTCACATTGACCTTCGCCTGCACCACGGAGCGCACCCGCGCATCGGCGCCGTAGACGTTTGCCCGTTGGTAGCCTTGCGACCTGAAGATTCCGCCCTCGCAGACCGCGCAGCCGAACAGGTTGCGGCAGGATTGGCTGGGCTGCCGGCCGGCGGTTGGTTTTATTCCCGCAACGCCCGTCGCCCCGAATTCCGCCTGCTCGCCAACGTGCGAAAGGGCCAGTACGAGGGCGTCGAAGCCCGCCAAAGCACGTTTGATTTTGGCACCTACCACCCTTCGTTTGGGGCTATGGCCTTGGGAGCCCGCGACTTTTTGCTCGCCTACAACGTCAACCTTTCGGCGGTCAACCTCGACGCCGCGCGCGCCATTGCCGCCGAGGTTCGCGAGCACGCGTCGGGCGGACTCCCCGGCGTACGCGCCATCGGCTGGGACACTCCGGCGTTTGGTTGCAGTCAGGTTAGCTGCAACATCACCGACCTCAACCGAACGGTGCTCAAACAAGTGTACGACGCGGTCGACCGCTTGGCGCGGATTCATGGACTCGAAGCTCGAGGCTCTGAACTTATTGGCATGCCCCCGCTTAGCGCATTTCGCGGATTCTCATCAGCCGAAGACGGAGCCAACTACCTCGGACTAAGCTCTGTGGTTCCGTTTGACGTGCGCGAGCGCGTCATTGAGCACCGGTTCTCGTGAACTGGCACCGCCCACATCCGTTACCATTTTAACTACGATACATGGAATTCACCAATGCCCGCATTCTGATCACCGGAGGCTCTTCAGGCCTGGGTAAAGCCACTGCGCACCTTCTTATCGAGCTCGGAGCCCGCGTCGCCATCACCGGCCGCGACCGCAGCAAGCTGGAACGCGTAGCCGCTGAACTCGGCGCTTGGCCCCTGCACTACAACGCCAGCAAGGAATCTGACATCCTAGCGATGTATGCCGAAATCGACCGCGAATGGGGTGGGCTTGACGTACTCGTCAACAACGCCGGAATCGGATTTTTTGGGCCTGTGGACGAGGTTTCGTGGTCGGATTTTGAGAAAATTTTTCACACCAACGTGTTTGGCGCAGCCATCGTCGGTCGCGAAGCCGCCCGGCGGATGAAGGCCCAAAACAAGGGCAACATCATCAACATCGCTTCAAGCGCTGGGGTGCGTGGATTCAAGAACGGAACCGTGTATGCCGCCTCGAAATTCGCGGTGCGCGGAATGACGGAATGCTGGCGCGACGAACTCCGTCCGTTCAACATCCGCGTAATGCTCGTGAACCCGTCTGCGGTACCCACGGCCTTTAATGTCGAAAGCCGCGAAGAAAAACCGCTCAAAGACAACATGCTCCGGCCCGAAGAGTTGGCGCATGCCATGGTGAGTGCTTTGGCCATGGATGACCGCGGATTTATTCCCGAATTGGGCGTTTGGGCGACCAACCCTTTCTAGTTTCTTGCTACTAGTTGCTAGCTGCTGGCTTTAGCCTCGGATTCATCACCCGAAACCACAAGGGCGGAACCGCCGCCAGCACCATCATCGCAGGATAGCCCGCGGGCATTTGGAGCGCCTCGTCGAAGTGATCGAGGACCGGATAAGGCTTGTGGGGGTGCGCGTGGTGGTCGGAATGGCGCGTGAGCTCAAACAGCATAAACCGACCAAGCGGGTGGTTCGAATTCCACGAGTGCGCCGGCTGGGCGTTTTCGTAGCGGAATTCGCTCACTTTGCTGCGCAGCAGACCGTAGTGTTCAATGTAGTTAACCGTTTCAAGCAGCAAAATGCCCATAGCAGCGGCACCTAAAAACGGCAGCAGCGCGTGCGGAGCGACGAGCCAAAGCGCCAGCAGCATCAGCGATTCCGCGGCAAACAGTACCGACATCAATCCCGGCTTTAGCCGCCATGCGGTGCGCCAAACGCCGAATATGCTCCGCAGCCAAAAAACATAAAGCAGTTCGCCATATCGGGCAGTGGAGGCATCTTCGGGTGTCGCCACGTTTTTGTGGTGGCCCAAGTTGTGGTCGATAAAAAACTGACCGTAGAGCGTGGTGACCAGCAATCCTTGGGCTAAGCGCTGGTAGGTAGCGTTTGGACGGTGGCCCAGTTCGTGGGCAATGTTGATGGCTAAGGATCCGCACGAAACCCCCATGGCGGTAATGTGCCCAACCAGCGAGAGGACGTCACCTGCC
The DNA here is from genome assembly GCA_016868755.1 of Bacteroidota bacterium. Taxonomy (GTDB): domain Bacteria; phylum Bacteroidota; class Bacteroidia; order Flavobacteriales; family Schleiferiaceae; genus TMED14. The sequence goes on along the minus strand of VGFU01000002.1, from coordinate 72,282 downwards.
GCGCGGTCCTGAGGAACCACGTGCACAAAAAGCGCAATCGCCCCGAGGTGCAAGGGAATTTGGGCAAGCACCAGCGCGTCGTACCAAGGCTGCCTCAGGCGCTCGGCCCGCTGGGCCTCGCTTAGATTGGCGGCAAAGGCAGGCAAAACCGCTTCGAGCAAGGGCACTACACCAAACGCAAACCCCAAGGCTGCAAAGGCCAAAGGGCCGCGGCTAAGTAGCCCGAGGTAAATCGACGCAGGAAGAAGTAGCGAAAGCAGGTAGCGCAGTCCGGTCATGCACCCAAGATAGGGCGAGGTTCCCAACGTTCCAAGACCTTCATCCTGAGGAACATTTCTTCGCTGTACCAGCCGAAGTCGCGGGTTTTGCGCACCATCGGCGCGTGCTCCCGGCTGCGGTAGGCAAAGGCGTCGAGGGCCTCCGCGCTGCGCCAAACGCTTAACGTGGCTTGCTCGACCAGGGGTAATTCGCCCACGCCCTTGCGGTAAATCAAATCGGACAGGCGATCGAGGTTACGGCTGGCCCCGGGAACGTTCCACCAAAATCTAAGAGCTTGAGACCACTTGATGCGCGCTCGGGTGAGTACGGCTACTTCGTCGTCGGGTCCCAACGCCGCAAGGTCCGCGGCCTCGAGCACGTTCAGGCCGCCCCAGCTTCCGTGGCCGCGCACGGGTTGAGCGTTCCAACCCCATTCCTCGTGGGCCGAGGCGCGCCATTCTGCCCATCGCCCGTCGCCCGCAAAAAACGCCGAGGCCTGGGCCTCTGAGTCCCAAACACCGAACCATGCGTAGGTGCTGAAGTCCGGCCAAACCGAAAATCCGCCACCCGCACCGCTTCCAAGCTGCTTGGCAAAGCGCAAACCTTCGGCCGACCACGGCTGGCGAAGGGCAAATCCCTGAGCGCCAAAGGCCCACCACTGGGCCTTGAGGCCCCGCCAGCGAAAAAAGCGCACAGTAATAAAGGGAGGGTTTGCCATTTTGTCAGTTGCCGTGCTAAGGTAACCGCCGTGGCATACCGCTTGTTCCCTGCTGAGCGCACTAAACGATTAAAAAATGGCTACAGGTAAAATCAACGTATCGGCGGACAACATCTTTCCCGTCATCAAGAAGTTTCTCTACAGCGACCACGAGATTTTTCTGCGCGAACTAATTTCGAACGCGGTAGATGCCACCAACAAGCTCAAAACCCTGAGCAACCTCGGGGAATTCGCTGGTGAATTGGGCGACCTCAGCATTCACGTAGAACTCGACAAAAAGAAAAAGACCCTAACGATTCGCGACCGCGGCATCGGTATGACTTCAGAGGAAGTCAACAAGTACATCAACGACGTAGCCTTCTCGGGTGCCACCGAATTTGTCAACGCCTATGAAGGTAAAATCGACAAAGGCGCCATGATTGGCCACTTTGGACTCGGATTTTACTCCAGCTTCATGGTTTCAAGCAAGGTCGAGATCCATACCCGCAGCTGGAAGTCGACGGAAGCCGAGGGCGCTTTTTGGTCGTGCGACGGATCGCCCGAATACAGCCTCGACACCAAAAAGAAGAAGGACCGCGGAACCGACATTATTCTTCACATTGACGGCGATTCCGAAGAGTTTCTCGAAGAATTCAAGATCAACGAGCTGCTCAAGAAGTACGCCCGATTCATGAGCGTGCCCATCGTCTGCGGCGAAAAAGACGAACGCTACAACGCGGCCGCCGAGGGCGAAGACGCCAAGTGGGAAACCAAGAAGGTGCCCAACGTCATCAACCCCGACAGCCCCGCGTGGACCAAAAAGCCGAGCGAACTGAGCGACGAAGACTACAAAACGTTTTACAAGGCCCTTTACCCCTACACGTTTGAGGAGCCCCTCTTCCACATTCACATGAACGTGGATTATCCGTTTGATTTGACCGGAATACTGTTCTTCCCGAAAATCAAGCCCAACATGGAGCTCAACAAGAACAAAATCCAGCTCTACCAGTCGCAAGTTTTTGTGACCGACAATGTGGAGGGAATCGTTCCTGAATTCCTGATGCTGCTGCACGGGGTTATTGATTCCAAGGACATTCCGCTCAACGTGTCGCGCAGCTACTTGCAGGCCGACGGAAACGTCAAAAAAATCAGCGGCCACATCACCAAAAAAGTGGCCGACAAACTCGAAGATATGTTTAAGGCGGACCGCGCCGACTTCGAGCAGAAGTTCAAGGACATCGCCGTCATTATCGAGTACGGAATGGTAACCGACGACAAGTTTTTTGAGCGCGCCCAAAAGTTCAGCCTCCTGTGCAGCGCGGTTGATGACCAAACCTACACGTTGGAGGAGTACCTGGCCAAAATCAGCACGCTGCAGACCGACAAAGAGGGTACGCGCGTGGTCCTTTATTCTTCGAACAAAGACAGCCAGCACAGCTACATCCAAAAGGCCAAGGCCGAGGGATACGACGTGGTGCTGCTCGATTCGCCAATTGCTGGCCACTGGATTCAAAAAATCGAAGGTTCGCAAGAAAAAGTCCGCTTTGCCCGCGTCGACAGCGACATGCTTGACAAGCTCATTCCAAAGGAGGGTGAACGCGCCCACCTTCTTACCGACAGCGAGAAAGAAAGCCTCAAAGGCTATGTCGAAGGGGCGATCAACGACAAAAACTACAGCGTCCGCGTCGAGGCATTGGCGAGCGACGACGTGCCCATGATGGTGGTAATGCCCGAGTACATGCGCCGCATGAAAGAAATGAGCGCCGCGGGCGGCGGGGGTTTTATGGGCATGGGGGACTTTCCCGACCACTACGATGTGGTGGTGAACGGAAACCACGCGCTGGCCGGCAAAATCTTGAAGTCTGAGGAGCCCGCTGAACGCGACCAACTCATTCTGCACGCCAAGGACCTCGCGCTGCTGCAGCAGGGCCTGTTGACCGGCGAGCGATTGACTGCGTTTGTATACCGTTCGCTCGAGCGCCTCGTGTAATCCGGTAAACCGTTTAAACGCTTAAATTGGTCGCATGAAAAAATTCGCTCTACTCGCCGCACTCAGCACTTTGCCGCTGCTTGCGCAAGACCTGCCCCAGCTTTCACCGAAAGCCGTGGTTGAACAACGTATCGGTCTCACCGACACCAAGCTGACCTACTGGCGCCCAAGCGCCCGCGGTCGCGATGTATTTAATGAAGTCGTGCCTTCAGGTCAGCACTGGAGACTAGGTGCCAACAGCAATACACTGCTTACCACGAGCACCGACCTTCAGTTTCGGGGCGGAAACGTACCCGCCGGCACCTACGGTCTATCGTTATTTACGACGGACGGTGAATGGACGTTAGCCATCAACCGCGACACCGAGGGCTGGGGCGTTTCTAGCTATGATGCTAAAAAAGATGTTATTCGCGTTTCTGCTCCTATCGAAATGAATCAGAGCCAAACCGAAACCATGCTTATTTACTGGGACAACATCCAAAAGAGCTCGGCCGACCTTGTGGTTTCATGGGGTGACCGATCCGCCCGGTTTACTGTTATCGTGCCCACGGAACGCTTAGCTAAAGAGAACTTGGACAAGGCCCTTGCCGATCCCAAGGCAGAATGGACGGTGTACCGCAACGCCGCACGCTACGGCTGGGAAAACAAGCTTCCGCAGGCCGAAGAATGGGCACGGAAAGCCGTTAGCATGAAGCCGGACAATTGGTACAACCACTACTTGCTAGCCCAAATTTTAGAGTCCAACGGTAAAAAACCTGAGGCCTTAAAGTCAGCACAAAAGGCATTAGAAGTTGGTCTAGCCGATGCCAAAAAGGCTTCGAAGCCCTTCGGTAGCGAAACCGATGTTCAGACGCTAATTCGCCGACTGAAATAAGATTAGCAACCTACCCAATGGGGCATGAGTGCAATTTTTCGCATTCATGCCCTTTTTTGTTGAACCAATACCCCGAAAAGTGGTTAAAAGGGGTATGAAGATTAAACAAAGTTTGCGTTTTGCGGCGTTTTTCGCCTTCAGCCTCTTGTCGTTCAATGCCTTAGCTCAGGCAAGCCTGAGAGGTAGCGTGGTCGACAACATGACCAACGAGCCCATACCTGGGGCTGTGGTGCGCGTCGACGGGCGCCAAGCCACCGGAACGACCGACATGGACGGAAAATTCCGCATCGACAACCTCGCCCCTGGCCTCGTCAACGTGCGCATTGAGTCCTTTGGATATGAAGCCTACACGGCCTTTGAGGTTCAGCTTACGCGCGCCAAACCGGCCGAACTCGAAGTGCGCCTCAAAGAGTCCGCCCAGCAGCTCCAAGAAGTAGAAATCACCGCCCAATCGCAGTTTCAGCGGGTGGACCAGTCGCCGGTCAGTGTGCAAAGCATCGGCATCAACGAAATTCGCCGCAATCCGGGCGCCAACCAGGATATTTCTAAAGTGATCCAATCGCTTCCGGGCGTTGCGAGCGGCGGTGCAGCCTTTCGCAACGACTTGGTGATTCGCGGCGGAGGCCCCAACGAGAACATTTTCTTTTTGGACGGAATCGAAATTCCCGCCATTAACCACTTCGCCACGCAGGGTGCGAGCGGCGGTCCGGTGGGCATGATCAACGTCAACTTCATTCGCGACGTCGATTTCTACACCAGCGCCTTCCCGGTGCAGCGCGGCGGAAGCCTGAGCTCGGTCATGGAGCTGAACCTGCGCGACGGGTCCGAAGAAAAAGTCAACGGAATTTTTCAGGTCGGGGCCTCTGAGGTGGGCTTGACGTTGGACGGTCCGCTCTCGAAAAAAACCACCTACCTGGCGAGCGTGCGCCGCAGCTACCTGCAGTACCTGTTTGGCGTCATTGGCCTTCCGTTTTTGCCTACCTACAACGACTACCAGGTAAAAATCAAGCACAAAATTGACCGCAAGAACCAGATCACGTTTCTGAGCCTGGGCGCCTACGACGTGAGCGTGCTCAACCTAGAGCGCGACGAAACGGAGGACCAGCGCTACATTCTCAACTACCTGCCGTCGTACACCCAGTGGAACTACTCCATTGGCGCCAAGTACACGCACTTCGGACGCTTTGGGGCGACCAACGTCGTACTGAGCCGGTTCATGCTCGACAACCAGTCAGAGAAGTACGCCAACAACGACGCCAACGGCGACCTACTGCTGAACTACGGCAGCCAAGAAATTGCCAACAAACTTCGCGTCGAGCAGCCCTGGAAGTTCAAGAACTGGGGAGGCCTCGTGGGTTTTGGCGGCGAACAGCTGAAGTACAACACCAACACGTTTGACAAGCGTTTTCCGGGCGGATTTGTGCTGGACTATTCCACCGAAGCGGTTTACTACCGCGGGTCGGTGTTTGCCAACGCCGTCGGCACGTTCGCCGATGGTCGGCTTAAGCTTTCGCTCGGATTGCGCACGGACTTCGGCAACTTCAACGAAAACACCCAAAACCCCCTAGACCAGCTTTCGCCGCGGGCTGCGATTAGCTACAACCTTACCGAGAACTGGACGCTCGACGCCAACGTGGGACGCTACTTCCAGCTACCGCCGTTCACGGCCCTAGGCTACGTGGGCGTTGACGGCGACAATTCGTCGCTCCGCTACATCCAGGCCGACCACTACGTGCTGGGAAGCACCCGGTTCTTGCCCTGGAACGCCAAGGCGAGCGTCGAAGGTTTTTACAAGGCCTACCAGTACTACCCGCTCTTGCTGCGCGACAGCATTTCGCTTGCGACGTTGGGCGGAGACTTTGGTGTGATCGGCAACCAGCTGGCCACCCCAACGAGCGCCGGCCGAGCCTACGGTGCCGAATTCACCTACCAGCAAAAGCTGTTCAAGGGTTGGTTCGGTATCGCGGCAGTAACACTGGTGCGCAGCGAGTTTGCCAATTTCACGGGCGACTACGTCCCTTCTTCGTGGGACAACCGCATGATTGCCACGTTCACCTTTGGCAAGAAATTCGGCAAAAACTGGGAGTTCGGCGGGCAGTACCAGCACCTTGGAGGCGCCCCCTATACACCTTTTGACTTGGAGCGCACGGCCAACATCCAGAACTGGAACGTGTTTGGCCGCGGATTACCCGACTACAGTCGTTTGAATTCAGAACGATTTGGAGAATTTGACCGACTCAACCTGCGAATCGACAAAAAATGGTTCCTCAAAAAATGGAACCTCGATCTGTACTTCGACGTGCAAAATGCGCTAGCCTACAAGCTCGAGGGCCCCAAATTCATCGACGTCGTGCGCGACGCCAACGGAACCCCCGTCGTCGACTCCAACAATCCGACGCAGTACCTCACCAAGTTTCTCGACAATACCCAAGGCATCGTTCAGCCCGGACTCGGAATCATCGTCGATTTCTAAGTTCGGTTAACCGGACTTTTTGCCGAAGAGGCCTCGGAGTCGGCGCGTGCGGCGCGGCTTCGGGGCCTCTTCGGGCATTGGAACCTGTAGGGGCGCGGCCTCGCTCGGCTGGTAGTCGGTAGCCGACTCGTACAGCACGTAGCGCTGGCGGGCAAAATTGTAGCGCATCACGTCGGTGAAGTACGACGTGCGAAACTGCTCGTGGGACCAGCCCTCGTTTAGCGCCGTCATGAGGGCGCTCGTTCCAGCAAGGCGATTTAAAAAACTCCGCGCAAAGGGCGGGCGCAGCGTCAGGCTGTCGACCACCTTCACGGAATCGTAGCGGTACTTGGCCTCCCAAAGGTGCGACCAGTCAATGCCCAAAGGCGCGGGGGTTGCGCGGAGGTCGACGCCGTAGCACGTAACCCCCTCGTGCGGAGGCTGGCTCGCCCCCACCCGGGATTGGGGCACAAACGAAAAGCTCGAATCACCCCACCAAGGCGCGCCGTACTGCTCAAAAGGGTGGCCAGTTCCGCGCCCCACCGAAACGTCGGTGGCCTCAAAAAAGCAGAGCGACGGATACCAATCGATGGCGTTCCGTGTGGCCAAATTGGGGGAAGGCGGGAATGACGGATAGATGCGTTCGCGGCGGTAGTGCTCCACCGGAACCACCCTTAGCGATAAGGAGTCCGCAGCCTTAATCCAGCCCTCGCCTTTGGCCATCAGCGCATACTCACCTGAGGTGAGCCCGTAGAGCACAGGCACGGGGTGAAGGCCCACAAAACTGCGGTGGGCCGCCGTGTCGAGCAGGGGGCCGTCGACCACGTCGGCAAACGGCGTTGGGCGGTCAAGTACCACCAACTCTTTGCGGTGCTCCGCGCAGGCCTCCATCACGTAGGCAAGGGTCGACACGTAGGTGTAAAAGCGAATGCTCAAGTCCTGAAGGTCGTAGACCAGGGCGTCAACGCTGTCGAGGTCAGCTTTTGAAGGCTTTCGGCGCTCTCCGTACAGCGAAACCAAGCGCAGTCCGGTGGCGGAATCCCGCACCGCATCGACCTTTTCGCCGGCGGAGGCGGTTCCGCGAAACCCGTGTTCGGGCGTAAATACAAAGCGCACGTCGATGCCACGGCGCATCAGTCGGTCTACTGTGCTCTCGCCGTCGGCAACCGAGGCCGCGTGCGCCACGACCGCCACCCGCTTTCCGCGTAGTTCAGGGATGTAGAGCCGCTCGCGCTCGGCCCCGTAGCGAAGGTGCTGCGCCGCAAGCCCAGGAAGTAGCAGCACGACCAGCGCCAACGCGAGGGCAGTCCGCGTACTTTTGTATTCTATGGCTCGATTCCAACGCATGCGTACTTCGTGGCAGCTCGGTCGCCGCTGGAACCAATCCAGCCGCCGGCAGCGCAGAGCCAAGATAATCGCCACGGCGGTCGTCGCAAGCACCTTTGCAATCCTCACCCTGGCGACCTCTTTTTCAGGCGGACTGCAGCAGGCTATCCGCAGCAAAATCGGACTTTTTTACGGCCAGGCGCAAATTCGGCTCCTCGAACAGCACAGTCCCTACGAAACCAACGTGCACTTCGAGCGCCTGGACCTCGATACCGCCCAATGGATGCAAATGGCCTGGAAGGCCGGTGTCGCCACCGGCCCCGAAGGTATGGAGGGCATACAATGGCTCGGTTGGGAGCGCTGGAATCCGCAGTGGAACGTGCTGCTGGTCGAGGGCCGCGCGCCTGAGTCCGCCTATGAAGTACTGCTAAGCCGCAAACTCAGTAAGCGCCTAGGTATCGACGTGGGGGGCGAAATGCCCTACTACGCCAGCCGCGAAGCCGGCGCCCCACCTACCCTGCGCTACCTCTCGGTAACGGGGCTGTACGAAACCGGCCTTGCGGAGTGGGATGCCCAAACCGCCGTTGGGCTCATCGAGGGAATTCGCAACCTGCAGCGCTGGCCGGACTCGGCGCAGGCCACCTGGGTGTGCTGGGGATCTTCCCCCCGTGTGGCGGCAGACTTTGAGGCGCTACGCAGCCAGCTCCCGGTACAGCTCGAAGTATACCGTCCTCAAGATGACCTGCCTGCCTTATACCAGTGGCTCGATTTGTTTGACGCCAACGTGGCAATCCTCGCGGTGGTTTTAATCGTGGTGGGCGCGGTGAATTTGGGCGGAACCTTACTCATCCTTTCCCTTGAGCAGCAGCGGGCCCTCGCCCTGCTGCGCGCGGTGGGTTGGTCCGCATCCCAAGCGCCCGTGGCGTTGGCCGGAATGCTTGTACCCATGCTGCTTCGCGGGGCCTTGTGGGGCATTGTGGTCGCCATTGCCGTGCTCGGAATTCAAGATGCAACCGGCGTGATCACCCTAAATCCCGAGACCTACTACGTGAATGAGGTGCCCGTTTCATGGAGTTTTGGACGCTTTGCACAACTCTATTTTCTTGTATTCCTGAGCTTTACTCCTTCGATTTTGGTGCCCTGGCTTTGGATTCGTAAAATGAGGCCCGCGGGAATTTTGAAATCTGCGTAACCGCATTATATTTGCAGCCCTTCTGGTGCGGTAGTTCAGTTGGTTAGAATACCGGCCTGTCACGCCGGGGGTCGCGGGTTCGAGCCCCGTCCGCACCGCTAGAAGATCAAAGGCCTGCAGTAATGCAGGCTTTTTTTGTTTTCCTTCCGTTGTACGGCGCAATAAAGTTCGCTTGGCTTAGTTGCCGCACTCGCCCGGGGTCCACGACTTGACCCCAGCGCACTCCGCCTCGCAGCTGTTGCCGTAGGTTTCGCCGTCGCAGCCGCAGACAGGGGCGTAGATTTTTGGACAAATGCAGTCAGTGTTGCGTTCTCCTTTACAATCGGGGTCTACGGGTTTTTCGCATCCCCAAAAGGTTAAAAAGCAAATTGTGGCAAGGACGATGTTTCTCATACTCCAAAGATGCAAATTTTCATGAAACAGTTGCACCAGTAAGGCGGTTTTTTTGTGCCTTAGGTTCCACAAGGGGTTCCTGAAATTCGTATCTTTGCGTCTCAAATTTTTATACTATGGCACTCGAATTTACTACGTCAAACTTCCAAGATCTCGTACTGAACTCTGACAAGCCCGTGCTTGTTGACTTCTGGGCAGAATGGTGCGGCCCTTGCCGCGTAGTTGGCCCCATCGTTTCAGAGCTCGCTGACGATTTTGAAGGTCGTGCCGTGGTCGGTAAAGTGAACGTAGACACCGAGGGTGACCTCGCTACGCAGTTCGGAATCCGCAACATTCCCACTCTGATGGTATTCAAGGGCGGACAAGTCGTCGACAAGCAAGTGGGCGTAGCCCCCAAGAACGTGCTCGCGGCCAAAATCGAAGCCCAGCTCTAATTCGCATGACCGGAGTTTCCACCGCAGTCGTGTTGGCGGGCGGCAAGGGAACCCGGCTCGCGTCGGCCTTCCCCGACCTAGCTAAGCCCATGGTTCCGGTGGACGGCATTCCGATTGCCGAACACCTTGTGCGCACCTATGCGGCTCAGGGTGTTCGGCGCTTCATTTTTACGCTAGGGTACCGAGGGGACCAACTTCGGGCGCATTTTGGCGACGGTTCCGCCTGGGGCGTGAACATCAGTTACTACGAAGAATCCGAACCCCTCGGCACCGCCGGGGCTCTGGCCGAACTGAGCGGCGAACTCAAGTCCGCACCTTTTTGGGTTTTTTATGCCGACACACTGAGCGACGTCGACCTCGGCCGCATGGAGGAGTTTCACCGTCGCCACGGGGCCGACGCCACCTTGCTCGTTCACCCCAACGACCACCCCTACGACAGCGACCTTGTCGAAGCAGACCCGCATGGCCGCGTTCGCGCGGTGCACGGCAAGCCGCATTCGGCTAACCTTGAGGTTAGAAACTCCGTGAACGCAGCACTTTACCTCATTGAACCTCAGCTTCTTTCGGCTATTCCACGCGGAGAAGCCAGCGACTTCGGGCGCGATCTTTTTCCGCGTTGGGCCCTGCAGCACCGCCTGTTCGCCTACTCCACTCCGGAGTACATTAAAGACATGGGCAAACCCGAGCGGCTTGCCCAGGTCGAAGTGGCGCTGCGCAGCGGCAAGGTGGCGGCCCGCAACCTGAGTAAGCGGCAGCGCGCGGTTTTTTTAGACCGTGACGGGGTGATCAACGTCGATTCCGACCTCATCAAGCATCCCAATGAGCTTCAGCTCATTCCCGGGACGGCAGAGGCCATTCACGCGCTCAACCAGAGCCCCTTTATTGTTGTCGTCGTCACCAACCAAAGCGTGGTCGCCCGCAACCTGACCGACGAGGCCGGCGTCGACCGAATTCATGCACGCATGGAACGCTTATTGGCCGAAGAGGCCGGTGCCTTGGTTGACGCGATTTACTACTGTCCGCACCACCCGCACGGCGGATTCCCCGAAGAAAACCCCGCCTACAAGATCGAGTGCAGCTGCCGCAAGCCTAAACCCGGCATGCTCCTTGAGGCCGCCGAGCGCTTTAACATTGACCTGAGCACCAGCTACATGGTCGGTGATTCGCCGCGCGACATTGAGGCAGGCCATGCTGCGGGCGTGCTCGCGACGGTCCGCGTGCGCACCGGCCACGGCCTCAAGCCAAGCGCCGTCCAACCCAGCGTGCAGGTCGACGACTTGAGCGCCGCGGTTGACTGGATCTTGGAACGAGAAAAGTCCCGAACTTCGCCCCAATGATCATCAGCCGTACGCCCTTTCGCATCTCCTACGTCGGCGGAGGCTCTGACCTGCCCGCCTACTACCGCGAGCACGGCGGAGCGGTCCTTTCGAGCACCATCGCTAAGTACCTGTATGTCAGCAGCCACGACTACTTCGAGGCCGGGCAAATCCGCACCAAGTACTCGAGTACCGAAACCGTTTCGAGCGTAGCGGAACTTCAGCACCCCCTACTCCGGGCCATTCTCACGCGGCTCCAATTGAGCACCGGACTCGAAATCAGTTCCATCGCTGACGTGCCGGCGGGCACCGGCATGGGCTCGTCGTCGTCGTTCACCGTCGGAACCTTGCACAACCTCATGGCCCGCATTGGGCGTTCTGACGAAGCCACCAAAGCGTGGTTGGCCGAGCAGGCCTGCGCCGTAGAACTCGGCGACTTGGGCGAGCCCATCGGAAAGCAAGACCAGTACGCTGCCGCTTTTGGTGGGTTCAACATTTTTAGGTTTCACGGCGACGAACGCGTGTCGGTAGAGCCGGTGGTCCTTCCCGACCCTGAGGGCTGGCTTCGACACCTTCGGCTCTACTACCTGGGCAACCAGCGGTCAGCTTCAGCCATATTGGCCGAGCAAAGCCGCGAAAGCGCCACGCGCAGCAAGCAAGAGGTTCTTCGCGACATGGTTGACCTGGTGGACCCCTTGGCGGTGGCCCTGGGCCAGAGCAATTGGGCGGAATGCGGCCGGCTGATGCACGAAAACTGGCAGCTCAAGCAGAGCCTCGCCAGCGGAATCAGCGACCTCAGCATTCAAGATGCCTACGAGCGCGGACTTCGCGCGGGCGCCCTGGGCGGCAAGCTTTTGGGGGCCGGTGGGGGCGGATTCATGCTCTTTGTTGCCCGCCCCGAAGACCACACGCAGATCGACAACGCCTTGAGCGACCTGCGCCCCTTCCCATTTCAGTGGGATTTTGAGGGATCGCGTATTATTTATTCCGACGAAGTACCGAACTTTCTGAGATAAACCCGTTTTACTATGAATCCGACCGAATACCGCCAACTCCTGACGCAAACGCTTGAGGCGCTCGACATGGCCGCCGTCGACCGCCTGGTTCAACTTTTTATTGATGCCCACGCACGGGGTGCCCAAATTTTCACCATGGGCAATGGCGGGTCGGGAGCAAGTGCCAGCCACGCGGCGGGCGACTTTCTTAAGGGGGCGTCCTACGGGCTCGATCAGCGCTTCAAAATGATCTGCCTGAACGACAACCTTCCCAGCATGATGGCGATTGCCAACGACATTGGTTGGGACGACATTTTTGTCGAACCCCTTAAAAACTATCTCAAGCCGGGCGACCTTGTAATCGGGATTAGCGGCAGCGGAAACTCCCTAAACGTGCTCAAAGCCGGCCACTACGCCAAGGACCACGGCGCCACCCTTGTCGGCATGACGGGCTTCAAGGGCGGAAAACTCCGAGAAATGGCCGACCTAAGCATACACTCCGACGCCATGGACATGGAAGTCGCAGAAGACGTGCACATGGCCGTGTTCAACATGGTCAAAAAAGCATGCATAGCACGGCTGATGGGTGACGCGCCGAGCATGGGCGGAACCTACGACGCCCGCATTGCCTGAGGCGTCCGCACCTGCGTTTTACTACCCCCCAACACCCTTGAATACTGAATTAGCTGCCCGCAGCGAAGTACGCTGTGAGCTTTGCGGCGTGACTGCACCCTTGACCGAACAGGCCGTAGCGCCCAAAAAAGGCACGGTGGTCCGCAACATTCGCCTCGACCGCAGCAACGCCGACTACATCGAAGGCCGGGTCGAGGGCCAAGAAATCGTGATTTTGACCAAGTTTGTCAAGCGCCAAGCGCGCGACTAAGTTGGCTACGTACCCCGCCGCAGAAGTGCCTCACACATTTGGGCGGTTTCGCGGACCACGTCAGCGGCTGGCTTCAGTTCGTTGATGCGAGCGGCTACCTGGCCAATTTCGAGCTCCCCATCGACGAGGTCGCCCTCGCGCATGCCCTTTTTAGCCCGACCGCGGCCCAAAAGGGCTGCGAGTTCTTCGGCTTGGGCGCCGCGCGCGTAGGCCGCGGCGACCTCCGCATAAAAGGGATTTTTCAGCAAGCGAACCGGAGCCAGTTCCTTCAACGTCAGCTGGGTCGATCCTTCACCGGCGCTCAGCACCTCGCCCTTGAAGGCTTCGTGGGCCGAGGCTTCGGGGGTAGCGACAAAGCGGGAGCCCATTTGAACGCCTTCGGCGCCCAGCATTAGGGCGGCCGCCATGCTGCGGCCGTCAGCGATACCGCCGGCAGCCACGACCGGTATCGACACCGCATCGACCACCGCCGGAACCAAGACCATCGTGGTGGTTTCGTCGCGACCGTTGTGTCCGCCCGCCTCAAAACCTTCGGCAATAACCGCGTCGACGCCAGCCGCCTCGGCTTTTACGGCAAAGGCGCTCGAGGCCACCACGTGAAGCACGGTGCGGCCCCGCTCCTTGAGCCAGGCGGTGTGCAGCTTGGGGTTGCCCGCCGACGTGATGACCACCGGCACGTCGAAATCGATACAGGACTGCAAGTGCTCCTCGATGTTGGGGTAGAGCATCGGAATGTTCACAGCAAACGGCCGGTCCGTGGCCGAGCGTAAGGCTGCGAGCTGCGCCCGCAGCTCGTCAGGGTACATGCTGCCCGAGCCCAGGGTTCCAAGGCCGCCGGTGTTGGAGACCGCTGCCGCCAGCTCCCAGCCGGAGCACCAAATCATTCCGCCCTGGATGATGGGATGCTCGATTCCCAAAAGTTGGGTGAGGCGCGTGGTCATGCGGTGCTTCAGTTGGCGGGAACTGTGACGACCTGGGTGCGGCTGCGCACGGTGCACCAAAAGGAGCGGGCGTCGAGTCGGACTTCGTTTTGGCCCGAAGGCACGTCAAGGCGGTCCAGGAGGCGGCCGTCGACCGCAATGATCTCGAGGGCGTCCGCGGAGCGGGCGTCGGAACGGCGAAGCACCCAGCCGCCCTGGTTGAGGGAGTGAAGGGTCCAGCCACGCTGGGCGTCGGGCTGCTCGATTCCGAGTCCGTTTAGTACCGTGGCAAAGTTGGGAATTCCGTAGCCTAAAAAGGAATCGGGCGCAAACGAACGGTGCGCCGACATGCGCACCCGGTGAATCAGGTCGTTGGCCGTGTATCCGTTGGGGAACGTTTTAGCCGCTTGCACCAAGCTGGCCATCGCCCCAGCCATGATAGGCGACGAGAAACTCGTGCCCGAAGAAGTCGCCACGTTGCCCGAAGAATTGACTACGGTTGCGCCCAGTCCGCGCGCGGCTACGTCGGGCTTGATCCGGCCGTCAGCCGACGGACCTTGGCTGCTGAAGCTCGCACGCACCCCGAACTCATCGACGGCACCCACCGCCAGAATGGAATCGGCGTCGGCGGGTGCCGAAATGTACTTCCACGACGACGCGCCTTCGTTACCGGCCGAAATGCAGAGAATCATGCCGGTGCGCGCCGCGGCGACGGCGGCAATCGAAATCGGCGTGGTACGACCGTCCATATCGGCGTAGCTGTGGTCCCCCACTCCGTTGTCAAACGTGGTGTAGCCAAGCGACGTGTTAATGACGTCAACACCCAGCGAGTCGGCGCGTTCCGCGGCCATAACCCAGTTGTACTCTTCAGCAATGGTCTCGGTGAGTTGATTTTCGGTTTTAAACAGGTAAAACGACGCTTTGGGGGCGGTGCCCACGAAGGTGGCGTCTAAGTCCGCACAAATGGTGCTCCAGACGCTCATCCCGTGGCTGCCCAAGTGAAAGACGTTGGTGTCGCCGTCGATGTAGTCCCAGGTTCCGAGCACGCGGCCTTGCTGCCAAGCACCCTGAAAGGCCGTGTAGGTATCGGCACCGGTGAACCCGGCATCCATCAGGGCCACCTTCACCCCGGCGCCGTCAAACCCCGCGTCGTGCAGGGCGTTCACTTGAATTTGGTTGACCTGCTGGGTCGAGGCTCCGTACTGGTAACCGTGCACCCCATCTTCTTCGCTGCCTACGGCGGACCGGGGCGCTTCAGACCCCAAAGCTGGGGCTGCAGATGTGGGCGGAACTCCCGGCGCTTCGGTAAGGCTTCGCCTCATGATTCCCACGGGCTGGGTGGACTGAACCCAAGGGAGTGCGCGGAGCTGCGTAAGCTGCGCCGCGTCGGCTTCGACCACCAGGGCGCGCAGCCAACGGCTCCGGCCGACCGTAGGCGCAACGTTGGCAACGGCGGCAACGGCCTCGGGCTGCAGGGCAAAATCAGAATTCCGCAGCGCGATTCCTTGGGCCGCTCGGCGCGTCAACGCGTCGGTCCCCAGCATCGGCTCCGCATAATTAACGCTGGTTTCGCGCAAAAAAACCCAGTGCTTCCTCGGTGCATCCTGGGCCCAAGCAGAAATTGAACCAATACTTAAATAAAGCAAGATTAAATTTTTCATAGTCAGTTTGTTATAACACCCGAGCCCACCAGATCGTCGCCGCGGTACCAGGCCGCAAACTGGCCTGGCGCCACCGCCTTCATGGGTTGGCTGAAGGTAATCCAAAGTCCGCCCTCGTCGGCCCGAAGTTGGGCTGGGACGAGCGTTTGGCGGTAGCGAATTCGCACGAGTTGGTCTGCCTGCTCGCCGGGCTGAAGCGACTGCCAGGGCTGAACCCAGTGCACGTCGTCGGCCGCAATCCATAGCACCGAGCGGTAGAGGCCCGGGTGGTCTTCGCCCTGGCCAACATAGACCACGTTGCGCACCACGTCCGTAGCAAGCACGAAGAGCGGCAGCGGTTTTCCGCCCACAAGCAGGCCCTTGCGCTGCCCCACCGTGAAGTAGTGTGCGCCCTGATGCTCACCCACCTCTACCCCGTCTTCAGGCATAAAACCCCAGGGCCGGCCGGGAGCTACGGCCTGAATTTTGGCGGAATCCCGAGGAATCTCCACGATCTGGCCGCGCTTGGGCTTGAGCTGCTGCTGCAAAAAATCGGGAAGGCGCACGTGGCCAATGAAGCAAAGGCCTTGGGAATCCTTCTTGGCGGCCGTCACGAGCCCGGCTTCAGCGGCAATCCGTCGCACCTCAGACTTCTGATGTCCGCCAATGGGAAACACGGCGTGGGCCAGCTGCTCTTGGTTGAGCTGGCATAAAAAGTAGGACTGGTCCTTGCCGGCATCGAGGCCCGCCCGCAAGTGCATGCGGCCGTCGGCGTCGCGCTCCACCCGGGCGTAGTGGCCCGTCGCAACCAAATCAGCGCCAAGGCTCCGAGCAGCATCGAGGAACAAATCAAACTTGATTTCGCGGTTGCACAGCACGTCGGGATTGGGGGTGCGGCCGGCCTGGTACTCGGCAAACATGTAGTCGACGATGCGCTCCTTGTAGGCCACCGAGAGGTCGAGCACCTGAAAGGGGATTCCGAGTTTTTCGGCGACGAGCAGGGCGTCGTTGGAGTCTTCAATCCACGGGCATTCGTCTTCTAAGGTGGGCGACGCGTCGTTCCAGTTGCGCATGAATATTCCGATGACCTCGTGGCCCGCCTGCTGCATCAGCAAGGCGGCGACCGACGAATCCACTCCGCCCGAAAGACCGACGACCACGCGCGCCATTAGGGCTTGGGCTTTTGCAGGATTCCGCGCCGGTAGCTCTCCGTGCGCACGACGCTGCCGCGCTCGAGGTAGGTCCACGCGCCGTGGCGCAGGTCGTTCACGTAGCTTCCCGTGACCGCCACGCGGCCGTCGGCATCAAACTCCGTCCAGGCGCCGTGCAGCCGGCCGGCCTCCCAGGTCGAGCTGCGCTCCTTGCTGCCGGTATCTGAAAACCGAATCCAGGTGCCCTGCTTCGCGCCGTCGACGTACTCGCCGCGCTCCATCACCTTGCCGTCGGGGTAAAACATCGTGTAGGCCCCGTGCAGCTCGCCCTTGCGGTAGGGCGCATGCTCAAGCTTGGTGCCGTCAAACGCATAGGTCACCCAAAGGCTGTCGCGCTGCCGCTGGACGTTGTAGATTCCGCGTGCCATGAGCTTGCCCTTTTCGTCGTACTGTTCCGTGGCGCACACCCCGCTGCGCCCGCGGTAGTCCATTTGGGCGCTGCGAAACCCGTTGTCGTGGTAGTACACAAACCTTCCGACCGGAACGCCCGCGTCAAACTGCCCTTCGTATCGGGGCTGCCCGTTGGGGTGCTTGGCCGACCAGGGTCCGGTTCTACGCCCTTGGGCGTCCACCGCATTTTGCCCAACGGCCATCGTGGCGAGGAACCAGAATCCGAGTGCTGCTATGGCCTGCTTCATGCTAATCAAGGCGTACCGCCGCGTGAAAGTGTTTGAGTTCGTCGAGGTGACCTAAAAGTTCGCGGCTAATCTGCACTCCGCTCCCGCGGCTGGGCAGGCGAAGCTGCGTTTGGCTCGCCGCGTCGCCAATGTGGAACTGCAGACGCTGCTTGCCGGGATGCGCGCGCAAAATCTGCGCCAGCTCGCCCCAGGTGGCGGGAGTTATGTCTTGAACGGCCGCAAACAGCGTCAGTCCGCGCGCTTCGCGATCAAATAACTCGCTGAGCAGCTGAATCTTGTGGATGTCGGCAACCAACTTAGCCTGATTGTCGTCGCGGGCCCAGGCGGGGCGCTGCACGCGTCCGCGCACCAGCACCATGAGGTCGTTGACAAAAAAACTTCGCAGATCGAGAAACTGCTGGCCAAACAGCACGAATTCAGTGGCTCCCTCTTCGTCTTCGAGCACAAAACTGCCCATTTCGCGGCCCGTGCGGGTGGTGCGCACCTGGGCGTTTGTGACGATTCCGGCGACCACAAAATCGCGGGCGCCCTTGCCCTGAACAAACGCGTCGAGCGACGAAAGTTCGCCGACCGATTGCTTGCGGAACGTTTTAAGCTCAAACCGGAAGGCGTCGAGCGGGTGCGCGCTCACATAGATCCCGATCACCTCTTTTTCGCGCTTGAGCAGCTCGAGGTTGTTCCAGGTCGGAACCTGCGGCAGCGCCGGCTCGGGCGTGTCAACCCCGCTGTCTTCGCCAAACAAGCTTACCTGAGCGGAATTTAGCTGGTCCTGGTAGGCCTGGCCGTAGCGGCGCAGGCGCTCGACAAAAGGTCGGCCATCTGACTCCTCGGCAAAGAACATCGCTCGGTGCACGCCCTCAAACCGGTCAAAGGCTCCCCCGAGTGCGAGCGACTCCCAGGTGCCCTTGTTGACCACCCGTAGGTCGAGGCGGCGGGCGGCGTCAAACACACTGGTGTAGGGTCCGTGGTCCGCGCGATCCTGCAGCAAAAAGTCAACGGCTGCCGCCCCTACTCCCTTCATGCCCAGCAGGCCAAAGCGAATAGCCCCTTCGCGGTTGACCGTAAAGGAACCCTCCGATTCGTTGATGTCGGGACCGAGCACATGAAGCTTCATGCGACGGCACTCCTCCATAAAAAACGTCACCTGCTTGATGTCGTTCATGTTGTTGGAGAGCACTGCCGCCATGTACTCGGCGGGATAGTGCGCCTTGAGGTAGGCCGTCTGGTAGGCAATCCACGCGTAGCAGGTCGAGTGCGACTTGTTGAAGGCATACGAAGCAAAAGCCTCCCAGTCCTTCCAAACCTTATCGAGAATGGGTTCGGCGTGGCCGCGCTCGATTCCGCCCTGAACAAATTGGGGCTTCATCTGGTCGAGGACCGCCTTGATCTTCTTGCCCATCGCCTTGCGGAGCATGTCAGCCTGCCCCTTGGTGAAGCCCGCGAGCTTTTGCGACAGCAGCATCACCTGCTCCTGATAGACGGTGATGCCGTAGGTCTCGCTGAGGTACTCCTCCATGTCGACCAGGTCGTACGAAATCGGCTCCACGCCGTGCTTGCGCCGAATGAAGCTCGGAATGTACTCGAGCGGACCCGGTCGGTACAGGGCGTTCATGGCGATCAGGTCGCCAAAGACCGTCGGCTTAAGGTCCTTGAGGTGCTTCTGCATCCCGGGCGATTCGTACTGAAAGATGCCGACGGTGTCTCCGCGCTGAAAGAGCTCGTAGGTGGCGACGTCGTCGAGCGGAATCGCCTCAATATCAATCTCGACCCCGTGGCGCTTGCGCACGAGCTCGAGGCTGTCCTTGATTAGCGTCAGGGTTTTGAGGCCCAAGAAGTCCATCTTGAGTAGGCCCGCAGACTCGACCACGGCGTTGTCAAACTGAGTGGTCCACATCGCGCTGTCTTTGGCGGTGGCCACTGGAATCAGTTCGCGAATGTCGCTCGGGGTGATGATGACTCCGCAGGCGTGAATGCCCGTGTTGCGCAGCGAGCCTTCGAGCACCTTGGCCTGCTGCAGCGTTGCTGCCTTGAGGTCGTTACCCTTGGCCATTTGGCGCAACGCCACCGCCTTGTCGTAGTCTTCGTTGCGGAACTTTTCGCGGATCGTCGCGTCATCGGCGTCGAGAATGGCCGGCAGGCTCGAATTGTCGGGCACGGACTTGGTCAACCGGTCGGCCTCATCAAATGGAAGGTCCAGGGCACGCCCCGCATCTTTGATGGCCGACTTGGCCGCCATCGATCCGTAGGTAATAATCTGGGCGACTTGGTTGGATCCGTACTTGTCGATCACGTACTGAATCACCTTGTCGCGACCCCGATCGTCGAAGTCGATATCAATATCGGGCAAGCTTACCCGGTCCGGATTCAAAAAACGTTCGAACAGCAGGTCGTAGGTGATCGGATCCACGTTGGTAATTCCGGTCGCGTAGGCCACTGCCGAGCCCGCCGCCGAACCGCGCCCCGGCCCCACACTGACGCCCATGTCGCGCGCCGCTTGGCAGAAGTCCTGCACGATCAAAAAGTATCCGGGGTAGCCGGTGCGCTCGATGGTTTCGAGCTCAAAATCAAGGCGTTCCGCGATCTCGGTCGGAACCGGGTCGCCCCAGCGCTTTTTGGCTCCGACGTAGGTCAAATGCCGCAGGTAGGCGTTTTCGCCGCGCTTGCCGCCGTCGGTGGCGTCGTCGGGGTGCACAAACTCCTGCGGAATCTCAAAGGCCGGCAGCAGCACGTCGCGGGCTAGCCCGAAGTTTTCGACCTTCTCGAGGATTTCGCCCAAATTCGCCAGCGCCTCGGGCCAATCTGCGAAGCGTTGGCGCATTTCGGCCTGCGTGGTGAGGTAGAACTTGCTGTTGGGTAATCCGTAGCGAAATCCGCGTCCGCGCCCAATAGGGGTAGCCTTTTTCTCGGACTCCTTGACGCACAGCAAGATGTCGTGCGCCTCGGCTTGCGCCTCGTCCAGGTAGAACGAATTGTTGGCGGCTACCGCCTTAACCCCGTGGCGGTCGCAAAAGCGACGCAGCACCTCGTTGATGGCATCCTCTTCGGGCAAGCCGTGGCGGTTGATTTCGGCATAAAAATCAGCGCCAAACTGCTCTTTCCACCACAAAAACGCCTCTTCGGCTTGCTTTTCGCCCACGTTTAAGATGAGCTGGGGCACCTCACCCATTATTCCGCCGGTCGTGACCATCACGCCTTCTTTGTGGGCGAGCAGCAGGTCGCGGTCGATGCGCGGAACGTAGTAAAATCCAGTGATGTAGGCGATGGAACTCAGCTTGGCCAAGTTGTGGTAGCCCGTCTTGTTCTTAGCCAGCAGCGGAATCTGGTATCCGTCGTCTTTTTGGCTGCGGTCGAGGTGGTTGCGGCACACGTAGGCGTCCATGCCCATTATTGCCTTGAGTTCGGGCGTTCCCTCTGGGCGGTTTTTGTTGTGGGTCTGCACCCCCTGCACGAACTGAAACGCGCCCATCATGTTGCCCAGGTCGGTCAGCGCCACGGCGGGCTGGCCGTCGGCGGCGACGCGCTTAATCAGTTCGGGAACCTTGGTGGTCGCTTGCAGCACACTGAACTGGCTGTGCACGTGCAGGTGAAAAAAGGGCGTATCCTGATAAGCCACGGCAGCAGCGGGCGCTTCAGTCGGAGCCGCAGGGGCCGAAACGCGGGCCTTGAGGGCTGCGCTTGCCGCCTTGAGGTTGCGGTGCGTAAGCCCAATGGGCGAAACCAGGTGCGGATGGGCCGCAATAAACGACTCGAGTTGGTCGGGCTGCACCCCAAGCTGGGCCGGCTGCCAGTGGCGAATCCGAACCAATTCCCAAAAGCAGCGTGCGGTGGCTTCGACGTCGGCCGTGGCGTTGTGGGCCTCGGAGAACTCCTGGCCAAAAAGCTTGGCGTGCAATTCCCCCAACTTCGCCGGCTTGAAGCCGCTGCGTCCTGGAATTCCCACCAAGGCCGCCGTCTGGGGCGTCATGGTGTCGAGTACCGGCTTGGTGATCCACGACTCGTCCCAGCCCAGCCTGACGTATTCCGCACCCAAGGCATTCAGGTCAAACTTGAGGTTGTGGCCCACCATAAACTGGGTCCGATCCAGGGCCGATTGAAACGCTGCAAGCGCATCTGGGGCCGAAACGCCTTCAGTACGAGCGAGTTCTGTGCTGATGCCGTGGATTTCTTCGGCGCCAAACGGAATGTTGAATCCCTCGGGCTTAATCAAGAAGTCGCGCGCCTCAATCAGGGCTCCGTCGGGGTCGTGCAGCTGCCACGCCACCTGAACCACGCGGGGCCAATTGTCGACGTCGCTCAGCGGCGCGTTCCAATCCCTTGGTAATCCGGTGGTTTCAGTGTCAAAAACGAGGTACATGGTCGAGAGCTAAAGTTAGCACGACCACATCCGTTTTTCACGGCTCAAACGAGGTAAGTTGTTAACACTGATGAGGAATTGAGGCCCTACCGAACCTCAGAAGCAGGCAAGAGCAATCCGTTAAAATCGGCCCAAGCGCAGTTCTCGACGGGTGAACTTCCCTTAAGCCAAAATGGCTCCCAGTATATCGTTGCCCAAGCTCCATGATCTCCAGCAAGAACTCGAATATCGCGAACAAAATCAGCTTGCCCTTGAGGAGTTGGTGGATAACCGGGAACCAAAAGGGTAGTTGCGCCTACTAGATTGTGGGTGTTGTCGTTCCAATCACCAGTCCATGGCGCCATAAATTCAAAAATTGCGGACTGCAATCCGTGCGATTGAATAATGTCAAGGGCTGCACCAAGACTATCTAAATCAGTACCGTGCCACCACGGATAGAACGAAAGCCCCACCCCATCAACACCAAACTTCTTGGCCTCAGTGGCATACAACCCGACATCACGATAACCCGCAAAGTGCATCCATACGGACATAGTGGAATCCGCAGATCGTGCAGCGCGCACGGCGGTGGACATGGTAGCTTCCCAACCCGTCGGGTTGGACCATCGGTTCCCACGAGGCCACATCCAGCCGTTATTCGTCTCATTACCCAACTGCAGGGCATCAGGATTCACCGCTGCGACGCAACGTACCACGTACGCTGTAATGCTATCGTTGAGCATCGAATCCGGCAGTTGGGACCAAGTAGCCGGAAGGCTCTGCTGGCCGGGATCTGCCCACGTATCCGAAAAATGGATATCCAAAAGAACCTTGGCTCCATGTTCTCGGGCTTTAGCTGCCATGAGAGCCACTTCACCTAAACTGCCCGAAGATGACGATGGACTGTGCCAAAGCCTAAGCCGAACTAAGCCAACGCATCCCTCTTCAACTTCGGACCATGGATCCGTAGGTCTACCATCGCGTTGCAGTTCAGATGCGTCCACAGACGGCAAACTCGAAAGATCAACGCCAATGAGCACACTCCTCGGCGGACAGAATTCTACCTGCGGCCTACAGCCCCAAAGAGCAATAAAAACTGCAATCAACCCGATCCTCATGCCAACTCCGCCTCGAGGTCGTATTCTGTAGCGCCTACAATTTTGGCGCTGACAAAGGTTCCACGCTTCAGGTGCAGGCCAGGAGCCTCAATGCGCACTTCGTTGTCGACGTCAGGCGAGTCAAATTCGGTGCGTCCGATGTAGGCATCGCCCTCGGCCCGGTCGATGATCACAGTCATCGTTTGGCCGATCAGGGCCTCGTTGCGCTCGAGCGAGATTTCGCGCTGCACCTCCATTACGGCCTGCTGGCGGGCCATTTTAACTTCGGCCGGAACGTCATCTTCCAGGGCAAACGCGTGCGTATTCTCCTCGTGGCTGTAGGTAAACACTCCGAGGCGCTCAAAGCGCTGGGTGCGCACCCAATCGAGAAGCTCGTCGAAATCAGCCTCTGTTTCGCCCGGATACCCCACGATGAGCGTCGTGCGGACGGCGATTCCGTGCACCTTCTCGCGCATCGCCGCCAGCAGCTTATCGGTTTTGGCGTGGGTGGTTCCGCGCCGCATGCTCTTGAGCACGTTGTCGGCAATGTGCTGTAGCGGAATGTCGATGTAGCGGCACACCTTGGGGTTTTCGCGAATCACGTCGAGCACGTCTTCGGGGAAGCCCGCCGGAAAAAGGTAGTGCAAGCGAATCCACTGGATGCCGTCGACCGCACTCAGGGCCGTAACCAGCTCGGCCAGACGGCGTTCGCCATAAATATCGAGTCCGTAGTAGGTCAGGTCCTGGGCGATCAAAATCAGCTCGACCACGCCCTTGGCGGCCAGCTTTTGGGCCTCGGTCACGAGGTCCTCAATCGGCGTCGAACGGTGCTTACCGCGCATGAGCGGAATGGCACAAAACGAGCAGGGACGGTCGCAGCCTTCCGAAATTTTGAGGTAGGCGAAGTGCTGGGGTGTGGTGGTAAGGCGCTCCCCGACCAACTCTTTTTTGTAGTCGGCTCCGAGGGCCTTGAGCAGCAGGGGCAGGTCGCGGGTGCCGAAGTACTGGTCGACGTTGGGAATTTCGCGCTCCAAATCGGGCTTGTAGCGCTCGCTGAGGCAGCCGGTCACAAAAACTTTGTCGAGCAGCCCGGCCTCCTTCGCCTCGACTGCTTCGAGGATGGTGTTGATCGACTCCTCTTTGGCGTTTTCAATGAACCCGCAGGTGTTAATGACTACAATTCGTCCCTCTTCTTCGTGCACGACGTCTTTGCCGGCGGCCTTGAGCTGGCCCATCAGAACCTCGCTGTCGTACACGTTTTTGGAACAGCCTAGAGTAATGACGTTGATGCGGTTTTTGGCCGCGGACTTGGTGCGCATAAGCTTAACTTAAAACTTGAGGTGTCTGACTGAAAGACCTTGATTCTTAATTTCTTCGAGGGTCTCAATACCAATGCTGATGTGGGCTCCCACAAAGTCGCTCGAGACCTTGGCGTCGCTCTCGCTCGTCTTGACGCCCTCGGGGGTCATCGGCTGGTCCGAAACCAAAAGCAAGGCCCCCAAATGCAGGCGGTTGTGAAAGCCCGCAGAGAACAGCGTCGCCGTTTCCATGTCGATGGCCATGGCGCGGGTCATGCGCAGGTACTCCTTAAACGCGTCGTCGTGCTCCCAAACTCGGCGGTTGGTGGTGTACACGGTTCCGGTCCAGTAGTCGTGGTTCCGGTTGCGAATGATGTGCGAGGTGGCGCGCTGCAGCATGAAGGCGGGCAGCGACGGAACCTCCGCCGGAAAGTACGAGTCCGACGCACCTTCGCCGCGAATCGCCCCAATGGGCACAATGAAGTCGCCAACTTTGGTGCGCTGCTTGAGTCCGCCGCACTTGCCCAAAAAAAGTATGGCCTTAGGCTGCACTATGCTCAGCAAATCGCTGATGGTCGCCGCATTCGGGCTGCCCATGCCAAAATTGATCATGGTAATCCCTTGGCCCTGAGCCGACGGCATGCTGCGGTTGGCGTCTACGATGTGTCCGCCGGTCATAGCCACAAAGCGGTGCAGGTACTCGTTGAAGTTGGTCAGAAGAATGTAGTCCGACATGTCTTCGGCCTTCACGCCGGTGTAGCGGGGCAGCCAGTTGGCGGTTATTTCTTCTTTGGTCTTCATTGGTTTAGCTGAGTAACGCGTTTAAAAATTCTTTAGCGTCAAACTCCTGGAGGTCGTCGACTCCTTCGCCGACACCGATGTAGCGCACGGGCACGCGAAGCTTTTCAGCAATCGCCAGCACCACCCCGCCGCGCGCGGTACCGTCCATTTTGGTCAGGACCAATCCGGTTAGCGGAGTGACCTTAGAAAACTCAACCGCTTGATTTACCGCATTTTGACCTGTTGACGCGTCGAGGACTAACCACGTCTCGTGGGGAGCGCCCGGCACGATTTTGTCCATAACCCGGCGAATTTTACCGAGCTCGTTCATTAGGTTGACTTTGTTGTGAAGGCGTCCCGCCGTGTCCACCAGAACGACGCCTCCGCCGTTTCGCGCTCCGGCCTCTGCGGCCGCGTAGGCTACCGCCGCCGGGTCGGTGTTCATTCCTTTTTCAATGAAGGTCGCCCCCGAGCGTTCGGCCCAGATGCGCAGCTGGTCGACGGCTGCAGCCCTAAAGGTGTCTGCGGCGCCCAAAACGACGTGATGGCCCTGCTGCCGGAACTTCTTGGCGAGTTTGCCGACCGAGGTGGTCTTACCAACTCCATTGACCCCCACGACGAGGATCACCCGGGGCTGACCTGCCGGCACGTCAATGGGCTTGACCTCGGCCCAAGCAGAAAACTGATCGGCTAACTCGGTACGGATTAGCGCTTTGAGCTCTTCTTCGCCCACATAGGTATCGCGCGCCACGCGGGCTTCGACGGCCTCAACCAGGCGAACTGCCGTTTCTACCCCGACGTCAGCGGAGATCAGGGCCTCCTCCAATGCATCCAGTGTGGTGGCATCGACCGTAGATGAGCCCCCAAACAGTTTGCTCAGCCCTCCGAAGAGAAGCTCCTTGGTTTTTCCGAGTCCAAATAATGCCATTACGAAGGATTAAGGTATAAAAAAACCGCTCGGGGAGCGGTTCAGTTCGTAGGAGTCGGAGTGACTTAGGCCTTAAAGAAGTTAGCCACGTCGTCCTTCACCATTACTTTTTCTTCAAAAGCGTAACCGCCTTTGTCGGTCTTGACCATTTTGATTGCCTTCGCGTAGGTTACGCCACCGGCCTTCTTCAGGGTTGCAACTACTTTCTTTGCCATGGTGCTTACTTAATTTCTTTGTGAACGGTCATACGCTTGAGCACGGGATTGAATTTCTTAATCTCCATGCGGTCGGGCGTGTTCTTCTTGTTCTTGGTCGTGATGTAGCGCGACGTACCCGCCATACCTGACTCTTTGTGCTCGGTGCACTCGAGGATCACCTGAACGCGATTGCCTTTTTTTGCCATGATTCCTTAAAAATTAAAGTGCTACGTTGCCGTTAGCGCGGGCCTCAGCCAGCACGGCTTCGATGCCCTTCTTGTTGATCGTCTTCAGAGCGGCGGCCGAGATGCGCAGGGTAACCCACTTATCTTCAGCAGCTACGTAAAACTTTTTACGCATCAAGTTCACGTCAAACGTGCGCTTGTTTTTCTTGTTTGAGAACGACACATGGTTCCCGACCATGGCCTTCTTACCGGTAATCTCGCAAACTCGTGACATAATCGCGCGGTGTTAATCTTTTTCTCCGTTTCGCAACGGGAGTGCAAATGTACTGCGAATTTCTCAATATTTCGCAGCCTGAGTGGCTAAAAATCCGCGCAACCGATTCAAAACTTCCAAAACAGATTTGCGCACCGTGCGTTCGCGGTGGTCGCCCATCTGAAAACGCGCGGCCCACTCCACCCCAGGCCCGCTCACGGCCAGCCAAACGGTACCAACGGGCTTTTCGGTCGAACCGCCGTCGGGACCCGCGACGCCGCTACTGGCGAGGCCCCAGTCCGCACCCAACCGCTTGCGCACGCCCCGCGCCATGGCCCGCACCACCGACTCGCTAACGGCGCCGTGCAACAGCAGGTCTGCTTCATTCACCCCGAGCAATCGAACCTTAATGTCGTTGTGGTAGGCTACAACACCGCCCAAAACGTAGCGCGACGACCCCGGAATGCGCGTGAGTTGGGCCGCCACCGACCCGCCGGTGCAGCTCTCAGCGGTAGCCACGGTTTGGCCGGCCGCGGCGAGTAATTCGCCGACGACTTCTTCGATGGTCTTCCAGTCTTCGGCGTAAATGTCGCGGCCGAGTACGGCCCGAAGTCCTTCGGCGGAGGGCTCCAGCAAGGCATCGGCTTCAGCGGCAGTTGCGGTCCGCGCGGTGAGGCGGAGCTTGACGATGCCGGGCGACGGCAGGTACGCCAAACTCAAACCCTCGGGGAGGCCCGATTCCCATTCGGTGATGCGGGTGGCTAATTCTGATTCGGGAATGCCCTGAACCATAAAAAACCGGTGGGAAATGTGGGTCTCTGACTCGGCCTTGAGGCGCGGAAGCACGTGCGCTTCCATCAGGTGCTTCATCTCGTAGGGCACGCCGGGCATGCTCACAAAGCGCACCCCGTGGCGCGTAAAAAGCATACCCGGAGCGGTCCCCTTAGCGTTGTGCAGCGGCTCGCAGACGTCGGGAAGCTCCGCCTGACCGCGGTTCAGCGGCCCTGGCACGCGGCCCATGCGGGCAAAAAGGGCTTCGATGTGGGCGTAGACTTCGGGATGGAACACGAGGGTTCCGCCGAAGTAGTCGTTGAGCACGTTTTTGGTGAGGTCGTCTTTGGTCGGACCCAACCCGCCGGTAATCAGCACCCAACGCGTTTCGGGATGCAGGGCATCCAAGGCGGCACGCACGTCTTCGGGGCGGTCGGCCACCACGGTAGTGCGGCGCAGCGCCACCCCCAATTCGGCGAGTCGCTCGCCGATCCAGGCCGAATTGCTGTCGACGGTTTGTCCGAGCAACAGCTCGGCTCCAATCGCAAGTACCTCAGCCTGCACGGCTTACTGAATGCGCTTGATGCTGCAGCCGAGGTTTTTCGTCTGCGGAACCTTGATCGGCTGCTTGGCCACCATCGCCGTCAGGGCGTCTTTGAGCCACGCTTTTTTGACTTTTTTGGCGGAATCTACGTTGTCGTCGATCGCACCGAGGTAAACGAGCGACTGCGTGGCATCAAACAAAAACACGTGGGGCGTGGTGCGGGCCCCAAAGGCGTCGGCCAGCTTATGGCCCTCGTCGAGCAGGTAGGGCGCTTGGTACTTGTAGGTTTTTGCGCGGACCCGCATCTCCTCGATGGATTCTCCGGCGTTGCGCTTGGCCTCGTTAGAGTTGACGAACACGATGCCCACGTTGAGTTTGCGGGCAAAGGCCGACAGGTCGCGGTAGCGGCCTTCCCAACCTTCTGATTTGGGGCCGTTGCCCACGACAAAGGGGCAGGTGTTGCTGGTAAACACAACCAGTAGTCCGCGCTCTGTAGCCACGGAAGCCAGGGTTTTGCCGGCGTCGTCTTCGCGGGTGGCGTCGGCCAGCTCGAGTTCGGGCAACGGAAGGCTCGCGCCCAGTTCAAGGGTTGGCGGAAGTTTCTGAGCGCCAGCTACTCCCGCAGCCAGCCCAAGGATAATCATGAAAATCTGTCGCATACTGCAAGGTATAACGCAAATTTGCCCCAATGTTTCGCACGGTTCTTCTTCTGACCGCCAGCAACGTGTTTATGACGTTTGCCTGGTACTACCACCTCAAAAACCAGGGCTGGCCGATGTGGAAGGCCATAGCAGTGAGCTGATTCATTGGGCTTTTTGAGTACCTGCTGATGGTTCCGGCCAACCGATTGGGGTACGCCGACGGCCTGGTGGCTAGCAGCTCAAGATGATTCAAGAGGTAGTTACGCTCGTAGTGTTTGCTGTTTTTGCCACGCTGGTCCTCAAGGAGCCGCTCCAAACCAGGCACCTGATTAGCTTCGGGTTGCTTTTGGCGGCCGTTTGGGTCATGTTTAAGTAATCGGAATTGCACTCCGCGCGGTGGTCGCGGGCGTCCGCTGGGCTCCAATCTCGAAACCAGCGGATTAGCAAAAGGCTCCGCGCAATAAACATTTAAAACGCTTGAACGTTGCTACGGGTGGCCACGTACCCTTTTACGAATCGTGAAAATTCTCCTTTCACCATCCAAAACCATGAATCCCGCGGCGGCACCGGCGGCCCAGGGGTCCGCGCCCATGCTCCGCGAAGCCGAAATGCTGGCCCAGCGCGTGCGCCGATTGGGGGTTGACTGGGCTGAATGGTACGCCTGCAGCCCCAAGGTCGCCGAACAGGCCCAGGCCTATTGGAACGATTGGGATGCCCAAAAAACCGGCACCAAGGCGGCGTGGACCTTCACCGGGGAAGCTTTTGGGCGGCTGCTTCCGGCGACCTGGACCCAGCCGGAGCGCGCCGAAGACCGGTTGCGCATCCTGTCGGGGCTGTACGGGATCCTGCGTCCGAGCGACGGGGTACTCCCCTACCGCCTAGACGTCGGGCAAAGCCTTGACGGTCAGCGCCTGGTCGGGCACTGGAAGCCCCTGGTCAGCGACTGGTTGGAGGCCGACGCGGCCGGCTCCGCGGTCATCAACTGCGCGAGCGACGAATACGCTGAGGTGCTCGATTCCGCCCGCTTCACGTGGATCGATTGCGTGTTTTTGCAGACGGTGAACGGTCGAACGCGTTCGGTATCGGCCCTGAGCAAGCAAGCCCGCGGGGCCATGGCGCGCTTTCTGGCGAACCACGCTAGCGACGATCCCGAGGTCGCCAAAACGTTTCGCGCGGAGGGCTACCGATTTCGAGCCGTGGAATCGAACGAAACCCGCTGGGTTTTTGTTCGGACTTCATGAACCCCTCGCTGAGCGTCGTTTGGTTGAAGCGCGACCTGCGCTGGAGCGACCACGCTCCGCTGGCCCAAGCCGTCGCGTTGGGCGAACCGGTGGTGGGGATTTTGCTCCACGAGCCCTCGCTCTGGTCCCAACCGGTGTATTCGTCGCGGCACGCGCGATTTGAGGCCGAATCCGTTGACGATTTAGTCGCAACCCGGCCAGAACTCGGACCGAATCGGGTTCCGTTTCCCGTTTTTTATGTGGGGTCCGAAGCGGTTGAAGCTTTTGAAGCGCTTCGCGCGGCGGCGGACCTTCCCCTCAGGCGCATTTTTAGCCACGAAGAGGTGGGCATCGACGTTTCGTTTGACCGCGACCGACGCATGAAGCGTTGGTGCGCGGAGCGCGGCGTCGCTTGGGTTGAATCGCCCTACGGTTCGGTTCGGCGCGGACTCCGGCGAAGGACCGATTGGAACGCGCACTGGAACGAAGTAATGTTTCGGGAGCCGCTGGCCGAGCCTGAATGGTCGCGTGGTACTGCCTGGGTACCCACCCCCGCTTGGACAGAATGGGCGGAGAAGCACAAGGTTCCGCGCCCCGAACGCGAAGCGGGCGTCGCCCAGACGGGCGGGCCGACGTGGGGGCATCGCTACCTCCGGAGTTTTTTGGAGGGCGGCCGGGGGCGCGGATACATGGCCCACATCTCTAAGCCCGAGAGCGCACGAACTCACTGCAGTCGTCTATCGCCCTACCTCGCTTGGGGCAACCTGAGCCTTAAGCAGGTGGTCCGCGCGCTTTCCACCACGCAGGGGTCCAAAATCCTCCCCGCGCGCGACGCCCGGGCCTTCGCCAGCCGGTTGCGCTGGCGCGAGCACTTCGTCCAGAAGTTTGAATCTGAGAGCCGCATGGAGTTTGAGCACATCAACCGCGGTTACGACCACCAAGAGTTTAGCCAAAATTCCGCCCACCTCGACGCCTGGAAAACAGGGAACACCGGGGTTCCGATGGTGGATGCCTGTATGCGGAGCCTCAACGCAACCGGCTACCTCAACTTTCGGATGCGCGCCATGCTCGTGAGCTACGGCTGCCACGTGCTCAACCTGCATTGGAAGGATCTGAGCGCACACCTCGCCCAGCAGTTTTTAGATTTCGAGCCCGGAATTCACTACCCGCAGCTCCAAATGCAGGCCGCCGTCACCGGAGTCAACACGGTGCGCGTCTACAATCCGGTCAAGCAGGCCGAGGAACAGGATCCGCAGGGCGAATTTTTGGCCCAGTGGATTCCCGAGCTGGCCGCGCTCCCGATGCCCTTTCGCGCCGCTCCTTGGACCCTGACCGAGCTCGACGGGGTCGCCTTCGGCTTCGCGCGCGGAACGGACTACCCCGAGCCCCTCGTCGACCTCAAAAAAGCCCTTAGCGAGGCCCGGATTCGCCTGTATGGCGCCAAAAAACGCCCCGAGGTCCGCGCCGAAAAGGCCCGAATTCTCGAAACCCACGTGGCACCCGGCCGGCGGTTCAGCTAAACCGCTGGTTGGCGCTCTTAAAGCGCCCGCGCTCAAATTCCCGAAGGCTTAAGTGCTTGGTTTTGCGTCCCGTGACGCGCTTGCGCCACATGCGAAACGACGACGCCTTCATGTGGTGCCGCATCAGCGCCCGCACCTCGTTTTCGCGCAGTCCGAATTGAGCAAAAATGGCCTCAAACGGCGTGCGGTCCTCCCACGCCATGGCCACCACGCGGTCAATTTGGTCGTCGGTGAGGCCTAAAACGGATTCTGGAAGGGACATATTAACCAAAACCCGAAAACGTTTGATTCGGTTCATTCGCGCAAAACGAATCATAAGTCATTGCCCAATAACTAGTTATGATTTTGTGCGGAACCCCGCTCGTCGGAGTGACGAACGTCACACTTCGCTGGAAAACCCCCGCTATATTTGAACATCAACCATTATCACCCTCGACATGAACGACCTGATCCAAGCGGGCGCCTTTTTGGTGGACGTGCGCACCCCCGAAGAATTTGAAAGTGGCCACGTCCACGCTTCGGTGAACATACCCCTCGACCAAGTCGCCGAACGCCTCGACGAATTCGACGGAAAAAACCACATCATCGTCTTTTGCCGGAGCGGAGCGCGCAGCGGAATGGCCAAAGCCATCCTTGCGCAAAACGGCATCAACCACGTCACCAACGGCGGCACCTGGGAAGACATCAAGCAACATATCGACTAACCTTCGACGCACCATGTGGGAATTTATCGTACACCCCTGGCCCTGGTGGTTTTCGGGACTGTCCATCTCGGCCACCATGTTTGCCCTGATCCTTTTTGGGCGCAGCTTTGGCTTCTCGAGTAACCTGCGAACCCTGTGCGCCATCGCCTCGCGGCGCCACGTCAAGTTCTTTGACTTCGACTGGAAAAAAGAAGTCTGGAACCTCATCTTTCTGCTCGGCGCCATCCTCGGGGGCTTCTTGGCCCACACCTACCTGAGCGACGGTACCGCCGTGGCCCTATCCCCCGCCACCGTCAACGACCTGGCGGCCTTGGGCTTCGGTGAACCCAGCACCTCGACCTCGGGCGTGCAGCCCGACGAACTCTTTTCGTGGGAACAGGCCCTGACCCTCAAAGGATTCCTGATCCTCGCGGTCGCCGGATTCCTCGTCGGCTTCGGAACCCGCTACGCCGGAGGCTGCACCTCAGGCCACGCCATCAGCGGACTTTCGGACCTCCAGCTCCCTTCGCTCATCGCCGTCATCGGATTCTTCACCGGAGGCCAATTCGCCCACCGTTTCGCCTATTTTGCGCAGCGTCCGCAGTGCGACCGAATTGTGGCCGCTTCGTCAGGCTGGTACACCTTGCCGACCGCGAGCATCGCGTTTCCCTACGGCCTCGGGCTCACCGAGCGCTCAAGCAGTGCAGCCATTCGATCTGCCTTAGCCTCCCCCCTTCATCTCGCCGTAGGAGCCAACGACACCGATCCCAATTCGTCGGACCTGAGGCACACCGCCGAGGCTGATACCCAGGGAATCAACCGCGTCCAGCGCGCCAACTTCGCGTACCAAACGGCGCTCGACCAATGTGCTGCATTAGGGTCACCCTGTGGTTGGTCGCTGCACCTCGAACCGGGTGTAGCCCATTCTGCCCAAGCCATGGGTGCATACGCTTTAACCTACCTCTACCCGTGAATATCAAGCAACTAAGCCTAGGGGCCGGCCCACTCGGCTACCTCGCGTGCCAACTTCTCGATATTCCCTTTGAACAGCGCGTCGTCCTCGGAACCGCCTTCTGGATGCTCCTCTGGTGGTTCACCGAGGTGCTTCCGCTTGGAATCACTGCCTTGCTCCCCCTCGTCTTGTTTGGCGGAACCGAAATTCTCTGCAATTCCGAACTCGCCAACGCCTACGCCAACCCGCTCATCTACCTCTTTATGGGCGGATTTTTTCTCGCGCGCGGAATCGAGCGCCACAACCTGCACCGCCGCCTGGCCCTCGGAATCCTGCGCCACGTAGGTCACCGGAGCCACATGGTTCTAGCCGGAGTCATGCTCGCAACCTTTACCTTGAGTTTGTGGATGAGCAATACGGCTACTGCGGTCATGATGCTTCCGCTCACGCTGTCGCTACTCAGTCACCTTCCGACTGAAAAAGAAACCCAAAACAACCTTGAGCGCCGCGTCCTACTCGGTATGGCCTGGGGCGCCAACCTTGGCGGAATCGGCACCCTCATTGGAACCCCTCCAAACCTCGTCTACGCCGCCTTTCGCGAAGAAACCTTGGGCGTCACCACCACCTTTGTGGAATGGAGCACCATAGCGTTCCCCCTCTCACTGGTGCTCTTGGTCATCGCCTTTGCCGTGCTTAGCCGCGATATGCCGTCGGTTGACCTCGGCGACCTTGAATGGCCCAAGCCCGCGCCTTGGACTTCAGCTGAAATCCGTGTGGCACTGATCTTTAGCATCACCGCCATCCTCTGGATGACGCGCCAGTGGATCGAGCCCTTCGTAACGCCCTACGGTTGGTCACTGCCTGACCAAGTCATTGGCATCGCCGGAGCCCTCGCCATGTTCGCACTGCGCGACCGCGACGGAGCCCCCCTACTGCGCTGGAAGGACGGCCGCAAAATCGAATGGGGCATCCTCTTGCTCTTCGGAGGCGGACTCTCCCTGGCCGCGGCCATGCAGGCCTCGGGTTGGTTGGATTCCCTACAGTCGCTTTCGGACCACCCTCTACCCGCTTGGGTTTGGATTTTTGCCTTCACCGCGATCGGCGTTTGGACCACTGAGCTCTTCAGCAACATGGCGTTGGTCAGCGGAACCTTGCCCATCGCCCTCGCCGTCGCCTCAGCTCAAGGACTTGCCTTTGAGCACCTTGCCTTACCCCTCACCGTCGGAGCGAGCTGCGCCTTTATGCTCCCCATGGCGACTCCGCCTAACGCCATCGTGTTCAGCTCGGGCAAAGTCACGGTGCCCTACATGGCCGGCCGCGGATTCTGGATGAACGTTTGGGCCACCCTAGTGATTGGGCTGGCGTTTAGCTTGCTCTAGAATAAAGGAGAAATTTGGCTCGCAAACTCCATTTTGCCCAGCACAAAAGCCAACTTCCAAGTTCCGTTCAAGGCTCAAGTGCGGAATTTACATGTACGCTGTCAGTATAGGCTGAAATACCGCTCCGAACGATCGGATTGAGGTTCGAGTAGGGTATTGGAATTACGTCGATAAGTTTGAAATCGCGACGAATTCCGTGAATGCGGTCTATTTTGACCCGTCGACGATAAGCCCTAAAGCTTAAAAGGTCAACAATACCTCCATAAAAAGTAATAAAGGCTCCCGTGCCTAAGGTGGCCCCCCAATCTGCTGATAGGGTTAGTAAGCCAACTCCCATAGTAATCAAACCAATATTGGTCGGTATCGCTTGGGGCGTCAATTGCTTGTAGGTAAGTTGATACACCGAAGTATCTGCGGTGCTCGCAATCCACAGGAAGTTGGTAGGATTGGGCTCCCAAAAAACTTCGCTGAATTTGGGTACAATTATTTGCTGCACATAGGTCGAGTCACCCTCCTGGCGCGCCACTAGTTCAACCTTCTCGTCCGAACTGCGCATTCCGTGAGCGTCAAAAAGCTGAACATTTAATCGGTCGGTGGGCACCACCTTAGAAGAGGGAACAGACACCATGGGCTGCCAAAACAGCGTCGAACACGACGTCGCTCCAAAAACGATTGAAGTAAGTATTATCAGAAGTTTTTTCATGGACGCCAAGGTACAAGTCCTATCCCATTCAAATTGGCTAAAAATGCGAATCCGTGGCTACCTTCATGCGGCAAACCATACCACTATGAGATTCCTTTACCTCTCTGCCCTAGCCCTGGTCACCTCCTGCTCGCTTCAGCTTGATTCTCAGTACGGAATTCGAATCGAGCCGGCCCCTAAGGGACCTCAGGATCGCCAGATGCCGAAGGAACGACCATCCACTCCTGTAGCAGAAGCGCAAACCGAAAGCTCCGCCTGGACCTACCCAGAGGTGTCCCAAATCGCAGTCCGCGACGAAGCTTGGTCATCATTATCTGAGCAGCCCCGTGAAGCGCTTAACGAACCGGATCCTCCGCAAACCTCTCAGTCTGCGGCCCTAGCCCCGGCTGAAAATCCTGAATTCGATGCCGTCAGCGAACTAAACTCAAATCTTTCTGGCGAAGTCGATGCGCTTCCCAAAACAGAACCCAACATGCTGACTGCCTGGCTCATGTGGGGCATTCCCGTTGTACTTATGCTCGCCGGGGTCGGTTTTTTGCTCAACTTTGGCCTTCACTGGTACTACCTGGGCAAGCAGCGCCGGGCTAATTCCGCCACCTTCATTTGGGCCCTTACGCTTGCTGGTTATGTGGCTGCTGGTTTGCTTCGGTTTCTCAAACTCGGACTCCTTGCGTTACTTGTGTTATTGATCGTCTTGATTCCCTTGATGGTTATACAACTCATTCGTGCAGTCAAAGACGCCGTTTTACTTAATAAAATGGCCAGCCGTATGGCTCGGCGCACTGCACGCAAACGTGGACCCTCAATCTAGCATGAAGACCGGTACCTTGGCCCTTATCGCCCTCGTGCTTGGGGCGACCGCGTGTTCCGTTCATGTAGATACCCAGTACGGACTGCGGCTCGCGCCTCCTGAAGTACGCAACCCAAAACCGCACGACGACCCCGCCAGCAAGCATGAATTGGAGCTGGTGGCCGCTCTCCCCTCGGAGGAACACGATGAACACATCGCGACGTGGAACGGCGCCAAGCCATGTATCGCAGTCCCCGCCGAAGCACCTACCGAAGCCGTCTTGAGTCCCGTGGGCCAGGAACCGTTGACGGCAGCGCAGGACCCGGGCACGCATGGGGCGACCTTGTCCGCTAAGCAACAGCAAGGGGTAGCGACAACCAACGAACTCGAGGTGATCGAAACCCGCAGCGAGCCTTTGCCTCTGTGGGCTGAATCCTTGCTAGGAATACTGCTTGCGCTCGTCGCCTTAGGCCTTGTGGGCTTGGGAGGCCTGGCCTCCGTGCTCGCGGTAGTGAGCTTCGGTTTTGGTGACATCGCCTTCGCATGGCTCATGGTCGCTGCGGCCGTCGTCGGATTGGTCGGCGGATACCTTTTGTACCGTTTGGCCCGTCCCATGCTCCCCGAACTCAATTTTTATTGGCAATCAAACCCCATTGCGCGAATTGTACTGGGCATTCTTTCGTTGATATTGCTCTTGGTCTTTAGTCTATAGCCCGTTTTGGCGTTTTGAACTAACACGCATTTTTTCCGTTCTTTAAGCAGTGGATCCGTTTTACCCGATTGACGTATTTAGCACCGTGTGGTGGTGGGGCTGGGCCTATTTTGGTGCCTACGCGCTCTTCTTGATGCTGATGGCTCGGGCCAACGACCAGCTGCGGCTTTGGACGGAACGCATCTTGGGCTACAGCCTCATGGCCCTTTACCTCGGCGTTCACCTGCATCAGGTGGTCCACGGCGTGTGGAGTCCGTCCACCTCGCTTCCCGGCCATTTGTGCTCGATCAGCTTCTTGCTCGCGGTCATTTACCTGACCACCGGCAGCACCAAAGTCTTGCTTCCCCTTACCTTTTGGGGCATCACGGGCGGAGCGCACGCGCTCATTACCCCCGCCAGTCCGCTGGGCGATCACCCGCTCTACCTCATCGAGTTTTGGGTGCAGCATACGACCATTGTGCTGGTTCCGCTCTATGCGCTTCGAAGCGGAGCCTGGCTCATCCCCGCCCGAGCCTGGGTCAAGGCCTTCTGGGGCAATCAGTTCTTGCTTGTTCCCATTTTTGTGCTCAACCGCGTGGTCGGAGCCAACTACCAATTCCTCCTCGCGCCTCCGGCCGTAAACAACCCCCTGCTCATCGGCCCTTGGCCGTGGTACTTGGTCGGAATCGACGCCCTCATGCTCGGCCACTACTGGCTGATTCAGAAGTGGTTGGGGCAGCGAAGCTAAAGCTTCGCTGTTGCTAGTTTCTTGTTACTTGTTTTTTCTGGATTCCGAAGCCGGTACAGGTAGCGCGCCGCGAGGGCGATGTGGTGTATCAGACAGCGACCAACCGGTCGTGAAGGTGGGCGTGCTGTTCGACGACGGCAAGCTGCTGAACTTGACCATGAGCCAGGCGGAATTCTTGAACTTCGCTGGGGGCGATGGTGAGTAGCGCGCGGGATTGAACTTTTGAAATTCGGTCAGTCCCGAACGAACGGGAATGCAAACGGGTCTAAACCCCCGCCGCTACCTTTGCCGTATGACCCGTTGGACCCTTATTGTCGGACTCGCTGCAAGCCTACAGGGCGTTGGGCAGTCGATTCCGGCCGCTGATGCGAGCACCAAAGACACGCTAGCGCCTGAGGTGCGGTTGTACCCGGTATGGGTGCTTCCGCAGCCTGTGGGCCACGTGGTGCAGCAGCTCACGCTGAGCCCGGTCCAGCCGGTGCAGCACGCGCCTGAGGCGTTTGAGGCTTACTTCACGAGCTTGGACGTGCGCAGCCGGGGCATGAACGACGTGCAGTCTGATTTTTCGGTGCGCGGATCCACCGCAGACCAGGTGCACGTGGTGGTCGACGGAATTCCCTATTCGGATCCGCAAACCGGGCATCACAGCGCGACCCTTCCGGTGCCAACCGAGGCGATACAGTCGGTGTCGCTGCTGCCCAGCGGGGGCTCGTACCGCTACGGACCTTTTGCCTTTGCCGGGGTTCTCGAATTGACCACCCTCGACGCCCTAAGCAGCCGAGGCTATGCGAGCGCCTCGGCCGGAGCCTTTGGCTACACCCGCGCCGCGGGAGGCGTTCCGCTGCGCCGCACCCAGCTCTTTGCTTCGCGACTCGACGTGAGCTACGCGGCGGCCGACGGAGCGTTTACGAATTCCGACTTCGCCACCTGGCAGGCCTACCTGAAGGCCCAGCGCCAGCTGGGAACGCAGGGCGAATGGGGAATGCTCCGCGCCACCCTCGGCTACTCGGTTAAAATGTTTGGCGCGCAGGGATTTTACAGCGCGGCCTACCCTACCCAGTTTGAGCACCTGCGCTCGCTCAATGCAGCGCTGAACTACCGATTCCGCTCCCTGGAGGCCAAGGTTTTTGTGCGCCAGCTCGAGGACCGATTTGAACTCTTTCGCCAGCACCCCAACTACTTCATGCCTTATGTTCAGGGACGTTGGATTCACGTGACCGATTCGACGGTTACGCCCAGTTGGTACACCGGAGCCAACGTGCACCGCAACCGCAGCTTCGGCGGTGAAGCCATCGTTAGCGCCCGCCACGGCCAGGCGTCAAGCGGATTTGTGGGCCTCGACGCCCGCCACGACGAGGTGGCCAGCAGCCTTTTGGGCCTGCCGACGGCTGACACCCTGGTGACCAATTGGGGGCGCTATTCCCGGTTTGACGCGCGCCGCAACGCTGGACTTTTTGGCAGCCTTCACGTTGTCGGCGGCCCGCGCACCACCCTTCAAGCCGACCTGCGCCTTAACCTCAACGACCGGTACGGGTTTGACTGGCTTCCGAACCTCGGTATCGAGCACACCGTGGTTAAG
Organism: Bacteroidota bacterium; assembly: GCA_016868755.1. GTDB lineage: Bacteria > Bacteroidota > Bacteroidia > Flavobacteriales > Schleiferiaceae > TMED14. The sequence goes on along the minus strand of VGFU01000002.1, from coordinate 33,771 downwards.
CGCGGCGCCGACCGCGTCAAAGCCCTCGCCAGCGTGAACCGCAGCTTTCGCCTGCCCACGTTTACCGACCTGTACTACCAGCTGGGCGGAGCGCAAGGGTCCGCCAACCTGCAGCCCGAGTATGCGTGGAACACCGAAGCCGGGCTGGTTTGGGCCCAAAGCGGCGGAAGGGGCGCCCGCCTGACCGCCTACGAGCGGCGCGGAACCAACCTGATCGATTGGATCTACCGCAGCATCGACGGCAACCAAGTGCTTCAGGCCGACAACGTTACCGCGGTGCGCATTCGCGGACTGGAGCTCGAAGCCCACGCCCGCTTGCACGGAACCTGGTCCGCCCGCGCCCAATTCGCCGGCCACCGGGCGAGCGACGTCAACGGCCAGTCGATTTATGCCCTCGACTACCTGGCGCGCCGGGTGCAGCTTTCTTGGAATTCCGAGCTCCGCGCTTCTGGGGCCCTTTTACCGATTCAGTGCGGACTCGTGGTCGTTGGCCAAGACCGCGCCGGGAACTACGTGCTGCCCGACGGAAGCACCACGGCCTACCGCCCCTTTGCTACCGTCGACGTGCGCGCGAGCTACCGCCTTGGCGAGCTGCTGCTGTTTGCCGACGCCATGAATCTGCTCGACCAGACGGTGGTGGACTTCGGTAATGTTCCGCTGCCGGGCCGCTGGGTCAAGTTGGGGCTAAGGCTGGAGTGGGACTGATCCGTGTCAAACGCAGTCAGTTGCTTTCTCTAAATGCGCCTACCTCAAACGATAAACTACAATTTCACGTACTCGGTTGATCCCACGTACAATCGACTGCAATCAGAGAGTTTAAGAACTTGATTTTCTGGCAAATAACCCTCCGTCGTTCGCGTGTATTCAATTTGCACCTCGCCCGGATTCACAACCTTCCAAGTTCCCCAGGTGCTCATCCCCCCAAAAAGCGTGGTGCTTGAATTAAATGTTCCGTCGCCATTGAACTTCCACGCGCCAACCAGATCGGCTTCTGAAGGGTATACCCAGTCCACATCGACCAAACAATCTATAGTTCCCTCTACCGAGGACGTAGCCGGGTAGGAACTCGCGCTCCCGTCTGTGGCTGCCGATTGGGTATTGCCGGAATTGGAGCAGGAGAAAAGAACTGCTGAAACCAAGACTACTCCCCATGTCATCAACGACCTAAGCAATGGACCATTCGCTCTGTTTACAGTGAACATCCTACTGACGAGCATAAAAGTTACCGCCAATAATTTGCAGCCCGTCTGAGGAAATTCGGGCATTTGCGATCAACTGTTCATTCCCGAAGTCATCTGTTTGGTACAACGAAACATTGTCGGCAGAGCCACTCCAACTTCCGTAACTCGGTGTTCCATCTCCAACGGACGCTTGAATAGCCAAGCTTCCGCCTGCCCTTAGCACAATGGTCGATTCCATGCCCACATTATCGGTGCCGGAATACACGCCTTCAACTTGCACCATCTCCTGTTCTGTGGCCGATTCGGAATCACTCGAGTATTCCTGATCTGAATTCGAGTTGGTACTGCACGCTACAGCAAAGAATGCCGTGATCAGAAAAGCGTACGTCTTTGAGGTTCTACTAAACATAAATTGAGTAATTACATGGTTTGATGAGATTAATAATCAACAAATTACGAATTTAAATTTGTGTTCGAACGAGATATAATGTATAGGCCTAAAAACAAAAAACCCGCTGCAGTGCAGCGGGTTTCGGTCTCTTAGTGACCCTGTCAGGATTCAAACCTGAAACCTCTTGATCCGTAGTCAAGTGCTCTATTCAGTTGAGCTACAGGGCCATCTCTTAAAAGAGGCTGCAAATATACGGTGAAAAACAAAAACAGCACAATTGCCCTGTGGTTTTCTATGTCGGAATTTGCAGCGCTATGCCCGCCACCCTTGAACTAGCTTGCTTTCACCCTGACGCTGCGGCACTTGCCCAGCAGTGGGGGGTGCCGCGGATGGAATACTGCGCCGACGCGCTCGCCGGCGGAACCTCGCCCGAAGCCCACGAAGTGGACCGCGTGCGCCGTGAATTCCGGGGTGTTTTGGGCGTCATGGTTCGTCCGCGCGGCGGAAACTTTGAATATTCCGACGCCGAATTCGCCCAAATGATGCGCGAAATTCCGCGCTTGGCATCGCAAGGCGCCGAATTTGCCGTGTGGGGGGCGCTGACGGCCGACGGCGAGCTCGATCCCCGAATGGGCGATTTGGCCGAGCTGGCGGCGCTGCACCAGCTCCCGTGGGTGCTGCACCGGGCCTTTGATTCGGCACGCGATGCGTTTGAAGCGCTTCACGCGGCCCAATCCATGGGCTGCAGCCGCATTTTGACCGGACTGGGCGCCACATCGCTCGAAACCTTGCTGGCGCTAAAGGCCGAGGCCACCCTCGAACTGCTGCCCGGCGGCGGAATACGCGCCCACAACGCCGCGCGCTACCTCGAGGCGGGGTTTGACCAAATCCACTCGGCGGCGCTGCTCGACTACCGTGCGAACCCTCCACTGCCCGACCGCGCTGAAACCCTGGCCCTGCTCGAACTATGCCACCCATTTTAATTCTGTGCTGGGCACTCGGCCAGCTTGGGTTTAGCGGCCAACCGCTTTTGGTGGCCGATGCCGTCGACGGTCCGGCCTGGGTGCGCTACAAGCCCGCGGGGTCGGCGCGCTGGGATACCCTTGGATTGGTTCCGGGCCCGTTCGTCCGCATGGAATTTGAGCTTTCCTCGGGCGCTCAGGCGGGCGACAGCGTGAGCTATGCTTTTCCGGACCCCGTGGAATTTGCGGCGCATCGCCAGCGCGCGGAACCCTTGCCCTACCCGACCGACAACGATCCGCTGCGGCTGAGCCAGCACCTCCGCAAGCCCGCCGTCGAATTTGGTTGGGATTTTGCGCACCGTTTCGTGCGGACCGGAGCCCCAGCGCCCACCCTAGGCTACCCCCAGGGGCCCATGGCGCGACCGCTGATTTATGTGGAATGGGTTCCGCGCCCCGCCGGAGGCCGCGCCACGTTCGCGCCCCAGCACCGCTGGGCGCTGACCCACTCGCGGTTGGTGACCGACGACCCCGCCCGGCCCTTCTACCTTGAGGTCAACGGGCGCCCGCAGTTTCTGCTGGGCGTCAACGCGGTGGTTCCGTCAGACCCCGTGCTCGAGGAGCACCTTCGCCTGCGCCTGATCGAACTATGGCGGGCCGGCGGAAATACCGTGCGCTTTTGGGCGGGCGGAACCTATCCGTCGAAACGCCTTCTGCGCACCTGCGACAGCCTCGGGCTGATGGTCTGGCAGGACTTCGCCTTTACCGGCACCGCGTACCCCGGCGATTCGACGTTTCGCGCGTGGGTCCGCGCTGAGGCCGAGTACCAGGTGAAGCGCCTGGCCGAGCACCCCAGCGTGGTGCTTTTTTGCGGAAACAACGAAATCGACGTGGCCTGGCGCGCCTGGGGCTGGCAAAAAACCTACGGAATGTCGCCCGCCGACTCCGCCCAGCTCTGGGCCAACAACCGCTGGATTTTTGACGAACTGCTTCCGTCGGTCGTTGCCGCGCATGCGCCCGGCCGGGCCTACCTGGCCTCCTCGCCCGTGAGCAACTGGGGGCGCCCCGAGGATTTTTTGCGCGGAGACAACCACGACTGGCGCGTCTGGCACGGCGAACAGCCAACCTCGGTCCTCGCCGACCGCGTGGCTCCGCTGGTGAGCGAATGGGGCGTTCCGTCGCTGCCGGGTTCGTCGGTCCGCGCCCGCTGGACGGCCCAGCCCGCCACCTACATGCTCAGCTACAAGGGCCTCAGCCTGCTCGAGCGCTACCTGAGCGCGGAGCACGGTTGGCGCGAAGGTTCCACCGACGAGCTCGCCAAGGCCTCCCAACGCTGGCAGTCCAACGTCGTCCGCCGCACCCTTCGCGCCCAGCGACGTGCTCGCCCTTTTTGCAGCGGAACCCTCATTTGGCAACTCAACGACGTCGACGACGCCATCACGTGGAGCCTTATTGATCGCGACAACGTACCCAAAAGGGCATGGTTCACCGTTTTACGGGAGTTTCGAAAATTTTAAATCCGGATTTTTCCGAATGTCCGGGCACCCAAATCGTTCGGATTTTTCCGGATTTACTTTTTTTCACGCCAGCAAGAACGGAGCGGGAAGCACCTCCACCCCCTTTGCCGAAGCCACCGCGTAGCTGAAGCCGGGTCTCAGGGCGAATCCGCCCACTTGGCCCTTCAGATCCATGGCGATAAACCCAATTTGGGTATCGGCCCATGGCTTGCCGCGGCGCACGAACAGCTGGTGAATTTCGCGCACCGCGGCTTTGCAGGCCTGCTGCGGGCTTTTACCGGCCTTTATGGCCGCCACCACCCGAAACGAACCCACCGTGCGAACCACCTCTTCTCCGTGGCCGGTGGCCGTGGCCGCTCCGACCTCGCCATCGACGTACAGCCCCGCCCCGATGATGGGCGAATCGCCCACACGGCCGTGCATTTTAAACGCCATTCCGCTCGTGGTGCAGCAGCCGGCGAGCCGCCCCTCGGCGTCGAGGGTCAGCTGGCCAATGGTGTCGTGGTTTTCGATGTTGGGAATCGTCTTGTACTCGGCTTTTTCGAGCCACTTCTTCCATTCGGCCTCTGACTCGGGCACCAGTAAGTTTTGCAGCGGAAATCCCTGTTCGCGCGCAAACTGCGTCGCGCCGTCGCCCACGAGCATCACGTGGGGCGTGCGCTCCATAACCGCCCGAGCGAGGCTTGACACGTGCACGACCTGTTCGCAGGCCGCAACCGCTCCGATGTTGCCGAGGTGGTCCATGATGCACGCGTCGAGGGTCACGCGGCCGTCGCGGTCGGGGCGTCCGCCCAAGCCCACGCTGCGCTCGCGGGGGTCGGCCTCGCAGATTTTGACGCCGAGCTCGACCGCGTCCAGGGCGCTGGATCCCTTGCGCATGGCCTCAAGGGCCGCGCGGGTGGTGTGCTCGGCAAAGGGCCAGGTTCCGATGGACATGGCGCCAAGGGCGCCGTTACTAGCTTCTAGCTTCTGGTTGCGGGCGCCAAGAGCGCCGGCGCCTGCGGCGCCGGGCGCGATCAGGCTACCCAGGGCCCCAAGACCGAGGGTTTTGAGAAAATCACTTCGGTTCACGACGGCGAACGGGTTTGGATTCGGGAAGTAGAAAGTGCGGAGCCACGTGGAATCCGCGCGCCTTCAAGGCCCGCGATCGCTGGGTGGCGCGAATGCGAAATTCGGGAAGATCCTCGCTGCGGCGCGGCCCCGTCCACAGCACCTCGGCCAACGCGAGCTGGCGGGGCAAAATCATGTATTCGGCGTGTGCGGGGGTTAGCACGTACTCCGTCCACAGGTTGGCCTGGGCGCCGAGAATGTGCTTGGCTTCTTCGGCGCTGACTTCCGCGGGGACTGGGTTGTACAGGAACACCGACTCGACCGGATTGAATCCGCCGATGGCATGCGGCTCGCCCGCATCCTTGCTTTGGTAGTGGTCCCAGTAGCAGGGCTTGCCGGGCGTCATGATGGCGTCGTGGCCGGCTTTGGCGGCGGCGATCCCGCCTGCTTCTCCGCGCCAGCTCATCACGGTGGCGTTGGGAGCAAGTCCGCCCTCGAGGATTTCGTCCCAGCCGATGATTTGGCGTCCGCGGGCGTTGAGGTAGCCCTCGATGCGGCGAATGAAGTAGCTCTGCAGGGCGTGCTCGTCGGCTAAGCCCTCTTTGGCGAGGCGAGCCTGGCACTTAGCGCAGTCGTGCCAGCGAGTTTTGGGGCACTCGTCGCCTCCGATGTGAATGTACTCGCCCGGGAAGAGCGCCAAGACCTCGTCCAGCACACCTTCAAGAAAGCTAAAGACCGAGTCGTTGCCTGCGCAGTAGACGTCGTCGAAGACGCCCCATCCGGTGGCGACGGGCTGCTGGTTACCCGTGCAGCTGAGCTGGGGATAGGCCGCGAGGGCCGCACGGGAATGGCCCGGAAGCTCGATTTCGGGAACCACCGTGATGTGGCGGGCCGCCGCATAGGCCACGATTTCGCGCACCTCGTCTTGGGTATAAAATCCGCCGTAGCGCGTGCTGTCAAAGCGCTGGTCGCCGTAGGGTCCGATCTGAGAGGCGTTGCGCCATGCGCCGACCTCGGTGAGCCGCGGGTAGCGCTTGATTTCGATGCGCCAGCCTTGGTCCTCCGTGAGGTGCCAGTGAAAGCGGTTCATTTTGTGCTCGGCCATGAGGTCGAGGTAGCGCTTGACGAAGTTGACGCCAAAAAAGTGGCGGCAAACGTCGAGGTGCATTCCGCGGTAGGCAAAGGCGGGCTGGTCGCGCACGGTCATGGCGGGTAGCGTTTTGCTGCCGTTCTCGGCCTGAATTAGGGTTTGGATTCCATAAAAGACGGCGGCGGCGGAACCTCCGGCGACCACAATCTTGCCCTCGCTGACGCGCAGCGCGTAGGCTTCGGCCGGAATGCCTTGCTGGATTCGGAGTTCCGCCGTTACTGCCCCCGACTTGGCACTGGATTTCGTAGCGTTCCACCAGGTGCGGATTAGGTCTGCCTCGCCGTTGAGTGCCGGCGTCGCCACCACGTAGAGCTTGCCGGCCACCGCGATGGGTTCGCCCTCGATCGCCACCGATTGCGGCCGCGGAACCACCTGGATCACTTGGGCAAAGCCCAAGCAGCTAGTTGCCAGTAACCAGAAACCGACGAGCTTTCTCACGGCGTGCGGCGGTACTGCGTGACTTCGACGATGCGTCCTCCCTTCCAGGCAAAAAACTCGGCGAGGTGCTCATCAAAAAGGCGACCGTCGGCGTAGCGGCGCTGCTCGCGACCCCGAACCACGACGACGTCGTTGCCGTCGGAGTGCCCGACGTAGTCGATACTCGCGATTTTCCAGCTGACCTCGGGGGTTTCGGTCAAAAATTGGTTGAGGCCCTGGCGCGTGACCCACACGTGGCGGCCGTCGGCGGCGTGGACCAGAATGGAGTCTACCACGGCTTGTCCCACGGTGGCGGTGTCGCGCTTCACGTAGGCGTCGGTCCAACGTTCCATCGTCATGACCAATTCGTCTTCGGGCGAAGACTTGGAAACTTCTTCAATGGCGGCTTGGCTGCAGGCCGAGGCAACGATTAATGCTCCGATCCAAAAAATGTTGGTGTTATCCATGCTAAAAAGGTACATCAAAGTCCGCGGGGCTTAATCCCGCTCGTCTTCGTCGGCTTCGAGCCCGTCGAGGAAGCGCTTGAGGGCTCCGCCCGTAGTGGGCGTAAGCTGGTAAAACGGCAAACCGTCTTTAGACGGAAGGGCGCGCTTTTTGGCGTCAACCTTTGCAAGGGCGTCCATCAGCTCCCGGTCGCTCGAATAAAAGCGCATGTTCCCCTTTTTGTAGCTTAAAAAGTACTCGCTCGACGGAGCGAGGTGCAGGGTAAACTCGTCGCCTCCGCGGCGTTTGCGCAGCTCGAGGGTTCCGTCGACGAAGCGGTGCACGGGGTCTCCTGCAATGGCCCCCACGCCGATGCCGTCTTTGCTGCGGAAGGCGCGAATGTTGGCCTTCCACTCGAGCTCGACCTCATCAACGACGAGGGTTTGGCGGAATTCCTTCGGCATGCGGTCGTTTAAGCCCGATTCGTAGTAGCGCTTGAGGTCTTTGGCGTCGAGCTTGCGCCGGAGGCCCTCGGCGAGTACTTCGTTGGCGGGGTCAGCGGGTCCGCCCGAGGAGCTCGAAAGGGCCGCCTTAATGGGCTTCGAAAGCTCTTCAGGGAACAGAAACTCGAGCGTAATCGCGACTTTAGCGTTCATTCGGCCCGAGCGCAGGCGGTGCTCAATGCGCCCGTATGTCGCCATTTCGACGCGCCCCATTTTGGCGCCCAAGGTCGTTTGTCCGTATCCCGTGACCGTGCACGATTGGGTGTTCAGCTCGAGCCAGTTGTCGGGCGCCTCGGGGTCAGCGACCCGGCGCAACGTGCTGACAATGTAGGACTTGCTCAACTCGTCGTAGTAGAGCACGCCCTTGGTGCTAAAGAGCTCGACGGCCACGTTGGGGTTGTTGCGCCGCACAAAAGCCGTGTAGGGCGTCACCGAATCCTGCATCAGGTAGATTCCGTTGTAGACCTTGTGCGAGGGGCGCGCCGTGTCGGGATCGGGCAGCGTGATGAGGATGTCCATCGGGTCAATGCGCGTGCGGGTGATGATCCAGTCGGTTTCGAGGGCGGGGCATTCGGCGGTGATGCGTATGCGTCCGTCCATGTCGAGCTGCGGATTTTGCGCCTCCATGCGCACAATGCCGTAGTACCTGAAGTACGGACTCAGGTAGAAGTCATCGGAGATTCCGAGTTCACCCTGGGCGTACATCTGGTCGATGCTGTCGACGTCGACGCGGCCCATGGGAATGCGCCAAACCTTGCCGTCCTGGTCCTTGTAGCGGTAGACCGCGGTGCCGTAGAGGTCCAGTCGACCCTGAATTTTGAGTTCGGCCGAGTCCAGGTTGTGGTACGCCCCCACCCTGCTGGCCAAAATGCGGGCGTTGTGGAGCGGCTGCATGTCGGCCCGCTCCTTGATGGTCACCCGACCCGAATCGGGAACAACCCGGCTGTCGGCGATGTCGATGTGGGGCACGCCAAACGCGTCGAGCCGGCTCGGAACGAGCCAAAACTTAGCGCGTCCAGCCAAAAAGTTCAGCCCGTCTTGGCCCGGATGCGTGCTGGTCATGCGGGAATCCACCCCGCTTCCCTTGATGAGGCTGATGCTTTTCTCGAGAATGTCCCAGTCGGCCTTGTCCATTTCGGCCGTGTACTGATTGCGCGGAAAATCGAGGGTGCGGTCCCCCTGAAGCAGCGCAAACTTGCCCTTTTCGGCCGCAAAGTCCACGTCAGCCGTGGCGTTTTGAATGCTAAAGCCCCACTCGGCGTCGGGCTCGCCCTTTACGCGGAAGTTGGCGTTGCCGCTCTGCATCCACTGGGCATGAAGGCTAAGGTTGGCACCGCTAAGCTCTGCGAGGTTGAAAGCGACGGTTCCATCGAGGTTCAGCCGGTCGGGCTGGTAGGTCAGGCGTCCGCGCGCGGTGGCCGGCCGCTGGGCGTAGGTCGCAAAGTCGGCACTTTGCGAAGAAGCGTACCAGGTTTTGGCGTAGGGAAGCCACGTGCTTCGGGCGTCAGACCCGTCGACTGAGGGATGCCCCGCCCCGCGCGGAGCCCCAGCGAGCGCTTCGAGGTGAAAGGTGCCGCTCCCTTTGGTCGAATCAGGGTAAAGCTTGAATTCCTTGGAGGTGCCGTGGGCGCGGCGGTAGTCCAGGTCGCCCTCGAAGCGAAATCCCTCGAGCGAAAGCTGAACCGTTCCACGCACCTTGCCTGCGTCGGTTCCTGCTCCGGGGTAGGCCAGCCATCCCGCGTCGCCCGTCTGTTCGGTGAATCCGAGCGAGTAGTCGCGCTGCACCTTGATGTTTTGGCGGCGAACGGCAAAAATTCCCGCGCTGTGAAACGTGGACTCAAAGCCCAGGCTTTCGGTGCGGGCGTTGTTGAGCGAGTCGATGGTAAAGGCGTCGAGGTCGACATAAAAGCGCGAACGGGGGTACACTCCGCGCTCCACCTTATCGTAGTATATTTTGGCGCCTTTTCCAGATTTAAAGATGGGGTACTCGGGACTGTACAGCGTACTCGATTTGTTGTCGGGACGATCGATGTACAAATCGCCCGAAATGTCCTGCAGGGTGTTGCGCACGCGGACCAAGGGGCGCTGGCCCTGCTCGTTGAGCTCGAAAGCCGGAACGTAAAACCGCATGGAATCGACCGCCGGCATCCTGAAGCTAAACTCCTGGTAGTCAAATTGGTGCTCGCGGCCAAAAAACTCGAAACGGCCGGCGCGAATGAGACCGTCGAAGTCAAAATCGAGGCCCTCGTGGATTAATATCCGCCCCGAAGTCGGGTGAAGGCTGACCTTTTGCGAATCACTCAGCCAGATGCGGTCGACCCCAACCACTTCAAGGTCAAAGTTGAGCAGGTTGAGCTCGGCGTTCATGCCCTCGGGCACAACCGATTCAAACCGAATCACGTCGTAGTCGCGCTTTTTGCGGTGGTTTAGCACGTATTCACCTGTTTTAGGCAGGACTTCGAGGCTACGGTCTTCGGTGTGGTAGCGCACAAATCCATGCAGGTGATATTCCATCATGAGGCGCTCGCAGGGATCGACCGGCATACCCATACCGATGGCCACCTCTTTGATCGGCATGCGAGTGCGCGGCGCGGACTGGCCTACTTGGTCAAGCAGCACCAGCGGGTTTTCGTTTTCAAATCCTTGAAGGGCGGAATATCGGTTGCTGCGGTAGTACTGGTCGCTCTCGAGGGTCATTGGGGCGCCGCTGCCCATGTTGAGTCCGCCAACAAGTACCCTGGGCTCGCTGGTGGTCCAGCGCAGCTGGTCGAGGTCGACCGTAACGTTGTGGTAGCTGTCAGTAAAGGGCTTGAGCGCCAGCCCTTCGTCGGGCCGAAACACCTGGAGTTCGCGGGTGTCGGGGGCGTACTTGACTTCGACCTTAGCATGGTGCAGCGAGTCTTGGGTGCCCAAACGCAGCGCGAAGCTGCTGATTTTAGCCGAAAGCCCGTTGGGCCGAATGACGAAGCGGTCGGCCCGCAGAACGGCCGCCTCGGCCGAATCGCGCACGAAACTAAAGCTGGCTTTGGCCCCCGCCCCGCCCGAGGCAAAAAAGTTGCCGCCCACGAGCGAAAATCCGCCGCGGTAGTTCACGTCCTCAAAAAAGTTGGGGATTTCGAGGTTCGAGGCATAGGCTTCGAAGCGCGGATAAACAGCGTTTTCCGCCTGAGTGCGGGTGCCGAGTCGTTCCTCAAAGCGGCCGAGAAGGGGCACGTTGACGTAGTAGAGGCTGTGCAGCACGGCCGAATCAACCACCAGGCCCGTTTGGTGAAGGTCCAAGGTGAAGTTGCCCAGCTGGTTGTAAACTTCGCCGTATCCGTAGCCGGCGCGGTACCAATCTACCCGACCTGATTCGGCCGTCAGGGTTGCGGTGCGCGGGTCGTACCAGCCGCTCACGCTGTCGATCTGGGTGGAGTCGTTTTTGAATCGGCCCTTAAGCACGGCGCCTTCGATTCGGTAGCGGGTGAGCGGACCTTCTTCGTCGAGAACAGCGTCGCCAAACTCGAGTTCCCAGCGTAGGGGGCCCGATTCAAAGAGGCGAAACCGACGGTTGGACGAGCCAAAGCCGGCGGCCGCGCCGGCGGCCGTGTGGAGGTACTCAACTAAGGTGAGCCGGCTGCTTTTCTTAGTGAGTTCCGCGGTTTCGGCCCACCATCTCGCTTGGGCCGGGGCGCTGGCGGCTCCGTACCATGCGAGGGCGAGTTGTACCGACTCGGCCCAGGTTTCTGGCTCGACGATGCGCTTGCGCAGCATTTCGCGCGCCAGGGCCTGAAAGTCCGAACGTTGTTCCCAAGAGGGGTCGTCGTAGACGGGTTTGAGCAGCAGCAGGTCGGCGTCTGCCTTGTTTTTCCCAAGTAATTCCGTGTAGAGTTTGCTGAAGTCCTTCCAAAAATCGCCGTCGGTGGCGCCCAGGGATCGCACGGTCTGCGCGGGCAGCAACGTGCACAGCAGCAGGGCAATTAAGGTGGTGAGGCGTTTCACGGGCATTGTGCAAGCTACAGCGCAAATGCTGCGCCGATTCCCGTCGCGGCCGGAGTTATTCCACCGTTTTTTCCACAGTAAGGGCCACCCAGGCTTCGCGCTCGTGCTGAGCCGCTACGCGCAATCCAGCCTGCTCCGCTGCCGTCTTGATGGCCGGAGCGTCAGCCCGATAAAAGCCGCTGAGGTGCAGACGTCCGCCCGGGTTCAGCGCCTGAGCGTATCGGGCCATGTCAGCCAGCAGCACGTTGCGGTGGATGTTGGCGTAGATCACGTCAAAGGTTTCGCCCTCGCTAAGCTGTGCGACGTCTCCGGTGCGGACCGCAAAGCGATCCTGAAGGCCGTGAAGTACCACGAGTTCGCGGGCGTTGTCGGCAGCGTAGGCTTCGATTTCAACGCCAACACCCTCGGAGGCGCCGTGCATCAGGGCAACGATACCGAGCACGGCGGTGCCGCAGCCCATGTCGAGCACGCGGGCTCCGTCGAGTTGGGCTTCGAGTACCCGCTCGAGCATCAGGTAGGTTGTGGGGTGGTGTCCGGTTCCAAAGGCCATTTTCGGCACCATTTGCACGGCGTAGCGGTAGGCTTCAGGTTTCGCGTCGTGGTGAAAGGGCGCGTAGATAAGCAGCTCGTTTCCAATCGATAGCGGATCAAAGGAGGATTCCCAAACGGCGTTCCAATTTTGGTGGGCGATGGTCCGCGCGGTCCAAGTGATTTGGGCGCGGGTTTGGGCCATCGCAAAGTCGGCATGCCCGTGCCACTGGTCCGCCGGAAGGTAGGCCAACAGGTCGTTGCCGTCTTGTTCCACGGCCTCTACCGGCATGGACTCGAGGTCGACATAAAGCAGTTCGAGGGCCGCCGGGTCGCTCGCCGTTAAGCGGAGTTCGACGTAGTCCATTAGGCGTTCTGCAGCAGGTCGGCTAAGGCGATAAAGTCGGTCGCCGAGAGGGAGGCTCCGCCGATAAGGCCTCCGTTGACGTCGGGCTGGGCAAAGAGCTCGGCGGCGTTGCTGGGTTTGCAGGATCCGCCGTAGAGAATGGGAAGGTGGTCAGCCAGTTCACCGTAGGTCTGGCGCAGCACGCCGCGCAGGTGGGCGTGCATTTCTTGGGCTTGAGCGGCGGTGGCGGTTTCGCCGGTTCCGATGGCCCAAACGGGTTCGTAGGCGATTACGACGTTTTCGGCGAGCTCACCGTCGATGCCTTCGAGGGCGGCGCGGAGTTGGGCTTCGACGACGGCTAAGTGGTTGCCGGCTTTGCGCACGCTGAGGTCTTCGCCGACGCACACGATGGGGCGCAGTTCGTGGGCCAGGGCGGCGCGGGTTTTGGCGTTGACGTCGCGGTCGGTTTCTCCGAAGTACTGGCGGCGCTCGCTGTGGCCAACGATGACAGCGTCGGCGCCGGCGTCGGCCAGTTGGCCCATGCTGACTTCACCCGTAAAGGCTCCGGAGTCCTGGGCGTGGCCGTTTTGGGCGGCAACGGCCATTTCGGGGTAGTCAATGAGCAGGTCAATGGCTTGGGTGAGCTGAATCGCTGGCGGAGCAACGACGACGACTACGTCTCCGAGGCGCTCGGGGCTCAATTCGGTTTTCAGGGCTTCGATCAGGGTGTAGCCTTCTTCGAAGGTGGTGTTCATTTTCCAGTTGCCGGCGAGGATTTTCATAGTTTGCTCTTTAGTGAGCCAAAGGTACGGCATTGGCCAAGCTCGAGTGGGGGCGCGGAATTTGGGCGGAGTCCGCACCTGGTTCCGCAAACTAAACGACTAAATACGGGTAGTACCGACTAGACGGCCTTGACGCGCGGATCCACCACGCCGTACAGCCAATCTACCAGGGTCTGGAGGGCGACAAACACCACCGATAGACTGAGAATGGCCCCCATGACGACCGGAAAATCGCGGCCCTCAAGCGCGTCGACCATGAGCTTGCCGGCTCCGCGCCACCCGAAGACGGTTTCGACGAAGACAGCGCCAGCGAGCAAGCTGGCGAACCAGCCCGAAATGGTGGTAATCAGGGGGTTGAGGGCATTGCGCAGCACGTGGCGCCGCAGCACTTGGGCGGTGCTTAGGCCTTTGGCGTAGGCGGTCCGCACGTAGTCCAAGCTCAGGATTTCAAGGGCCGAGGAGCGCATCATTTGGGCGATTACGCCCACGGGGCGCACCGCCAGGGTCAGCGCGGGCAGTACGAGGTGGGACCATTCCCAGCGCACCGCGCGGCCGTAGTCGTCGAGCTCGCGAAGGCTTCCGGTCAGCGGGAGGCCGGTCCAGTCGTGGAGCAGGTAGGCAAAAATCCAGGCGATGAGGATGGCCGAAAAGAACGAGGGTGTTGCCATGCCCACGGTGCTGAGCACGGTAATGGCACGGTCCGCCCTCGAGCCCGCGCGCAGAGCCGAAAAAAGTCCGAGCGGAACGCCAACGAGCACCGCCGCCCCGAGCGAAACGACGGCCAGCAAGGCGGTGTTTGGAAGGGTTTGGCCTATGAGCTCCGCGACGGGAACGCCCCGTTGCTGATAGGAAGTCTGCAGGTCGGGCCAGTGAAGGCCCCAGGCGCCGTCGACTGGGCGAATCGGCGAAAGTCCGCCCAGGTAACGCAGGTACTGCTCGCCGAGGGGCTGATCCAGCCCGTAGGCAGCGCGCACCGCCGCAAGGGCCTCCGGGTCTTCGACCTGGCCCAGCATCATGCGGGCCGGGTCGCCGCCGACCGCGTGAAACAAGAAAAAAACAAGGGTCGCCACGCCCCAAACGACGAGCAGGGACCGGCCGAGCCGCCTCATTCGGCCGCGGGGAAGTCGTTGAAGTGGTAGTGGGCTTGAACGACGCCTTGGCGCAGGTGCGTTACTCCGGGGTTGGAGCGCACGATGGTTTTAAGGGCCGTTCCGTCGCCGTTGGACCAGGGAAACGTGGTACCGGTCCGGGCCACCAGGGCGGCTACGGCCTCGGGTCCGCTCGAGGTGAGTCCGACCACGGGAATGCCAGCGTCGTGAAGCTTCTGAACCTCACGGCACAAGCGCTCGAGCTGAGCCATGTCGGCACGCTCAAAATCATAGGCAACGAGCCAGTAGCTCTCGGGGTAGGCCAACCAGATGTCGGTTTGGTCCACGCCCCCTGGGGCGATGCGAAAGTCGTGCACGGGCGGCTCGTAGCCCTCGGCGACCTTGACGGTGCGCGTGGCCTCGGCGTCCATGACCCATTCGGGCTTTTCCCACCACTTTTGGTCGACGTAGTCGGTTCCGCTCACCTCCATGACCTCGTCGCCCTTGCGTAGCGTGTACACCACGTCGTACTGGGGCGGAGTAAGGCCGAGCTCCTCAGCTGGCGCCATAGCCTTGGCGATGTCGGTTCCGGGTTTGTAGGCGCGGAAGTCCCAGACTGGCAAGTGGTTGTACACCCAGTTGGTGAAAAACGCCATGGCAAAGACGGCAAGGCCCATCACCCCGCGGGCCCAAAAGCGGCTCATGATGGGCTTCACGTTGCGCAGTCCGAGGGCGAAGTATAGGGCGATCAGCACGCTGAGCACTACGTCTTTGGTAAAGCTCTCCCAAGGCGTGAGCGGAATCGCGTCTCCGAAGCATCCGCAGTCCGTAACCTTGTTGAAGTAGGCGCTGTAGAACGTTAGAAACGTAAAAAATGCCATGAGGCCGGCCATGCTCCAAAACGTGAAGGCGCGCAGGTACCCCAGCAGCATTAGCAGGCCGAGCACCACCTCAAACGTCACGAGAAAGATTGCCAACGGCAACGCGAGCGGCTGCAAAAACGGCAAGTTGAAGACGTCAGCCCCAAAGTACTCGTCGAGTTTGTAGCTGAAGCCGATGGGGTCGTTCATCTTAATGACCCCTGAAAAAATAAAGAGTCCGCCGAGGAGGAGGCGAATTAGCGATTGGGCAAGGTTACGCACGTTCATGCGCCCAAGGTACAAAGCCGAACTATTCGCTGCGACGCTCGAGTTCCTTTTTGAGCAGCTGCATTTTGGCCGAAATCAGCATGTAGGTCGTAGCCATCGTGGTCAAAAAGGCGATGCTCAGGGCAATGAGTTCCATAGGTCGATTGGGTTTACCGAAGTAACCGATGGAGGCCCCGAATGGTTCAGGCCTCGTGCATCAAAATCAACGCAAACACGGCGTAGTTCACCATGTCCATGTAGTTGGCGTCCACGCCCTCCGACACGAGGGTTGCCCCCGAATGGTCTTCAATCTGCTTAACGCGAAGCACTTTTTGAAGAATTAGGTCGGTTAGCGACGTGATGCGCATATCGCGCCAAGCCTCGCCGTAGTCGTGGTTCTTAGCCTCCATGAGCTCATAAATCTTGGTAGCCTGGGCGTCGAAGGCCGCCAGCGCGTCGTCGGGGCTTAGATCGGGCTCGCTGGCGATTCCGTGCTCGAGCTGAATCAGGGCCATGATCGCGTAGTTCACGATTCCGATAAACTCGCCCTCTTGGCTGTCGGCCACTTTTTGCACGCCGGCATCTTGAATCGTGCGGAGGCGGTTTGCCTTAATGAACAGCTGGTCGGTCAGCGACGGCAGTCGGAGGATGCGCCATGCGGCACCGTAGTCGTGGAGCTTCTTGCCGTAGAGCTCGCGGCAGCGCGCGATTTCGGCAGCGTATTGGGATGCAGTGTGGGCCATACTTTTACAGGGTGAAAAGTACGGCCGTTTGCCCATTTACGCTGAACCTTCGCGGCAGGCTTTTTAGCGCGGACCGCCCGCAGGTTATGGGCATCCTCAACGCGACGCCCGATTCCTACTACGCTCCGAGCCGTGCTCAGGGCTTGGACCGGCTTGAGGCTCAGGCCGAACAGCTCCTCGCAGAAGGCGCCGACTGGCTCGACCTGGGCGGCTGTTCAACCCGCCCGGGGGCGGAATGGCCGTCGCTCGACGACGAATGGAACCGCATTGACGGCGCGTTTGAGCGCCTGCGCGCCCGGTTTGGCCCTGACCTGCCCCTGTCGGTCGACACGTTTCGCAGCGAGGTGGCGCGCCGGGCCCTCGACCAGGGCGCCGACCTTGTAAATGACATTTCGGGCGGAATCCTCGACCCCGCCATCTGGTCCGTCGCGGCTGAAGCTCGGGCGCCCTACATCCTCACCCACTACCCTGCCTCGAGCGGCGAGCTTCTGGGGCCCGAAAACGCCTCGTTGGTCACCGTGCGCGAACTGAGTGCGCGCCTTATCGCCGCCCGCGAAGCCGGGCTCAACGACGTCATCCTCGACCCCGGAATCGGCTTTGGCAAAACCCCCGAGGGCAACCTGCGCCTGCTGCGCGACCTCGCCCTGTTCCGGGAGTTCCCCCACCCCCTACTCGTTGGCGTATCGCGCAAGTCGCTGATCACGCGCAGCCTGGGCATCACGGCGGACGACGCGCTGCCCGCCACCTCGGCGTTGCACGCCTGGGCCCTCGAGCGCGGAGCCCAAATTCTTCGGGTACACGACCCTCGCGAAGCCCGTCAGGTCATCCAGCTAGCGAACCAGCTGTTCGCGTAGTTCCACCGCCCGTTTTTGCTGGTCCAGCTGCACCCAAGGCCGCACCCGATAGCGGTAGTAGCGGACGCCCCTAGACTTGAAGTAATTTGTTAATTTAACATTCCATATAAATTCATTTTCAATTAAATAACGGCTTCCAAAAATTTCTGCCGTGTCGGCGCGGACCTGGACGCAGGCCAGCCCGCGACCGACCGCGACCCAGCGCTGCTCGCGCAGCGAATCGGGTCCGCTCCGCGCTAAAATGAGCACCGTCAGCGCCAAGCACCAGGCGACCCTAAGGGTGTTCTGCGTGCGCAACCCCCAAAGGCCAAAGGCCGAGAGCAGCGACAGCAGCACCCACGACGCAGCAGGCAGAAACCGATCGGACCACACCCAGCGGGGATCGGCCGCCAAGGCCTCTAGGGCAGCCAGCGCGGGCTCGGGGTCGGGAACGGGAATTCCGGCCAGCGCAGCCAAGCTGTAGGGGTAGACGAGCATGAGCGGCGGAACCAGCAGCGCGTTGCTCAGCAAGAACGCCAGCGGTACAGTATGGAACGCGTTCAGCGACAGCGCGGTAGTGGCCCACTGCGCCGCCAACGACGTGCGGAGCCCTCCAATTAGCGCGGCCCACCGCGGCGTGGGCGTTCCGGGTTGGCGCGGCGGACTGGCTACGATGAGGCCGAGGACGGCGGCCGACGATAGCTTAAAGCTCAGCATTTGGGCGTACTCCGGCGCCCAGGCGAGCAGCACAATCTGGGCCCAGGCGAAGGCGTCGAGGGCCCGCATTCCGCGCCCAAAGGCGATCAGGGCCCATCCGGTGGCGGTGATCATTGCCGCGGAACGCACCGCACTGGGCGCAAAGCCAACGACGGCCACGAAGGCCCAGACCGCGGCAATTCCAGCCGCCATCGCCCACCCCCTGAGCCGGCGCGGCAGGTAGCGCGCAACGGCCGCCACACCCACCCAGAGGAGGCCCAAGTGAAATCCCGATACCGAAAGGACGTGGATGAGTCCGAGGGCCTGGTAGGCGTGCATGCTGGCCTCTGGGAGGTCGTCGAGGTCTCCGATCCACATGGCCAAGGCAAGGCCCCGGGCCGCGGGCCCCCAGTCGAGGCTGCGAATCCGCGCCCGGCCCCAGCCGGCGGCGCGGAGCCACCAAGGTTCCGGTCGGGGCACGCGGCCAAGGCGCGCGGCGACGCGCGCACGGGCGAGGATGCCGCGCGGCGCTGCCGCGCGCGCGGCATCAAACGCCCACGGGGCCAGCGCCGTGTCCAGCGGAAAAAGTTCGAGCCGAAGGCGGTAGGCATAACCAAGCGAAACCGAATCGTAGCAGCGCAGCCGAAGCCCCGACGAATCGCAGAGCAGCTGCGGTCCATCGGCCCAAAACCAGCCCTCGGCGCGCCGCGGCACGTCGAGCAAGGCAACCTGCGGGGTGGTCCGAAGGCTGGCCACGACGAGCACCCAACCGAACCGAAGGACCCGTGCACGCGCCGACGTACGGGGAAGTCCGCGCCGAAACGCCCATTCCGAAACACAGGCCGAAAGGCCCAGAAGCAGCAGGCCGACCGCGGCCCAAACCGCTCGGTAGCTGCCCGGAACGTCCAAGGCGCCCAGCCACATTCCCAAAAACGCAAAAACAGCCACCCGCGCAAGGTCTGCACGCGAGCCCCCGCAAGCATTTATAACCGGCTAAACCTAAAAGGACTCGAGCCGTGCGCCCGGGTAGTAATGCTCCAAAATCGCCTTAAAGCCATAGCCCAGCTGGGACATGCGCCAGGCTCCCTCTTGCGAAAGTCCGATTCCGTGCCCGTAACCTCGGCCGTGGACCACGACTTCTGCGCCATCGGGCTCCGTCGAAAACCACGATGAACGCAGCCCGAACTTCTCGCGCACGCTTCGAAACCGGAGCTTTTTGCCGTTCCATTCTAAAAATTCGCGGCGGTGGGGCTGATCAATGCGGAGCATGGCTTCGCGCAGTTCAGCGTCTGAGGCCGAAACGCCCCAAGTACGGGCGAAGTAGCCGACCCATTCGCTAGCCGAAATCCGCTTGGTCCACGTGGTTTGCGGGCAGTCAAGGCTAAAGCTGTCGGGCTTGTTCACCAAATGCGGACTGGCCTTAAAGTACCAGGCCGCCGGCATCAGTTCCCCTCCCGAATTGGCGTGAAAAAGCGTCTCCACGTAGGCATTGGTGTCTGCGCGGAGCAGCACCAGCCCTTCGGTACTGTAGGCTGCCTCAATCAAGTCAAAGCGCCGAGCGGAATCCATGGGCCATCCGTGGTACACCTGCGACCGCACGTCGTCCGAAACCTGGTAGCCCTCAAGGGCAAACTTGCGCTGGTTGGCCGCCCACCAGGTGCGCGCAACGGTCGCCTGGGCCCTCCACAGTTCGCGCCCGAGGTACTTTCCCAGTTCCGCATTGATGACCCCGGCTACGTAATCTTCGAGCGGAACCTGATTTATTACGAGCAGTTCGGTCGTTCCGAGCGGAACAAAAACCAGCGTCCCCGGGTAGGCGCGGCGGATGCCCAGCGGGCCTTCGGTCGATATGGGCCGGGGGGCCGTCACCCAAATGCTGTCAGCTCTTTGCCAGGTTCCGTCGGCATTGCCTTGAAGGGCTCCCGCGCTGCGCCGCACGTGGAGGTTGCTCGATTCGACCGTGTCTGGGGCCTCGCCTCGGCGAAACCAGATGCTGGTCAGGGCGACACCGCCGAGCTTGAATTCGTACACGTCGCGCACCGAATGAAGGCGCACCCGAACGTTGGGCATTCCACCCGCCCGAGGCTGAACGGCGGACTGGGCCGTGAACCACGCCAGGGCGACGAAGAGGAACACCAAACCCCTCATAGCTGGAGCAGGTAGGTTGCGGCGCGCTGCATCGCACCTGATTCACCGAGCTGGGCGCGGAATTCTGCAAGAGCCTCGAGCTGCGCCTGGCGGTCGGGGCCCTCTCGGCGCACGCGGTTGAGGTCGTCGGCGAGCTGCGCGGCTGTACAGGCCGACTGAAGCCGCTCGGCTACCGCCTCGCGACCCAGCACCAGGTTGACCAGCGAAACGTGGGGCACGCGCACACAGCGCTTTGCGAGTGCAAAGCTCAACGCATCCAGTCGGTAGGCCACGACCATTGGCACCCCTAAAATTCCGAGCTCCAGGGTGGCCGTTCCGCTGGCGACGAGGGCGACCCGGGCTCCGTGGGCGTGCGCCATTCCTTCGGCGATGGATCCGCGGGGTTCCGCATTAAGAATCTGGCGAAGCTGCGCGCGGTAGGCGACTTCGGTCCACGAACTCGGACGAATCCAGAGCGGCTCCAGGCCCAAAAGGGCGGCCGTTTCAGCAAAAATGGGCGCCAAACGACGCAGCTCTGAGGTACGCGAGCCGGGCGCAAGCACCAGCAAGCCTTCGCGAGGGCTCCGCACCGATTGGCCGAACCGGTCCAGCGCAGGATGGCCGAAGTAGGGCGCGTTCACGCCGCGGTCCGCCAAAAATTGAGGCTCAAAGGGCAGCAGCGGAAGCACCGCGTCGAACGCCGTCTTCAGGATGCGCACGCGGTTCTCCTTCCAGGCCCACACGCTGGGCGCCACCAACTGAACCACTCGGCGACTTGAGCGCCAGGGTTGCGTGCGCATCCACTGAGCCATGCGCAGGTTAAATCCCGGGTAATCAATGAGCACCACCAAATCCCAAGGCTCCGCCAGCACTTCTTTGGCCGCCCTGAGGTTGCGAAGCACGGCGCCCGCATTGACCACAACGTCTTTGAGCCCCATGTAGGCCAGGTGCTCGAGCCCGCGGCGCACGGGTTTGCCGAGGGCCTTTGAAAGATCCGGTCCGCCCCAAGCATCCAAATGAAGGTCAGGCCGCTGAGTCTTTAAGGCGCGGACCAGCTCTGCCCCCAGCACGTCGCCCGAAGGTTCACCGGCGAGAATAAAAATGCGTTTTACAGCCATTCCCACCTCCAATAGATCGCAGCAGCCAAGTACACGACGCTAATTACTACGATGTTGAACGCCATTCGGTAGCGTTTGAGTGCGATGGCTAGGGTCAGGTAGATGCCTTCAAGCACGACCGAAATACCGAGTACCCGGTTCAGCAGGTAGGCCCAAAGGTCGCTGTCGAGCTCAGCGACCGGCGGCAGTGCGGGGTAGGTCGCCAGCAAGTAGGACCAGGCGAACCACGGCGTACCGGCGGCCACAGCCATGCCCATGTAGGCTTCAAGGCGATCACGACGAGGTCCGGGACTCATCGCTGATCGAGGCGGCGGTGGAGGTTCGACAGGGCGTGGTGGGCCGTTAGGTCAAACTGCGTCGGAACCACACTGACAAATCCACGGTCCAGCGCCCAGATGTCGGTGTCCTCGGCTTCGTCGGGGTTGTAGTAGTCACCGCGCATCCAGTAGTAGGGCTTGCCGTAGGGATCGATCCGCTCTTCGAAGGCCTCCTTCCAGAACCCAAGCGCCTGGCGCGCCACCCGCACCCCGGCGAACGGGGCCTTGTCCGCATTGGGGAAGTTCACATTGAGGCAAACGCCCTCGGGGAGCCCGTGGGTCAGCGCATCCTGGGCAATCTGCTTGAGATAGGGCTCGACCGGGCGAAAGTCCGCGTCCCATTTATAGTCCAAAAGGCTGAAACCAATGCTGGGCACGCCCTGCATGGCGCCTTCGACGGCGGCGGACATGGTACCGCTGTAAATCACGTTCACGCTGGCGTTGCTGCCGTGGTTCACGCCGCTGACAATAAGGTCGGGCTTGCGGTCCTTGAGCACCTCGTGCACCGCCAACTTGACGCAGTCCACGGGGGTTCCGCTGCACGCGTACTCGGTTTGCGGACCCGCATCGATGCTCATCGGCTTCAGCCGCAGCGAATCGTGGAGGGTAATCGCGTGGCCCATTCCGCTTTGCGGGCGATCCGGAGCGACCACCACCACCTCCCCTAACTGGTTCATAGCGTGGATCAAGGTGCGGATTCCCGGCGCCGTAATGCCGTCGTCGTTGGTGACTAGAATGAGGGGTGCAGACATGAGCGCAAATTAGGTTGGGCACGGCTTGCGGCGGTAGGCATAAGATTTGTACTTTTCCACCCACTTATCGACCAAACCGCTATGATTATTATTCTCATCGTTTTCATGATTTTGGGCTTCGCCGTGCAGGCACGCCTTAAAAACCGCTTCAAGAAGTATTCCGAAAGCTACCTCTCGAGCGGACTCACCGGTGCCGAAGTGGCCCGACGCATGCTCGACTTTTATGGACTGCAAAGCGTACAAATTGTCAGTGTTCCGGGCAGATTGACCGACCACTACAATCCGGCCGACAAAACGGTCAATTTGTCACCAGAGGTGTACGAGGGGCGAAACGTTTCGGCAGCCGCCGTCGCCGCCCACGAGTGCGGACACGCCGTACAGCACGCCACCGCCTACGCGTGGCTAACGATGCGCAGCAAAATGGTTCCGGTGGTCAACATCAGCGGCCAAATCATGAACGTCATCTTCTTGTTCTCCATTTTTGGAATGAGCATGCTCGGACTTGGTTTTGACCAAGCCCTCGTGGTGCTGATTGCGGCTCAAGCAGTGCTTGCCGCGTTTGCTGTGGTCACGTTGCCCGTAGAGTACGACGCCTCGCGCCGTGCCTTGGTATGGCTTCAGGGGGCCGGAATCACCGACGCCAGCAACCACCACCAAGCCGAAGACGCCCTGAAGTGGGCCGCCCGAACCTACTTGGTGGCTGCCGCAGCCGCTGTCACCCAGCTCCTGTACTACATTATGCTGTACATGAGCCGCCGCGACAGGTAATGCTGCTTCGCCCATTCCTTACTTCGGACGCCGAATCTATTTTGACGATTTATGGGCCCGTGGTGGCGGAGTCTACGGCGACGTTCGAGACCGAAGTTCCGGCGCTTAACGACTTTACCGAACGCCTGGCGCGCATCGCCGGGCGTTTTCCGTTTTGGGTAGCCGTAGACCCTGACGGCTCGGTCCTAGGCTATGCCTACGGAACCACCCACCGCGAGCGCATCGCCTACCAGTGGGCCGTCGAAACGAGCGTGTATGTTGCCCCCCGCGCCCACCGCCAAGGCGTCGGCCGCGCACTTTATTCTACCCTCCTCCCTTCCCTCGCTGAGCGCGGATTTGTCTGGGCCTATGGCGTCATCACGCTTCCCAACGACGCGAGCGTCGCCCTGCACGCCGCCTGCGGATACGAGTCCTTTGCCACCTACACCGCGGCAGGTCAAAAGTTTGGCCAATGGTGCGACGTGCACTGGATGTGCTATGCGCTTAACGCCGCGCGGCCGGGAATGGCGGAACCGCGGTTCCGTGGGCTTTAATTACGCAAAAATCTTGCCCGGATTCAAAATATTCTTGGGGTCAAGCAAGGATTTAATTCCGCGCTGAAGGTCGAGCGCCGCAGGCGCGAAGGCCAGGTCCATGAAGCCCTTTTGCACCAGGCCGATGCCGTGTTCGCCCGAAATGGTTCCGCCCATGGCGCGCACCTCGGTGAAGAGCTGGCGAATGCCCTGCTGCAGGCGGTCGCCGTGCCAGTCCGCGTCGCTCATGCCGCCTTTGACGATGTTAACGTGCAGGTTTCCGTCGCCCGCGTGGCCGTAGCACACGGATTCAAACCCGTACTCGCTGCCGATGCGCTTGACGGCGCGCAGCAGGTCGGGCAGCTTGGCCCGCGGAACCACCGTGTCTTCTTCTTTGTAGATGCTGTGCTTTTTGACAGCCTCGCCCACGCGGCGGCGGAGCTTCCACAGGGCGTCGCGTTCTGCTAGGGTCTGGGCAAAGAGCACCTCGAGGGCGCCCGCCTCTTCGGCCACGGCGGCCAGCTGCTCGGCCTCGCGGAGCACGGCTTCTTCGTCGGTTCCGTCAACTTCCATGAGCAGGTGTGCTTCGATGCCCGGTCCGGTCGGAATCGACACACCGTCAACAAACCGCAGGGTCCAGTCGATGGCGTCGCGCTCCATAAATTCGAGGCCGCTAGGGGTGATTCCGGCCTGAAAAATGCGCGCCACCGCCGCGCAGGCAACCTCAGCTGAGGCAAACGGCGCGAGCATGGTGAAGTGGTGGCGGGGGTACGGAATCAGGCGAACCACAATTTTGGTGATCACGCCTAGGGTGCCCTCTGAGCCGACCATGAGCTGGGTCAAGTTGTATCCGGTGCTGTTTTTGAGGGTGTTGGCTCCGGTCCAAACAACCTCACCGGTAGGTAAAACGACCTCGAGGTTGAGGATGTAGGCTGAGGTAACGCCGTACTTGACGGCTTTGGGTCCGCCAGCGTTGTAGGCGACGTTGCCGCCCATCGTGCTGCTACCCCACGACGAAGGGTCAGGCGGATAAAACAACCCCTGCGCCCGGCAGGCCTCGTGAAAAACTTGGTTGACCACGCCCGGCTCCACGACCGCCTGAAAATTAGCGGTATCAATGTCAAGAATGCGGTTAAAGCGCTCCATGCTCAGCGAAATTCCGCCTTCAGCGGGAATCGCTCCTCCGCTTAAGCCCGTGCGGGCCGCGGCAGGTGTTACCGGAATCTCGTGCTCGTTGGCCCAGCGAAGCACCGCGGCCACTTCTTCGGGCGTACCGGGGCGCAACACCACACCGGGCAGCACCCGCAAATCCTCTGTTTCGTCGTGCGAAAACGCTTCGAGGCGGTCGGCCTCCACTGAAACGTGTTCTTCGCCCAGCAGGGCGCGCAAGGCTTCGACTGATTTTCGCGTAACTTGGGCCATCTTCACCGTAATCGTTAAGATCCAAATGTACCGCAGTATTTGCTTGGCCGCCGCGCTCGCCGCCGGCTCTCTGGCCTCCTGGGCCCAACGCCCCGTTGAACTTTCTGATTTGTACGAGTCCCGAGTCTTTAACGCACGCGGAATCCAAGGCTTCCGCTCCCTCGAAGACGGCGCGCACTTTAGCCGCCAAACCGCTCAAGGCATTGAGCGATTCAGCTTTGCTACCGGTACCGCAGTGGACGTAATGGTTTCTAAGGAAGATCTAAAGGTTAACGGAGCCCCGCTGAACTTCAGCAGCTACGAATTCGCCCCCGGTGAACGCTACGTCATTTTCGAAACCGACATCGAGCCCATTTACCGCCACTCCTACACGGCCAACGTGTACGTATGGGATCGCCAAGGCAAAAAACTGACCCCGGTGTTCGGCAAGCCCATTCAAAACCCCGTGCTGTCGCCCGACGGAACCCAGCTCGCCTTTGTTTTTGAGCGCAACATCTACGTGCAAAACCTGGCCACGGCGGCCGTGAAGCAGGTTACCACAGACGGTGCCGACAACGCCATCTTGAACGGCGCCCCCGACTGGGTGTACGAAGAAGAGTTTGGCTTCCACGTGGCCTTGGCGTGGAGCCCAGACAGCAAGTCCCTCGCCTACTTGCGCTTTGACGAGCGTGCGGTTCCGACGTTTAGCATGGACGTGTACGGAACCGAAACCTACCCAAAGCCGTACGTTTTTAAGTACCCCAAAGCGGGCGAAGTAAATTCGGTGGTCAGCCTGCACGTGTGGAACGGGTCCGCCACGGTGACCGCCAGCGAAGGCCTTAGGTACGAGTACATTCCGCGCATGGCATGGAGCCCCAAAGGCGAGTTGTTTTTTGCGACGCTCAACCGCCACCAAGATTCCATGCAGGTGATGACCTTCACGGCCGGCAAGGCTCCGCGCCGTTTTTTGCTCGAAACCGACGCCGCCTACGTGGAATCGGAGCGCGAATTCAGCTTTTTAGCCGACGGACGCTTGGTTTGGGCCAGCGAGCGCAGCGGCTTCACGCACTACTACCTCTATTCTGCCGACGGCAGCAAGGTGAGTCCGCTCACCCGCGGCGCTTTTGACGTAACCGCGTGGTACGGCGTCGACGAAAAGCGCGCTGAGGCCTACTACCAAGCCGCCAGCCGCAGTGCCAGCCAGCGCGAAGTGTTCCGCATCAAGCTCAACGGAGGCAACCCCACCGCCCTCGCCGCCAAGGCCGCGTGGAACGACGCCGAGTTTTCAACGTCCTTCGATTACTATGTGCTGACCGCTCAAGACGGCAACAGCCCTGCGACCTATGCGTTGATGGACCGCGCCGGCAAGCAGGTGCGCATGCTCGAGGACAACGCCAAGCTCCGCGACGACATGAAGTCGTTTGCCCTGTCGCCCAAAACGTTTTTTACGCTTGAGGCCGCCAACGGCCAAAAGCTGCCGGCTTGGGAAATTCGACCAGTGAATTTTGACGCCAGCAAAAAGTACCCCGTTCTCATGTTTGTGTACGGCGGACCCGGCAGCCAGCAAGTCACGCAGCGCTGGGGCGGACGCGACTACTTCTGGTACCAAATGTTGGCCGCCAAGGGCTACTGGATCGTCTGCGTCGACAACCGCGGAACCGGAGCGCTCGGACGCGACTTTAAAAAGGTGACCTACCTGCAGCTCGGCAAGTACGAGGTCGAAGACCAAATTGCTGCGGCCCAATCGCTGGCCAAGCACCCCAACGTCGACGCCAGCCGCATTGGTATTTGGGGTTGGTCCTACGGCGGATTCATGTCGTCGAACTGCCTGCTTCAGGGCGCCGACGTGTTTAAGGCGGCCATTGCCGTCGCTCCGGTGACCAACTGGCGCTTTTACGACAACATCTACACCGAGCGCTACATGCGCACGCCGGCCGAGAATTCGACGAACTACGACGTGAATTCGCCCCTAGCCCACGCCGCCAAGCTTAAGGGTAAGCTGCTGTTAGTTCACGGTTCCGCTGACGACAACGTGCACGTGCAAAATGCCATGCGCCTCGCCGAAGAACTCATTCAGGCCAACAAGCAGTTTGACTACATGGTCTACCCTGACAAGAACCACGGCATTTTTGGTGGTGCCACGCGCTACCAACTCTACACAAAGATGACCAACTTCATCCTTGAGAACCTCTAACGGCTATTGGCTAACCGCTGCTGGCGCTTAACTTTCACCTCCAACGCAAACACTTAACACCCTAACTATGTCTTCAACGGCTTCAACCGAAAAAATGGCGCACCCCCGCGGGCTCTACACCCTCTTCTTCACGGAGATGTGGGAGCGCTTCAGCTACTACGGAATGCGCGCCCTGCTGGTGCTTTACCTCACGACGGAATACGCCCGCGGCGGATTTGGAATGGACCGCGCCTCGGCCCTCGAGATTTATGGCATTTTCACCGGGTTGGTGTACTTGACGCCCATCATCGGCGGAGCCCTTGCCGACCGCATTCTCGGCCAGCGCCGCGCCATTTACATTGGCGGATTCCTCATGGCGTTCGGGCAGTTTGCCCTCGCGGGTTCGCATGCGTTTGCGGCCGACGAAGCGATGCGCCAGTGGATGTTCCACATGGGCCTTGGCTTGCTCATTATTGGTAACGGATTTTTCAAGCCCAATATTTCGACGATCGTGGGTGCGCTTTACACCGACAACGATCCGCGCAAAGACTCGGCCTTCACCATATTTTACATGGGCATCAACCTGGGCGCCTTCCTATCTCCCGTCATTTGCGGAACCCTTGGCGAGCAAGTCGGCTGGATGTGGGGCTTCGGTAGCGCCGGCATCGGAATGCTTTTAGCCACCGTGTGGCTGTACGTCGAAGAGCCCAAGCTCGAGGGGCGCGGAATGCCTCCCGGCCGCGAAGGCGTGCGCCTGGCCGCTTCGGACTTTGGCACCATTGCCGCCTATGTGGCCGGCGGAATCGCCACCGTTTACGGCTTCTTAGCCCTCCAGGCCGCCATTAGCGACGACGCCATGTCGCTCGCCCTCAAAGTGGTGGGCGTGGCCGCCGTGGCCGGAATCGCCTACATCATTTACAACGGAACGAGCGGCAACGAGCAGTGGAGCCGTGTAAGTGCCATCCTGATTTTCATGATCGCCAACATCTTCTTTTGGAGCGGATTTGAGCAGGCCGGCGGAACCTTCAACCTCTTCGCCGCCGAAGAAACCAACCGCGTGGTGTTTGGCTATGAAATCGCCGCTTCGCTCTTTCAAAGCGTCAACGCTTTAGCCATCTTCATTTTTGCCCCCATGTTTGCCTCGCTTTGGGTCAACCTCGCCGCGCGCAACATGAATCCCTCTACCCCTGCCAAGTTTGGTCTTGGACTGACCTTGCTCGCAGTTGGCTTCATTGTAATGTCATTTGCCAGCTTTGCCGCCGAAGGCGAAGGCCTGATCAGCCCGCTCTGGCTGATCGGCGTGTACGTGCTGCACACGTTTGGCGAGCTGTGCATTTCTCCCATCGGACTCTCTATGGTGACCAAGCTCGCTCCGCCCAAAATCGTGAGCGTCATGATGGGACTTTGGTTCGCGTCGATGGCCTTGGCCAACTACCTCGCGGGCATCATGGAAAGCCTTCTGCACTCGATTGCGCCTGATATGAACCTTTTTGTGTTCCTCACCCTTTCGTCGGCGGTGGGTGCGGTGCTGCTCTTTGCCCTGACCCCGCTGCTTCGCAAGCTGATGCGCGGAATTCACTAAGCGTTGCGGCATTCAACGCAAATGGCCCCAATTTGGGGCCTTTTTTTATGCGGTTGGGTTCCTAGTTTGGCTAGAAGTAGACGATGTCGTACCCCTTGAGCGTGAGGGTCTGGTACTTTTTCTCGTCAAACATGTACAAGCGTGAAGGACGCTTGGCGCGGGCACTTGAACGCACTGAATTGCCCGTTTCGAGGAGCAGCTGGCTCTTAAGGACTTTGCGTCGAAAGTTCCGCTTGTCAAACTTCTTGCCAAGCGCACACTCATAAAGCCGCTGGATTTCGTTCAGCGTGAATTCGCGCGGAAGCAGCGTAAAGCCCACCGGGCGGCGCTTCACGCGGCGCTTAAAGCGTTCGCGGGCGTATGCCATAACGTCATCGTGGTCGTAGGCCATCGACGGAACCTTAGAAACCGGAATCCACTTAAATCCCTTGGCCTCAAGGTCACTTTTGAGTTCGTCGGTGAGGCGCACCAAGGCGTAGTAGGCGATGTTGACAACGCGCCCCGAGGGGTTGCGGTAGGGGTTGGCAAAGGAATTTAGCTGTTCCAGGGGCCAATCGTCGCGCTGGGTGAGCTCGCGCAGGAGCTGCTTAACTACGTTTTCTGGAGCTTGGTCGGGCTTGATGATGGCCGACGGCAAGATGCGGGCACCGCTAAAGGGCTCACCGTTCTTGGTAGCAATCAGCGTCAGGAGTTCGTCGCCGCTAAATCCAAATACGACGACCGACGAGGCTAAGGCCACGTTGAAGTCAGAAGGTAGAAAGTCGATTTTCATGGTAAAAGGCCAAAGCTAGACCTTCGCAATCAATAAGTGTACCACAATACACAAATTTAACCGTCGGGTGACACCGGGGTAAAAAAAGCAAGCGCGGCTCCCGAAGAAACCGCGCTCAGCAGGTGCACTCGGTGGGAATGCGTTACCCTGCACGTCCCGTAGGACGGCTTTTGCTCGATGTACTCGCCAGAAGCCTGACTCTGGCGCACCCAGCTTTGGAACATGTAACCCAAGCTCTTTCCCTCCGTCGAGGAATGCCTGACCTCTTTTTCAAGGTCTCGTGGGTCCACATCCCCCTCGATCAGACCGCGCGTGCGGCGGTTCGCGGCTTCCTCCGCGCGGAGCATCGCAGACTGAGCTGCAGCTCCGTGATCGAGCACCTGAATGACCCCGAAGAGTCCCCGCCGAGAGGCGGTTTCAGGTGGCCGAGAGGCATTACCTCTCACGAACCATCCTTAGTGTTTCCGACCGTCGTCGGACCAAGGAGACCCGGTGAAGTAGCAGAATCTGGGTCCCAAGCAAGGTCCCCAAGTTAACTAGCGTTTTACCGCTTAACTACTTCAGCGCGAACAACTTAACCAAAGCCCAAGTTATTCAACATCTCGGTACCTAAACACCGTTTTGCCTTTTGCGCTTTATGAAAGTAGAAAAAAAATCGAACGTGGAACAACCCGTTGAAAACTTCTACAAACAAATAAATAATCGGTATATAAATTTGAATATCAAGTATTTAAATATAAGTGTTTTCACAGACAATAGGTCACAAAAAATCCCCTTAACCGAAGCTAAGGGGATTTTGTCGGGATGACAGGACTTGAACCTGCGACCACACGCCCCCCAGACGTGTACTCTACCACCTGAGCTACATCCCGAATAGGGCGGCAAATATACGTTACATGAGTCAGTAAAATGGGACGAAGGTTCCGCAGCCTTGGCGAGTCGACGCGTACA
This sequence comes from Bacteroidota bacterium, assembly GCA_016868755.1. Taxonomy (GTDB): domain Bacteria; phylum Bacteroidota; class Bacteroidia; order Flavobacteriales; family Schleiferiaceae; genus TMED14. Next base: position 3,562 of record VGFU01000002.1, on the reverse strand, counting down.
TTTGAAGCATGGAACAACACAATGTCGTGATTATCGGATCCGGACCTGCCGGATACACTGCAGCCATTTATGCTGCACGCGCTGACCTCAAGCCCATTATGTATGTAGGGCTTCAACCTGGCGGCCAACTCACTACCACCACCGAGGTGGACAACTTCCCCGGTTATCCGCAAGGAGTCGACGGAAACGCAATGATGGAGGACCTCAAGAACCAAGCGGAACGCTTTGGAACAGACGTTCGCTGGGGCATGATCACCTCGGTTGAATTCTCGGACACGCCAGGCGGATTACATACGCTAACCGTAGATGAAGCAACCAAAATCCAAGCGCAATCGGTGATTATCGCGACGGGCGCCACGGCAAAGTACCTGGGCCTTCCGAGCGAAGAAAAATTCATGGGACATGGCGTGAGCGCATGTGCGGTGTGCGACGGGTTCTTTTACAAAGGCCAAAATGTGGTGATTGTCGGCGGCGGAGACACGGCCGCCGAAGAAGCATCGTACCTAGCCAAGCTCTGTCCTAAAGTCACGATGCTCGTGCGCAAAGGAGAGCTCCGCGCCTCAAAAGCGATGCAAAACCGCATTTTGAGTACGCCCAACATCGACGTTCGCTGGCATACTGAGACGGTTGAATTGCTCGGAGAACACGGGGTTGAAGGCGTCAAGGTGCGCAACCTACAAACGGGTTCCGAAGACGTGATCGAGGCCACCGGTTTTTTTGTCGCCATTGGCCACAAGCCCAACTCCGACATCTTCAAGGGCCAACTTGATATGGACGAGGTGGGCTACCTGCAGGTTCAGGCCGGCAGCACCAAAACCCGTAAACCTGGCGTTTTTGCTGCGGGCGACGTGGCTGACAAGGTGTACCGCCAGGCAATCTCGGCCGCGGGAACGGGCTGCATGGCCGCGCTCGACGCCGAGCGGTTCTTGGCGGAGTTCCATTAATTCCGGACCGACAAAAAGAAAGCCGACCCGCAGGGGTCGGCTTTTTTGTTTGCAGCAGTCTGCAGCCTAGCCACCGGAGCGGTGGTACGCAGAGGCGATTACATGCGCTTGCGGCCTCCGGGCTTGCCGGCACCGCCGCCAAAACCGGGCTTGCCCCCGCCAAACCGCTTAGCGCCCCCGCCGAAGCTGGGTTTGCCGCCAAAGCCGGGCTTTCCGCCCGTGCTCAAGCGAGGCTTGCGTGCCGGGAATGAGGTATCGCTTGCGCCGCGGTTGAAGGCGTCGGCACGGTCGTCGTTGCCACGCGCCCAGTCGGGCGTCTCTTGACGCTGAATCCAGGCTCCACCGCGAGGCTTGTCGCCTTGGTAGCCACCTGCGCCACCCTGGTTGCTGCGGTCGCCGCCTTGGTAGCCGCCACGGTCGTTGCCGCCTCGGTAGCCTCCGCCACCGCCAAAGCCACGATCTCCACGGTCGCGGAATCCACCGCCACCGCCTTGGTAGCCGCTGCGGTCGTTGCCGCCGCGGTATCCGCCACCGCCGCCTTGGTAACCGCCCCGGTCGCCGCCTCCGCGGTATCCACCACCGCCGCCTTGGTAGCCGCCGCGGTCGTTGCCGCCGCGGTCGCCGTAGCGGCCCTGGGGACGTCCGCCGCCGAAGCGGTCGTTGCGGGGTCCGCGCTCGCGCTCAAAACGGCCTACTTGATCTTCAACGGCCTCGAGTTCCACCGAAACGCCCTTGATTTCGGCACCATTGAGGGCCATTTGGACGTCGTCAATTCGGGTCAGGGGCACATTGAAGTAGCTCTGCTCGGGTCCGCAATTGACGCCTTGAACCTCGCCCTCGCCGAGGCGGGCGGTTTCGCGCAAGAAGTCCTTGAGCGCGAACCAGGTAAAGCCATGGGTTTCGCCCACGTTGATGGAAAAGCGCTGTTCCTGTGGCGCGTCCATGCCGCGCTGGCGCTTGGTTCCGCGCTCTTCGTAGCCTTCGCCGCGCTCCTTGCGCTCTTTTTGGGCGCGGACCGACGGAATTTCAGCCTGCTCGTTCACGTAGTGCTGCACGAGTTCGTGGAGCTCTGCCGCAAAAAAGCGCTCGATCAGCTCGCGCGAGGTCATGTGCTCGAACTGGGGCATAACGGCCTCAACCAACGGCTTAATTACTTCGGGCGCTTCGGGATGCGACGCAAATTCTTCGGCGAAGTGGTTCACTTGGCGGGCCAATACCTCGTCGCGCGTGGGCAGCTGGCTCTGAATCATCTCGCGCTGAATCATCTTTTGAATGAAGGCGATCTTGCGGCGCTCCATCGGATTGATGAGGGCCCAGCTTTCGCCGGACTTTCCGGCACGGCCGGTGCGGCCGCTGCGGTGGTTGTAGCTTTCGGTGTCGTTCGGGAACCCAAAGTGAATGACATGCGAAAGGTCCTGAACGTCAATTCCGCGCGCCGCGACGTCGGTACAAACCAGCAACTTCACGCGCTTGTGGCGGAACGACTGCATCACCAAATCGCGCTGCTGCTGGCTCAGGTCGCCGTGCAGGGCTGAGGCCGTGTAGCCTTCAGCTACGAGGCGCTCGGCCAGCTCTTGGGTTTCGATCTTGGTGCGGCAGAAAATCATGCCATAGAGTCCGGGTGCGCTGTCGAGCAGGCGGCGGAGTCCGCTGTAGCGGTGCTCCTTGGGCACCACAAACACCTTGTGGGTAACGGTCGTGGTACCTGAGTTGCGCTGACCGATTTGCACGCGGACCGGCTCGTTCATGAGCGTCTTGGTCATGGCGTCAATGGGCTTAGGCAGCGTAGCGCTAAAGCACCAAATGTTGCGGCCCTCGGGGGCTTGCTGCAGGACTTCTTGCACGTCGTCCCAAAATCCCATGTTCAGCATTTCGTCGGCCTCGTCGAGCACGATGTACTCAAGGTCATCAAAAAGCACCTGGCCTTGGCGGTTCAAGTCGAGCAAGCGACCGGGGGTGGCCATCAAAATGTCTACGCCCTTTTTCATGGCCGTAATCTGGGTGCGCATCGCAGCTCCGCCGTAGACGGCAAGCATGCGGAGGCCGGTTTCGGCAGCGTACTTCTCCATTTCGGTCGAAATCTGCACGCAGAGTTCGCGGGTCGGAGCCAGGATTAAGGCCTTCGGACGATTTTTTGCTGACGGCTGGCCGTCTTCGAGCAGCATGTGCAGCAGCGGAAGACCAAAGGCAGCCGTTTTTCCGGTTCCGGTTTGCGCGAGCGCAACCATGTCAGTTTGGCCATTGGCCCCTAAAAGCAAGGGTATTGTTTCGGATTGTACAGGCGTAGCCTGTTCGAAACCAAGCGCTTGAATCGCCTGGAGTAGTTCGGCGCGAAGGCCGAGTTCAGTAAAAGTAGACATCGCGAAGATGAGTTTAAGCCCTTATAAAATGGCCCCAACCCGCGGAGCCTTCGGTCGTAGAAAAGCATATCGTCCTGTAAGCCGGATTCTGTTCGCGCCTTGCGGCGCGCCCTTGCCATTGATCTGGGCAATTGGTCACCCAACTGCTCTATCTGCCTACCCGCTGGCTCAGACGAGCCGTCTTCAAGCGCCAGCCTACATGGCATTTCATCCCGCGAGGTTTACCAAGCCATCAAAATTGCTTTTGACGCTGGTGGG
>VGFU01000001.1:42500-168070 GCA_016868755.1 Bacteroidota bacterium | reverse complement strand
TACGGTAACACTGACTAGGGTGCGTTGGCTTTCGCACAGGGTGGTGGGGTTTTTCTGGCTGACCCAGTAGTTGGTGGTGCCGGTAGCGGCGGTGGAGGGGGTGGGTGCCGTGGCGCTACCGGTGCCTCCGGAGGCTTGGGTGTACCACAAGAGGTCAAAGGTGCTGGGGCTGGCGGTAGCGGTCAGCGGGGTGGCGGCGTCGCCGATGCAGTAGGTGCGGCTTGGGGCTACGGGAGCGCTGGGCTGGGGATTGATCAGGATGCTCAGGGTGTCGCGCGGGCCCTCACATCCGGTGACGGCATTAAAGAAGCTAACGTAGCGCAATAGAGTCGTGGCCGTGCTGGTGACGTAGGGGGCAGGAGTTGCCGCAGGGGTGCCGCCCGTGGGTCCGGCGTACCACCGCGGGGTGAGCCCCGTGACGGCCGTTACGGTGAGGGTTTGCAGGGGATCGTTTTGGCAGAGGACCAGGTCAGCTGCCACCGGCTTTTGGGGCAGGGGATGGACCGTGGCGGTGACGGTAGCTCGGGCCCCTTCGCAGTTTGAGGAGGTGCGCTGGGCGACGTAGTAGGTGTAGGTGCTCGGCGCGGTGGTGGCGGGCAAGTTAGGCGCGACGGTGGTGCCGGTGCCGCCGCTCGCTTGGGTGTACCAGACGGCGGTGTTTCCGGGCGAGACGGTGGCCGAGAGGGTCAGGGCGGTGCCAAAGCAGACGGCGGGATTAGGAGCGGTGGGGGCAGCAGGCAGGGCCAGTACGGTAACACTGACTAGGGTGCGTTGGCTTTCGCACAGGGTGGTGGGGTTTTTCTGGCTGACCCAGTAGTTGGTGGTGCCGGTAGCGGCGGTGGAGGGGGTGGGTGCCGTGGCGCTACCGGTGCCTCCGGAGGCTTGGGTGTACCACAAGAGGTCAAAGGTGCTGGGGCTGGCGGTAGCGGTCAGCGGGGTGGCGGCGTCGCCGATGCAGTAGGTGCGGCTTGGGGCTACGGGAGCGCTGGGCTGGGAAAGTACGGTAATGGTAACCAAAGTCCGCGGTCCCTCACACCCCGTGGCAGCATCAAAGTAGCTCACCCAGCGTTGGAAGGTGCCGGCATTTGATGTCGAGTAGGTGGCGGGTGTAGCCGACCAACTACCCCCGGTCGAAGAAGAATACCATCGGGCGGTTAATCCGGTAACACTCGAAACCGTTGGTAAGATGGGGTTGGTTCCTTGGCAAACGCTGAGGTTGTTCGCGGTAGGCGCAACAGGAAGGGCGTGTACCGTGATGGTACGCACCACGGAGTCAATTCCGCAGAGTTGTGCTCCGGAAGCGGATAACCCAATATAACGGACGACAGTATAGGTGCCCGATGTGGTAAAGTTTATTGTAATACTTGACGACCCGGCACTCCAAAAAGGTGGAACGAACTTGTTTCCGCCAGTACCTAAATTGCCTAAGTTGCCGGCCGTAATTGTATAGCCAGAGGTGTTTACAATTCGCCAAACGCCACTGGTTGAGTTACTACAGGTGCTTCCAGATATCACGCTTCCACCACTAGACGCATCGGTAAAGACCGCATTATTCCCGACGCAAATACTTGATGGTGAAACGACTCCTGCAGTTGGCATTTTAGAGATTCTAATTGGCGCAATCGTTGACTGAGTTTCATCACAGGGGTTCGTTTTTACGATAGTAAATCCAAATGCATTGTTTAGATTATTAAAACTGAAGCCACATGATGATTTGGTATAGCGCTGCCTGTAAATAAGTACTCCTGTTGCTTGATTGTAGCGGAGATTAGGATGGGCAGTGACTCCAGTTGTAACATTTACTAAAGGTGCAGCGACATTAACTTGAGGAACACTTACATCGTTTATCGAAAAATTATAATTAATGCCTAACTCATCGTTTTGCCATTGGTTTATTATGTAATCAAAATTTAAACCTGTACTGTCGGCTGGAATGCAACCTGTTTGATTTCCTGTAGTTGCCAAGCCCAGCTGAGGATTAGAACCAAAAAATAGATTAAATGTCTTTTTCGTAGTGCACCCATTTGTATTAGTAGTGTTTACGGTTACGGCGTAAATCCCAGCAACAGAATAAGAATGTGTGATTGGAGCTGATGCAGGAGTACCATTGGACGTTTGACCATCACCCCAGTTGATTGAATAGCTGGTGAAGCTGCTAAAATTTGCGATTTGTAAGCCGAATGTTAATGGGGCTGCTGGCTGACAATACTTGAACGTTGTATCACCATTGTAAATGGACCAAGGAATAACTGTGCCTAATGAGGAAAGTCCATAATGAGATACTGTTACACCAGCCCTTGTTCCGCTAATTTGAATCTGTTGAATTGCTGTATCTGAGCATGAGCCCGTTGTGATGAAATAACCAAGACTAAAACTACCGATTGACAGTAAGCTCGGGTTTAGTTGCCCGTTAACCACCGCGTTGGGGTAGCCTGAAACAAAATAAGTTCCGCCCGAGGGTGAGCCACCTGTAAGCGTAACTGCCCCGCCACCCTGACAAAATGAAGTTGGACTAATACTGAGCGTGGCGTTCTGAATGTACTCAATGTTGGTGGTTTCTGTTTTTGAACAGGTTCGAACTAATCCTGATGGGCCGGTATGCGAAAGTTTATAGGTTACGGCATAATTGCCCGAAGAGCTGATGGAGTTAAAATTTAAGAACTGCGCACTACCTACCTGCTGAATTAAGCCTGAGGTTGTCGAGCTAAAAATTCCTCCGTTGGGTGTAGCTGTAAGGAGTAAGTTTGGCCGGTTCGAGCAGTAGTTTCCGAGGTTGAAGTTGATGGTGGGAAACAAGATAAGTGTGATGTTCGAGGATACTGGAGATCCTGAAACAGTGGCCGTTACCGTTAAAACAGCGGTTTCAATTTGGTTGGGAGAAGTAGTGGTAATGGTTGGCGCAGCCGTAGTTCCATTGGTGATGCTAATCGAGTTGCCGGAATAGTTTGAAATGGTCCACTGGAATGTGGTGGCAGATGGGTTGGAAACATCAGCCATTAAATTAAATGAACTCGCGGCGCAAAGTGCGGAATCTGCTCTAGTCGGAAGAGTCGGAGTTCCATTTATAACATGCGTAATTGAGACCTGAGACCACAATGGTTGTAAGGTTATCAGGGTTAAAAGGGCCGCACGAAAAGCTTTGAGCATTCTTAAAATTATTTATTTACCCACTTATGCCATTTTGGGTGGCTTAAACTGTGGATTTCTCGCTTGAAAAGTTCCTTCTTTTAGCTTAGCCTCTTCACCACCGCGTCAATCGCCAGCAAGCGCTCAACCATCGGCTCCAAGGCCTCGAGCGGAAGCTGACTGGCCGCGTCGCACAACGCTTCGGACGGGCAGGGGTGGGCTTCGAGAAAGAGGCCGTCGATTCCGGTGGCTACGGCCGCGCGGGCGAGGGTTTCGAGGTACTGGCGCGCGCCGCCGCTGGGGTCGGCCGAAGGAATTCCGTACTTGCGAATGGAGTGCGTCGCATCAAACACCACGGGGTAGCCGGTCTGCTTGAGCTCATAAAAGGCCCGCGGATCGACCACGAGGTCGTTGTAGCCGAAGGTGTATCCGCGCTCGGTTAAAATAATGTCGCGGTTGCCGGTCGACTCGACCTTGGCGCAGACTTTAGCCATGGTGCTCGGAGCCACCATTTGCCCGTGCTTGAGGTTGATTGTGCGCCCGGTGCGCGCCGCCTCAACCACCAGCGTGGTCTGCATGCAGAGGTAGGCCGGAATCTGCAGGATGTCCACCACTTCGGCCACCGGCTGCGCCTGGTCGGGGTAGTGGATGTCGGTCAGCAGGCGGAACCCGTACTGACGCTTGACCTCCGCCAAAATGCGCAGGCCCTCGTCGAGCCCCGGCCCCATGTAGTAGTCGACGGAGCTCCGGTTGTCCTTCTGAAAGCTCGATTTGTAAATAACCTCGCTCAGAGGCAGTCGTTCGCGGATGCCGGCGAGGTGGTCGGCCACCCGCAGGGCCGTGTCGAGGGATTCAATAACGCAGGGTCCGGAGATTAAAAACATGTAGCAAAGGTCCGGTGAAAAATTTTGAAATTCGGATTTATCCGAACGAACGCGTAGCCCAGCATTCGGATTTTTTCGAATTTACTTTTTTCAAAAAAGTCCGTTCAGTTCCGCGTCGATTTTTTCAATCACCTTGCCGAGGTCCTCGGGTTTGCTGTCAAATTCAAGTTGGTCTACGTCGATGACGAGCAGGCGGCCCTTGTCGTAGCCTTTGACCCACTCGTTGTATCGGTCGTTGAGGTTCTGCAGGTAGTCGAGGCGGATGCTGTTTTCGTAGGGGCGTCCGCGCTTTTGAATCTGGCGCACGAGGGTCGGAACGCTCGCGTTCAGGTAAATCAAGAGGTCGGGCGCTTTGATGAACTCTTCCATTAGGCCGAAGAGTTCTTGGTAGGTGTTGAAGTCCCGCGACGACATGAGGCCCATGTCGTGGAGGTTGGGGGCAAAGATGTGGGCGTCTTCGTAGATGGTGCGGTCCTGGATGACGTTTTTGTTTTGGCTCCGAAAGCTATGGATCTGCCGGAAGCGGCTGTGCAAGAAGTAGATCTGGAGGTTGAACGACCAACGCATCATGTCGTCGTAAAACTCGTTGAGGTAGGGGTTTTCGTCCACTTCTTCAAAGTGGGGCTGCCAAGCGTAGTGCTTGGCGAGTTGGGTGGTGAGGGTGGTCTTCCCTGATCCGATGTTCCCGGCGATTGCGACGTGCATAAGCCCAAAAATAAGGTATTCCGGCGCGCTAAACCATAATAAACGACTAAGTCCGCTTAAGGGACGGCTAGCCTACTGATCCGCACCAAATTGCCGTCATGAATCAAGCACGTCCTCCAACTACGTATAATTTTTGTAATTTCGTACGTATGGCAAAGCAAAAACTTACCTTGGCGCTGGAGCCCGACCTGATTGCGTACGGTAAAACCTATGCGGCGGAGCGCGGAACCAGTCTTTCGGAGCTACTCGAAACCTACTTGGCGCAGCTGCGGGCTACTCCCGCGCTGCCTGATGGAGATGGGGCTTCGGCGCTCGTGCGGCGCATTCGCAGCGAGTTGGAGCAAGGGCAGCCGCAGGCTCCGCAGCTAGTTGACCAGAAGGCGGTTCGCTTGGACCACCTTAGAACAAAGTACGCATGAGGATCGCGGTGGATACCGACGTGCTGCTCGACCTGCTCGTGCTGCGGGCGGGGCACGTGGAGCCGGCGTTGCGCGCGGTGCACGCGGCCCAAAGCCAAGGGGTGGAGCTGGTAACGACGGCCTGCGTCCTGCAGAACGCCTACTTTGTGGGCCAGCGGCATTATGCGGAGTACTGGAGCCTCGAGCGCTGGCTCGACCTGCTGGATTCGGTGGAGCTCATTGGGGTTCCGAAGGCTGCTTTGGAGCGGGCGGTGGACTACACCGACTACGAAGATGCGGTGCTTGCGCTGTCGATGCAGCACGCAGCGGTGCGCATGCTTTGGACGCGGAACGCAAAGGACTTTAAGGAGTTTGCGAGCATCACCGCACTCTCGCCAGAGGCCTACCTCGCGGGAACAAGTAGCTAGCAACTAGCTGCTAGTAGCTCGTTTATTAAGCTGCGGTCGTTCATCAGGCGCGGAACTTTGTTTTGTCCGCCGAGTTTGCCTTTGGATTTGAGCCAGTTGTGGAAGGTTCCGACTGGGGCGGAATGGATGCGCGGCGGCCTGAGGACCAGGTCTTTGTAGCGCTTGGCTTCGTAGTCGGAGTTGGCTGCCTTGAGGGCCGTGTCGAGGGCGGCTCCGAAGGCGTCGAGGGAATAGGGCGGAGTCTGGAATTCGACCAGCCAGTCATGGCCGCCGCCGGCTTCGCCGGCCGGCGCCAACCACGGCGCAGCGGTGTATTCGTCGACGAGGGCTCCGGTTTTGCGGCAGGCTTCAGCTATGGCGCGCTCGGCGTTGTCGATCATGAGTTCTTCGCCAAAGGCGTTGATGAACAGGCGGGTACGACCGGTGATGAGAATGCGGTAGGGTGCGACTGACGTGAATTCGACGGTGTCGCCGACAATGGTCCGCCAGAGTCCGCCGTTGGTGTTGAGAACCACAGCGTAGTTGGTGCCGAGCTGCACCTCAGAAAGGGGGATGGCGCGGGAGTCCGAGCCGTTGAAGGCGGATACGGGGATGAATTCGTAGAAGATTCCGTGTTCGAGCATCAGGAGCATGCCGTCGGCGTCGAGGGCGTCCTGCACGGCAAAGAAGCCTTCAGAAGCGTTGTAGGTTTCGAGGCGGCGCGTGGCGACGGGCAAGATGGCGGCGAACGAGGCCTCGTAGGGGGTGTAGGCGACGCCGCCGTGCACAAAGAGTTCGAGGTTGGGCCATACGGCCTCGAGGGTGGTTTCGCCCCGGATTTCGAGGACGCGGCGCAGCAGAACCAGCATCCAGCTCGGAACACCGAAGAGGGAGGTCACGTTTTGGCGGGCCACCTGCTGGGCGATTTTCTCGATTTTGGCTTCCCACTCGTCCATTAGGGCGACGTCGTGGGAGGGGGTGGAGCGCCAGCTCGCCCACATCGGTAGGTTGTCGATCATGATGGCGCTCAGGTCGCCGTAGTAGGAGTGCTCGTTGAGCTCGTTGATCTTGGACGATCCGCCCAGGCGCAGACTGAGGCCGTCGTAGAGTTGGGAGTCCGGCACCTGTTCCGCGTAGAAGGCGAGGAGGTCGCGGCCGACTTTGAAGTGGTTTTCTTCGAGGGATTCGCGCGAAACGGGTATGAATTTGGACTTGGCCGCGGTGGTTCCGGAGCTTTTGGCGAACCATTTGGTGACGCCCGGCCAGAGGACGTTGGCTTCGCCACGCATGCTCCGCTCGATCCAGGGGTAGAGCTTGTCGTAGTTGACGATGGGCACGCGCGCCGCGTATTCGGCATAGGTCGTGGCGGCGGTGAGCCCGTGGGCCTTGCCGTAGTCGGTGAGGGCTGCTGCGGCCATGAGTTCGCGAAAGACCTGTTCCTGGGCGGCCACGGGCTGTTCACGCATGTACTGCAGGCGCGGAATCCGGCTGCTGAGGCGCCAGTTGACGAGGTCGGTGATGGGCGAAAAGGCCATGCGGCAAGGTACCTTTGGTGGGCAAAAGGTAGTTCAGATGTCGTACACTTGGTCCGCGGCGCCCGTGCGCAAAATGATTTTGTCGGTTTCGGAACCGGCGGTGCGCGCGTGGATCCCGCTCGGACGCCACCTCATCGATGTGAACGCCCTGATTGGCAAGCCGATTCGCCTGGAGTGGCCCGGGATGGCCGAGTGCCAGTCTTGCGGTGGCGTTTTTTCGGAGCTCCACGCCCAGGGGTTTTGCCGCACGTGCTTTTTTGACAGCCCAATGGCGGGCGCCAGCATCGTGCGCCCCGAGCTGTCCACGGCCCACCTCGGCAAGGCCGACCGCGACCTCGAGTTTGAACGCGCCTACCAGCTGCAGCCGCACACGGTGTACCTGGCCGATTCGGGCGGAATCAAGGTCGGCGTCACCCGAACCCGGCAGCAGGTTACGCGCTGGCTCGACCAAGGGGCAACGCGGGCCCGCGTGATCGCGGTAACCGAAAACCGCTACGAGGCCGGGCTTATAGAAGTGGCGCTAAAGCAGCACTTTAGCGACAAAACCGATTGGCGCAAAATGCTGGCGGGGCTTGAATTCGGAGCGGAATTTGATGCCGCGGTGGGTCGCGCCCTTGCGTCGATTCCCGCGGACCTTCAGCGTTTTGCGGTCGCGGACGGCACGGAGCACCGGGCGCATTGGTCGTTGGCCCCTGGCTTTGCGGCGAAGTCGGTCAAGCTAAGCAAGCCCGGGGATGTGCTCGAGGGGGTCCTCGCCGGCCAGCGGGGCCAGTACGTGGCCTTCGCCGACGGACGCGTCCTCAACGTTCGCTCCCACGAGGGCCTCTTCCTCGGAATTCAGAGCGAGTACGCGCTGCATAAATAGTTCCCGGTAGGCGGGCTGGTCCAGGCCAGCGTAGTATAGCTCCTCGAGCGTTTGGGGTTCCCGGTCGGGATGATCGAAGTACGGCTTGAGCCGCGGAACAAATCCGTACACGAGGTCCAGTCCGAGCACGTCAGCGGCCTGATGCAGCTTCCTAAGGGTAATTTGTCCGGTTTCTTCGCGCTGTTCCAGCTCGTGCGCCGAACTTGGGGCCACGCCCATGCGGCGGGCAAAGTCCGCGTTGCTCAACCGTCGTCCGTTTCGGGCATGAAAAATCCAGCCCCGCCAAGGGTGGCGTGGAGGTCTGCCGAGCTGCCCGGCCAATTCGTCAACAAGTTGAATTCCAGTGTGTTGAAAAGTTCGTTGCATGATGAAAAAAGTAAATCCGGAAAAATCCGAATGATTAAGGTCCAAAATTGACGCAAGGCGACCTGACGGAGCCGTGGTTATTCGGATATAACCGGATTTACTTATTTATGAACCGTCGGTACATCCAAACACCCGCGTACATAAAGGGCGTGTCCAGGGCGGCCATCAGGATTTTGAAGAGCCATGCGTCGCCGATGTACTGAACAAGGGTGGGGGTCGGAAGCACTCCGACAAAAAGTATGAGAATGACCAGGATGCTGTCGACGCCCTGAGAAAGCATGGTTGAGAAGTTGTTGCGGACCCACAGGTGCTTGCCGCGGGTTACGCGCTTCCAGAAGTGAAAGAGGCGTACATCGACGAGCTGGGCGACCAGGTAGGCGGCCATGGAGGCCACGATGACGCGGACGGAGTTGCCAAAGACCATTCCGTAGGCCTCGTCGTCGACCTTGGAGAAGGGGAGCGCAGGCCAAATTCCGCCCAGCCAGATGACGAGCAGAACGAGGAGGAGGGCGGCGAATCCGCTGTAGACGACGTAGTCGGTGCGGCGCTTTCCGTAGAATTCGCTGAGGAGGTCCGTGACGAGAAAGGTGAGGGGGTACGGAAGAATTCCGACCGAGATGACGAAGGTTTTGAAGCCCAGGTCGATTTCGATGAATTTGTTGGAGACCAGGTTGCAGACGACCAAGGCGGCAATGAACAGGGCCGCCAAGGCCATATAGGTGGCGAGGTTTCGGCCTTCGAGCGGGCCTACGTGGAGTTCGTGGTCGTCAGACATGGATTAGAGCACGAGGGTTTCTCGCGCCTGGATTCCGCCAAGGCGCTGAATTTGGGTTTGAACTCCGCGGAGCTGGGCCTCAAGGTTCGCGCTGCGTAGGCTCACGCCAATTTCGCTCAACGCTTGCCGCCACGGCTCTTCGCTCCGGGGAAGCAGTTCGACTCGGTATGTAGCGATTTTGGCCATCTTGGCGCAGGACGCAAGGGCATCGTGAAGCCCGCCGAGCCGGTCAACCAGGCCGAGTTCCAGGGCCCGGCGGCCGGTGTATACGCGTCCGCGAGCGATTGAATCGACTACGCTGTCCTCGAGCTTGCGCCCCTGGACCACCACCTCTTTAAAGCGCGCGTAGGTTTGGTCGACCGAGCGCTGAACCACGGCCAGCTCGTCCTCGGTTGGGGTGCGGTCCAGCGACGGAAAGTTGGCGAAGGGGTGCGTCGCCACCGGCTGGCTTTTGATGCCCAGCTTTTGGTTGAAGAGCTCTTCGCCGCTGAAGAGCAAGCCAAAGACGCCGATGGACCCCGTGATCGTCGTGGGCTGTGCCCAGATTTCGCGGGCCGGCGCCGCCATGTAGTAGCCGCCGCTGGCGGCGGCTCCGCCCATCGAAACCACGACGGGCATGGCTTCGGCAAGGCGTGTGACGCCGCGGTGAATTTCGTCTGAAGCCAAGGCCGAACCCCCAGGGCTGTTGATGCGCAGCACCACCCCCTCAATGTCGTCGCGCTCAAGCAGGTCGTCGACGGTCTCGTTGAAGTCGAAATCGGCGATGGCGTTGGGGTCGGAACCGTCGACGACGTCGCCCTCGGCAAACACTACGGCAAGCACGGGGGCGCTCGCGTCGTCGCTGAGCGTCGCCAGGTAGTCGGTGGCTGAGATCAGTCCGTCTTCAGCACCGCCCCAATCGCTGAGCAGAAGCTCGTCGGGGTAGGCCAAGGCGTCGACCAGGCCGAGCTCAAGGGCGCGCGAGGCGGTAAGCAGCGGTTCGAGCTGGAGTACGTGGTTCCAGGCGCTGTCGGCGACCGCGGAACGGCTGGCGCGCACCCGGGTTTCGAATTCGGACCAAAGTCCGCCCAGCAATTCGGTGTACTGCAGGCGGTTGGCCTCAGACATTTCTTCGGCAATGAAGGGTTCGCCAGCGCTTTTAAATGCGTTGCCGCTGCCGCGCACCAGGTGGGCCTTTACCCCGAGCTTGTCGAGGGCGCCTTTGTAGTACATCGGGCTGGCACTGAGGCCGTTGAGCACGAGCATTCCGGCGGGGGCGAGGTAGATTTTGGTCGCCACACTGGCCAAAAAGTAGGCCTTGGGGTCGTAGGCCTTGCTGGTGGCGACGACGGTTACGCCGGCCTTTTTCGCCTTGGCGAGTTCCGCCCGCAGCTCGGTCAGGGCTGCCCAGCTCGCGTCGACCATACCGAGGTCGAGCCAAATGGCTTTGACTTGGCCGTCGCTGAGTCGGGCGCCACGCACGGCCTCGGTGAGTTCGTACAGCGACAGCGGAGCGGGCTCGTCGAGAAGTTCCGCCCAAAGCTGATCGACCTCGTTGGGGCGCTCGGCGATTCCGCCTTCAAGCTGCACGTGGAGAACGGCCCCTTCAGGCACCCCGATAACCGGGTCGCTCGCATTGGCCGCCGCCCCGATGGCAAAGCCCACAAGGATCGCGATTAAAAGAAAAAACCCAACTACCGAGCCCACGAGGGCACCAAAAAACTGCTTCATGTGTTTCTTTGCCGCGGGCAAACGCCCTTAATGTTTATGAAAGCCAAGGTACTAAAGGTCCTGCTCCTGCTCGGAAGCAACAGCGAAGATGCCGTGAAGGTTTTGGCGGAGGCCCGCGGAGCCTTGGCGGAGCGGGCCAACGTTGCGCGAAGCGGAAGCCTATGGCGCACCGCGGCCTGGGGCTTTGACGGACCGGACTTTGTCAATCAAGTTCTTGAAATGGAGTGGCTCGGCGAACCCGAGGCCCTGCTTGAGCTCTGCCTCGAGGTGGAGCGGGAGCTCGGACGGGTTCGCGACGCGGCTGGTCCGCGGTATGCCAGCCGACGCATCGATATTGACCTGCTACTGTCGTCGCCGTTTCGGACCATTTCAGGGCCAGTTTTAGAGCTTCCGCATCCGCGGATGCCCTTGCGACGCTTTGTATTACAGCCACTTGCGGAGCACTGGGGCGACTGGGTTGCCGCGAGTTCGGGAGGGCGCGTTGTTGATCTTTTAGGGCAATGTTCCGACGAGAATGCTGTATATTTGCTCAAATTCTAACAAAAACGATTTATGAAGTACGTAGCTCTTGCCGCCAGCGCCTTGATGCTGGCTTCGTGCGGCGTGAAAGACCTCGAAACCGAAGTGGCCTCGCTCAAAGGCGAATTGGCTAAAGTTCAAAAAGACGGCGACGGTGACGGCGTTTCAGACGCGTTCGACCTCGAGCCCAATACGCCGAAGGGCGCCTTGGTGGACGGTTCAGGCCGTGCGCTCGACCTCGACGGCGATGGAGTGCGTCATGAATTGGACGTGGATCCGTTCAGCCAGCGCGGCGTGCGCGTAGATGCCAGTGGTGCCGAGCTCGACAGCGACGGCGACGGAGTTTCAGACAGCAAGGACAAAGAGCCCAACACGCCCGCGGGTTCGTTGGTGAACTTCCAAGGCAAGCGCATCGAGACCGGCGGCATCAACAACCAAGTTGCCAGCGCCTTCATCCCCGAGATCAAGTTTGCTACCAACAGCGTAACGGTTACGCCAGAGGAAGAAGCCAAGCTTGCGGTGGTTGCCAAGATGCTCAAGGCGAATCCGAGCCTGCGCCTGCAGATCATCGGCCACGCCGACAAGACGGGTTCAGAGAAGACCAACCTCAAGGTGGGCGAGCGCCGCGCCAAGGCCGTTCTTCGCGCCCTGACTACGATCTTCAGCCTTCCCGAGTCCCGCTTTGAGGTGGTGACCAAAGGCGAAGGAGACCCAATCTCCAAGAAGGACCAGCACAACCGCCGCGTAGAATTCGTGGTGATCAAGTAAGCGAGCAAGGCTCGTGAGCGAAGGGCCCGGCCGTTAGGTCGGGCTTTTTGTTTTTTGGGAAAAAGTAAATCCGGAAAAATCCGAATAATTGGGTGGTCGGTTTAGGCCCCAAATTCATTTTTCCAGCGATGGAGCAGCATTAGGGCGTCCATGGGCGTGATGGCGTTGGGGTCGAGTCCCTCGAGTTCGGCGCGCCAGGCCTGGGCGGCGGGGTCCTCCCACTGAATGAAGGAAAGTTGGGCTGCGGGCGTCCCAGGATTTCGTTCGGATTTTTCCGGATTTGAATTTTTTTCAAGCTCGCGCAAAACGGAACGGGCCCGAAGCACCACGCTCGGCGGCATTCCGGCCATGCGGGCGACTTCGATGCCGAAGGAGTGCGAGGATCCGCCCTCAGCGAGGGTGCGCAAGAAGATCATGCGGCCATCGAGTTCCTGAATGCGCACGTGGCGGTTGCCAATGCCCGGAAGGTGGTCGGCCAGCTCGTTGAGCTCGTGGTAGTGGGTGGCAAACAGCACCAACGGCTTGAAGGGGTGGTCGTGAAGGTATTCGGCGATGGCCTGGGCGATGCTGAGGCCGTCGTAGGTGGCGGTTCCGCGCCCGATTTCGTCAAGCAGCACCAAGCTGCGGTCGGTGAGGCCGTTGAGGATGGAGGCGGTTTCAGCCATTTCGACCATGAAGGTCGATTCGCCGGCGCTGAGGTTGTCGCTGGCGCCCACGCGCACAAAGACCCGATCCAAAAGCGGAAGTTCGGCGCGGTCGGCGGCCACAAAACTTCCGATTTGCGCCATCACCGCCTGCAGGGCAGTTTGGCGAAGCAGCGCAGATTTACCCGACATGTTGGGCCCGGTAATCATCCATATGTGCTCGCCGGCGGCGTCCAGGCACACGTCGTTGGGAATATAGGGCTGGTCGCTCGGCAGCCGCTGCTCGATGACGGGATGGCGGCCGGCGGAAACGTTCCAGCTGCTAGTTGCCAGCTGCTGGCTCCGTCCAGCTGGCAACT
This sequence comes from Bacteroidota bacterium, assembly GCA_016868755.1. GTDB lineage: Bacteria > Bacteroidota > Bacteroidia > Flavobacteriales > Schleiferiaceae > TMED14. The sequence goes on along the minus strand of VGFU01000001.1, from coordinate 155,009 downwards.
GGTTGCTAGTGGCTAGTGGCTCGCCGGCCGGCGTAGCCCACGGCGACGCGAACTGCGGACGGATCCAACGGTGGCGCCGCGCTAGGGTCGCGAAGTTCAGAAGCACGTCGAGCTCAGCCAGGGCCCGCGCGTTCCGCAGGAGGGCGGGGATCGCGCGCTGCGCGCGCGCGACCAGATCGGCGAAGAGCTTGGCTTCTAGGTCGGCAATGCGCGAATCAGCCTGAAGGATGCCCTCTTCTTGTTCTTTGAGCTCCGGGGTGATATAGCGCTCGGCGTTGACCAGGGTTTGCTTGCGGATCCAGTCGGCGGGGACACGGTCCTTGTGGGTGTTGCGCACCTCGAGGTAGTAGCCAAAGACGTTGTTGAAGTCGAGCTTGAGCGAGGGGATTCCGCTGCGGTCGGACTCTACCTGCAGAATGCCTTCGAGCACGGAGCGGGCGTCGTACTTGAGCAGGCGGTAGCGGTCGAGCTCGGGGTCTACGCCCGGGGCGATGGCGCCGCCCTTGGCGAGGAGCACGGGGGGCTCAGGCGAAAGGGTGCCGAAGATGTCGGAACTCCAGGCCTCAAGGGGGTCGAGGGCGGCCAGCAGGTGCTCGAGGGGTTCGGACCCGTTGAGTTCCGAGGCAAGTTCGTTGATCCGGGCGACGGCATGGGCGAGGGCGCGCAGGTCGCGAGGGCCCATGCGGCCCGTAGCGAGCCGGGTGGCCATGCGCTCGAGGTCGGGGAGCTCAGCGAGGACGGCCGCGGAGCGGGCGGCGGGCTCAGGGTGGTCGAGGGCCCAGGCGACGGCGTCGTGACGGCGGCCCAGGGCCTGGGGGTCGAGGAGCGGCATGGCCAGCCAGCGACGAAGGAGCCGCGCGCCCATTGGGTTGGCGGTCGCGTCGAGCACGTCGATGAGGCCGACTCCGCCAGGGTGGGCCGAGCCAAAGAGTTCAAGGTTCCGCACCGTGAAGCGGTCCATCCACAGGTGGGTTGCGGGGCGCAGGCGCTGGATGCGCTCGATGTGCGTCCAGTTGGCGTACTGGGCCTGGCGCAGGTAGTGCAGCAGGGCGCCGCAGGCAATGGTGGCCAGCGGAGCGTCGTCGAGGCCAAAGCCCTTGAGGGAGGCGGTTCCGAAGTGGTCCGCCAGCATGCGCGCGGCAAACTCAGAGGCAAACACCCAGTCTTCGAGGCCGCTGGGCACGGCGGACCCAAACAGGGCACGGTCGACGCCCGCTCGGCGGTTGAACACCACCTCGCTGGGTTTAAACGACTGCATCCACGGGTCGATTTCGCCAAGCGGTCCTTCGGCGGCAAAAAACTCGCCCGTGGACACGTCGACCAGGGCGAGGCCGAGCAGTGGGCCGTCGAGGTGGAGGGCAGCAAGAAAATTGTTGGTCCGCGCGCTCAGCAGGGTTTCGTGGTGGGCGATTCCGGGAGTGACGACCTCGGTAACGCCGCGCTTGACAATGCCTTTGACCGACTTGGGGTCTTCGAGCTGCTCGCAGATGGCGACCTTGAACCCGGCCTTGACGAGGCGGGGCATGTAGGCGTCGAGGGCGTGGTGCGGAAAACCCGCCAGCGGCATGTCGGCCGCGGCCCCGTTGGAGCGCTTGGTTAGCACGATGTCGAGGGCTTTGGCGGTGGCCACCGCGTCGTCGCCAAAGGTTTCATAAAAGTCGCCTACGCGGAACAGCAGCAGGGCCTCCGGGTACTCCGCCTTGAGGGCGTTGTACTGCGTCATCAGCGGAGTTTCTGCGGGTTTCTTAGCCATAGCGCGACCTACCTTTGCGGCGGAATGGCGAAGATAACCATGCGCAAACGGCTAACCGAGGAAATTCGTGCGGAACGCTTCGCGTCTCCTTCTGAACGGATTCCGGTGGTGGCGCTGCTCGAAAACCTGCGAAGTGCCCACAACGTTGGCTCGTTTTTTCGCACCGCCGACGCCTTTGGGTTGGCCGAGCTTTGGCTGAGCGGTTATTCGTGCCGTCCGCCCCACGTGCAGCTCGACAAGGTGGCGTTGGGTGCGACCGAAACTGTTCCCTGGCGCGGATTTTCAGATGCTGCCGAGGCGATCGCCGCCGCTCGGGCCGCGGGCATGGCTGTCTACGCCGTGGAGCAGACCGACGCGTCGGTGTCGCTGGCTTCGATGCCCACTCCGGCCGCGGGGATCGTGCTGGTCTTTGGCAACGAAGTGAGCGGCGTGGAGCCTGGCACGCTGTCGCTGTGCGACGGGGCGCTGGAGGTTCCGCAGTTCGGCCTCAAGCACTCGCTGAATGTGAGCGTGTGCGGCGGAGCGGTGCTCTGGGAGGCCTGCCGCCGCTACCGCGGGCTTTGAGTACGCACACTTAATGCAACTAGTAACTAGTAACTAGTAACTGATACTTCGGCAATGAAAAAACCCGCCGGTTGGGGCGGGTTTTGACCTGGAGCGAAAGACGGGATTCGAACCCGCGACCCCGACCTTGGCAAGGTCGTGCTCTACCAACTGAGCTACTTTCGCGTTGGGGAGTGCAAATATACGACCGCGAAATCATCTTGCAATAGTGATTGAACCAAAAAAAGAGCCGCCCCCAAGGTGGGAGCGGCTCAGAGCAAATGGGATTTCGAAGTCCGCCTTACTGCAGAACCACGCGTTGGGTGGTTCGGCCGGCTTCGCTTACTACCTCTACAAGGTACATGCCACGAGCGAGCGCACTCAGGTTAATTTCGGCGCGGTCGGCATTAACCTGCTGGTTAGCAAGAATTTGACCGTTTAGATTTCGCACCGCGATGCGGTAGGTCGATACGCCCGGAAGCTGGAGGTGCACCGTGCCCGTGGTGGGGTTGGGGTGCAGCCCGATTAAGAGCTGGCCTTCGCCCAAACCAACGGTTTGGTTGCCAGGCGAGCCGACGTCGTTGCCGGTAGAGGCGTAGGCTCCGCGCACACCCACGGCCGCATTGCCGAGGTAGGTGCAGGCGGTGTCAAACTCGACGCTGTAGCCAGCGAGGGCGTTGGTGTATTCGGCGCGGCACACTTCGATGGCCGTGGCTGACGTGTCAAAGAGGACGACGCCGTCGCCGCTGGCGCTAAAGCTGGGCTGCGACGAGGCAAAATCCTGGTTGACGAGCACCTGAACCCAAGGTCCGAGGTTCCACGCGGCGCGGAAGGCGGCTTCGTTGGCCGAATCAATTTGGGCGACCACGATGGCTTCGCCGGGGTTGATGGTTACGCTCGGGAAGACCACCGTGCCGGGGTTCCACGAGTTGTCGTCCCAGCTGAATCCGGCCAGGTCAACAGCCGTCGTGCCGTAGTTGGTGATTTCAAACCAGTCTTCGTTAATGGCGCTGTTGGCGTCGTTGGAGCTCGGCATTACCTCGGTAATGGCAAGGTCGTAGGTCACGGGAATGGGGTAGATGAAGTCGGCCAAGTAGCGCGGCAGGAACTGGTAGCCGCTGGTGTGCGGTGCGCTGTTGTCAAACTGTCCGCCGATTCCAACTACGTCGAAGGTTCCGACAGGGCAGACTGAATTGTATACGTCGCTAACGTCGGCGTCAATGCGCAGCTGAATGGTGTCGGTGCCGTCGGTTACGTTTACCGAGAATCCAGAACCTGCGTTGGTCCACTGCGCCGGGTTGATGACGTACACGTCGTTCATGCGGATCAGTTGGCTTTCGGTCACCTCGCCGAGTTCGGTGATGACGACGGGGGTCGGGAGGGTCGCGTTCGTGCTCACCACAACGATGGAGTCCGCGTTGATTTGGGCGAGGCCGTTGAAGTGCCCGATGACGCCGATGATACGCACGACATCGCCTTCATTGACCGTGTAGCCGAGGTTTTTGGTGCCTGCCCCAAAGACGCCGAAGCCCACGCTGCCGTCGTGGATGGTAAAGGCCAGGTTGCCGGTGGTGGCAAAGGTCTGGGTGTTTACGCCGAGCACGGTTCCGACCAGCTTGCACATTTTATTGTTGGAATCGGGAATTCCCTGGGCGTTGATTCCTTTTACCTGCGGAAGGGTGCGGGTCGGAATGTAGACGTCGTTGTCGGCGATCGTGAAGGTGAACGTCGAGGGCGCGCCCAAGGTCAGACCGGTGCTGCCCGAAGTAAGCGTGAACAGTACATTTTCATTCCCTTCAATGTTGCTGTCGTCGATCACGTTGACGCTAAAGCTCACGGTGTCGGCCATGATCGGTACGGGCAGCGTCAAGGTGGTTCCGCTCAAGGCTGGCGTCGTGGTGGCGTCGGTGCCCAACACGAAACCGGTTCCCGGTGAGGCTGTGAGGGTCACGCTGCCGGCCGCCATAAGGTGCGGCTGCACGTGAAGCTTGATCGTCTGGCTGACGTTGCCTTCAAGAATGATGGCACTGCTTCCGACAAAACGAATGGTTGGCGTGGTGACAACGACGGGAATCACGTCGTTGGTGTCGCGCGGGAAAATTTGGTATCCGCTCGTGTAGGGTAGCGTGTTGTCGAACTGCTGAAGTCCGCCAATCACATCAATCATGCCCGAGGGCTGCGGACGGTTCCACATACCCGAAAGCGGAACAACGCGCATGGTGTAGCTATTGCTGCCGTCGGTAAGGGTAATGTTCTGCCCACTGCCTGACCATGTTGCCGGCCAGGTTGATACACTCAGGTTATTGATTCGCACGAGCTTGCCCTCATTAGCCTCGGTGAAGTTGGTGACGACCCACGGAGAAGGTAACGGTCGGTTCTGGGCGCGAAGTTTGATCGTGTCGGGAATAATCTGAAGTAGACCATTGAACTGGTTAATGGTTCCGTAGACTTCAAGTGAATCACCGCGCAAGGGCGTGGTGTAGTTGGTCAAGTCCGCGCTGCGGAAGACCACAATGCCGCCCGTGGCGTCCTGAAGGTGGAAGGTGTAGCCCGATGCACGGAAGTCGTTGGTCGTCACTACTCCGCGGAGGCGCACCACCACGTTGTTGGAGTCGGCCACGCCGTCGTTGTTCACGCCGCGAATCGTGCCAATGGCGCGAACGGCCGGCCCAGTGGTTGTACCACCGCCCCCTCCGCCGCCGCCACCTGATCCAGATGTGGTAACGAAGAATTCAAGGGCTGTTTGTAGGCCTCCGGTTCCGGTAGCAGCTTCTGCATTGTATCCGTATAAACGGAAGGTTACCGAGGTTAGGTTACTTTGGGTAAGCTGAAAAACATTATCGGCGTAGGTCTGAGCTACGTCGGTCAAGGTCATTTCGCCGTTTGCTGCAGTTACGCCTGTGCCCAGAGAGTCAAGGGCGATATTGGTGGCATAGTTATTTAGCGAAGACCGCCAAGCGTATTGGCGTGGGCCCGTTGAGCTGCGGTAGAGGTCAAAACGAACCTTGGGGTTTGAAAACGTTTGACCTGTGGCGGCCGTGATCGTGAATTCAATGTACTTTGTTGGGTCTAGGCTTCCCGTGAAGGTATTACTTCCATTCGTCGCGCCCAGAGGCCAGTCATTGCCTCGAAATGCGTTGGCGCCACTCGTTGAAGTGAATCCGTTTTTGGTCAATGCACTCGCCGTAACACCTGTGAGGACGGGACCGTTGTAAGCAAAACTCGTTACGTTACCATTGGATCCAAACGTGTAGCTACCGGCTTGGACTGAGGTTCCGCCCGAGGTTACGGTTACGGTTCCGACCATAGCTGGAATGTGGGGGTCGCATTGGTAGTTGTACACCCCGGCCACGGTGAATTGATGGCTAAAGGTCCAGGTTCCACCAGCAACGGCACCACTCGTAAAACCAGCAGGATTGCTCGGGAAGGTAGCCAAGCTTCCATTGACGTTGTGGGCACCACTTACCTGGGTCCAAGTGACGGTATCACCCAAGGCAACGGTGAGGCTTGCCGGATTAAAAAAGTTCGAGCCAACCTGCACTTGGTGGTTGGTGGCCGAGGCCGCGAGCGCAAGCAGGGCGGCAAAAAGGGCGTAAACGTGCTTCATGTTTTGATCAAAATGGATGCTGTGGCAAAGGTACCCCAAAAGTGCGGGCGAAGGGTTAGTTAAACGTTAATCGAAGTCTAAGGTGTTCTTAAATCGGCTGACCCGGCCGTTGCCGGCGTCGACTACGTAGAGAATGCTGCGCCAGTAGCCAACGGCGACGGGGCCATTGAACTGCATGGGGCCGATTCCGCGTCCGCCAAACGAGACTTTGGCGTAGCGCGTTTCTCCGCTCGCGGGGGGCGGCGGTATTCCCTCAAGGCCGTTGGCGGTGAACTGAAAGACCGAATCTTTGGCCTCGTCAACCACAAAGAGGTAGCGCGTTTGGTCGCCGGCCATCGCCATGCCCACCGGTCGCTCAAACAGTCCGGGTTGACCGATCCAGCGGTCGGTGCGGTCGGGGTTGGGCAAGGCCACGCCGGGCTTGTAGTCGGCGCCGTAGGGCGTTTCGACCAGGTTGATTTGCTGCACGCGAATTTCTTGGTTGGCGTCGAGCGAGGTGTACCAAAAATCGTCGCCAGCCCGAGCGGTGAGCTGGGGCGGCTGCGCAAAGCTGACGATGCCCTGCGGCGCCTTGAAGTAGTTTGCAAAAAGTCCAGCCGAGGTGGTTACGCTCAGCGGCGAAACGTACTGGTCTTGGGCGTCAAACAGCACCACGGCCTGGTCGGGACCTTGGTTGGCGTTGTTGGTAATCGTTCCGCGACGGGTCACGTAGTAGCGGTTGTTGAGGGTGGGGTCGGCGCTCGCCAAAATGGCGATTTGGCCAAATTCCGCGTTGGCGTCGCCCGTTGAAAACGTGGATTTGAAGTAAAACGGGTGCACCGTTTTGTGGACGATTCGGGCGTAGTCCAGTCCGTAGCCGTTTGGCTCCGTTTGGTTAATGCGGTAAATGGCGGGAAGCGTGTAAGCCACCCCATTAATGCTGGTATCGTGCGTGCCAATCGCCAGCAGGTCGAGCCGGCGGTCTTGGCGGACCGTTTTCACGCCCGGAACGCTAAACCGTCCCTGTTCAGCGCCCGACTCGTCGAGGCACACGATTTCTTCAGTCCCCGCATCGACGACGTAAATGAGTTCGTCAAAGCCGATGCACAGGTCGGTCGGGTGCACAAATCCGTCAAATGCCGGCTGAATGGGCACGTAGGCGATCTCCCGGATTCCGTAGTTCGGAACCTCAATAAAGTCGAGGTCGGTCTTGGAACCGAAGTAGTCTTCGCAGCCGGTCAGGCCAAGGGCGACGGCTATAAGGGCCAGCAACTTCTTCATTTCGTGGATTTTGAATGCGGAATCAGCGTGAGCCCAATCGACGACCAGGTACCCATGCCCGAGGTGGGCTGCACGGCGAGGTCAAGGAGGGCCTTGGTTTGGCCCAGCTGCTGCGCGACGCCGAGACCCAGGGTCGGGTAGGGTTGTCCGGCTTGGTTGAGCATGATTCCGCTGCGCACAAAAAGCTGATCGGCAAAGCGGTACTCGAGGCCGGCGCGGTAGTTTTCGGCGTTGTCGCTGGGGTGCACGAGCTGCGCCGCCACGTCGAGGTGGTGCTTGCCGCGCTCGAGGGCCCGGTAGTGGATTCCGATGGCGAATTCGGTCGGAAGGTTGGCGGATTCCAGCGACGACAGGGAGTCGCGGTTGTAGGACACGGCCCACGCGGTTCCGTTCAGCGAAACCGGCGCGCCAAAGTTGCGCAGCACGACCGCAAAGCGCAGGCCCTCTTCGCGCAGGTGGTACTGAAATCCCACGTCGGCCGCCGCACCCCAGCCAGCGTAGCCCGAGCTGTAGCTTTCGTTGAGGGCTTTGAGGGTTACGCCCATCTGAAACTGCTCGGTGAGCTGCTGCGAATAGGTGACCAGAACGGCCGTTTGGGCGTCGTAGAGCAGGCGCCCGGTGCCCTGGGGGCGGAATTCGGTGCGCTCTTCGTAGGCGCCCGTTTGCAGCCGTTCAATGCCGAAGCCCCAAGCCGCGCTGCGCCCGCGAATTTTGAAGGCGACAAAGGCCGAGCCCTGCTCGAGGCCGCTGCCGTTGCCCACGCTCGCAAAGGCCGCGCTGAGGCCCGAGGTCCGCGCGAGGCCGGCGGGGTTGTAGCCTAGGCTGCGGGCGTCTCCGCCCAAAATGCTGCCCACCGAGCCCATTCCGGCCGAGGCGATGTGGTAGTCGGACTTCAAAAAGCTGTAGGACGCCTGGCCCGCGCGTTCGCCGCCGTAGCTGGGCAGCCACTGGCCGTGCACCTGGAGGCCAAGGGCCACCGCGAGGAGGGTCAAGGTCGTCTTCATAGCTTGAACTGCAGGCCAAATAGGATTTGACGGGGCGGACTGTAGCGTGACGGATCGCGCGGGTCGAGTCCGCGCTCTTGCGGGCCGTTGTACTCAGGGCGCGGATCGCGCCAGGTGTTGGGCACGTCGTCGCCGTACTCGTAGGCTCGGCCGGTGACCGGGTTAATGAGCTGGGCATTTAACCGATTAAATACGTTTAATACGTCGACCGAGAACTGCACGCCGCGGCCTTTCGCTGTCGCGAGGTCGTAGGTCAGGCGGGCGTCCCAGGTGTGCCAGGGGGTGCCCAGCTTGGCCAAAAATTCGTTGACCTGAATGGCGTACTGCGGGCGACCGAGGTCGTTGACGCCTACCAGGGTTTGCGGCGTGTAGCGGTAGCCGGCCGAGCCGCGGTACTGGAGGAATCCGCCGAGTCCGCGCAAGGGAATGCCCCAAACGCGAAGCGAGGTGTCGGCTTGAAAAAACCAGCTGGAGTTGAGGTTCCACGGGCGGTCCCAGGCCAAAAACTGCTCGCGGCTGAGCGGAACTTCACCGTTTTGCTCGATCTGCAGCGACGACTCGCGGGCGCTGTTGGATTTTCCGCGCGCCGACTGAAGCGACGTGTTGGCAACCCAACGCAGCCATTTGGACAGCTGCCATTCGAGGCCCAGTTCGACGCCCTGGATGCGGGCGTAGTCCTGGTTGATGTACATGGTCTTGGTGACCGGGCGACCGGTGGCGTCGAGCACAAACACGCGGCGCGACACGATGTAGTCAAAGCGGTTGGAATTGTAGGCGCTCAGGGTCACGCCAAAGCTGCGGCTGAACGCGGCCTTGTAGCCGACTTCGTAGGCCACATTGACCTCGGGGTCAAGGTTGGGGTTGCCCAAAAAGCTCAAGAAGCTGCGGTCTTGGTAGACCGGGTCGAGTCCGGCATACAAAAACCGCGGGTGGGGCAGGCGCATGCTGTGGCCGTAGTTGAAGTAGAGCACGTGGTTGGGCGTAACCGGGAAGGTTACGTCGAGGCGCGGAAGCAGGCGGGCCTTCCAGCGCAGCCCCGCAAGACCGATGGTTTTGTCGAGGTAGTCCGCGCGCACGGCGTCGACCACCGGTGAGTTGGGGTTGGCGATGGCTTCGTCGGCAAAAGTTCCCGGCGCCCACATGTTCAGGCGTAGCCCGAGGGTTGCCTGAAGGCCTTTGTAGGTGATGCGGTCTTCGGCGAAGGCGCCAAATTCGCGCGGCCGGGCCTTCCAAATGTCGTTTGACGATCCGATCGAAATCGACTCGGTGAAGGTGCTGTCGTTGAGTTTGATCGGCGCCCCCACCCACGGAGCGGTCACGTCGACCCACTGGTACTCGTTCCACTGGTTTTCGGTGCCAAAGGCCACTTTGTGCACCCCGCCTGCCGGGTAGTGGTTGACTTTGAGGCGCAGGGTGTATTCTTCGACGTAGTGGTCGTGCCAGGTGGGCGCAATTCCGCCGTTGTTGTACAGCCCGTCGCCGGGGCGAATGTAAACGGTTCCCGACGGGTCAGCCGGGTTAAAAACACTAACCGGGTACGAAATAATGTTGGCCTCGTCGAGAATTTCGTCGACGGTTTCTTGGCGGAACGGCCGTCCGTTGGCGTCAGCCCGAAGGTTGGTAAACAGCCGCCCAACGTTTACGCTCATGCCCCACTTCGGACCAAAAACCTGCTGAAATCCGAGTGCCGTCAGGTTGGAGTGGTGGGTGTAGGTAGTGGCGCGATCCAGGTCCTTGCTGCGGATGTACTGGTAGCCCGGCGTCAGCAGCGCGTCGAGGCCCACGATTTGGAGGCTGCGCGTGTTTTGGTTGATGTTCAGCGAGTGCTGGTTGCTGAGCGTGAATTTTCCGCCCTTCCAAACTTTGAGACCGAGCTTGAGGGAGTGCGACCACTGGTTGTCTTGGCGCGGAGCCCACAGCGAGTCGTTGGCCTTGAACAGCGATGAGTGCAGCTGCTTGGCCACCGTCGGAAAGTAGGTGTCGCTGAGGTCAAACGACGCGCTGGTAAACAGCGTTAGCCGTTTGTTAGTCAACGGAACGGGCGTCGCTAAAGTGGCCTCGCCGCGGTCCGTAAAAAAGCTGCTGGCCGAGGTGGGACGCGCGAGGTAGTCGCGCTGCATGCGGCCCGAAACCTCGAGCCGATCGCCGCCCTCGCGAATTTGGGTGCTCACGACGCCGCTGGAACCGCCGCCGAACTCGGCGCTCGCGCCGCTCGTAGTCACTTGGATGCTCTGAATGGCCGACGACTGCACACTTACGCCAAATCCAGTGCCCGCGAGCGGGTCTTGCGCGCTGATGCCGTCGACGAGGTATTCGGTTTCGTACACCCGCGCCCCGCGAATCTGAAGTCCGTCGGTGGTTTTGACCACACCTGCCTGAGTGGCTACCGCGTCTTCGACGTTACGCACGTTCATTTGGCGCAGTTCATCGGTGCCGATGAGGCGTTCGCTGCCGGCCCGCTCAAGGTCAACTGCGGTTTTTTTGCCCACTACGGTAACCGTTTGGAGCTCGTTGATGTCGCTTGAAAGCTTTACGTTCAGCGTAGTCGTTTGGCCGAGAGTCACGCGGACGCCGTTGATCTGCTTGGTTCCGTAGCCCATCATCTGCACCTTGACGCTGAATTCGCCCACCGGAACCTTGGGCAGGCTGAAGTTGCCGTTGACGTCGGTGACCGCGGTGAGGTAGGTACCCACGAGGCTCACGCCGGCTTCCGGGAGTTCCTCACCGGTTTCGGCGTCGCGCACGGTTCCGCGCAAGGCGCCCAACTTTTGGGCCGAAGCCCCAAAGCTCGCCAGCATCGCCAGCACGATCGCGATTTTAGAGACCAAATTCATCGATCAGAATTTTTTGAAGCGCGTCGCGGCGCATTTGGCCGTTTTGGCCGTCGAGGCGGTGCAGGTCAAACGACAAAAACACGCTCTGCACGGCGCCCTGCTTGCGGCGAAGCACCCCCATGAGGTTGTCGCCCTGCCAGCCCGAAAGTTTGCTCAGCTGGCCGCGGTACAGTACTTCGGCGTCGGCGCTCGCCACCATCGGCGTGAGGCCGATGAGCACGTTGCTCGACTTAAGGCTAGGGTATCCGCTTTGCTGGGCCACGAGCGCGGAATCGGTCACCAACCGAACCTGACCGGTGCTGGTCACGAGGCCGTCGATGGGGAAGGTGCCGACGAGGTCGGTAAGGTCTGAGGTCGCGCTGAAGGACGCGCTCACCAGCACCCGTCCGCCGGCCTCGCTAAAGCGCTGAATGGCCGGCCCCATGTGGGCCAGGGGGAGTTTGGTCAGCCCCGTCTGGGGGTCGAGCATGACCGACGAGGCGGTGTACACGACCACGGCGTCGTAGCCCCGCAGGGTATGGCGAAAGCCGGGGTTCCACGACCGCGGGCGCGCGGCGCCGCTGTTGCTGAGCAGGTCAAGCAGGTCGTAGTCCACGCCCAAGGCCGAGAAGTCGCTGGACCAGGCGGCGTCGGCGGCGGCGCTGTGGCTGGCCACCACCAGCAGCTTGGACTGGGGCATCTTCACCGTGACCGTCGGGGCCGTGTCGGGCGCGGACCATGCCCCGGCAAGGTCGCGGGCACGAATTTCGAGCACACTAGGGCCGGCGGTATCGAGGGCGTAGCCCCAGTTGGCTGCCGAAGATTCCTGGTTGCCATAGTACAGCGTGGTGGCTCCGTTCGCCGCGAGCACGAGGCTAACCAACTTTTGGTTGGGGTCGATTGGGCGCCAGGCACCGCCGTTCACCCGAAGCTCGACGTCGGTAATGCTGCCGGCGCCGTCGGGGTCTTCGGCAAACCACTGAAACGTGACCGCGTTCCACACCGGCACGTCGGGAAAGCTCGAGGTCGTGAATTCCGCCGACGGGGGCGTGTTTTTGATGGGTACCACGAGGCGGGCGGGGCTGGGGTCGGTTCCGCCTTCGTGGTCAATGGCGCGTACTTCGACCACCAAGTCTGCGGTGTCCTGGCCCGCCGGAATGCCCAGCACCAGCGTGCTGTCGGTCTGCGTCGTGCGCACCCACGGACCGTCGCTCACGCGCAGTTCGTAGGCCACGACGTAGCCGTCGGCGTCGCTGCCGAACCACGCCAGCTTAACCACCGAATTCAGGCGGTCGGGCCCGCTCAAGTCGATGCGGTCGACCGACATGCGCGTTTCGGGCAGTTGGTTCTCCACCGGAACCCCCGGCTCACATCCCAACGCCAGCCCGAAGAACAGGCTGAGCGCCGCGAGGCGCAAGGCACGGCGGGGGTGGGTGAACAAAAGGAGGCGGTGCACGGCGGTTGGCTAATTACTGCTTGACGACGCGGTAGCTTAGGCGGCGGCCTTCGGAATCGAGGGTCAGCATGTAGGTTCCTGCGGCGAGTCCGCTTAGGTCCAGTTCCGTGGGCGCCGAGGTGCGGCGGCCGCGAAGCACGGCTCGGCCGGTGAGGTCGCTGAGTACCCAAGTGCCCGCGGGCCCCTCGACCATGATCACGTCGGCCGTCGGGTTGGGGAAGCTGCGAAGCGCGGCAGCATGACCCTCGTACAGACCAATCGTAGACTTGGGCAGCGCCGTCGAGTCGAGGGCCACATTAATGCCGATAAAGTCGTCGTTGTTGCGCGGAAGCACGCGGAAGTTGCTGAATCCGTAGAACAGGATGCCCTCCACCGCGTCCATAGTCATGGTGTCGGCGACCAAAATAGGGTCGACCATCATCTCGCCGTCGATGGTGTCATACTTAAGGTCGCTGACCAGCTGCACGTAGAGTGAGCCAAAGGCCGTGGCCGATTGGCGTCCGGCCATGACCAGGGTGCGGCGCCAGTAGCCCGCGCCCGGGGTCTGCGAAACCGCGAAATCTCCAAAGCCGAGATTCGGGTTCGTCACGCGCAGCTTAGTTTGGTTGGGGTCCGCCAGGCGCACGTAGCAGCCTTCGTAGGCTTCCCATCCCCAGTTCCATTTGCTGGCGCTGTCGCTAGGGTTCAGTACCGAAGCCGTGAGAACTCGGCGCTGGCCGGTGCGCGAAACGCTGGAAACGTTCAGCCGCGTCATGCCAAAGTACTCTTCAACTAGTCCGGTCACCTGAACTTCCTCCTCGCGGAAGAACTGCGTGATGCCCGAACCGACGCACCAGATTCCGCTCCACGGACCGCCGTCGGCGTCTTGGATGTACAGGTAGCCGAGGTCGTAGGGCTTGGTCGAGGCCGTCACAAATCCTTTGAGGGTTACGGTTTTACCGAGGTAGGGCGAATTGCCGTTGGACGCCTGGGTGTATTGCACGTCGTAGACCTTCATGCCACCAGTCCGCACGGTGTAGTAGTCGACGTTGGGCTGGGCTTGGCCGACGGGGGTGGTAGGGTAGTACGAAACGTTGCCGTCGTCGTCCTTGGCTCGAATGTAGTAGCGCATAAGGGTACCGTTAGGTGCACTAGGCAGGCTGTATGCGAATTCGTCGGTTGAGCCTGACACGAGCGGCATCACCACTTTGGTGAACTGCGTGGGCTGCAGGTTCGCATTGGTCGAGTAAAACACGTGCACGGAATCCACGGTCCCGTCGAAATCGGTGATGTTGCAGGTCAAGTCCGGGCTTTGGTTGGGCGTCGGAATCATCGGGTCGCGCTCAAAATTGCTGATGTAGGGCGGGGCGTAGGCAATTTGGTAGTGCGCCGCTGAGAAGGGGTTGAGCTCGTAGCCGCGGGTTCCGCCGGCGGTAAAGCAGCCGTTGCCATCGTGGCGAATCATGCCCTTGAGGCTGCTGTAAAACGTTCCGGGCACGGGCGGAACAAACTGCCCCGTGGTCTGGGGCGAAGCCGGGTTTACCGTTTGGTAGCTGGGGAGCTTTTGGGCCAAAAAGCGGTCGGAGACGTTGATTTTGTTGCCGTTGCCGTCGACCACGTTGAAGCTGACACGGTTTCCGCCAAACAAAATCACCTCGGTGACGGTCACGTTTTGAAGGTTGACGAAGGCGTTTTCCCACTGCTCACCCGTCGTAGGAATGTTGATGCGCTGAGGGTCGTTGAGCGCGCCCACAGGCACCACGGCCGGAGTCGGAACGGGGCGCGTGCCCAAAATCGTCATGCTGCTGGCGCTGGTGGCCTCAAGCTGGGTGCCGTTGTTGAAGGTCGACACCTTGCCAATGAACTGAATCAAGTCGCCCGGCATCAAGTATTCCACGTTCGGAAGGGTCACGAGCTGGTTCTGCGCGTTCGTATAGACGCCCATCACTTCCATGCCGCGAAACGGACCGGCCGCGCCCTGAGCCGCAGTATCAACGATGAAGAAGAAGGGACGGTGTCCGCCCTGAACCGATCCCGACGGAACCTCGGAGACGTTGCCCGGCGTCACCACAATGCCAACGGTCTTAACAATCTGACCTTCAAAACCCGAGGAGTCCTTGCAGGCCGCCAGTTGGGAGGGCGACACGTACTGCAGCGTGGTAATCGGGTAGTAGGTTTGGGCCGCAGCCGTGAAACCGAGCGCCGTCGCGAGAAGGGTAAAAATTTGCTTCATGGTTATTTAATCAGCGTAAAATGACCGGAAAAGGACTCTCCGGTTTCGAGGTTGAGCACGGTGTAGCGGTACAGGCCGTGCGAAATCATTTGGCGGTCTTTCGACAAAATGTCCCAAGCGTACTCGCCGCCAGCTAAAACGACGCGCTGCTCTTCGGGGTTGGCAAACGTGCGGAACCAACGCTGGCTCAGCTGGTCCGTTCCTTGGGCATTGTGGTGCAGTACGTCGAGCAGGTCGCCGGCGGGCGAATGAATGCGGATTTCGGCCTGGGCGGGCAAATTGGCAAACATGAGGCGGCGGCTCTCGTCCTGAAAGGCGCTTTGGCCTTCCCAGGCGGCGCCGGCGTAGTAGGGGTTGGGGTAGACGTAGGGCGGATTTTCGGCCATCGTTTCGCGTGCCGGCGTGCCGGGAAACACCCGAGCAGAACTCTGCGCAAAGCTCGATTCCAACGATTCCAGCTGGGTGTCGGGGTCTCCTTGGTCAAAGGCCGTGACGGCTACGGCCCGCTGCCAACCGTTGGGTACGTTTTCGAGGCGCACGTGGTAGCGGTAGGTCAGGCTGTCGCCCTGAAACTGCACGGGTTCCACGAGCTTAATCGATTCGAGTCCGGTTTCGTAAAACACGCCGTCGCCGCGCTGGTCCCATTCGCCGTAGAGTCGAAAGGTTTCGGCCGTGCGCTGGCTCGGATCCACGTCAAAACCAAGCTGGCTCACGTAGGCTCGGTAGCCCGCAAAGTCTTCGCGCTGGCTGATGGGGTCTACGCTGCGCTCGCTGCGGTCGGTCCAAAACAGGTCGATGAAGCCGTCGCCGGGCACGGCGCGCACCTGGGGTGCGTCGGGCGGACTGGGCAAAATGTAGCGCGTAATCTCGCCGTTCCCATCGCGGTCTTCGCCGGCGTCGAGGATTCCGTTAAAGTTCTGGTCCTCGCCGTTGTAGCAGGTTTGGGCCCACTGGGCGTTGGCGCGGAGCCGGCTGCGCTGAATTTTGTTATTCACCGTGTTGGGTTGGCCGTCGTCGACCTTTTTGGCCAGCACAAATGCAAAAGCGAGCTTGATCTCGTCTCCGGGCGCAAAGTTCTGGAACGGCCCCACGCTTAGCAGGTCGCTGCGGTTGCCGGCGGCATTGAGCTGAGCCTGGATGTTGGCGCCGGTTCCGGCTGCGCAGGGCGCACCACTGGGATTGCTCCAGCAGGGGTCTTGGTTGAGCCCCTGGGTCATCTTCACGTAGCGTTGGTCGTCGGTTGTCGGAAAAAAGTACAGGGCCTGCCCCGAATTGTTAAAGATCCACGCTTGGTAGTGGTCGTCGAGGCCGTTCACGAGCGGGTGGTGGAATCCGTTTTTGTCTTCGGCACCCAAAAACTTTTGGCCAATGTAGGAATCCGTCCATCCCGGATCGCCCGTCGCGTCAAAACGGTAGGCAAGCTGCAGGCTGTCGTCGTAGCCGTTGCCACCCTGCTGGTAAAACACGGCACCGCCGGCTCCAGCGGGGGTGCGGTTGATGTTGCGCACCACCTTGTTGGCCCAAAGGGCCGCGTAGACGTCGTTGTAGGTTTCGATTCCCACATTTTTGAGCGTAACGTCCACAACCACAAAGAAGTCGCTAAACCGGTAGTTCCAGTTGTAGGTTGACATGTGCATCGAAATCCCCATCGGGGTCAGGTGGTTGCTGATGGGAATCGTCGTTCCCGGAACCAAAATGTTGGTGTCGACGCAGGTCGCGCTGAAGTCTTGGTGCGAAACCGCGTTGGTGCGGTAGTTAGGGTGGTCCTTGAGCGACGAAGTCTCGCTGAGCCCGCTGGATGGGGTAAACTCAAATCCTCCTCGACCCGGCGCGTAGCCTTGCGGGGCGTCGTAGGCCGAGGTACTGACGCGGATTCCGCCGCCGCCGTCGATTCCGCCCACCCAAATACCCGACTCAAACAGGTGCTCGGTACCCGAGCCTGCGGGGAACTCGCACGAGGGCGTTCCGGTGCCGTCGCGGTATCCCCGAAACGCGTTGCCAAAGGTGCCCACGTTGGTGACGCTCAAGCGAACTTGGCCAGCCGAGGTGCTGCGCTCCTGAAAACTCTGCGCCGCACCTGCGAAGGTCAGGGTGCTGAAAATCAGGAGAAAAACGAGTATCCGGTTCATCGAGGGACGGCAAATTTACGGCTTCCCGAGGGCGTGAGCACGTTGATGAGGGTCCATCCGCGCGATTCGGTATTCAACGTCCATTCCGCTTGGCCAGCCGGCCAAACGGAGCGTTCGAGCACGCGCCCGGTGGCGTCAAAAACCTCGACGGCCCAGTCGCCTCCGAGTTCGATGCGCTTTAGGGTCCAGGCGCCCGAAGGCAAGCGCTGAAGTACGGCCGATTCGCGGTGTTCCGGCAACCCGATGCCCAAGCGCGCCACCTCAAAATCGGCGACTACGGGCAGGTGGTCCGACAGTTCATACAGGGCGGTGAGCACGTTGGACGGAACGGAATTGTTGGTGCCCGAATTGAGCGCTACGTTAAAATGGAGGCCGTCGTTGCCCAGCGGACGCAACGTGGCCGGCAGGTAGCGCAAGCGGGCCGACGAACTCAGCATCGCCTGGTTGGTCAAAATGTGGTCGTAGCGGTCGTCGAGGCCTCCGCCCGAAAAGCAGCCGCTGTTGGTTTGCGCGTCGCGGGTGGATTGCGTGTGCATCGACGCAAAACTCCCGTTCGAGCTCCAGTTGCCGAGCTGATTTTCAGGGTCAAAAAAGCGGACCGTTGCGTTGCTGTAGTTGAGCAGCTGCTGAAAACCGGCCTCTTGGCTCTTGGGCATGTTCAGGTCGCCGCAGAGCACGTAGTGCGGGTCGCGCGGCTTGGTTGCCAAGTAGTTCATGATGGCCTCGGCCGTTTTTTGGCGGTCGGTGAGGTCCGTGGCCGTGTTGCCCGCTTTGAAATGCCCCGCAAACAGCGTAAAAAACACGGTATCCGGATTCCAGGCGAGCAAGGAGTCTTTGTAGTAAAAGCGTATGACGTCAATTCCGCGCACCAAACTGTTGTTTTGCAGGTCGTTGCTAATAATTCCTTGTGCCTTTATGCCCAATTTGTTCTGGTCGTAGTACACCGCGTTGATGAGCGAGCTTCCGTTGGTGTAGAGGTCGGCGGCGGCCCATCGAGTTTCGCCGCTGGTGTTCAGGCACTGGCTGAGGATTCGGCTGTGGGCCGTGGAATTGCTGCCGTCTACCTCGTTGCACACCAGCACGTCGGGCTGGGCGTGGGCGACCACCGTCTGCAGCCAGCCTTCTTTGGCTCCGGGCGGGTTGTTGCTCGAAGTGCAAAACGACGTAAACGCCCTAAAGTAGGTGAGGTTGTAGGTCATGATGCGCAGGTTTTCGGGACTCTGCGCCGCTAATGTGCTGCTAATCAGTAGACCAATAAAAAGTGCGGACCAGGGTTTCATCAACCCAAAGTTAGGTCGCGAAGGTCCGCCGCGATCGT
This sequence comes from Bacteroidota bacterium, assembly GCA_016868755.1. Classification (GTDB taxonomy): domain Bacteria; phylum Bacteroidota; class Bacteroidia; order Flavobacteriales; family Schleiferiaceae; genus TMED14. Next base: position 136,914 of record VGFU01000001.1, on the reverse strand, counting down.
GTTGCGAAATGGTTAAATCCGCGATAAAAAATAGTAAACGGTGGAGCAGGCGACCCGAAAGCGTGTACTTTTGAAGCAATCACGCGCACCATGGCTAAAAAACCAACCGTTCTCCTCGTGGACGACGACCCGGACATCCGGGAATTTGTGACCTTCAACCTCGAAAAAGAAGGATACGCGGTGGTTACCGCTAAAGACGGAGCCGAGGGCGTCGAAGCCGCCAAAAAGCACCGCCCCGAACTCATTTTGCTCGACGTGATGATGCCCGGAATGGACGGGATTGAGGCCTGCGAAGCCATTCGCTCCAACCCTGACATTGCGTCGACGCTCATTGCGTTTTTGAGTGCGCGCGGAGAGGACTACAGCCAAGTGGCCGGATTTGACGCGGGCGCCGACGACTACATCACTAAACCGATCCGCCCCAAAGTGCTGGTTAGCCGGGTCAAGGCCCTGCTGCGCCGCAACGGAAAAGACAGCGAGCCGGTTGGCAGCCTCGACCGCGGCGACTTGTCCATCAACCTCGAGAAGTACCAGGTCTACCTCAAGGGCAACCTCATCGAAATGCCCCGCAAGGAGTTTGAACTGCTTCACCTGCTGGCGGGCAAGCCTGGAAAAGTTTTTTCGCGCGATTCCATCATGGACCGCGTGTGGGGGTCTGAAGTCATCGTGGGCGGCCGTACCATCGACGTGCACATTCGCAAAATCCGAGAAAAAATCGGCGACGACACCATCAAGACCATCAAGGGCGTCGGCTACAAATTCGAAGAGTAACTTCGGGGCGTGCTAGACCGTCCTGAACGCATTGCTTTTTTCATCGGAATCCTGCTCGGGCCGGTGGTATGGTTTGTCATGTTTGCCATGTTCGAGCTCGTGAATACCGACGACGGCGCACTTCCGCTCCCTGTCAACAAGGTTCCCTACCTTGAAATCACACTGCTCAGTACGTTCATTGCCAGCGCTACGGCTTTTTTGGCGGAATACCTGATCCGCAAGTTCCTGTATTCGAGACTGCTCAAAATTTACAAGTTCATTTCCAACCCCGACCGCTACCAGACGTCGCTGATGGCCGACGCCGAAGAAGTCGGGAAGGTAGAGATGGAAGTAGCCTCTTGGGCCCAAAAGAAAACCACCGAGCTCAGTAACCTTCAGGTTCGCGACGACGTGCGGCGCGAGTTTATTGCTAACCTGTCGCACGAGCTGCACACGCCCATCTTCAACATTCAAGGTTATGTGCTAACGCTACTAGATGGAGTGAAGGATTCAAAAATTCGCAAGGACTACCTCAAAAAAGCTTCGCGCAACGTGGAGCGCATGATTCGCCTTGTGCAAGATATGGACGTGCTCGCCCGACTGGAGGGCGACCAGCTCGTGCTGCAAAAAGAGCGCTACAGCCTCACGGAGCAAATCGAAGACGCCCTCGAGCAGATGTCGGACCGCATCGCCCAGCAAGGTCTGACGGTTGTGCGCGACTACGATTCCGACGAGGACTGTGCGGTGTTTGCTGATCCTGAGCGCATTGATCAGGTGGTGCTTAACCTGATTTCGAACGCGATTAAGTACTCGCGCGACGAGCCGGGCGGATTTTTGCGCGTCGCCATCGAAGACGCCGGCGAAAAGTCCTACACCGTACTGGTCCAAGACAACGGCATCGGCATCTCTAAAGAAGACTTGGGACGTGTTTTCGAGCGCTTCTACCGCGGGGACCGCAGCCGCACCCGCACAAAAAAAATCGGGGGCACCGGTCTGGGGCTCGCCATCGTCAAGCACATTGTCGAGGCGCACGGCCATGCGATTAAGGTGAACTCGACGTCGGGCGAGGGAACGACGTTTTCGTTCACGATTTCCAAGGGCTGAGGCCCCGGCATTGGCCGTTAGCTAATAGCTTTGCGGCATGACTACCCTTGATTCTTCGCTTTTGGAACGCCTCGAAGCCCTGCGCAGCAAGTATGCGGCCTCGGGCCAGGAGCTGGTTGATTTTTTGGACGGACTCCTCGAAGCCGACTACCTCACATACTGGGACTACATACGCCTCGACAGCCTGCTCAGCCTGCAGCAGCCGCGCACGCCGCACCACGATGAGCCGATTTTCATCATGTACCACCAGATCACCGAGCTGTACTTCAAGCTGGTGCTCCACGAGCTCGACGCCGCCCTTGACGCTCCGATGCCCGGCACGCCGGAATGGACGCCGGCGCACGCCGATGCGCTTGCCGAGCACGTGCGCCGCTGCACCCGCTATTTTGGGGCGCTCGAGCAGTCGTTTGCGGTCATGACCGACGGAATGGACCGCGCGCAGTTTTTGCGCTTTCGCATGGCCCTGATTCCGGCCAGCGGGTTTCAGTCGGGCCAGTACCGCATGATTGAGATGGCCCTCGCCCGCCTAAATGAGTTGGTGCACCTCGACGTGCGCGCAGATTTTGCCGGCGAAACCGATCCACTGGTGCTGCTCGATAAGATTTACTGGCGCGGAGGCGCCACAATCGCCGCCACCGGCGAGAAGACGCTGACGCTCAAGCAGTTTGAAGAAAAGTACGCGAAGGCGTTCGCCGAGCGGGCCCAGCGGGTGCACGGCCGCACGCTGTCGGACCGAGCCCGGGCCCTGGAGGCCCGCGGCGAGTTGAGCGATTCGCTTCGCGATGCGTTGCGAGAGCTCGACCAGCAGGTGAACGTGCGTTGGCCGATGCAGCATTTGAAGACGGCCGGTCGCTACCTCGCAAAGCAGCCAACCGACGCCCGCGCCACGGGCGGCACCAACTGGCCCAAGTACCTTCCGCCGAAGTTCCAGCTCCGCATCGCTTTTCCGTTTTTGTGGAGCGACGCCGAGCGCGAAGCCTGGGGCACCGGAAGCTAGCTGCTGGCCGCCAACTTTTGCGGAACGTAGCGCAGCAGTTCGTGAACCAATTCCTCACTGTAGTCGGGCCACATGGGTTTCGGCGGCGGCGGACTCTTTAACCATTTGAGCAGCTTAAAGCGCGCCAAACTCCGGGCGTGCCATGCACCGGCTTTGCGCAGCGCTACCGCGTTGCAGGCCTGTTCGTACTGCCCTGCGATCGGAATCACGGCCAAGCGCTTGCCGTGAAAAAGTGCTTCCGTGGGCAGCTCAAAGCCTGCGCTGCACAGCACCGAGTCCGACGTACAAAAGGCCTCGAGAAATCGCTGCGCGTCGACCGGCTCGAGCTGCAGCGCACCGTGAACTTCAGGTTTCAAAATCCGCGGGGAGAAGGCGCGCACCGGCACCGGACAGTCGCTAAAGGTCGCGGAGAGCTCGGCGCACCCGTAGGCGGGCAAGTAGACCAGCAGCTGCGGCTGGGGCCGCTGCTCCGCGAAGCGCACTTCGCGCCGAATCAGCGGGGGGCGCACATTGGGCGCCAACGAATGTACGTGGAAACCAATGGCGTACTTCGACGGCGCGTAGTACCGCAAAATCAATTCGCCCACGGCGTTGGGCCGCTTGGGCTTGGGGGCAAGCGGATGGCGAACGCCCGCTTGGTGGCTGAGCTCGACCAAGGTTCCGCCCCGCAGCACGGCGGCCCAGGCGCTTACGGGCTCGAAGTCGTTGATGATCAAGTCGAATTCGTGTATCGGAGCCCGCAGCACGTCGCGCACAAAGCGCAGCCACGAATTGCCGGTTAGGCATCGCACGTAGCTCAGGCCTCCGCGCTCGTTGTACTTGAGCGAAATTCCCGCAAAGCGCCGCGCCGGGACCACCGGCAGGTCGACTTGGCTCTCGGTCCCGGACAACCAAACGATGACGTCCGCATAAGCCGACAGCACCGGAATCAGGTGGCGAGCGCGCGCCACGTGTCCGTTGCCCGTCCCCTGAACTGCATAAAGCAGCCTCATTGCGTAGCCGATGTTTCTGCCAGAACCCAGGTGAGCAGTTCCCGCGCCGAGGCATCGACCTTTTGGTCCTCTTCTTCGGGCTCCCTCAGGTCGGGGTGCTGGTACAAGGTCCACTGCCGCCCGTCCCACTCGAGGGCCGTCAGGTTTTCGATCCAGTCGCCCGAATTCAGGTAGTCAATTCGGCGGTCGCCCAGGGTGACCTGGCGCAGCTGGGGCTGGTGTATGTGTCCGCAGACCACGCGACCGTAGCCTTGGCGCACGGCCATTTCGGCCGCGGCTTGCTCAAAATCGCCCACATACTTGACTGCTTTTTTGACGGAATCTTTGATGGTCTTGCTCAGCGAGTACTTCTCGCGCCCCATGCGTTCGAGCAGTACGTTGAGCCCTCGGTTTACCCAAATCAGTAGGTCGTAGGACCATCCGCCCAACTTGGCCAGCCAGCGGGCATTTTGAATACTGGCGTCAAAAATATCGCCGTGAAAAAACCAGGTTCGCACCCCGCCAACGGTCAGTACCAGCGAGTTTCTCAGGTGAATTCGGCCCAGGTCGGCGTCGGCAAACCGCCGCAGCAGTTCGTCGTGGTTTCCCGTGATGTAGTAAATCTCGGTTCCTTTTTGCGCCATCGAAATCAAGCGCTTGACCACTTTGAAGTGGCTCTTGGGAAAGTAAGATTTTTTAAAATTCCAGATGTCGATAACATCACCGTTGAGGATCAGGACCTCAGGCTGAATGCCTTTGAGGTAGGCGAGAAGCTCTCGGGCGTGGCACCCGAAGGTTCCGAGGTGAAGGTCGCTAAGGACCACAATAGGCAGGGGGCGGCGGGAACTCATTGATATGCAAATACCTGACTTCTGCGTAACCCCTGCGTTACCCCCATTTTAGGCAATTTGTACTTATCAACAGGGTTTTCCCCCGTCGTTTGGCCGTATTTTAGAGCCCTCGATGACCAAAAAATCCGCAAAAAAGCGCAACTTACCGGTTTGGCTGGCTGTAGCCATCGGCTTGGGCCTGATTCTCAGCCTGTGGCTTTTGGCGCGTATCCTTCCGGGCTCGGTTGGCGGTTCAGAAGCCGAGGGCGAAGCGGTTGATCCTGGTTTTCTATTTGGCTATTCCCTGCGCGAATTCGACGCCAAGCGCTACGAAGTTGGCGATGGCGAAACCTTTGGCGGACTCATGGATACCTGGGGCATTGATGCCGTAAAGGTTGACGAACTGCTTCAAAAGGGGTCCGAGGACTTTAATCCGCGCAAGTGGCGCGCGGGCGACGCCTACTGGTTGCTGCGCAGCAAAGACAGCACCCGCCAAGTGACGTACTTCATCTACGAGCCCTCGGTGGCGGAATACGTGGTGTTTGGCCTTCGCGACAGCCTCTTTGTGCACAAAGTTGAGCGCCCCAAAGTGACCAAAGAGCGCGCGGTCGGAGGTGAAATTAACGGTTCGCTCTATGCTACCCTCGAGAAGCAAGGAGTGTCGCCGGCCGTCGCCGTGAAGCTTTCTGAGGTTTACGCTTGGACCATCGACTTCTTTCGCATTCAGGCCGGAGACCGTTTTGAGGTGATTTATGAGGAGTCCTACGTCGACGACACGGTGTTTGTCGGCACAGGCAAAATTTTAGCCGCACGCTTTTTCCACAACGGCAAGTCGTTTTATGCGTTTCGCTACCAAAACGCGGACGGAAGCGTAGAGGGCTACTACGACCACGAAGGCGAAGGCATGAAGCGCATGTTTTTGAAGGCGCCGCTCGAATTCGCCCGCATAACCTCGCGCTACACGATGAACCGCTTTCACCCCGTGCAAAAGCGCTGGAAGGCCCACCTCGGTACCGACTACGCGGCCCCCTCCGGCACGCCGATTTTGGCCACGGCCAACGGAAGCGTGGTTGCGGCGGCCTACAATTCCGCCAACGGCAACTACGTTAAAATCAAGCACAACGGAACCTACACCACCCAGTACCTCCACATGAGCCGCATCGGCAAAGGCATACGAAACGGGGCCCGCGTGGAACAGGGTCAAGTAATTGGTTATGTGGGCTCTACGGGCCTCGCCACGGGTCCGCACGTTTGCTACCGTTTCTGGAAAAACGGCCGCCAGGTCGACCCGCTCAGAGAGCCCATTCAGCGCGCAGATCCGCTGCCGCGCTCGCTTTGGGCCGACTTTGAATCGGGCATGAAGCCACGCAAAGCGGTGTTGGATTCACTCGCCAAGGGATAAGCGGGGAAATTTTCGTACATTTCCCTGTAAATCAGTGAAATGAAAACGATCCTAGCCTGGACAGAGCGTCCGTTTACTCCTGAATTCCGGGCGTTCTTAGGTCGATTTACGCTCATCGCGGCCATTGCAAGTTTCCTCATTCACCTTGGGTTGTATGCTACTAAACCGTGGTACCCCGAATGGATCAGTGGGCCCTTGTTTGCGCATCCAATCAACGCTATTTACACGCCTTTTTCGGTTTTGCTTTTGTTCGAAACCTACCTGCTGGTGTTTTACTTACGCAGGTCAACGACCATCTATGTGGCCAAGCAGTACGAAATCATGGTTCTTATCTTAATTCGAGGTGTTTTTAAGGACTTGACCCACCTTGAATTGGGGGATGATTTTCATTGGAACCCAGGAAACGTCGAACTTATTTGGGATTTACTTTGCGTGCTAGCGGTTTATGCTGGGGTGCTCCTCTTTTACCGAATTTCGGGTTACGTTTCGAACCAAGAATTCCCGAACCAGCCGGAGGAACTCAACCTTAGGCGATTTATCAATGCTAAAAATTTGTTAGCATTTGGCCTGTTTGGAGTGCTGATTGGATTGGCAGCTACAAGCCTCATTTCGTGGACGACTAGTGGCGATGCATTAGTAAATCCGGTAACCGATTTGAATGCGGTCTTTTTTGGTCAGTTCTACACCGTCTTGATTGTGAGTGATGTCTTCATCTTGTTGCTGTCGTTGCTTTACAGCGATGATTTTCCGACGATCATTCGCAACTCAAGCTTTGTGATTTCAACTATTTTGCTGAAGCTCAGTTTCACCGCAGAATCAGGAATTGCTCAACTACTTATTGTAGGCGGAGTATGCTTTGGTTTGGTAATGCTATGGATTACCAACGCCTACTACAAACTAGGGCAGAGGCAATAATCCATCCTAGCCTACTACGTTCACGATCCGCCCTGGAACCACTATAATTTTCTTGGGGCTGCGCCCTTCGAGAAAGTGTGCCGTCTTTTCGTGAGCCAGGACCGCCGCCTCAACCTCGGCCGCCGTGGCCGAAGCCGGCATTTCGAGTTGAAAGCGCGTTTTGCCGTTGAATTGCACAGGGTAGTTGATGCTGTCCTTGACAAGAAATTCGGGGTTCAGCGCGGGGTAGGAGGCGCGCACGACACTTCCCGTGCCGCCCAGTTCGGCCCATAGGGCTTCGGCGGTGTGCGGCGCAAAAGGTTCGAGCAGCACCGCGAAGTCGCGCAGCGTTTGGCGGGCGAGCTTCGGAAGTCCGCCCCAAGCATTCACCGCAATCATCATGGCGCTCACCGAGGTGTTGAACGACAGCGTTTCAACGTCGCGCTGCAGCTTGTCGATCAGCGTGTGCAGGGCGCGAAGTTCCTCGGTCGAAGCCTCGCCGTCGTGCCCTTTCTCCACCAGGCGCACGGCTTTTTTCAAAAAGCCCACCACGCCCGACATACCTTGGGTGTCCCAGGGCTTGCTCTGCTCGATGGGTCCGAGGAACATTTCAAAAAGTCGGACGGCATCCGCGCCGTGCTGGTCGGCCAGCGCGTCGGGGTTGACGACGTTGTACTTCGATTTTGACATCTTCTCGACTTCGCGCTCGACCTTAATCGGACCCTTAGTTGGAATAAATTCAGTTCCAGCCCAGCTTGGCATCCATGCGCACAGGGCGTCGCGGTCGACCTCGTTGCGCTCATTCACCAGGCTCACATCAACATGAAGCTTTTGGGTGGCGTACTGGCCGGCCAATTCTGCGCTGACCACGGTTTGCGTGCCCTCGATGCGGTGCACAAACGCACTGATTCCCTGAATCATGCCTTGGTTCACTAAACGCTTAAAAGGTTCGCGGAACCCAATATGGCCCAAGTCATGGAGTGCGTGCGTCCAAAAACGGCTGTAGAGCAGGTGGCCGGTGGCGTGCTCGCTTCCGCCCACGTACAGGTCGACTTGGCCCCAGTAGTCGGCGGTGCCGCGGTCTACCGGTGCGTGGGCGTTGTGCGGATCCATGTACCGCAAAAAGTACCAGGAGCTTCCGGCCCAGCCCGGCATGGTGGTCGTCTCCAGCGGAAGGCCTTCGGCCGACACCCAGTTCTCTGCGCGCGCCAAAGGCGGTTCCCCGTCCTCGGTGGGCAAGTACTTATCCACGGCAGGCAGTTTGAGCGGCAACTCATCCAAAGGCAGTGCCTCGGGAACTCCGTTGCGGTACGCAATCGGAATCGGTTCGCCCCAGTAGCGCTGGCGGCCAAACACCGCATCGCGCAATCGATACTGCACCGTCCGCTCGCCCAGTCCGCGCGCCTCCAGCTCCGAAATCGCCCGGTCGATCGCCTCAACGGTGGCCAATCCGTTCAAAAACTCCGACGCCATGGCACGCCCCGACTTGGCCTCGAAGGCCTCGGCCTGCACGTCCACGGGCTCGCTTGAAGCCACCACCTGCACAATCGGCAAGCCCATGGCCTTTGCCAGTGCATGGTCTCGGCTGTCGTGCCCCGGAACCGCCATCACGGCCCCCGTTCCGTAGCCCATCAGCACGTAGTCGCTGGTCCACACCGGGATCGGTGCTCCGGTAAACGGATGCTCCACGTAGGTTCCAGTGAACACCCCGCTGACCGTCTTGGTGTCGGCTTGGCGGTCGCGCTCGCTCCGGCGTGCCGCCCGCTCGCAGTAGGCCTCCACGTCGGCCCGCTGGGCCTCAGTCGTCCACGCCCCGAGCAGCGGGTGCTCGGGGGCGACCACCATGAACGTGGCGCCAAAAATCGTGTCGGGCCGGGTGGAAAACACTTCGAGCACTTCGGCTTCGCTGGCTGCGCCGGCTCCGCCCGCGACTGGTTGCTGGTTGCTGGTTGCTCCGCCTGCTGCGCCCGCTCCGCCGGCTCCGCCCGCTCCGCCCGCAACTAGTAACCGGTTGCCAGCAGCCTCGCCGGCGTTGCCAGCGAGCACCTTAAACCGAATCCGTGCGCCTTGGCTGCGGCCGATCCAGTGGCGCTGCGATTCCTTGATGCTGTCGCTCCAGTTTAGCTCGTCGAGTCCGTCGAGCAGGCGCTGGGCAAAGGCGCTGATGCGCATCGACCACTGAAGCATGGGCTTCTGCACGACCGGGTGTCCGCCGCGCTCGCTGAGGCCGTTCACGACTTCGTCGTTGGCAAGTACGGTTCCGAGGGCCGGACACCAGTTCACCAGCGACTCGCTGCGGTAGGCGAGGCGGAAGTGCTGCAGCAGCGCTTCGCGCTGCGCAGCATCCATGGCGGCCCATTCGGTCGCGGTGCATTGGGGTTCGCCGTGGCAGGCAGCGTTCAGGTCATCGGTGCCCCGCGCGCTCAAGTGGGCCACGAGCGTTTCGATCGGCTCCGCGCGCTCGCTTTGTTGGTTGTACCAGGCGCCAAACAACTGAAGGAACACCCACTGCGTCCAGCGGTAGTAGTCGGGATCGCAGGTCTGCACCTCGCGACTCCAGTCAAAACCGAGTCCGAGGCGGTTCAGCTGCTCGCGGTAGCGCTCGATGTTGGTTTCGGTCGTGACGGCGGGGTGCTGGCCGGTCTGGATGGCGTACTGCTCCGCGGGGAGGCCAAAGGCGTCAAAACCCATTGGGTGCAGCACGTTAAAGCCCTGGTGGCGCTTAAAGCGGCTGACGATGTCGCTGGCGATGTAGCCCAGCGGGTGCCCCACGTGGAGCCCCGCCCCCGAGGGGTAGGGGAACATGTCGAGTACATAGAAGGGCTTCCGATCCGACGGAAATTCCGCGCCGTACACGTTTAAATCGCGCCATAACTGCTGCGCGCGGGCATCCCATTCAATCGGTCGGTATTCCATGCCGGCAAAAGTAGCCCCGTGCCTCGGATTTCGCGTAGATTTGTCCCATGGCCAAAGCACAAGGAGAAGAAGCCTTTAACAAGCGCCGCGTGCGCTTTTCCTACGCCGGGGTGGTGCTCAGCATCGGCCTCGTGCTGTTTTTAACCGGAATCATGGCCACGCTGGCCTACCAGTCGCAGGTTTTGACCGACGACCTCAAAGAGAACTTCACGTTTACGTTGTTTTTGAAGCCCGAAACCAGCCAAGATCAGGCCGACGACTTCATCAAGCAGTGGTCCGACGAAGCCGAGATTCGCAGCCTCCGCTTTGTGGGCAAAGACGAGGCCGCGGTGCAGTTCCAAAAAGATTTAGGCGAAGACTTTGTGAATTTTCTGGGCTTTAATCCGCTCAGCGACGCCATCGACGTCAAGCTCAAGGCCGACTACGTGAGCCCCGAACAGCTCGCCAAGCTCCAGGAGCGCTTTGCCAAGTCGTCGATTATCGAGAACATGGCCTACGACCGCGACCTGGTCTCGGTGATCCACCAAAACGTGGGCAAGATCAATTCGGCGATGCTGGGTGCCGTAGCCGTGCTGCTGCTGGTGAGCCTGATGCTCATCAACAACGCCCTGCGGTTGGCGATCTACGCGCGTCGATTTACCCTTAAAACCATGCAACTCGTGGGGGCCACCAAGGCCTTTATCCACAAGCCCTTTTTGAAAGAAGGCCTCATTCTTGGCGCGCTGGGCGGACTGCTCGCCGCCCTCCTGCTTGCCACGACCTATGCGGTGCTGATCAACGAATGGCCCCGCCTCGGCGTTAGCCTCACCTGGTCGCTTTGGGCCGCCCTCGCGGTGGGCCAACTCGCGGTCGGAATTCTGCTGACCACGGCATCCACCGCCTTGTCGGTGCACCGCTACCTTGCGCTTAAAACCCACCAACTCTACGAATAAATGAAAACGACTTTTCTCTTTGAACGCGGCAACTACGTGCTCATGCTCGCCGGATTGGCCTTGATCGTCCTTGGATTTTTGCTCATGTCGGGTGGCGGTTCTGAGGACCCCAACGTCTACAACCCCGAGCTGTTCAGTGCTCGCCGCATTGTGGTGGCGCCGCTGTTTGTCGTGATCGGCTTTGCCCTCGAAGTGTGGGCCATCATGCGCAAGCCCAAGGCCTAAGCGATGGATTGGCTGAGTGCGCTCATTCTGGGCATCATTCAAGGGCTCGCGGAATTTTTACCCGTTAGTTCCTCGGGACATTTGGAGCTTGGTCGCTCTCTGTTGGGCCTCGAAATGTCGGGCGAGACCGGGTTGCTGTTCACCATCACCGTTCACGCCGGCACGGCGCTTTCGACCGTCGTAGTGTTTTACAAAGACATCGTGTCGATTTTGGGCGGGATTTTCAAGGGACACGAAGAGGACCGCAAGTTCGCTGGGGCGATTTTGGTGTCCATGATTCCGGCGGGTGTTATCGGCTTGCTCTTCGAGGACCAAATCGAGGGACTTTTTGAGGGCTCCACCTTGCTCGTGGGGCTGATGCTGCTGGTAACCGGCTTGCTGATGCTCATGGCGGACCAAGCCAAGAAAACCCACAAAAAAGTGTCGATCGGTGACGCTTTTGCGGTGGGCATCGCGCAGGCTATCGCCATCTTGCCGGGCATTTCGCGCAGCGGCGCCACTATTTCAGCCAGCGTTCTGCTGGGTATCGATCGCGAAAAAGCCGCGCGCTTTTCGTTCTTGATGGTGGTGCCCGTGATTTTAGGCAAAATGCTGCTCGACGTGGTCGACATGGCCGCTAACCCCGAATCGGCCTCAGATACCTTGCTGCTCCCGCTGATGGTGGGCTTCGTCGCCGCATTCATCACCGGACTCTGGGCCTGCCGCACCATGATTCAATTGGTCAAGCTCGCCAAGCTTAAGTACTTCGCTTACTACTGCTTTGCCGTAGGTGGCCTCGCGAGTTTGTGGACGGCGCTGGCTTAAGGGTACCTGATACCCTCGACGAGGCGCGGGCCGGATTTTGGATCGCCGTCGACAAACCTCTGGGTTGGACTTCGTTTGACGTAGTTGCCAAGGTGCGCAACGCCCTTAAACGCCGCTACGGAACCCGCATCAAGATCGGCCACGCCGGAACCCTGGACCCCTTAGCCACCGGAATGCTGGTGCTCGCGGTGGGCCGCAAGACCAAAGAAATCGAGTCGGTCATGGCCGGAGCCAAAGCCTATGTGGCCACGGTCAAGTGGGGCGCCGTCACGGCAAGCTTTGACGCCGAGACCCCTGAGGTGCCTACGGGCAAACCGCTACCCTTGCTCAACGAATCGACAGTCGCTGAGTTGACAGCCGCCTTCACGGGGGAGGTGATGCAGGTTCCGCCCCAATACAGCGCGGTGAAAATCGACGGAGCGCGGGCCTACGACCTCGCCCGCACAGGGCGGGTCGCCGAGCTACAGTCCCGACCAGTTCAGATTGACGCTCTGGAGTTCCGCCCGCTCGACGCCCAGCACTGCGAACTCACGGTGCACTGCGGCAAGGGCACCTACATTCGCTCGCTTGCCCACGACCTCGGTCAGCATTTGGGCTGCGGAGCCTACCTGACGGCGCTGCGGCGCACCAGCGTGGTTCCATTCGCCGCCATGCACACCGTCGACGAGGTGCTCGCGGCCATTCAGTCGTCGTAGCGCGACGTCCAGAGGTTTTCGCTGAAGTTTTTGGCGCGCGAAAATCCGTAAAGCGCCGTCATCGCCGACGTCGCAAACAGCAGGTAGAAAAAGAAAATAATGCGCACAAACCCCGCGTGCTCGCCGAGCCAGGCTTCGGGAACTAGGGCCGCTACCAGCGCGCAGAAGCCCACGACGCTCCGCAGCATGCTGGGAAACGACCGCAACGGATACATCAGCAGCCGGCGCAGCGGATTGACTTCACCACCCCATTTGTGCACGAGGTAGTAGTATTTGTTACCGAGGTCCAACAGCAGCATGGGGTCTTTGTCTTGGTAGCTCAAGCGGAACATCGAGGCCGGCGCCACAATTTTGTAACCGTTTAGGCGCTCACCTGCGGCCGCGTCAAGGCGCTCCATAGCCGAAACGGCTTCGTAAGGTATGTGGCCAGCAAAGTGGTTGGCATCCAAAAAGCGCAGTCGGTAGTCGACGCATAGCGACTCCAGATGGCGTTCGTGGAGAATTCGGTCCCGATTCATGGCCGAGAGCGGCAGGGCTCCCTGGCGCTGAAAGGGCAATTCGAGTTTGGCCCGCTGCGCCGTGTCTTCGGCCAGCCAGGCTTCCCATGCTGCGCCGTCGCGGGCGCTTCGCTCGAGCAGTACGTGTTCTAAGTCCGTTCCCATAGTTATTAGGTAACCCCAACGGACCAATTTGGGTTCACACTTGACAAGGCCTAGTTCAAAAGGGTACCTTTGCCCCCTATGAAAATGAAGCTTTCCCATTTTGGCTACGATTTGCCCGAGGCGCAGATCGCGCAGCACCCTGTTGACTTCCGTGACGACGCTCGCCTGATGGTGGTCAACCGCGAAACGGGAAGCATGGAGCACCACTACTTTCGCGACCTGGCTAACTTTTTTGAGCCGCGCGACCTGCTAGTGATCAACAACACCAAGGTTTTTCCGGCTCGCATGTGGGGCAATAAAGAGAAGACCGGTGCCCTAATTGAGGTCTTTTTGCTGCGCGAACTCAACGCCGAAAGCCGCCTGTGGGACGTTTTGGTGGATCCCGCCCGCAAAATTCGCATCGGCAACAAACTCTACTTTGGCGAAGACGACAGCCTAGTGGCTGAAGTCATCGACAATACGACTTCGCGCGGACGCACCCTGCGCTTCCTGTTTGATGGAAGCTACGAGGAGTTCCGCCAAAAGCTCAAGGAAATGGGTGAAACCCCGCTACCTAAATACATTACTCGCCCGCTTGAGGCCTCGGACGAGGAACGCTACCAGAGCATTTTTGCCAAAGTCGAGGGTGCGGTGGCCGCCCCGGTGGCCTCGCTGCACTTCAGCAAGAATTTGATGAAGAAGCTCGAGATCAAGGGCATTGACACGGTTGAAATGACCATGCACGTGGGGCTGGGCACGTTCCGCCAAGTCGAAGTTGAGGACCTCAGCAAGCACAAAATGGAATCGGAGCAGTTTTGGCTCTACCCCGAAACCGCCGAGCGCGTGAACCAAGCCAAAGCCGAAAAGCGCCGCGTCTGCGCCGTGGGCACGAGCGTGATTCGTTCGCTCGAGTCGTCGACCATTACCGACCACCGCATCAAGGCGGGCAACGGTTGGACGTCCAAGTTCATTTTTCCGCCGCACCAGTTCACCGTGGCCAACAGCATGATTACGAATTTTCATGCGCCCCAGTCGACGATGCTCATGCTGACCGCGGCCTTTGCCGGGTATGAACTCACCATGGACGTCTACAACACGGCCGTCAAAGAGGGCTACCGCTTCTTGAGCTACGGCGACGCGTTGCTTTTTGTGTAGCGCGGACTTCGACCAAAAACAAAGGCCGGCCCTATCGGGTCGGCCTTTATTATTCTATGAATAAGGAGCTTAGCGGTTCGTCGAAAGCAAGTAACCGAGCTTGATGCCAACAAAAAAACCGAGGTTCTGGCTGCGTCCGTCTTGTGTTTCATCAAGCCGTGCCACGTAGCGCTCTTGACCCGTAACGAGGTCGATCGTGTAGTCTTCGACGACCACTGGAAAATGAACGTAGCGGTTGGACAGGCCCATGCTCAAATCTACCATGATACGGTCGCTTGAACGAAGCTGTGTTCCGATCATCAGGCCTTGGTCAAAATTCTGCTTGAAGCTTACGAAATTTTGGTCCGCGCCCGCAAAAAGTTTGCTGTAGCTGCGGTTTTGGATGAAAAATCCGAGGTAAAAGCCGTCGTCGTAGGAGTCTCCGCCCGGAAAAATTTTAATGTTGGCCGATTGGCTTGACCCCGGACGCACCCGGCTGTCGGCACTGTAAAAAGCGTTGTTATCCCAAACAACGGCCTCGTTGATGAACGCGTCGAGGCCATTGTGGGTAGTAAGTCCGAGCCCGCCTTCCACGGTAACGTAGGGGCTTAGTCGGTACTCTAACGAGACGGGGTAGTGCCCGGCAAAGAAGGGGGCTACGTTGAACTTCAGGGCGGTAGGGTAGCGATCAAGCTGGCGTTGACGTGCTCGTTCCGTATTTCGGCTGCCGCTTGTTGAGCTGCTGCTAGTGCCGTCTACGCTGTAGCGTTTCACGGTGACCTGTCCCGTAGCCGAAGTTGCTACGGCCACGGCCAAGATGGCCAAAAGAAGGCGTGCGTTCATGGAGTAAAGATACTTTGCCGGATTTCGGCAAAATTCTTGCCATAGTAAATAATGTACTTTTGAACATATGAACCGATTTACCTACTTCTTATTCGTTTTTGTGCTCAGTTTTACCGCCGTCGTTGCTCAGACGCCTAAGAGTCTTGAAGTGCGTTGGAGCAGGGGGTACAAGGACCGAGAAATCCAATTGGACTTCGTTACGAGCCTTGACTCGGCCTACTTTATGACCTACGGTAGCTTCTATAAGCTGCTCCGCAAACCCAAGAATTACTACGCCCGATACGACCGCGAAACCATGACGCAGGTTTGGCAAATTGAAGAGACTATTGATCGCTACCGCGACGCGCCGGCTTCGTTTCACAGCATGGTGACGTATGGCCCAACGACGTATGTCTTTTATCAGGCCTATTCCAAGGCCGACGATCTGCGTTATGTGCTGATGCGCACGATTGACGCCAACGGCGACATGTCGGACTTCAATGAGCTTGTGCGGATTTCGGCCAAGCGCTGGACTATGGGCAGCTTTAGAATTAGCTGGAACCACCAAGCTACAAGCTTTGCTGTCGTGAGCTTTCCCGGCGAAGATCGCAAAGATGACCTGCGCGTTGAGGTCAAGCGATTTGACCGAGAAGGGAACCCCATCGGAGGAGCCTCGGTACAAATTGACCATGAAATGCGTCGGGTAAGCTTGGCTGACGTTGACTATGCCCTCAACGGAGACGTGTATGTGCTCGCCTCGCGAAGTCCGGACCGCGAAAAAAATGAAAAAATCAAGCTTTTTGCGCCGAATCTGGAGTACTTCATTTTACATGCCGATCCTAACGATGAAGAATTTCAGGAAGTGGACTTAGGTATGAAGGACAAATTTGTGGTCGGCGGAATAGGTGTGGAGACCGACCAAGTCGAGGGCAAAGTCGCAATAAGCGGCATGTACTCCGACAAACGCTACGGGTCGACAAGCGGTATGTTCTACATGACGCTGGATCAAAAAACACTGGAGCGGACCTCGTCCGATTTTAAGAACTTAAAGGAGTTCGAGTACCAAAATAATGGTCGTCGCGACGGAACCGCACGAGCGCGACGTAGGGGTCTGGCAAATGAAACCTACGTGTTCCGCGGAATCCTCCCGAGAGAGGGCGGGGGTAGTTTAGTTCTCATGGAGGACTACGACATGGTGGTTGTTACTACGCAAACGCGAAACGGAACCGTTACCACCTATTATTACTACTACGACAACATTTGGGCAATGATGGTGGATGGTCAAGGCCAAATTGAACGCGTTACGGTAATTCCCAAACAGCAGTACTCGGTCAATGATGGTGGCTACCGTTCCGGATTTTTAGTCAATCGGGAAGGGGAAAATTTCAATTTTTTGTTTAACGACGCGAAGGGCAATGAAAAGCGCTGGATGGAGCAACAAGCCCCCCGAATAATGAACAAACCGACGAATGCAATGCTCGTTCAAGTCACGCTTAAGCCTGATGGGAGTATGGACTATGTGCCGTTGATCGACAACCGAAAAGAGCGTGCCGTGCTCATTCCTCAGCGCGGAAAGAGTTTTATTGGACTTCCTGGCGAAGCGGTGATTCCCGGGCTCAAGCGCCGCAAGTGGATCTTCATGAGCCTCCGTCCCGAGCCCAACTAATGGCCGACAAGCCTGACTTTCGGAGCCTTCGCCGCGACGAAGTGCGCACGCATTTTGCTGCTTGGGGCGAACCTGCGTACCGTGCAGACCAGGTCTACGATTGGCTGTGGGCAAAGGGTGCGCAGAGCTTTGACGACATGTCCAACCTGCCTAAGGCGTTGCGCGCCAAGCTGGCTGAAGCGTTTGAATTCCGCCCGCAGCGCATCGAGTCGGTGCAGCGGTCCAGCGACGGTACGCTAAAGAACGCCGTGCGCCTGCATGACGGGCTGGTGGTCGAGAGCGTACTGATTCCAACCGAAAAGCGCATTACCGCCTGCGTTTCGAGCCAGGTCGGTTGTGCCATGGGTTGCGCGTTTTGCGCCACAGCCCGCCTCAAGCGCATGCGCAACCTCGAACCCGACGAGATCTACGACCAGGTGCGGGCCATTCACGACCAGGGGCAGACGGAGTTTGGGCGTCCACTCACCAACATCGTGTTTATGGGCATGGGCGAACCGCTGATGAACTACAAGAACACGCTCGAGGCCATTGACCGCATTACCTCGCCCAAAGGGCTGGGGCTGTCGCCGAAGCGCATCACGCTGAGTACGGTGGGCTTGCCGAAAATGATCCGCAAGCTGGCCGACGACGGGGTCAAATTCAACCTCGCGGTGTCGCTTCATTCGGCGCGCGACGAGGTGCGCGCTCAAATCATGCCGGTGAACGACGTGGCTCCGATTGCGGAACTGCGGTCCAGTCTGGAGTACTGGTATTCCGTCACCAAACGCAAGGTGACGTTTGAGTACGTCGTTTGGCGCGACGTGAACGACCAACCCGAAGACGTGCGGGCCCTCGTTGAACTCGCCAAAAGGGTTCCGTGCAAGGTCAACTTGATTGAGTACAACGCCATTGGCGACGAGCGCTTTCGCCAGGCGGCGCCCGAAGCGCTTCAAGCCTACGTCGACGGACTGGCGCGCATTGGCGTCGTGGCCAAAGTCCGCCACTCGCGGGGCAAAGACATCGATGCGGCCTGCGGTCAGCTCGCGAACAAAAAGCTCCCGGCGGAACTTACGTCTAGTGACTAACGTCATCTGCGGCGCGGAGCTGTAGATGCTACCTTTGCCGCTATGACCAAATCCGCCGTAATGGATGCGCTCAAGCAGGTTGCCAACGCCAGCGGCAACGGAATGCTTGTGGAATCCGGCCACGTAAAAAACGTTCAAATTTTCGGGAGCGAAGTCGAGCTCGACGTCGTGAGCGACAGCGCGGCGCTTGCCCAAAAAAAGCGCCTCGAGGTCGACCTGCTCAAAGCGGTGCACCGCATTGACCCCAAAGTCGCGGTCAAAGTGAACCTTGAGGTGCGCACGCCGGCTCCGGCCGAGAATGCCAATGTGCTGCGCGGCAAACCCATTCCTGGCGTCGAACACGTGATAGCCGTCGCGTCGGGCAAGGGTGGGGTGGGAAAGTCTACGGTCACTGCCAACCTCGCCGTTTCGCTGGCCGAAATGGGCTTTAGCGTTGGGGTCGTCGACGCCGACATCTACGGGCCGAGCATGCCCATCATGTTTGACGTGCAGCGCGCCAATCCGGGCGGAATCGAGGTCAACGGCGTGCGCAAGATGGACCCGGTCGAGGCCTACGGCGTGAAAATTATGTCGATTGGCTTTTTTGCAGGAACCGACCAGGCCGTCGTGTGGCGCGGACCAATGGCGACTAAGGCCCTCAATCAAATGCTCCAAGAAACCCACTGGGGCGAGCTGGACTTTTTGCTGGTCGACTTGCCTCCGGGCACGGGCGACATCCATCTGAGCCTCGTTCAGGCCTTGCCGGTGACGGGTGCCGTGGTGGTGAGTACGCCCCAAGCCGTGGCCTTGGCTGATGCCCGCAAGGGCGTCGGTATGTTCCGCATGGATGCCATTCAAATTCCGGTCCTCGGAATCGCTGAGAACATGGCCTACTTCACGCCGCCGGCACACCCCGACGAGCAGTACCACATTTTTGGCCGCCACGGCGCCCGCAACCTCGCGGAGCAGCTCGAGGTGCCCTTCTTGGGAGAACTCCCGCTCGTCCAAAGCATTCGCGAGGCCGGAGACGTGGGTCGCCCCGCCGCCCTGCAGCAAGACGGAGTCGTTCGCGAGGCCTTTGTGGAACTGGCCCGCAACGTGGTTTCAGCTTTGGCGGACCGCGTAACCAACCTTCCGCCCACAGAGGCCGTGCGCATCACTACGATGGCCGGCTGCAAAACAACCAAGCGCGACGTATGACCCTCGAAGCACGGGTAGAAAAGGCGCTCGCCGAAGTGCGCCCCTTTCTCGAAAGCGACGGGGGAGGCATTGAACTTGTGAAAATTGAGGTTCCGCGCGTGTTTGTGCGGTTGTTGGGGGCCTGCCACGGTTGCAGTGTGAACCAAACGACCTTGAAGCTGGGCGTTGAGAACAGTGTGCGAAGTCACGCACCCGAAATCGAAGAAGTTGTTGCTTTGGATTATGGAGCGTAACGTTGTTGTTCTACTTGCCGGCGATTCGGGTGACGGAATACAGTTGCTCGGAGGCCAAATCGTGCGCGCCGCAGCCCAGTCCGGCCGGGACGTGCGAACCCTTTCGGACTTTCCGGCCGAGATCCGTGCGCCGCAGGGCACGGTAAGTGGGGTTTCGGGATTTCAGTTTCGGCTCGCTGCCGACAGCATCCACGACCCGGGCGCCCGTGCAGACTGTTTTGTTGCGTTTAACGCAGCTGCGTACACGAAGTACGCGAGCCAGCTGAAGCCCGGAGGCCTTTTGTTGGCCGCCTCGGAGGGTTTTGATGCGCGCAGCCTCGCGCTAGCCAAGCTTCCCGCCGACGCCGATTTGCTTGCGGAGGCCCGTGCGCAATTCCGGGTACTAGAGGTTCCCGTCAAGGACCTCACGCTTGGTGCTTTGAATGAGGTATCGCTGGGTCAGCGCGACAAAATGCGCGCCCGTAACATGCTGGTGCTCGGAATCCTCACCTGGATGTACGGCATGCCTACAGAGGTGGTAGAGACCGAACTCCATGCCGTCTTTCGCGGCGACGAAACCAACATATTGGCCTACAAAGCGGGTTTCAATTTTGCCGAAACCCTCGAAGTCCAGGACTACCGAGTGGCGCTGGACCGACATGATCCAGAGCGTGGAACGTTCAAGACCATCAACGGCTCTCAGGCGGTGGCTTTAGGATTGGCTGCGGCTGCCCACCAATTGGGTCGCCCCATGCTCTACTCGAGCTACCCGATTACCCCCGCTTCAGACATTTTGCACGAATTGGCCAAACTGCAGCCCGAACACGTCACGGTGCTCCAGGCTGAAGACGAAATTGCTGCGGTGACCTCGGCACTCGGCGCCTCGTTCGCAGGCGGACTGGGTGTTACCGCGTCTTCTGGCCCCGGCCTCAGTCTCAAAGCCGAGGGCTTGGGCTTGGCGGTGATGACGGAACTGCCACTCGTTCTCATTGACGTGCAGCGCGGCGGACCCTCTACCGGGCTACCCACCAAGACGGAACAAAGCGACTTGTCGCAAGCGCTGCATGGTCGCCATGGCGAAGCTCCGCTGCCCGTGCTCGCCGCAAGAACGGCGGCCGATGCCTTTGATACCGTGCTCTTGGCAGCCAAAATCGCCGTGGAATGCATGACGCCGGTCATCCTCCTGTCTGACGCCTACATAGCCGGTAGCGCCCAGCCCTGGCGCATTCCAGAAATAGATGCGCTGCCGAGCATTACCCCGCCGCGCGGTACCGCTGGAGAAGAAGCCTACGCCCGCGACGCCCAGGGCGTGCGTCCCTGGGTTGCGCCCGGAACCCCCGGTGGTGCCCACCGCATCGGCGGTTTGGAGGGCGAGGAGGGGAGCGGACGCATCAGCTACGACCCCGCCAACCACCAGGCCATGGTCCGCGAACGTGCCGCCAAAGTCGATGCCGCCGCCCGACTGTACGGTCCCCTCGAAATCGTGCAGTGCTGCCCCGAGGCCGATACGTTGGTCCTCGCTTGGGGCTCAACCTACGGTGCGGTGCGCAGCGACGTAGAGCGCCGAGCCGCCCAAGGACAGAATGTGGACTACATCCACCTTCGCCACTTGCACCCGCTGCACCCGGACCTCAAGCCCATGGTCGACCGCTACCGCCGCGTCGTGGTTATTGAAATGAACGAGGGCCAGTTGGCACACCACCTTCAGGGCCTTTGGGCGCGCCCGGTAGAGTCGGTATGCAAAACCACCGGCCAACCCTTTACTACCGAAGAACTCGCCGAGTTATGGAACTGACCGCCAAGAATTTCCAAAGCGCTGAAGAGGTGCGCTGGTGCCCAGGTTGCGGAGACTACAGCATCCTCAAGCAGTTCACCGAAGTGCTCGCAAGCACCGGCGCCGATCCCGACCGCACCGTGGTGGTGAGCGGAATCGGATGCAGCAGCCGCTTGCCCTACTACGTCGACAGTTACGGAATCCACTCGCTGCACGGCCGCGCCCCCGCGGTGGCCACCGGCATTAAGTTGGCCAATCCCGACCTCGACGTGTGGATCATTACCGGCGACGGCGACGCCCTGAGCATCGGGGGCAACCACCTCATTCACGCGCTGCGGCGCAACCTTAACGTGCCCATCTTGCTGTTCAACAACGAGATCTACGGGCTCACCAAGGGCCAGTTTTCGCCCACCAGCCGCGAGGGGCAAGTCACCAAGTCTACCCCCCGCGGAAGCGTCGATCACCCGCTAAATCCGCTTACGCTCGCCCTCGGCGCCGGCGCAACTTGGGTCGCCCGTAGCATGGACCGCAGTCCGGCCCATCTGCGCGACCTGCTCGCCCAAAGCCAAGCGCACCAGGGATCAGCCCTGCTTGAAATCTACCAAAACTGCAATGTTTTTCACGACGGGGCTTTCGAGGCCTGGACCGACAAAGCGACGCAGGCGCTGCATGCGGTATTCCTCGAAGCGGGCAAGCCCATTGCTTGGGGCGGAACCGAGCCTACCCACGCCCTCGCTTGGAATGCCGGCCAGCCTGAAGTCCGCGCCCTGAGCCGTGACTTTAGCCTTGCAGACGCCTGGATTCACGACCCGAGCGACCGCCTCAAAGCCTTTGCGCTGGCCGAGCTTGAAGGTGAACTGCGCCCCTTCGGCCTGCTGTATGCCGCCAAACGCCCTGTGTTTGCTGCCGGCCAACCGGCCGGCACCCGTCCGCTTCGCGAAGTGCTGCACTCCGGCCGCACCTGGACGGTAGAATAGGCACCCGCTGCCGTAGGTTTGCAGACCAAATACCACGAACGAACAAAAATTCCGCATGGGACGTGCATTTGAATACCGCAAGGCTCGCAAAATGAAGCGTTGGTCCTCAATGGCCAAAGTCTTCACTCGCATCAGCAAAGACATCATCATGGCCGTCAAAGAAAGCGGCCCCAATCCCGAGGCCAACTCGCGCCTCAAGGCCTTGATGCAGAACGCCCGCGACGCCAACATGCCCAAAGACAACGTGGAACGCGCCATCAAGCGCGCCACGAGCAAGGACCAGGCCGACTACAAGGAAATGGTGTACGAGGGCTACGGTCCGCACGGAATCGCGATTCTCGTCGAGACCGCGACCGACAACGCTACCCGCACCGTCGGCAACGTGCGCTCGTACTTCAACAAGTACAACGGTAGCCTCGGCACCAGCGGTTCGGTCGAGTTCATGTTTGAGCGCAAGTGCAACTTTAAAATCCCTAAAGGCACGATTGACCTCGAAGAATTTGAGTTTGAAATGATCGACTTCGGCGTCGAAGAGCTCTTTATCGAGCACGACGATGACAAGAACGTGGACACCATCTTCATGTACGCTCCCTTCAGCGAGTACGGGGCCATTACGAAAGCCCTTGAAGAGCGCGGACTTGAGATCTTGACCTCGGGCTTTGAGCGCATTCCGATGGACACCAAGACCGTGACGGCCGAGCAGCAGGCTGACGTCGAAAAGCTCCTCGAGAAGATCGAAGAAGACGAGGACGTGCAGGCGGTCTACCACACGATGGCGGGTTAAGCACCCAATGGTGACTGCGGTCACGTGTCGAATTTTTGGGGTGGCGGAATTTTGCCGCACTAAAAAATCAAGCCATGACCATCAACGAAGCCATAAATCACCCCAACGCTACCATTATTGACGTGCGGAGCCCTGGCGAATTTGCCTCAGGCCACGCGAACGGGGCGGTCAACATTCCGCTGGACCAGTTCGCGGCCCAGGTCCCGAAAAAATTCAAGGACAAAAACCAAGAATTTGTACTTTGCTGCGCCTCGGGCAACCGCTCGGGAATGGCCAAATCGATTATGGAACAAAAGGGATACACACACGTGCTAAACGGCGGACCATGGACGCGCCTTCGCGCTTGGATCGTTGGGCTGCTCGTCTTCGCCTCGAGCGGAATCCTGTCCGCCCAAAACCTCGACGTCGCGTCGTTTGAGCGCGAGTCCAAAAAGGGCATCCTCGTGGACATTCGCACTCCGGGCGAAGTCGCCGAGGGCATGATCGCCGGCGCGAAGCACATTGACTTCTACGACGCGGCCTTCATGACCAAAATGTCGGCGCTCGGCAAGGACAAGCCCATCTATATGTACTGCCGTTCGGGCGGGCGAAGCGGCCAAGCCATTGCCAAGCTCAAGGCGGCTGGCTTCACTAAAGTCTACCACCTCGAGGGCGGAATCGGCGCATGGACCTCAGCCCGAAAATCCGTGGTTAAAAAATGAACGCCAAGTTCAACGAACTCGTAGGCGGAGACGCCCTAGTGCTCGTCGATTTTTTTGCGGAATGGTGCGGGCCCTGCAAGAGTATGGCTCCCATTCTGGTGGAACTTCACCGGCGGATGGAAGGACGGCTTCGCATCGTCAAAATTGATGTCGACCGCAATCCCACAGTGGCTCAAACGTACCGGGTGCAGGGGGTTCCTACGCTTGCCCTTTTTCGGAACGGTGAAATTTTGTGGCGCCAGTCGGGCGTCCTGCCTGCGGCGGAGCTTCAGCGGGTGCTTGAGCCCTTTTTGAACCGCTGATTGG
The DNA here is from genome assembly GCA_016868755.1 of Bacteroidota bacterium. GTDB lineage: Bacteria > Bacteroidota > Bacteroidia > Flavobacteriales > Schleiferiaceae > TMED14. The sequence goes on along the minus strand of VGFU01000001.1, from coordinate 113,134 downwards.
GCGCCAAAACGGCGAACGCGGTGGGGTAGCGTCCGCGCCATTTGCGCAGCGCATATTCCGCCTCGAGGCGGCTTCCGTAGATTCCGACAAAGACTTTAAACTGCGGCTCGTCAAAGTGAATGACCACCGGCATGCTGCTGCCAATCGAATCAGAAAGCTGCACATACACCGCGTTGGCGTCCTGTCGGCGCCCTGCGTACACCTGGACCGTGTAGCGCTCGGCTCCGGGATCAACGCTTTGCTTTGCTTGGTGGGCACCCGAACCGACGGTGGCGCGCACCGCTTCGTCTATGGAGACCCCAGCGCCCACGACCACCGTGTCTGCCGGCGAGCTAAGGTTCAAGGCAAGAAGAAAGGCAAGCATGGCGCAAAGGTAGCAGCATTTTTTGGGCCACGATCCACAAGGGTCGAAACCTTCTTTAGAATGGTTTTAAATTAAAAATGCGTGGGTCGGTATGAAATATGCCCGAGGCGGTTCTGTTGTACTTTTGCGGGGCCTTTAAAAGCACTAGTTCACCTCTCAGTATGCGTATGCGTTTGTCACCCTATGCCTCGCTGTTCCGACGTACGTTTTTAACGTTCCTGTCTGTCAGCGTTTTAAGCATCTCGGCCTCTGCAGAGGTCAGCGCCGAAGCCGGCAAAAAGCTCTTTAAAGCGAACTGCGCGAGCTGCCACAAACTCGATAAAAAACTCGTTGGACCGGCGCTTGGCGACGTGACCCAGCGCCGTTCTGAAGAGTGGCTGCTCAAGTGGATTCGCAACAACGCGGAGTTCCGCGCCTCAGGCGACAAAGACGCCAACGCCATTTTTGAGGAATACGGCGGTTCGGTGATGCAAGCCTTCCCGGCCCTCACCGACGACGACATCAAGAGCATTTTGGCCTACACGGCTGAGGGCGACAAGAAGGCGGCGCCTGCGCCCGGCGATGCGGCGACAGCTCCGGCAGCCGCACCAGCTGAGTCGGCGAGCTCTCCCTGGTTGATGTACGTGCTGGGCGGCTTCTTGCTGATCAATTTGGTTCTGCTACTTCGCGTGCGGAACACCCTTAAGCAGCTCAACGGCGAAAACCCAACGAGCCTCCTCGAGGACCTCGACATCGTAACCAAAATTCTGGTCGCGAACAAGCGCTTCATGACCTTCCTGACGGTTGTCCTCGCGCTGAGCTTCCTTTACGCCACCTACGCCTACCTTATGAGCGTTGGGGTCGAACAGAACTACCAACCGGTTCAGCCGATCGCGTTCAGCCACAAGATCCACGCGGGCGACAACGGTGTGGACTGCAACTACTGCCACAGCAGCGCGCGCCACAGCAAGCATTCCGGCATTCCTTCGGCTAACGTGTGCATGAACTGCCACATGTACATTGACGGTTCCGAGATCGTCGATGCCGCGGGCAATCCGAAGTACGGTGGCGAGCGTTCGCCCGAAATTCAAAAGATCTACGCCGCCATTGGCTGGGATCCCGAAGCGCGTACCTACATCGAAGGCTACGAGCAGAAGCCGATTCAGTGGGTGCGCATCCACAACCTTCCCGACTTGGCCTACTTCAACCACGCCCAGCACGTGACTGCCGGTCAAGTGGAGTGCCAGACCTGCCACGGTCCGGTTCAGGAGATGGAGGAAGTCTACCAGTTCAGCGAGCTCACGATGGGATGGTGCATCAACTGCCACCGCGAGACCGAAATCAAGGGCGACAACGGCTACTACGCGGGCAGCATCGACGGTTCCGCCTCGATCAGCGACCGACTCGTCGAGCGCTTCCACAACGAAAAAATCACGGCCGCATCAATCGGTGGCCTCGAATGCGGCAAGTGCCACTATTAAGCGAACAATTCTATGGCAAGCAATAAAGTTTACTGGAAGAGCTTCGACCAGCTCGCGAACACCGAGGTATCACAGCGTTTGGCCGAAAACGAATTCGCGCAGGACATCCCCGCTGATGTCTTTTTAGCCGACGAGCGCAGCTTGGAGGCCCAAACCAGCCGCCGTGATTTCCTCAAGTTCTTGGGATTCAGCACCGCCGCCGCAACTTTGGCTGCCTGCGAACAGCCCATCATTGAGAGCGTACCATATGTAGTGCAGCCCGACAGCTTGACTCCGGGGGTACCGTCGTTCTACGCCACGGCCTACACCGACGGTCAAGACTACGCTTCGGTGCTTGTAAAGACGCGCGAAGGCCGACCCATTAAGGTGGAGCCCGGCGACGCCGGCCGCTTCAACCGCGGAACCAACGCCCGTGCCCAAGCCAGCGTGCTGTCGCTTTATGACTCAGCGCGCCTCCGCGGACCCATTCTGAATGGCAAGGACAGCGACTGGGCCAGCGTCGAGGCGTCGCTCAAAAAGGCGGCCGATGCGGCACTCGCCCAAGGAAGTCAGTTTGTTTTGGTGACCTCAAGCGTGTTCAGTCCGTCGCTGCAGGCAGCCATCGAGCGCCTGCGCCAAGGCTACGCCAACTTCCAGCACGTGGAGTTTGATGCCGTTTCGCAGTCCAACACCCTCGATGTTTGGGAAGCCCTCACGGGGGTTCGCGCCCTGCCGTCGATCGATTTGAACACCGCCCAGTTGGTGGTGTCTTTTGGAAGCGACTTTCTTTCGGGGTCGACGGCCCAGCAGCTTTCGAGCGACTACGCCGCACGCCGCAAGCCCGGAACGGGAATGCTTCGCCACGTCGAGCTGGAAAGCAACCTGTCGTTGACGGGTTCCAACGCCGACAAGCGCGTGAAAATCAAGCCCTCAGAGGTTTCTGGAGCGCTGGCCTTCCTGGTTAACGAACTCGGAGGTTCCGCCGCCAAGATTGCGCTTCGCGACGACCTTACTAAGGCCCTGAAGTCGGTGGCCGGCGAACTTAAGTCCGCCAACGGCAAAGCCGTAGTATTGGTCGGAGGCGACGACACCAACGTGTCCAAGCTCGCGGCAGCGCTTAACGCGCTGGTAGGTGCCTTCGGGACTACACTGCGCGCGGACAAGCCGGTCTACCTGCGCCGCGGAAGCGAAGCGCGCGTGGCAAACCTCATTGCGGACCTCAACGCCAAGCGCGTCGGAGCTTTGGTGGTAGCGGGCACCAACCCCGTCTACTTCCGACCTGATTTTGAAAAGGCAATCAAGAGCGCGAAGTTCAGCTTGAGCGTGACCGACCGCATGGACGAAACGGCCGTGCTGTGTTCGGCTGCTGCTCCGCTGCCACACTACCTAGAGGCTTGGGCGGACTTCCGTCCCGTCGCAGGTGAATACACGGTGGCGCAACCGACCATCAAGAACCTGTTTAACAGCAAGTCGCTGCTTGAAGTACTTGGCGGATTGTCGGGCGACCCCCGAAGCGCTAAAGACCAAGTGGCCGCAGTTGCCGGATCGCTGGGCCTGAACTGGAACCAAACGGTTCACGACGGTGGAGCCGCCGTAACCTCAGGGTCTGCAGCAGGTGCTCCAGCAGGTGCCGCCGCGGCCCTGGCCGCAAGCGCTAAAGTGTCCAAGCCAGTAAACGGTATGGAGCTCGCACTTTACGAAAACGCGGTGGGCGCCGGATACCAAGCCAACAACCCATGGTTGCACGAGCTTCCCGATCCCGTGACCCGTTTGACTTGGGACAACTACCTCACCATCGCCGCGGCCGATGCCCTGGCAATGGGTTTTGAGAACGAGACCAACAGCGACGGTTCGCTTGACGGGAGCTACGCTACCCTCAAGGTGGGCAAGCGCGTACTCGAAAATGTTCCCGTCTTCATTCAGCCGGGCCAAACTGCGGGCACCGTTGGCCTCGCCTACGGCTACGGCCGCACTTCTGCAGGTAAAGTTGCGGACGAGCTCGGTGTAAACGCCTACGCATTGGGCGCGGCAACCGGTTACGCCACGGTAGAAATCAGCAAGGCTGAAGGCACGCACGAATTCGCGACGGTACAGCTCGGACACACCATGATGGGTCGCCGCATCGTCAATGAAGTTAGCCTGGCCGACTTCATCGCCGACCCCAAGGGTACCAACTGGAACGAGAAGCCGACCTTCCACACCATTGACGGCCACAAGACCTCTGAAGAGGCCAACTTGTGGGCGAACCACGACCACGAGACGATGCACATGTGGAACATGAGCATCGACCTTAACAGCTGCACCGGCTGTGGGGCCTGCGTGGTCGCTTGCCACATCGAGAACAACGTTCCGGTGGTGGGCAAGCAGGAGATCCGCAACCTCCGCGACATGCACTGGTTACGCATCGACCGCTACTACAGCAGCGACATGAGCAAGGAGCGCGCCGAAGAAGAGCGCATCGGTGGAATCGAGATGTACGCCAAAATGGAGGAGCCTTCGGAGTCACCTTCGGTGGTGTTCCAGCCGGTGATGTGCCAGCACTGCAACCACGCACCGTGCGAAACGGTGTGCCCGGTGGGTGCGACCGTGCACTCGCGCGAAGGCCTCAACCACATGGCCTACAACCGCTGCATCGGAACCCGCTACTGCGCTAACAACTGCCCCTACAAGGTTCGCCGCTTCAACTGGTTTAACTACATGGCCAACGAGCAGTTTGCCGACGTCAACCCGTCGCAAGATGACTACGGCCGTATGGTTCTGAACCCCGACGTAACCGTACGTTCGCGCGGCGTCATGGAAAAGTGTACGATGTGCATCCAGCGCGTGCAATACGCCAAGCTCGAGGCCAAAAAGGCCGGCCAGCCCCTGGCTGACGGCGGCTTCACGGTCGCCTGCGCCGAAGCCTGCGACACCGGAGCCATCACGTTTGGCGACGTCAACAACGCGAAAAGCGCTGTGCGCGCCGCTAAAGCCGATGCCCGCGCCTACCACCTTCTCGAAGAAGTGGGCACACAGCCTTCGGTATTCTACCTGACTAAAGTTCGCAACGCCTAATCAGTTATGCACTACGAATCACCTGTACGTCAGCCGCTTATCCTAGGAGATAAGAGCTACAATCAGATCACTGAAGACGTTGTACGTCCGATTGAAAACGCCGCCCCCCGCTCGTGGTGGATGGTGTTCAGCATCGCGCTGGTCATGTTCCTTTGGGGTGTGGGCTGCCTTGCCTACACCGTAGGAACGGGCATCGGCGTTTGGGGCTTGAACAAGACCGTGGGCTGGGCTTGGGACATCACCAACTTCGTATGGTGGGTCGGTATTGGCCACGCCGGAACGCTGATCTCCGCGGTACTTCTGCTATTCCGCCAGCGTTGGCGCATGGCCATCAACCGCTCTGCGGAAGCCATGACGATCTTCTCGGTCATTCAGGCGGGACTTTTCCCCGTGTTCCACATGGGCCGCGTTTGGATGGCCTACTGGGTACTTCCGATTCCGAACCAGTTTGGTTCGCTGTGGGTAAACTTTAATTCGCCCCTGCTTTGGGACGTGTTCGCGATTTCGACCTACCTGTCGGTATCGGTCGTATTCTGGTACGTCGGACTCATTCCGGACTTCGCCATGGTGCGTGACCGTGCGGTGAACCCCGTGCAAAAGCACATCTACAAGGTGCTCTCGTTCGGTTGGGGCGGAAAAGCCAAAGCCTGGCAGCGCTTTGAAGAGGTATCGCTGGTCCTCGCCGGTTTAGCTACCCCGCTGGTGCTTTCGGTTCACACCATCGTATCCATGGACTTCGCCACCTCGGTGATTCCGGGATGGCACACCACCATATTCCCTCCGTACTTCGTTGCGGGCGCCATCTTCTCGGGCTTCGCCATGGTACAAACCCTGCTGCTCATTGTCCGCAAGGTGTTCAAGATGGAGGACTACATCACCGTGCAGCACATCGAGATGATGAACATCATCATCATGGTGACGGGTTCGATCGTGGGTGTGGCCTACATCACCGAGCTCTTCATCGCGTGGTACAGCGGAGTGGAGTACGAGCAGTACGCCTTCTTGAACCGCGCGACCGGACCCTACTGGTGGGCCTATTGGTCGATGATGACCTGCAACGTATTCAGTCCGCAGTTCATGTGGTTTAAAAAGTTGCGGACCAACCTGGTGTTCACCTTCGTGATTTCGATTGTCGTGAACATCGGAATGTGGTTTGAGCGCTTCGTGATCATTGTGACCTCGCTGCACCGCGACTACCTGCCTTCGAGCTGGTCGATGTTCTCTCCGTCGTTTGTCGACGTAGGCATCTTCGTTGGCACTATTGGATTCTTCTTTGTTCTGTTCTTGCTGTACGCCCGCACCTTCCCGGTAATCGCTCAGGCCGAACTCAAGACCATTTTGAAAACTTCGGGCGAAGCCCAGAAAAAACACCACAGCGACCATGGCGCACACCACTGAGCCTACCCCGGTAGTTCGCGCGTTGTACCACGACGACGACGTGCTCATCTCGGCCGTTAAGGAAATCCGCGCGGCCGGATACAAAATCTCGGAAGTCTACACGCCCTTCCCGGTGCACGGACTCGACAAGGCCATGGGCCTCAAGGAGACGCGCATCGCCATGGCAGCCTTCATGTACGGCCTGCTCGGCTTGACCGTGGCCGTCACCCTGACTTGGTACATGATGATCAGCGACTGGCCGCAAAACATCGGCGGGAAGCCCAACATCAACTGGGGAATGAACATGCCGGCCTTTGTACCCATTTTGTTTGAGTTGACCGTGTTCTTTGCGGCCCACTTGATGGTCTGGACCTACCTCGTTATCAACGGATTGTACCCCGGCGCCGACGCCCAAAACCCCGATCCCCGCACGACCGACGACTACTTTATGGTCGAACTTCCGGCGGCTGACGGTCTGGTCGACGTGCTCAAGAAGTCGGGTGCTGTAGAAATTGCTGAAGCCTAAGCGATATGCGTATTAAAACCATTCTTTGGGTTGCCGGAAGCGCCGTTGCGCTGTCTGCCTGCAACTGGGACAAATCCACGCCAGGTTACACCTACATGGACGACATGTACCGTTCCCCGGCCCACCAAACCTATGAGCCAGGCACCGCGAAGGAGCCTGCAGAAGGAAGTGTTCCGCGCGGATACGTGCCCTACACCATTCCGAACACCAACGAAGGCTATGCCGCGTCGAGCGCCAACACCGAGGTGCCGGCGATGTATGAAGCCCTGGACGCGGAATCGGGCAAGCAGCTCTACACGCAGTTTTGTTCGCACTGCCACGGCGAGAAGGGCGACGGAAACGGAATCCTGATGCAGCGCGAGAAGATCCTGGGTATTCCGGGGTACGGCGCAGACAAGCTCCCGGACATCACGCCCGGAAGCATTTACCACGTAATCATGTACGGCAAGAACAACATGGGAAGCCATGCGTCGCAACTGAACTACGAAGAGCGCTGGAAGATCATCAAGTACGTGTGGAAGCTCCGCATGGATCAAGTTCCGGGTGCTGCACCCGCTGCCGCGGATACCGCTGCTGCTCAACCTGCCGCCTAACCTAACTGCCCCAGAAGACATGTTTGTATTCACCTCCAAAATGAAGTTGCTCGCCGGGTCGTTGACCCTGGTGGGATTGGTTTTCTTGCTGATCGGCTTTAATACGGATTACTCGTCGCACGCGGCTGAAGGTCACGGTACTTCAGCGCATGCCGAGGACCACACCGCCGAGGCATCTGCCGTTGACGTTGAAGCGGTGCCCGCCGCCGACGAGGCGACTGCGCACGAGGCTGAAGCAGCCGATTCGCATGCCGACGAGGTAGACGAGGCCGAAGCAGTTGACGCTGCCGTTGGTGCCGAAGGCGATCACGCCGAAGGTCATGAAGCACATGCTGCCGAAGGCGATCATGCGGCGGTAGCTGAGCACGTTGAAGGTCACGAGGCCCACGCTACAGAAGGCCACGGAGCTACCCACGACCTCAGCGCCAACCGTCCTTGGGCTGCGTTCCTGGTCAACAGCATTTTCTTTTTGGGCATCGGAATCGGAACCCTGTTCTTCTTGGCCATTCAGTACGCGGCTCAAGTAGGCTGGTCTGCAGGCCTGATCCGCGTGTTTGAAGCCGTAGCCATGTTTGTGGGTATTCCGCTTTTGGGTATCCTCTTCTTGGCCGTTACGGGCGGAATGCACATGCACCACCTGTGGCATTGGATGGCCGAAGGAATTATGGATCCCGCCAGCGCCAACTACGACCCCATCATTGCGGGCAAGGAGGCGTACTTGAACGTTCCATTCTTCACTGTCCGCATCCTTGCCTACCTCTTGATTTGGGCAGGAGCCGCTTACCTGCTTCGCCGCAACAGCCTTCGCGAGGATGCGATGCCCAAGGGCCAAAACATGTTCTTCACGCAGCGCAAGCTGGCAGCTACCTTCATTGTTTTGTATGCGGTGACGTCGTCAACCAGCGCCTGGGATTGGGTGATGTCCATTGACACCCACTGGTTCTCAACCCTCTTCGGTTGGTACACGTTTGCGGGCATGTTCGTGACGGCCATGACGGTCCTCAACTTGCTCGTCATGTACCTGCGCTTGAATAACCACCTTCCGTGGATCAACGCCAACCACCAGCACGACCTGGGCAAATTCATGTTCGCCTTCAGCGTATTCTGGACCTACCTGTGGTTCAGCCAGTACATGCTGATTTGGTACTCCAACATCCCTGAAGAAGTTACGTACTACCTGCCACGCTTTAAGGGCGAGTACAAGCCCCTGTTTGTGATGATGGTGGCCATGAACTTCATCTTCCCAATTTTGGTTCTGATGTCGCGCGACGCCAAGCGAATCTTCGGGTTCATCGGCCTAGCAGCAGTCTTTGTTTTGGCCGGACACTGGATGGATCACTACATCATGATCATGCCGGGTGCCGTGGGTTATGACTACGGATTTGGCTTTGCCGAGCTCGGCGGAATTTTATTCTACGCGGGCCTTTTCTTGTGGGTAACCCTGAGCCAGTTGGCCAAGGCTCCGCTCAAGCTTCAAAACCACCCGATGCTCACCGAAAGCGAGCACTTCCATCAGTAATCCGTCGCTTTAATTCGAATCGTCTATGTCTGGAATTATGACTCTTATTGTCCTTGTGCTCGCGGTGCTGACTGCGCTGCAGCTCATCCGAATTTTCGAATTGTCATCCAAAGCTCGCCAAACGGCGGAGTACGAAGTGACCGACCGCGACAACAACAACCAAGGCTGGCTGATGCTGCTTTTTGGCTTCGGTCTTATCGCCTCGTTTTTTTGGATGCTCAATGCGTGGTTGCCAGTTACGCTTCCGAAGCCTGCGTCTGCACACGGCACCGACTACGACAACCTTATGACCATTTCGATGCTGGTCATTATTGCGATGTTCGTGCTCGTACAGCCCATTTTGTTCTACTTCGCATGGAAGTACCGCGGAGCTAAGGACCGCAAAGCCACCTACTACGAACACAATAACCGTCTGGAGTTCATTTGGACGATTGTTCCGGCCGTGGTGCTCGCCGTGCTCATTATTTACGGTATGACCACGTGGTCGAACGTGATGAACCCCAAGAACGAGCAGGAGCCTTTGGTTATTGAGGTTTATGCTCAACAGTTCAAGTGGACGGCGCGCTATGCCGGCCAAGACAACCAGTTGGGCTACGCCAACGTCCGCCTCATCAAGGACGCCAACGTAATTGGCGTAGACACGCTCGACACCAAAGGCGGCGACGACAAGATCACGACCGAAATTCACCTTCCCGTAGGACGCCCGGTGCTGTTCAAGTTTCGTTCTCAGGACGTGATTCACTCAGCGTACTTTCCGCACTTCCGTGCCCAAATGAACTGCGTTCCGGGCATGACTACCCAGTTCCAGTTTACGCCCACGGTGACGACCGCAGAGATGCGCCAGGATGCCGAGGTTCAAGCTAAGGTGGCCCGCATCAACAAGATCCGCACCGAAAAGGGCTTGGAGGCGTATGCTTACGATTACGTGCTGTTGTGCAACAAGATCTGCGGATCAGCGCACTACAACATGCAGATGAATATTGTTGTTGAGTCTGAAGCAGAGTATGCCAAATGGCTTACTGAACAAAAGACCGTAGCAGAAACGTTGTAATACTAGTTAAGGATTTTTTATTATGGCTGACCACGCACACGACCACGCGCACGATCACGCTCACGACGACCACCACGATCACGAGCACCATGTAGACAACTTCTGGACGAAGTATGTCTTCTCGATCGATCACAAGATGATCGCGAAGCAATTTTTAGTAACCGGTATGTTCATGGGCATTATCGGGGTGTTTATGTCGATGTTGTTCCGCCTACAGTTGGCTTGGCCGGGCGAGAGCTTCCCCATTCTCGAGACGTTCTTGGGCAAATGGGCCCCTGACGGGGTGATGGACCCCAACATGTACCTGGCCTTGGTTACGATCCACGGAACTATCATGGTGTTCTTCGTGCTTACGGCTGGTTTGAGCGGAACCTTCTCGAACCTCCTCATTCCGTTGCAAATCGGAGCGCGCGACATGGCTTCAGGCTTTTTGAACATGATTTCGTATTGGTTCTTCGCGGCATCGTCGGTGGTTATGGTCGTTTCGCTTTTTGTCGAGACGGGGCCTGCATCAGGCGGGTGGACTGTGTACCCGCCGTTGAGCGCGCTACCGCAAGCGATGCCCGGCTCGGGAGCTGGAATGACCCTTTGGCTGGTGTCGATGACGCTGTTCATCGCTGGTTCGCTGATCGGCTCGCTCAACTACATCGTAACGGTAATCAATTTGCGTACGAAGGGCATGTCGATGACGCGCCTTCCGCTGACGATTTGGGCCTTCCTGGTGACAGCGATCCTCGGGGTGCTTTCGTTCCCGGTTCTGCTGAGCGCGGCGTTGCTGCTCGTGTTCGACCGCTCCATGGGTACGTCGTTTTACCTGAGTGACATTATGGTGGCGGGCGAAATGCTCACCAACCAAGGAGGTAGCCCGATCCTTTTTGAGCACCTCTTCTGGTTCCTCGGACACCCTGAGGTGTACATCATCTTGCTGCCGGCACTTGGAATAACGTCTGAAGTTATTGCGACCAATTCGCGCAAGCCGATTTTCGGATACCGCGCAATGATCGGATCGATTTTAGCCATCGCCTTCTTGTCATTCATCGTTTGGGGCCACCACATGTTCATAACGGGAATGAATCCGTTCCTGGGCTCAGTGTTTACGTTCACGACCCTTCTTATTGCCATCCCTTCGGCGGTAAAAGCGTTTAACTATATCACCACGCTGTGGAAGGGCAACATTCGCTTTACTCCGGCGATGCTGTTCTCCATCGGACTCGTGAGCACCTTCGTGGCAGGCGGTCTTACCGGCATCATTTTGGGCGACTCCGCCCTTGACATCAACGTGCACGACACCTACTTTGTAGTGGCACACTTCCATATCGTGATGGGGCTGTCGGCCATCTTCGGCATGTTTGCTGGGGTGTACCACTGGTTCCCAAAGATGTACGGCCGCATGATGAACAAGTCGATGGGCTACCTGCACTTCTGGCTCACGTTCGTGAGCGCCTACGGGGTGTTCTTCCCGATGCACTTTACGGGTCTGGCCGGCCTACCCCGCCGCTACTACAGCAACGCAGAATTCCCCATTTTTGACGAGCTACAGGACATCAACGTGATCATCACCATGTTTGCGATTGGAGGCGGAATTGCCCAGCTGATTTTCATCTTCAACTTCTTCTACTCTATGTGGCGCGGTCCGAAGGCTCCGCAAAACCCGTGGAACTCGAATACGCTAGAGTGGACAGCTCCGGTGGAGCACATTCACGGCAACTGGCCGGGCGCGATTCCCGAGGTTCACCGTTGGGCCTACGACTACAGCAAGCCGGGTTACGATGAGGACTTTGTTCCGCAGACCACTCCGCTCAAGGACGGAGAGCACGCACACTAAGCGTTTATAAGTTCGTCAAACGGCCGCCCGGAATCCCCGAGCGGCCGTTTACATTTGTGGCATGGTGGATTTTTTGCACGATGCCTCCACGGCGGGCATGGAAGACCGCGAGGCGGAGCAGCGGCTGCGGCCCGCGCGCTTCGACGACTTTGCCGGTCAGGCCAAAGTGCTCGAAAACCTCAAAGTTTTTGTTCAGGCGGCCCGCCAGCGCGACGAGGCCCTGGACCACGTGCTGCTGCACGGACCTCCCGGCTTGGGCAAGACGACTTTGGCCCACATTATCGCGGGGGAACTGGGGTCGTCGCTCAAGTTGACCAGCGGTCCGGTGCTCGACAAGCCGGGCGATCTCGCCGGGTTGCTCACGAGCTTAGAGGCCAACGACGTGCTCTTTATCGACGAAATTCATCGCTTGAGTCCGGTGGTCGAAGAGTACCTCTACAGCGCTATGGAGGACTACCAAATAGACATCATGCTGGAGTCAGGCCCCGCAGCTCGCTCGGTACAAATCCGCCTTAAACCCTTCACGCTCATCGGCGCCACTACGCGAAGCGGACTGTTGACGTCCCCTCTGCGCGCACGCTTCGGCATCGCTGCCCGCCTAGAGTACTACAGCGTGGAGCTGCTTTCGACCATTGTGGAGCGCTCCGCAAGTATTTTAAACGTGGGCATCGAAATGGATGCCGCCGTCGAAGTCGCCCGCCGCAGCCGCGGTACGCCCCGCATCGCTAACGCACTCCTGCGTCGCTTGCGCGACTTCGCCCAAGTAAAGGGCAAGAACATCATTGATGTGGAGGTGGCCCGCTTCGGAATGGACGCCCTCGATGTGGACACCCACGGCCTGGACGAAATGGATAACCGCATCCTGACGACCTTGATCGACAAGTTCCGAGGCGGCCCTGTCGGGCTAAGCACCCTGGCGACCGCGGTAGGCGAGCAGGCCGAGACGCTCGAAGAGGTGTACGAGCCCTACCTAATTCAGGAAGGGTACCTGGCGCGCACGCCCCGTGGCCGCACGGCCATGGAAAAGGCATACAAGCACTTAGGACGCACGCCTTCGGGTGGCCCCGATTTGTTTTCATGACGCCGGGCGAAGCAACGTCCGTACTCAAGTCGGAGGCCCAGCGCTTGGGCTTCATGGACGCGCGCGTTGCCCGGGCTGAATTTTTGGCCGATCAGGCGCCCAAGCTCGAGGCCTGGCTGAACCAAGGTTTCCAGGGCAGTATGCGCTACCTCGAAAACCACTTTGATAAACGTTTGGACCCAAGGCTTTTGGTGCCCGGAGCCCAGTCGGTGGTGAGCCTTGCGTTCAATTACTTTCCCGAACCTTCAGCCCTCGAAGACGAGGGCCGGCCGCGGGTCGCGCGCTACGCCTACGGTGAGGACTACCACCGAGTGGTTAAGGACCGTCTTTTTGAGCTGCTTGACGCTCTGCGCACCGCTGTTGGTTTGTTCGAAGCCCGGTGCTTTGTTGACAGCGCTCCGGTCATGGAGCGGGCATGGGCCGAACGCAGCGGCCTGGGATGGGTGGGTAAAAATTCCCTGCTGCTGCGAAAGAACACGGGGTCCTACTTTTTTTTGGCGGAACTCATTGTGGACTACGCCTTTGTTCCCGATGCACCGGTCACCGACCACTGCGGCACGTGCACGCGCTGCATTGACGCCTGCCCGACCCAGGCCATCGTTGCGCCTCAAGTAGTCGACAGCAACCGCTGCATCAGCCACGCCACAATTGAGCTGCACGGAGCGCTTCCGCGCGAAATGGCCGATGCGCTGCACCCCTGGGTATTTGGCTGCGACATCTGCCAGGAGGTTTGTCCGTGGAACCGGCATTCGACGCCGCACCACGAGCCAGCATTTGCGCCCGGCGGGTGGGTAGAGTGGAGCTTGGACGATTGGCGTTCCGCAAGTACAGCCGCCTTTCAGGATGCATTTGGAACGTCGGCTGCTGCCCGAACGGGCCTTGACCGCATACAGCGAAACGTCGAGGCGGCCTTTGGTCAGAGCAATCCTACTTGACGTCGATCTGAACGGCCTGCAGCACGCGGTTGGTGGCTTTGTCGAAGGCGATGGCCACCCACTTCATGTGACGGGCGTTCCAGCTTGCCTCAAGCGTGGTCGACGCGTCTAGAGTGGCTGTGGCCGTGCTTGTAGCCGCCCCTGCTGCCCAAACTTCTTGGCCAAAGGGACCCCAAGGAGCGCGGCGAAAGACGTTGTAGTGCACGTAGTTCGTGTCCCGGGTTTGGTCGGGCATGAGCTGGGGCGACACGATGCCCGACTCTTTGAGGTAAACCGCTACACCCACGGCGTTAGCCTGGGCCACTTGAGACCGTACTTCGAGGCGCAAGGTGGCGACGCGCGAGGTGCTATCAAATCCACTAAATGCGCTAAAAAGCACCTCGGGGGACTGGGCAAGCTGCGTGGCCGCAAGCCCTCCCCACGAACTGTAGGATTTGAGGTGGGTGTTGGTCGGAAAGTCCAGTCGGTTCACCATACCCAAGGGAAGCGCAAAAACCCCAAACACGTCAGCCAGGTCGTCGCCGTCGGCGGTGGTGAAGTCGGTGGGGTATTCTGCCGACGTGGCGGTAAAGTTTGCGGGTCCAGCGTGAATGGCCAAGCCAACCACCTTCGATGGACCGTACAAGCTGTCAAGCTGCTTGAGCACCTTGGATGCCTTCGGGCAGTTCTTGCACTGGTGGCCCGTGAAATCTTCCACCAAAACGGCCCGCTCGGTTTGGATTACGGTGTCGCCATTAGCGGTTCCGGTTCCACCTCCACCGGGGTTGCGGAATGGTTGGTCAATGTAGTCGCAGGCTGCGAAGGTCGCGGCGGCGATGAAGAGCAAAACAGTATTCCGCATCAGAATTGAGTCGTAAGCGATAAACTGAGGCCGTTTGACGGGGGAACCACGCGGCACACACCTCCCACACAGAAAATGCCCTGCTGCTGGCGGCCGTATCCGAGCTGCACACGGGTGGGACCGTCGAAATGAACAACTGAGAGCAATGGATAGTGAATTCGGCGTGACTCCGAGGGATTGCCATAATTATAAATGTCTTGGACGGCAACTACCCAAGACTCTGAAAGGGTGTATTCGGCGAGGAACATGGCCATGGCACCGCGAAACCCTTGACCTCCCGACCATTGCAGTTCAGTGCGTAGAGTTTGGTGATTAGGTAGCGCAAATTGCTGCTCCCAAACCATGGCCGGAACCACAATCATACTGTCGCTGTCGGGCGCCGCAAGAATCGCGTAGTCATTGAGTCCATCAGCAAGTACTGATTTGTTGTAGCCCAAGCGGTATGCGGTCAATTGCGATTTATACTTCGAACTGAACTTGCGGCTAATGCTAAAATTAACGTCGCGGAAGTAGGGGATTTCGCCCCAAGTCAGCACGTTGCTCACGTACCCTTGGGTGCCCTTATCGCCGAAACTCCCGTCTTCTAGCGGTGCTCGGTGAATGCTCTGCGACGACGCGACGCTGAGTGCCAACTTGGTGCCGTACTTGCCTCCAAGCGCGGACTTTTTCGGAATCAAGTAGTTCACGTCTACCTGATAGCCCATTTCGCCATTGATTTGGGTAGCGTAGGGGTAGAGGGCTGGCAGGGCATAGGTGTGCAAATTGCCTGTGGGCGGTATGAAGTTGATCAGCGCATCAAATTGCTGCGCGTTTCGGTCAGAGCGAAAGCTGAAGTTGTCAATTCGCTTTACCGTCGCTAGGAAACCCAGACCTTTTTTGCTGTAGGTAGCCGTAGCGATAAAGGCTTCGCCTGGTTTGTAGATGTACCCGTTATCGGAATTTGGATCATTGATTTTGTAGGCATATTCTGCTTTTAGGTCCAAACCTCTATAGTTTGCGCCTAATCGATATGCCCAAGCTCCAACGTTGGATGGCAAGTTGAGTAGGGGGTCAAATCCGCGCTGGAATTTCGATACAAAGCTAGCGCCGAGGTTCAGGCTGACTCCAGCCTTGTTTAAGAACGGTAGTGCCTCGCGCAGGGCCCATTCAGCGTCAGTTCCGCGCAGGATCCCCTCGCTTTTTGTAAAGTACACGCGTTGCCGCCCAAGAACACCCTTGAGAGTGATCCCCTTAGGCAAACGAGCGACAACTCTGCTGCCGTCCATGGCGTTGTCAAGGCCCAATCCACGCTCTTCGTAGGCGCGAAAGACTAGGCCTTGCCCGAACTGCTCAAAAAAGTTGCCAAAGGTTAAGTCAAACTTCCCTTGCCGAAGCTGTGCGTAGCGGTACGTTATGCCCTCACCTCGGTATCCAGTGGGAAAGCCAAGCATGGCGTGCTGGTAGTTCTCGTAGCGCATTCCCATGCGCAGGTTTCCGCGCTCGTAGGTAAACAGTGCCCAACCCTGTCCGAGAGCTTTTTCGTCGGGGTAGTAGTCGCCTTGGGGGTCAAGTACCGTGTCGCGAACATAGGCTTGGGCATCGAGCTGAATTACCGCACGAAGGGTGCCTCCGAGGGCTTCGGTGCTCGCTTGCTGGGCCGAAAGGCTTCCTAACGAGAGCGCTAAACCCGCTACTAGGGTAGTACGCATGCGCATTACTTTAACTTGCGAACTTCAGATATGAGTACCTCTTCTTCGCCAGGAACGTACTTATTTGCTTGCCAGACAATTTCTCCTGCGCCGTTGAGCAAAAAAGTGTGCGGAACATTATTCACGCCCATTGCTCGACGAAGGTCGCTGTTGGGGTCGAGCACTACTTGGTAATCCCATCCCTGACCCGCCACGAAGGGTGCGACTTTGGGGCTCGTGCGTGAATCGTCAATACTTACCGCAATCAGCGTTACTCCGGTTTCGCTCTGAAGGTCCTCGAAGTGCTCAGCCATGGCGTTGAGTTCGTTGATGCAGGGTTTGCACCAAGTGGCCCAAAAACTAACAATCGTGGGTTTGCCCTCTTGGTGAAGACTTGAAATCGAAACTTTAGCCCCTTCGAGGGTTTGCACGTCCATCTTCGGCAAGCTCTGGGCGCTCAACGCAAGGCATAAGGCAGTGAAGGCTGCGGTGTAAAGGGTTTTCATGCCCTCAAGGTACGTTAGGGGGTTCGGCTCGTCCAAGCCCTGTTGGTTCAGGTACCAAAAGAAGCGCCCAGGCCACAAGGCCTGGGCGCGTTCCCACCGAACTCCGTTCGGAATTAGTGCTGCACCGTGAAGCGAAGCGTTTCGATGCGATCGCTGAGCGCGATCTTCACCGTGTACACTCCGTTGGCCAGATCGGCGACGTTGAAGTTCAGCTCCTGGGCGCCGGCCTCGAGCGTAACGCTTTGGGAGATGACGCGCTGACCGTTCAGGTTGTAGACCTCAACTACCGCATCACCGGCCTCGGCGGCCTGGAGGGCCACCTTTACCGCGTCACGGGCAGGGTTCGGGTACACACGGGCTTCAGCCATCAGCTCCTCTTCTTCGCCGAGGGCGCTGGTGCTTACCCAGATGTTGTCGAGCCACAAGTTGTTTCCGTAGGCCGAGTTGCACTCAAACTTTACAATAATGTCTTGGCCAGCAAACTGGGCAAGGCTAATCGTGTTGGGGTACCACTGGGTAGGCTGCGGGAAGAAACGGCTCGTCGAGTTAGCGGCCGTAGCGAGTGCCGAGCCTGACTTGTCAAACACGTTGGTCCAGGTGCTTCCGCAGTTCGATGAAACGAAGACTTTCAGTCCGTCGGCCTCACCGGCGTACGAAGCATAGGCGTGGTTGAAGTACAGCTTGTGGTTGGCCGTAACACCACCCACCTTCGGAGTGATGATGCTGGCTTGTGCACTTGACTGCATCGTGAAGAAGTCTACCATCAGTGACTTAGCTGATTGGCCGTAGCCGCCGAGTTCCCAGGTAAGTCCGTTGACGTTGGCCTTAGAAACAACCGTTACCAAAGGCTTGCTCGGTGTATTGTATAGTAGTACATGGCCTGCGGGAATCGCATTGAAATTGGTGCTTTCCATGCCCTCGGCAAATGGAGCGGGGGTCGGCGTATTGCTAATTACGGCGGCAATCAAGGGAGCTGACATGTTGTTCATGCCGTTCACGTCACCCGTTCCGTTCGGTGCGCTGACCGAACCCACGAGGGAGTTGGTGCCGGCAGGAAGCGTCACTTGGGGGAAGTTCAACACGGCAGTTGCACCAGCAGCAAGGTTTCCGGTCCAGTTTTGAGAGACTGGAGTGCCTCCATTAACGGTGTAGCTCACCGTTGCTGAGGTGATTGCGATGCTACCCTCGTTTTTAATTGTAATTGACGGAGTAGTAGCGCCATTGCAAAGTCCGGCCGTTGAAGCAGTGAAGGCGTTCAAGCCGATGTCGGGCAAGCCAGCAATCGTTTGGGGCGTAGTGCGCGCGGCATTAAGGACCGACTTGTTGCTGTTGTCTTGAATGAAGGCGACCACGGCAACTTTATTCAGGTTGGCCAAGTAGGCGGGAGCCTTGATTTTAAACATGAACATTTGGGTTTGCCCTGCCGTCCAGCTGTCGGCCATGGTCGTGCCGTTGGCGTCGGGAACCATTTTACGCATTACTTGGTAGAAGTCTTTTTCACCGTTCGATCCGGGAGCAGAAGGGTAGTTGATCTCCTCTTCGATCAGCGCTACATGGAGCTTCAACGAACCGGAAGAACCTGAAGAAACCGTGGTGGTTCCTGCGTTGGCTACGAATACGCCGATCTGAATAGAATCGTAGTTGGCGGTCCACTGGTGGCTGGCCGTGAGGTTCAACGGAGCCGCCGTGTTGTAGCGGTTGTTAATCGTCGTTGCGGTAACGATGGTGCCGGGAGATCCGGGACCGCTGCCGTCCATTACCGAGTTGGGCACACCCGTAACGTTGTAGTATTGAACGCGCGCTGCGGCCTCGGTAGGGTTAGCGGCATTCATGGGGTCGACACCCGGCCAGCTGGTTTGGTACTTCAGAGCGACCACTTTGGTCGAGTTCGCGTCAAGGGTAACCTTTAGCGCGGGGTTTTGCGATGCGCAGGGTCCGCAAGAAGCTTGAGTGAAGTGCTCAACCAGAACCAAGCGGTTTTGGCCAAAGGCGCTCAAGCTAAGCAATCCCGCTAGGGCGGTTAGGGTAAGGTGCTTCATGAATTAGCGTTGAATAAAAGGGTTTTAAGAGGGCGAAAACTACGCAAAAAATGAATGCGCTCCGATGTTTGGGTGCGGACTTCGCAACGAATTACCTTTACCCAATGCAAAAAATCGTGTTTTTCCTTGTGGCGACCTTCGGGTGCATTGCCCTGCGCGCCCAGAGTTTGGTGGTAACTTCTATGGATAGCGTCGCGTACGCAAACAGCCACAACATGACGCAAGCCACGGCCCATATTTCCGTTAAGAATACTTCGTCCTCGACAAAGGACTACCGCGTTATCCGTCGTAAGGTTGGGGCCACCGGAATCCTGGATTCCAACTATTTCTGTTGGGATTTGTGCTATCCGACCTGGGCCAACCAAAGTCAGGGTACGGTGACCATCGCCCCCAACGGAATAGCCAACGACTTTTCAGGTTATGCCTATGTGCGCGATACGTCGGCTAACGGTCAAGACAGCATTTGGTACACCTTTGTAAACGTGGCTGATGCCAACGACAGCCTTCAAGTGCGCGTAATTTTTGCCATGAACCGCTACGTGGCGACGCCGGAATCTATGCTTCCCGTACTTCGCTTGGCTCCCCAGCCTGCTCTTGCGGGTCAGTGGGTGAGCGGAATTCCTTCTGATGTCCATCGCGTGGAATGGCTAGACGCCCTCGGTCGCGTGGCCGGGCATGAAGAATCCGTGGTGAACGGCGCCGTGCGTGTACCCGAAACCTCGGGACTGTGGCTGCTTCGCAGCTACCATGCGGGCGGAGTGCGTACCACCAAGGTCACGGTCCGCTAATCGCGGCATACGAATCGCGTTCCGACGGCGTTAATCAAGGTATGCTCCACCACCTCCGAGGAAGCTTGACGCGCAAGACCCCCACGTATGTCGTGGTGGATTGCAATGGACTTGGCTACCTCGTGCACATTTCGTTGACCACCTTTGGTCAGCTGCCGGAGTCGGGCACAGTCGAACTTCTTCTACATCCTGTGTACCGAGAAGATGCGCAGTTACTCTTTGGCTTCGCCACGGAACTCGAGCGCGAGGTCTTCGTGCTACTGAATTCGGTTTCGGGTGTAGGGGCAAGCACGGCCCGAGTGATTTTGTCGACCCTCCGACCCGAAGAGGCCCTGTCGGTACTTGCCAACGGCGATTCGGGTACCTTGCAGCGTATTAAAGGTATCGGGGCAAAAACGGCACAGCGCATAATTGTCGACCTGCGCGACAAGGCGGTGAAGCTGGGCGCTACGAGTTCCGCAATGCCCACGGGTACTTCAGCCCGCCACGAGGCCCTCGAGGCGCTGCTCGTATTGGGTTTTGCCCGCCCTGCGGTCGAAAAAGCGCTCTCGGCTCTTGCGGCTGAAGACGCCGAAGCCGGAGTCGAAGAGTTGATTAAGCGGGCCTTAGCACGCCTTTAAGTCGCATGAGGGGGCTACTGACGTTGCTGGGATTTCTGGCGCTCCTTCGCCTTGGGGCCCAAGACAGCTCGGCTACCCGTTGGCCAATGCCTGGCCTCCCCACGCCTCCGAACTGGAAAACCGAAGTAACCTACGACCCGGTCACGGGTTTTTACATTTTACAGCGCACGGTCTCGGGCATGCCCGTTGGCGCTCCCCGCTACCTAAGTGCGGCGGACTATCAAGCCTTGCGTTTCAGAGAGCTCGAGTCCGAGTTTTGGCAGAAGCGCTGGGCCCAAAACTCGGGCGGATCGGACCGCGATGGCTCGAGCCTCGTGCCAGATATGAGCATAACGAGTCCCGTGCTTCGCGATATTTTTGGTTCGGACAAGCTCGAAATCCGCCCCACGGGTAGCGCTGAGCTTCGGGTCGGACTCCGCTACCAGCACATTAAAAACCCGATTGTGCCCGAGCGCAACCGCCGAACCTTTGCGCTGGATTTTGATCAAAAAATGCAGGTAAGCGCCGCCGGAAAGCTGGGCGACCGGCTCAACCTAAACTTCAATTTTGACACCGAGGCCACGTTTGCGTTTGAAAACAAAATCAAGCTCGACTTTAAAGGCCAAGAAGACGACATCCTCAAGAGCTTTGAAATGGGTGATGTGAGTTTGCCCACCAACGGCAGCTTGATCACGGGGGTCCAAAGCTTGTTTGGCCTCAAAACCCAAATGCAGTTCGGCAAAACCACGGTGACCACCGTGCTCGCGGAACAGCGATCGCAAAGCCAAAGCATGAACATCCAGGGCGGAGCTTCGACGCAAGAGTTCCGCCTTCAGGCCGACGCCTACGAAGCCAACCGCCACTTTTTTTTAGCCCAGTTTTTTAGGGACCGTTATGAGCAGTGGGTCGGAACCCGCCCCGTGATTCAGTCACCCGTCCAGATAACGCGGGTTGAGGTTTGGGTCACGAACCGCCGCAACGTGCCCACCGAAGTGCGCAACCTCGTCGCCTTCCTGGACTTGGGTGAGGCCGAGGGCGCCGCCTTCCGCAGCACCAACGCGAGCCAGCCTGGCGAAGCAATTTTTCCGGGTCCGAGCGGCGACATATGGCCCTCAAACCGTGTGAACCGACTCGATCCCGAAGAACTCCTGGCGCGGTTTGGTTCCGTCCGCGACGCCGCTTCAGCAAGTGCGGTGCTCAACGCCTCGGGATACGACGCCAACATCGAATATGCGCAACTGACCAATGCCCGCATGCTGCAGCCCAACGAGTACAGCTTCCATCCGCAGCTGGGCTACCTGTCGCTCAACACGGCCCTGAACCAAGACGAAGTGATCGCTGTGGCCTACCAGTACACGGTCAACGGCCGAACCTACCAAGTGGGAGAGTTTTCAAACGACGGAATTGTGGCTCCCAAATCGCTGATTCTCAAACTGCTCAAGCACCAAATCTTAAACGTTCGGAGTCCGGCTTGGGACCTGATGATGAAGAACGTGTACAACCTCAACGCGTTCCAAATCAGCCCCGAGGACTTTAGGTTGGAGCTCCTGTACGTCAACGACGAAACCGGTTTGCCCATTCCCTTTTTGCCCAAGTCGAGTGTCAAAGACCAGCTGCTGGTTCAGGTGCTTCAGACCGACAAGGTCAACAGCAACGGCGACCCCTTTCCCGATGGGCTTTTTGATTTTGTCGAAGGGACCACGGTGCTGACCGCCACAGGCCGCATCATTTTACCGGTGCTGGAGCCTTTCGGATCGTCGCTGTCCAAGCGGTTGAGCACGGCAGACGAGCGCAAGCGCTACGTTTTTCAGGAGCTCTACGACTCGACGCTGTTCCGCGCCCAGGAGCAGACGCAGAAAAACAAATTTTTGCTGCGCGGACGCTACAAGTCGGCCGGCGGTTCGGTAATTCAGCTGAACTCCTTCAATATTCCGCGCGGCTCGATATCGGTCACGGCCGGCGGAAACAAGCTAACCGAAAATCAGGATTTCACGGTGGACTACGCGCTGGGCCAAGTGCGCATTATCAACGAGGCCATCATGCAGAGCGGCGTGCCGATTCGCGTGAGCTTTGAGAACAATTCCCTGTTCAATTTTCAGGCTAAAACGTTTACGGGCGTAACCGTCAACCACCAGCTTCAGCGCAACTGGACCGTAGGCGGCTCGCTACTCCAGCTCCGCGAGGGGGCCTTGACCCAAAAGGTGGCGGCGGGCGACGAGCCGGTGCGAAACGCTATCTGGGGGCTCAACACCCAGTACGAGAAAAACCTACCGGGACTCACGCGGGCCATCGACAAACTGCCCTTCGTGTCAACCAAGGCCCCGTCGAGCGTCATGGTTACCGCCGAACTGGCCCAGCTGCTGCCGGGGTCGCCCCGCATCATTTCGATCAACGGCGAGCCGACCACCTACATTGACGACTTCGAGAGCAGCCAAACGGCGATTGACTTGCGCGGTACCATCACTTGGCAGCTCGCCTCGGTGCCGGAAGGTCAGCCCGAACGATTCCCTGAGGCCACCCTGACTAACAACTGGGCATCGAACTACAACCGCGCGCGACTGTCGTGGTACGTCATCGACAATTCCTTTTTCACCGGAACGGCCATTACTCCGCCCAACATTCGCAACAACCCAGCGATTACCAGCGACCACCGCCAGCGGATGGTGCCCTTTGCCGAGGTCTTCCCAAACATTACGCTGGATCCCAGCCAGGCTCGCAACATCAACACGTTTGACCTTCAGTTCGACCCGACCGAGCGCGGACCGTACAACTACGACGTGCAGGGCCTCAACGGCATCTCAGCCGGCCTCAACCCCGACGGAAGCCTCAAAAATCCGCGCAGCCGCTGGGGCGGCATCATGCGCCAGTTGACCATCAACAACTTTGAGGAGCAGAACATTGAGTTTGTGCAGTTCTGGGTCATGGATCCGTTTTTGGACAACCCCAGCGCGCTTGGCGGCGACCTCTACCTGCACTTAGGCAACGTTTCAGAAGACATCCTCAAAGACGGCATGCAGTCGTTTGAACACGGACTCCCTGCCGACGGCACCCGATTGGACGTGGATTCGTCGATGTGGGGTTATGCCTCCAAGTACCAGCCAGTGGTTGATGCCTTCGACAACAGCGAAACGTCGCGCCCGAACCAAGACGTCGGGGTCGACGGGCTCCGCGACGCCGACGAACGCCGTTGGTTGGGCCCGGGATCGCAGACCTACCTCGATCGGCTCCAAACGGTCTTTGGACCGGGAAGCCCTGCCTACACGGCTGCACAGATTGACCCGGCCGCCGACAACTTCGTCTACTACCGCGGCAGCCTTCAAGATCAGGCCGACGCTGACATTTTGCGCCGCTACCGCTACTTCAACAACCCCGACGGAAACTCGCGCACCGACTTAATCGACGGCCAACCCGCCATGAGCACCAACATGCCCGACAAAGAAGACGTCAACCGCGACGCCACCTTGAACCGTTCGGAGCAGTACTTCAGCTACCGCATCTCGATGCGTCCCGAAGACCTCGTGGTCGGTCAGAACCACATCGCCGACATTTACGAAACCACTACCGACCTGCTTCCGGACCAAACCCGCAAGCCTGTGCGGTGGATCCAGTTTAAGATTCCGGTGTTTGAGCCCGACCAGCGCATCAACGGGGCCCAGGATTTTCGCTCCATTCGCTTCGCGCGCTGGATTCTTCACGATTGGCAAGAGCCCGTCGTGCTGCGCATGGCTCGTCTGGACCTGGTCCGCGGCGAATGGCGCCGCTACCGATTTAACCTCGACGCCTCGCGCGAGCTAATCCCAGTGGACGCTTCAGACCCCACCACGTTTACCGTCAACGCCGTGAACCTCGAAGAAAACGGCGGACGGGTGCCGGTGGTCTACCAAATGCCTCCGGGCTTGCGACGTCAGGTGCTGTTGGGCAACACGTCGCTGCTCCAGCAAAACGAGCAGTCGCTGAGCATGCGCACGTGCGGACTTCGCGACGGCGACGCCCGGGCAGTTTTCAAAAACACCAGCATCGACATGCGCATGAACAAGCGCATGAGGCTCTTCGTGCACGCCGAGGCCGCCAACGACCCCAACCTGCTTCGCGACGGCGACTTGCGCCTGTTTGTGCGCGTTGGCAACGACTACAGCCAGAACTACTACGAGTACGAGCTTCCCTTGGTCACCACCCCTTGGGGTTCGACCGACGAAGAGGTAATCTGGCCGGAGGCTAACGACGTCGACATTGAGTTTGCGCTGTGGACCGCCCTCAAGCTCGAGCGCGACGCGGCCATGCAAACCAACCCCAACGTCTCGCCGGCGCTGCCCTTCGAGCGGGTCGTGGGCGACCGCACCTACCGGGTCGTGGGCACTCCCAACCTCGGATGGGTGCGCACGATTATGGTCGGCGTGCGCAATCCGCGCCGCAGCTCGGCCAACCAAGGCGACGACGGCCTCGACAAGTGCGCCGAAGTCTGGGTGAACGAACTGCGCATGACCGATTTTGACAACCGCGGCGGCGTAGCGGGCCTTGCGCGCGGAACGGCCAAGCTTTCGGACCTCGGCCAGGTGGCCCTGAGCGGCGGATTCTCGACCCCTGGATTTGGAGGGATCGACATGGCCCCCAACGAACGCAACAAGTTCAGCTCGATGAATTACGACCTTCAGACCAACCTTGACCTGCACCGCTTTTTACCCGCGAAGAGCCGCCTGCGGCTGCCCGTCTTTGTGACGCACGCCCAGGATTGGAAGACGCCGATGTTCAATCCCTACAACCCCGATATTGAGATGTCGCGGGCTTTGGCTAATCTGGTGACCTCGTCGGCTAAGGACTCGCTGCGTTCGATGGTCAGTGATTTTCAGCAGCGCCGCGCTGTGGCCCTCACGAACGTGCGAATCGATCGCGCTACGGGCGTGGCTCCGTCGTCGGGCCGCGGTGCGCCAAACGGTCCGCCGGCCATGGATGGGGTGGACGCGAAGGGCGGCGGAGGCGACGGCCAAAACGACGGCATATCAGCGGGCGCCAGCAAACTCCCCAAGAAGCCGCGACCCTGGGATGTGGAGAACTGGAGCGCTACTTATGCGTTTAACGAAGTGCTCCGCCGCGATGCCAACACGCTGCAGGACCTCCGCCACGAAAACCGCGGAAGCCTGGCCTACGCCTTCCAAGCTCCCTCGGTCAACATTCAACCGTTTAAAGCGCTTAAGCCCAAGGCGCTAGCCCTGATTCGCGACGCGAACCTAAACCTCACCCCGTCGCGGGTAAGCGTGCGGGCCGATGTGCTCCGCAGCCAGCAAATCATGCAAATGCGCAACGTTGACAATCCGAAGTTCCAGCTTCCGGTTACCTACAACAAGAACTTCACGATGGACCGCAACTACAACGTCATTTGGGATCCGACCAAGACGTGGAAGCTCGACTACACCAGCCGCATTCGGGTGCGTTTTGACGAGTTGCCCGGCCCCTCTACGGCCGACAGTGTTCGCGACTTTTTAGCCAACAACCTTCGTTCGGGCGGACGCCCCACGGAATACCACCACACGGTGAACACGACGTGGGCCATTCCGATCAACAAACTCCCACTGATGGGCTTCTTGCAGACCCAAATTCGCTACACGGCCGACCTCGATTGGAAGACGAACTCGCTCTGGGCTACCCGCCCCGGCTTGGATTCCCTGAACTTCGGGAACACTGTTGAGTCCAGCGGCAAGTGGAACGCCTCGGCCAATGCCAACATGGCGACGTTCTACAACCAGATTCCAGGCTACAGCAAGCTCAAAAAGCCAGCCCGCGGTGCAACTCCCGCCCGCGGTGCCAAGCAGGCTACCCCGCCGCCGTCCGACGGAAAATCCAAGACGGAGAAAGAACAAAAGCCCAGTGTGGCTAAGACCGTGCTCATTGGTGCGGTTGACCTGGTTACCATGCTCAAGAGCGTGAACGCCACCGCAAGCCTCAACACGGGTACGCTTTTGCCGGGCTTCAGCACTACGCCGCAGTTCAGCGGACTAACCCCCGGGGCGGAATTTGCTCCGGGCTGGAAGGCCGCACTGGGCTTGCCCCACGACCTCCCGTCGCTCGCGGCCTCTAAGGACTGGCTTCACAAAAATCCGCGCCAACCCTTGCGTGCCACCGAGGCTACGACCCAAAACATTACCCTGCGCGCCCAGCTGGAGCCGCTGCAGGACATGCGCATTACCCTTAACGCCAATCAGACCTACGGGCGCCAAGCCTCCTACACGTACCGCTACTCGACCGGAACCGGACTCGATTCCTTGTTCGCCCAAGGCTTCCACGCCTTCAATCCTCAAGAGGTGCTGACGTACAGTAGCTCGTGGATCTCTTGGCCGACCGCATTTGACGTGAGTAAGGAGCCGGAGTTTGGAAGCGCGGCCTACGACCGGTTCCGTGCGATTCGTCTCGATGTATCCAAGCGAATGTCTGACGCTCAGGCCCTCATCGACCCCAACTACGTCGCCAGCTACATCGCCGACGCCGACTCGTCACGCTACGGCTACGACGGATTCTCCGTCCTCCACACCGACGTGCTGGCCAACGCCTTTTTGGCGGCCTACGGTAACCGGGCTACCGCCAACCTTCCCGTCGGCGAGTACCGCACGCTGCCCTTCTTCCCCAACTGGAACGCGACCTACACGGGACTCATGCGCCTTAAAGCGGTACGCAACGTATTTACCGCACTTAGCCTGAGCCATTCATATACCAGCACGATGACCGTCGCGGGCTTGCAAACCCATATGCTCCGCGCTCAGCGCCTGCAAGACAACCCGCTGAACCCCTTCCCGCGCAACGATAACTTCGACATCATGCCGGAGCGCCAAGTGGGCCAGATTTCGGTATCCGAATCGTTTGCTCCGCTTCTCGGCGTCGACCTGCGAACCAAGTCCAACGCGTCGTTCAAGCTCAACTACGGCATGATGCGCCAGCTCAACCTCAGCATGGCCAACAACCAGCTTACCGAAAGCAAGTCCAAAGACATTACCGTCGGGGTGGGCTACATCATTAAAGACGTGCAGTTCCGCATCGTAGAGCAGGGGGGAGCCCCGCGCACCATCAAGTCGAACCTCGAACTCAAGCTCGACGTCAAGTTTAGCGACAACCAGACCGTCATTCGCCGCATTCTTGAAAACTTCAACCAGCCTACCGCCGGGCAAACGCGCACGACGGTCAAGCTGACCGCCGACTACCGCATGAGCCGTCGCCTCACCGCGCAGTTCTACTACGACCAAACGGTGAGCACGTTCAAAACCTCGCAGACGTTCCCCACCAACCAGTGGCAGAGCGGGGTGGCCCTGCGCTTAAATCTCGGCGGCTAGGCGCCCGAATTTGCCCTGCGGCCTCGCTATATTTGCCCCATGGAATTCCCCAGCAACCTTCGCTACACCAAAGACCACGAGTGGATCCGCCTTGAAGGCGATGTCGCCACCGTAGGCATCACTGATTTTGCTCAAGGCGAGCTTGGAGACATCGTTTTTGTCGACATACCCACTGAAGGCGAGGCGCTTTCTGCCGAAGAAGTTTTTGGCTCGGTCGAAGCCGTGAAGACGGTGAGCGACCTCTACTTGCCGGTTGCCGGCGAGGTGCTAGA
Source organism: Bacteroidota bacterium (assembly GCA_016868755.1). Lineage (GTDB taxonomy): Bacteria > Bacteroidota > Bacteroidia > Flavobacteriales > Schleiferiaceae > TMED14. Next base: position 85,342 of record VGFU01000001.1, on the reverse strand, counting down.
GGTTAATGCGGCCATTGACGGCCAGCCCGACCTGGTTAACTCCGATCCCTACGGCGAAGGCTGGATGGTTCGCGTCAAAGTTGCCAGCGTTGCCGACGTCGAGGCCCTGATGGACGCCGATGCCTACCGCGCCCTTGTCGGTGCCTAAAATCGCAATGAATCTGCTGCGCGTTCGGCAGCTGTGGCTCGTGCTCGCCCTCCTTTGGGCGGGCATTGTGCTTTTTTACTCCCTTCAGCCCTGCGTGGAACTGCCGGGCATTTTTCGCCTCGTCAAAGACTTGGTTTTGCATTTTGGCGCGTATTCCGGCGTGTCGTTCCTCCTCATGGGCTACAGCCGTTCGACCGCGGGTCCAATCAAGGTTTCGGTGTTAAGTTTTGGGTACGGACTCGCCGTTGAAATTCTGCAACCTATTGTGGCTGAGGGTCGTATGTTTTCGTGGCTCGATGTTCTCGCCAATTCGGTCGGAATTGGCTGCGGTATAGTTCTTGCGCTAATAATCAGGAGGCGTATCTTTAACCCCAAACATAAAGCAGTATGAATCCGCGTAAAAATTTCAAGGCCGACCTGGATGCCCGCAAGGGACTGTTCTTGCAAGTTGGTCTCGTGATCGCACTGGGCCTATCATGGATGGCCTTTGAATGGCGCACCTACGAGGGGGGCATGATCGATCTTGGACAGTTAGATGCCATTATTGAAGACGAAGAAATGCTCGTGACGAATCGCGAGACCCCGCCACCACCCCCGCCGCCGCCTGCGCCAGTTGAGGTTTTCAAGATCGTAGATAATAAAATCGACATCGTTGAACTCGACCTTGTGTCTACGGAGATTGACGACGACGCGACCGTTGAAATCATGGAAGTCGAGGCCGTCGAAGAGGTTTTCAACTTTGTCAACGTAGAGAACAAACCCCTCTTTCCAGGCTGCGAAAACCTGGCCACCGAAGAGGAACGCTTCAACTGCTTCAACACGAAGACCCGCCAATTCATCAACAAGAACTTTGAATTCCCTGAGATGGCCCGTCAAATGGGTATCCAAGGCAAAGTTTGGGTATCGTTCATCATCGAAAAAGACGGACGCATCACCGACGTAACCGTGGACCGCGGGGTCGACAAGCTACTCGACGAAGAAGCCGTTCGCGTCGTGAAGCTGTTCCCCAAAATGACGCCGGCCAAAGTGGGCGGACGCGCAGTTCGCATGCGCTACTCCCTGCCGATCAACGCACGCCTCCAGTAACGCTCCGCGTTAACCCCATATGCCCCGGTTCGTCCGGGGTTTTTTATTTGCACGAAATGAACCACCTCCCACAAGAGCTCCACTGGGGTCCCAAAGTCCTCGAAGCCGTGTACGCCGCGGCCGACGCCATCCTTCGCGTCTACGAAGGCCTGGAAGCCATCGAGATCGAACTTAAGTCCGACAACAGTCCCGTTACCGCGGCCGACCATGCTGCCCATGCGGTACTCGATCCGGTGCTTGCGGCCACCGGGTACCCCGTTATGAGTGAGGAGGGGCGGAGCATTCCCTTCGCCGAGCGCGCCGCCTGGCAAACCTACTGGGTGGTGGACCCGCTCGACGGAACCAAAGAGTTCATCAAGCGCAACGGCGAATTCACCGTCAATGTGGCCCTCGTACACCTGGGGTCGCCCGTGTTTGGCTTTGTCTACGCGCCCGTGCTGGGCTGGCTGTACGTCGGGGGTCCCGGTTACGGCGCCCGAAAGTCCATGGTTCGCATCGATTGGAACGACGTATGGGAGCAGGCCCAGGCGCTGCCCGCCCGCCTGCCGGAACAAACCACCGTGGTCGCAAGCCGCTCCCACGCCACGCCCGAGACCGAAGAACTTATTGCCCACTGGGAGTCTAAAGTCGGCCCCGTCGAGCGCGTGAGCATGGGTTCTTCGCTTAAAATTGGGTTGGTGGCCGAGGGCCGCGCCCATGCCTACCCCCGTGCGGCGCCCACCATGGAATGGGATACCGCCGCGGGCCATGCCGTGCTCTTAGGGGCCGGAATGGAACTGCGGGAACTTGTGCTTGGTCCAAACGGATTTCGCGCAGGAGAACCCCTTCGCTACAACAAAGAGAACTTGCTCAATCCGCCCTTCCTAGCCTGTGGCGCTCCGTATCTTTGCGGAGATGCGTGACCTCGGGCTCTTGCTGAAATTCCGGTTGGCCTTTTCGGTGGTGGTTTCGGCCGTCGCGGGCTACCTCATCGCGGTGCCCCAGGTCGACGGGGTTCAGCTCGCGCTTTTGACCTTGGGCGGATTTGCCGTTGTAGGCTCGAGCAATGCACTCAACCAAGTTTGGGAAGTTGCCCAAGACGGACTCATGGGGCGCACCCAAAACCGGCCCCTTCCTGCTGGGCGCATGACCCGCCGCGCTGCCCTGATTTGGGCGGTCCTCTTCGGCGTGCTGGGCATCGTTGCGTTGGCGTTCCTGAACCTCAAGACGGCGGCGTTTGGCGCGCTGAGCCTTTTGATTTACGTACTCATTTACACGCCACTCAAGGCCAAATCCCCTTGGGCGGTACTGGTCGGAGCCGTACCCGGAGCCATTCCCTTTATGCTAGGCTGGGTGGCCGCCACCGGCTCGTTTGGACTCGAACCCGGCGTGCTGTTCGCGTACCAATTTGTATGGCAGTTTCCGCACTTCTGGGCCATAGCCTGGTTGTCGTTTGACGACTACGCCAAGGCGGGCTACTACTTGCTTCCGAACCGCGCCAAAGACGTTCTGGCCACGCGGCTAACCGTGTTTTACACCTTTTGGATGCTCTTGATTTCGCTTATGCCCGCATGGGGATTGGCCGGATCGCTGACCCTGGACCTTTGGGCCGCGGTGGCAACGGGTGTCCTTGGAATCGACGTGCTTTACCACGCCCTGCGCCACGGTAGCGCGCAGTCCGATGCCTCGGCGCGCGCGCTCATGTTCAGCACCATCCGCTACCTGCCCCTCGTGCAAACTATTTGGGTGCTCGATCGGTTCATTTAAAACCTACTATGGAACTTACTCCCCAGCAAAAAGCGGCGCGTCCGCTCCTGTACCTCGGACTCGCGAGCATCGCGATGTCGTTCGCCGGCCTGACATCGGGTTATGTCGTAGCCCGTTCCGCCCTCATGGCCAAGAGCGAGTGGCAAACCATTGCCCTACCGGCATGGTTTTATGCGAGCACGGCCATGGTCGCGCTTTCGAGCGGGCTGCTGTACCGCGCCCAGCGGGTGCTCAAGGCGGGCACGGCCCCCACGCGCGAAATGCTGGTGGTGCTGCTGCTCGGACTGCTCTTTGCCGCCTTTCAGGTCATGGGTTGGTCCGATTTGACGAGCCAAAACATCTACTTTACGGGCGCCGGAAGCCGTCCCGAAGCAAGCTGGCTCTACGTCATTACGTGGTTCCACTGGATGCACGTGCTCGTGGGCAACATCGTGCTTGCGGTGATGCTCCGGCGCACCCGCAAGGGCTACTACGTCGGTGCCAAGCAGCTCCGTTTCACCCTCGGGGCGCAATTTTGGCATTTCCTCGGATTTCTTTGGTTCTACCTCCTCGGGTTTTTGCTCATCCTGCGTTAATTTTGCGCGACCCCTAAACTGATAGATTACACTCAAAATGGCACAATTAGCTGCGACAGGCACATGGTCCGGAGGCAACGAGCCTATGAAGGCCGAGTACGGCAAATTGATGATGTGGTTCTTCCTCGTCTCAGACGCCCTCACCTTTACCGGATTTTTGACCGCCTACGGATTTATGCGCTTTGCCCACGAATCGACCTGGCCTATCGCCGAAGACGTGTTTACGCATTTCCCGGGCCTGGCGGGCGACCAGCCGCTCCTGTACGTGGCATTGATGACCTTCATCCTGATCATGTCTTCGGTGACGATGGTACTCGCGGTGAACGCCGGCCACGACCGCAAGCAAGGTGCCGTAGCTTGGTGGATGATTGCCACCATCGTAGGCGGATTCATCTTCTTGGGTTCGCAAGCCTGGGAATGGTACCACTTCATCGTCGGCGACAAGGGAGCAGTTGAACTTGTGGACGGTCGCGTGCTCAAAGTAGCCGACGCCAAATCAGGCGAGGTCCTCTCGCTGAGCCAGCTGGTTCACGGGGAGGCTGGCCACGCCTCCAACCACGACGAAGCCTTCACGAGCGCCGAGGTGCGCGCGGCGTTTGCTGCCAATGCCGACGTCGTTCTGCAATCGCCCGGTAAAGGCCATGCCCAACTTTCGCGTGCGGAATCGGTAGCCGCCATCCAGTCCGCTGAGGTGGTTCAAGGCGCCAACATGACCCGCAACGAATACGGTCAGACGCAGTTCGCCAACTTCTTCTTCTTCATCACCGGATTCCACGGGTTCCACGTGTTTTCGGGCGTGGCGCTCAACATCATCATTTTCTACAACACGCTCCTCGGCACCTACGAGCGCCGCAAAAGCTACCTGATGGTAGAAAAAGTGGGCTTGTACTGGCACTTTGTGGACCTTGTTTGGGTCTTTGTATTCACCTTCTTCTACCTCGTTTAATCATGGCAGACGCACACGCTCCCGCAGGAACTCGTTGGATTTGGAATGTTTTCTGGCTGCTGCTCGTCGTTACGGGCGTCGAGGTGGCTTTGGGCATCGTTAAGCCCGAGGTATTGCTGACACCGCTCGCGGGCACCAGCATCCTGAACCTAATGTTTATAGGGCTCACATTGGTGAAAGCGGGCTACATCGTGCAGTACTTCATGCACTTGAAGTACGAAACGCAAACGCTTCGCATGGCGATTTACCTGCCGGCGATCATTTTGATTCCCTACCTGACGTTTATACTTCTGTACGAAGGCGTTAAAGTCTACGGCTACTAAGCATGGCTAGTCCGGTCGCCAAAAAGCTCATCTTGGCGGCTTTGCTGCTCCTTCCGGTTTCTATGTACCTCGGCTCCCTGGTCATAAGCGGAGCTGTTAACTTTCGTACCCTCGAGGTTTTGGGTCCCGGGCCAAGTGCCGTGGGCCACGAACAGCGCGGATTTCAGTTGACTCAGTCCAACGGACAGCCGTGGACGGCCGACAGCATGCAGGGCAAAATCGCGGTAGTGAGCTTCTTTTTTTCAAGCTGCCCGACCGTATGCCCCGCCATGAATTTTCACCTCAAGCAGGCGCACGACCGCATGTACGCGTTCAAAGACGTCGTTTTTGTGAGCTACTCGATCGATCCCGATACCGACACCCCCGAGGTGCTCGAGGCTTACAAGGAGCGCTTTGAGGTGGGCGGAAGCCCCAAGTGGAAGTTCATCACGGGCGACCGCGAGACCATTTACCGGCTGGCGCAGGCCTACTACCTAGCTGCCGCTCAGGATTCTGCGGCTGAAGGCGGGTTTTCCCATTCGCAGTCCGCCGTCATCGTTGACTGGAACGGGCAGTTGCGCAGCCGCGTGAACGACGACAACCAAATTGTGGGCGCCTACGACGTGGGCCAGCCCGTACAGGTCGATGAACTTGTGGAGGATCTGCGCGTTTTGGTTAAAGAATACCGAAGCCAAAAAATGGGAAAATGAGCCAGACCGCGCATCCAAGAGACCGAGTTTTTGTTCCAATCATCGTTGGACTTTCGGTGGTGGTTCCGATCGCCGTAGCGCTGCTTTTTTTGCTCCCTGAATCCTGGAAGATTCAATGGGGCAACGCCAACGTGCGGAGCCTTCCGTTTTTTCACGCCGTACTCAACGGGGCGACCGCCGTCCTTCTGCTCGTGGGCTTTGGCATGATCAAGACCAAAAACGTAGCGGCTCACCGGCTCGCCAACCTCTCGGCCTTTACGCTGTCGGCGGTGTTTTTGGTGAGCTACGTGGTTAGCCACCTGTCGAACCCCGACGCCAAGTTTGGCGGAGAAGGTTGGGTTCGCCCCGTGTACTTTTTCATTTTAATCAGCCACATCGTCTTGAGTGTTCCGGTGCTGCCGATGGCCATGTTTAGCATTTACCGAGCGTTGAACAACCAGATCGCGGCCCACAAGCGTTGGGTCAAGTGGACGTTTCCCATTTGGCTTTATGTGGCCATTACCGGGGTCTTGGTGTACGTATTCATGGCTCCCTACTACCCCCACTAATGCGCCGTATGTCGTTGCTTCTTGTCGGGCTCGGACTTAACGCGAGCACCTGGGCGCAGTGCGCGATGTGCAAGGCCACGGCGGAGTCAGGCCAAGCGGCGGGATCTGCCGAAGCGGCGGGCCTCAACGCCGGAATTTTGTACCTCATGGCGATTCCCTATGTACTCATGGCGGCCGTAGCAATCGTTTGGTACCGAAGTCATAAAAAACGCGCAGCCGACCTTTAGGGTTATTTTTGCACGGTAATTGCACCAAACGCGGCATGCAACTTTTCTACCCAATACGCACCGCCCTGGTGCTCCTTGCATTTGGCTACTCGGTTCATGCTCAGAATGAACCGCTCTCGCTAAGCTTAAACGAATGCGTCGACAAAGCCTTGGCCTACCAATTCAGTGTTCGCCAGGCGTCCAACAACGTGCAGGCCGCAAAGTCCGACCGCTTGGCCTCTGCTGGCGGCCTAATGCCGAGCGTCAATGCCGGAGCCGGTAACTTCTACAACAGCGGACTCACCATTGACCCGGTTACCAACGAGGTTAACCGCAGCGGACTCTCGACGGCGAGCGGCTTCCTGTCCGCCCAATGGACCCTTTTTGACGGATTTCAAACCTGGAATGCATACCGGCAGTCTCAAGTTCAAGTGGCACTCGCCGAAGCGCAGCGCGACGAGGCCCGGAATTCCGTGGCCCTGAATACCGCTTCGCAGTTTTTGGCTGTGCTTTTGGCCGACGAAGCAGTGCGGATTGCCGAGGAGCAGGAGTTGGCCACCGCCAAGCAAAAGGACCGTAGCCAAAAACTCTTAAACGCGGGGGCCATAGCGTCAAACCAGTACTTATCGGTGGAGGCCCAATGGATGGCCGATATTCAGCGTAGCGTAGCCGCCCGCAATCAGTTTTCGCTCGCCATGCTGGCGCTGAAGCAGTTAATGGGGATTTCGGTGGCGACGGAGCTCAGCCTGGTACGGCCGCAAAATTTGCCCAAGGGCCCTTCGCCCATGCTTGCCTTGGCACCTGATGCCATTTTCCAGGCCTCGGTAGAAAAACAACCCTTGGTCCGAGCGGCCAACCACCAGTTCATGGCAAGCCACTACGCGGTAAAGCGCGCGCACGGCGCGCGAGTACCCAGCCTCTCTCTTTCAGGTCAGCTTTCGACAAGCTATTCGGACCGAGCTCGGAGGATAGAAGGGTTCACCACGGACATCCTTCCCGTGGGGTACTGGATGAACGGAGCCGATCCGATTCCGGTTTATTCCGTCATTAAAACGCCCAAATTTGCCGATATCAGCTTTAGCGACCAACTCAACGATAACGTTCGCCAGTTTGTAGGCGTCAACCTTTCGGTTCCGTTGTTTAATGGGTTCCGCATCGAAAACGGCGTACGACGGGCGCAAATCGCAAAGGCCAATGCCGAGCTACAGGTTCAGCAGCAGCGCGATACCTACCGCCAAAGCGTAGAGCGTGCCCACGCCGATGCCGTTGCGGCTTGGTCCCAGTACGACGCGGCCGTAGCGGCGGAACAGTCGGCGGAGCGCGCCCTACAGGATGCCACGGTTCGGTACGAGGCGGGGGGAATTAGCGTTTATGAATTCGTTTCGCTCAAGAATGCGTTTTTGGCGGCCGCCTCAAACCGAGTGCGTGCCCTGTACGACAGCCAGTTTAAAAACTACGTGGTTGAATTTTACCTAAATAACCCTCTAGCGTTATGAGTTCTAAGAAAATTTGGTGGATAGCCGGGGCCGTGGTCCTACTCCTCGCCGTGGGCGTCCTCGGAAAAAAGCAAGGCTGGTGGGGTCAAACCGCTGAAGAAATAGAGGTAGAGGTGGCTAACGTTGAGCGCCGCAGCATTGTAGAATCAGTGAGTGCTTCGGGCCGCATTCAACCGGCGGTTGAAGTAAAGATCTCGCCGGAGGTCAGCGGCGAAATCATTGAACTTCGGGTTGTTGAGGGCCAGTTTGTGCGCCGCGGAACCCTTTTGGCGCGCATCAACCCCGACCTGTACCAATCCGCGGTGGGCCGTGCGGAGGCGCTCGTCAACCAATCAAAGTCGGGACTGCTGCAAGCACGAGCGCAATTCGTTGAGGTCAAAGCGGCGTTTGCCCGCAACAAAGGCTTGTTTGACCAGAACGTCCTTTCTAAAGCAGAATGGGAAGCTGCCCAGCGCACCTACGAAGTGGCAGAATTGGCTGTTAAGTCGGCAGAGTTTCAGGTGAAGTCCGCCGAAAATTCGCTTAAAGAATCGCGCGACAACCTAAAGCGAACGACCCTTTTTGCGCCCATGGACGGCACGGTGACAGGCCTCAATGTGGAACTCGGCGAGCGCGTAGTGGGCACCGCCCAAATGGCAGGCACGGAGCTGATGCGCATTTCAGAGCTAAGCCGCATGGAAGTGGTCGTGGACGTCAACGAGAACGACATTGTGCGCATTCATTCGGGCGACTCGGCCGACGTCAAGGTCGACGCCTTTTTGGGGCACAGCTTTAAGGCGGTGGTAACTGAAGTGCGCAACGCGGCCAATGTGAACGCGGCAGCGGGCGTGAATCAGGTCACCAACTTTAAGGTGACGCTGTCGGTAGTTCCCGAAAGCTACGCCTCCTTAACGGCGGAGTACGGAGCCCAACCGCTGCGCAGCGGCATGACGGCAACCGTAGAAGTGCGCACGAAGCGCGCCGATAAGGCCTTAGCGGTTCCCGTTGAGGCGGTGGCCCTACGCGGCGACAGCACGAGCAGTGAATTGCGCGAGGTGGTATTTGTGCTCAACGGCAGTACGGTCCGCCAAGCAACGGTCACGACGGGCATCCAGGACGAGCAGTTTATTCAGGTTGTTTCGGGGCTCAAAGAAGGCGAGGAAATCGTCCGTGGCCCATTCGACGCGGTTTCGCGTAGCCTCGAAGACGGCAAGGCCGTTACGCGTGCTAAAACTGAATAATGAAGCACATTCTGCTCCTTGAGACCTCGTCTCGCTGCTGCAGTGTTGCCCTAGCTTGCGACGGCGAAGTGGTCGTGTCGCGTTCGGTGGTTGATCCGCAGGGCTACCGGCATGCGGAATTGCTCCACCCCATGATTGATGCGGTTTTGGAAGAGGGCGGAATCGCCGTGTGCGATATCGGCGCCCTCGGCGTGGCCCATGGACCCGGTTCCTACACCGGTTTGCGCATTGGTTTGGCGGCAGCCAAGGGGCTCGCGCTGCCCTGGGAGCTTCCGTGCTACGGTGTAAGCTCGCTCGAACTGCTCGCCGAGGCCGTGCGCGAGGCGCATCCGCAGTCGACCTTGCCCATTTGGACGGCCATGGACGCTCGGCGGATGGAGGTCTATGAGGCCTTTTTTCAATCGGACGTAACGCGAACGAGCACAGACCAACCGAGCATTGCGAACGAAGACTGGTCGCTGCGCGCACCCGCTTTGGGAGCGGGCGACGGCGTCGAAAAAGTGCGCTCCCTGTGGCCCAGCCTCGAGGACAGCGGCATTCGGTATGCCGAGGCGCGGCATGCACTGGCCCCGGTACTTCGCCAAATCACTGAAGGAGCTCCCGAAGACTTGGCCACGTGGGAGCCCCGCTACCTCAAGGTGTTCGGGCAAGTACTTTAACCACTTCGTAGCGCGGACAGGTCGTCCAGTGGTCGTTCACCAGGCCGGTTGCCTGCATGTGCGCATAAAGGGTCGTGGAGCCGACAAACTTGAAACCGGCGGATTTTAGGCGAGCAGAAAGCTCGTCCGATTCCGGTGTTGTGGCCGGCCAGCTTCCTTGGCGTCGCCCGTCCATTGGGATTCCGCCAACCCAATTCCAGAGGTAGTCGGCAAAACCTAAACCGTGCTGCTCTCGAAACTCGATCATGCAGCGCGCATTGTGGAGAACCGCATCGTACTTCAGGCGGTTGCGGATTACTGCGGGATCGGCCAAAAAGGCGGCCCGATCCGCTTCGGTTGACCGCAGCAGGGATTCCGCATCAAATCCGTATAGGTGTGCCCGCAAGGCTTCGCGCTTGTGCAGGACGGTCCGCCACGAAAGCCCAGCTTGATACGTTTCAAGCACCAAGTGCTCAAACATCGCGGCGTCGGTGTACACGGGCACGCCCCATTCTCGGTCGTGGTAGTCCTCCATCAGCGCATCGCCGAGGCACCACGGGCATTTTTGGACGTTAGTTGAAGGGATTAGGGCCATGATTAAACTCGGTTTCGGTTCGTGCAGCAAACCTACATGCATCGTGGCCGCAGAGCTGGGCAAAAACGTTTGCTTCGCGCTCCATCGGGCCCCATAGGGGCGTGGCGGGAAGGCTGCGCGCGCCAAGAACTGCGTGGGGGCGAATAAGCCAATGTTCGGCACCGTCCTGCGCTACGAGCTCTAAAGCGATCCACGAGGCGTGCCGGGCAGGGTTGGTTGCCGCGCGGTCCAAACCCATCTTAATCAAGTGCTTAGACCAATCTATCCAGCGGGTTAGCGCCCGAAGGTGCCCCACGATGAGCGCAGATTCTGCCAGGCTTTGCAGCGGGTTAGGCAGCACGTCGTCGTCCCACGTTAGGGTGTCGGCAAACGCCCCGCCGCGAAGATTTTGTGGCGCGAAGTGCATGCGCCCCGCTCGTTCAAAACGGGTGCGGACGATTTCGAGCCAATCGATGGCTTGGTCCAGCCAAGCAGGGTCCAGCAGCACTTGGCTGCAGCGCACGGCCATTTGAATGCTGTACGCCATGGCGTCGAGAAATGCGGGGCCCGAGCTGCGTCCGTCGGGGTAGTGCACGGCGACCTGCCCGTCGGCAAACGCCCTTCGATGGGCCGAAGCGAGTTCTATCAAAAGGCTGCGGCGCGGGAGGCTTCCGGTGCGCAGTACGGCGTCGGCAACCGCGCAGACCGCCAGGGCGTTCCAGGACAGCACGCACTTGGGGTCGCGGAGCGGCAGGGGGCGAGCGAGGGCTGCGGATCGGAGCGCTTCAAAGCCCGCCAGATCTCGCGGGTTGGGCCCGTCGGCGGTACCGCAGGCAAGGTTCCATGCCCCATCGTGCAAACGGCTCTCGCGTTCCAGCATTTCCAGCCACCCTGGGGCGTCAGAACCAAGGGCTTCGCGCAGCTCCGACTCGGTCCAGGTGTAGGTTCGGCCTTCGCCGTCAGGGTGGTCCGCGTCGAGCCCCGCCGCAAACAAGTGGTCGTCGCGAAGGAGGTCCCGCTCCAAGAACGTGAGCGTTTCTTCGAGGGCCACGAGGGATTCGGCGCTTCCTACTTCCGCACAAAGGCGGGCAAACAGCGCGCTGTCGTAGAGCATTTTTTCAAAATGCGGAACCACCCAGGCCCCGTCGGTGCTGTAGCGAAAGAGTCCGCCACGGCCCAGATCGTAGGTGCCCGAGCGAATGAGCGTGGCCAGCGTGCGGTCTACCTGGGACAGCGCTTCGGGCCAGGGGCGATGCGCGCCCAGCCGCCAAAGGGCCGACCACGAAGCCGAAAGGGGAAACTTGGGGGCGCCCCGAAATCCGCCCCAAAACGCATCCCAGCTGCCGCTCATTGCGGACTGAACCGCGGTCCATTCCATCTCGTCCCGCGAACCGAGGTCTGCCGAGCTACTGAGAAATTCGGCAATCTGGCCGGCATAGTCAAGGGCCTGAAGCCCGTGGGTGCGGCGAACGCGGTCGAGTTGCTCGAGGGCCGACAAAAACCGAGCTTTGGGAAGGTAGGTTGCGATCCAAACCGGTCGCCCGTCGGGCAAGCAAATGGCGTTGAGTGGCCAACCGCCCTGACCGGTCATCGCCAGCGAAGCCGCCATGTAGGAATGATCGAGGTCGGGGCGTTCCTCTCGGTCCACTTTGATACTGATCCAGCGTTCGTTGAGTACCGCGGCCACCTCGGGGTCGTCAAACACTTCGTGGGCCATCACGTGGCACCAGTGGCACGTCGAATACCCGATGGAGACGAGCAGCCATTTGCCTTCAGCGGCGGCCCGCTCGAGAACCTCGGCGCTCCATTCCTGCCAGTGCACTGGCTGGGCGGCGTGCTGCTGCAGGTATAAGCTCGATGCGGACGTCAGTTGGTTCACCACACGCTAAGGTAGTCGCTTGGGGCAACGGTCTTCTTAACCTCTTGATAACATGGGCAGCCGGAGGGTAAGGTTACCTTTGTTCCCATGGATCCGTACTTTCTGCTCGTCATTCTGCTAATGTCGTTGGCCACGTTGGACCTCATTGTTGGGGTTGCCAACGATGCGATCAACTTTTTGAACTCGGCCCTCGGTACGCGAGCCGGCAGCTACCGCGTGATATTAGCCGTCGCCAGCTTTGGCGTCGTGCTGGGCACCCTGTTTTCGAGCGGAATGATGGAAGTCGCCCGCAATGGCGTGTTTGATCCGTCGTACTTCTCCTTTCACAGCCTTTTATTCATTTTTGTAGCGGTTATGCTTACCGACGTCATTCTCTTGGACGTCTACAACTCCTTCGGCATCCCGACCTCGACGACGGTTTCGTTGGTGTTTGAGCTGTTTGGCGCGGGAACCGCAATCGGGTTTCTCACCGCAGTGGAGCGCGGACTCGACCCGTTTCAGTTTTCAGAGTACTTAAACCTCGACAGCACGGTGCGGATCATCAACGGTATTTTTTCGTCGGTGGGAATTGCCTTTGTAACTGGGCTTTTGGTGCAGTGGATTGCGCGCTTAGTCTTCACCTACAAGCTCGAGAATACGCTTCGCTTTTTTGGTGGAATTTTTAGTGGTCTTTCGGCCACTTTCATTTTGAATTACCTGATTTTTAAGGGTCTCAAGGGAAGCGTGCTCGTGAACGCCGAGCTCGGCACGTGGCTCGCAGGACACCAAAATTTGCTTCTTGGGGTGTTTTTTGTCGGATTTTCGCTGCTCGCCCAATTCGCCGTTTATCTCGGACTGAATCCCCTCAGGTACGTCGTACTTTTTGGTACGTTCTCGCTGGCCATGGCTTTTGCCGGAAACGACTTGGTCAACTTTATCGGACCCGCCCTGGCGGCTTTTCAGGCCTATCAAGTGTACCACGCAAGCGGAGCGGATGCACACAGCCTGATGATGGACTCTATGGCAGAAAAAGTAAGTACGCCATTTGCGATCCTCCTGGTCGCGGGGATTCTCATGATCGTAACCTTGTGGACTAATGCCAAGGCGCGCAAGGTGAGCGAGACGTCAATCAACCTTGCCCGTCAAGGCGAGGGCACCGAGAAATTCAAGCCCAATGCGGTCAGCCGCGGAATTACCTCGTCGACTTTAGCCCTTTCTAAGGTCTTTGTTCGCTTTACCGGGGCAGGGGTGCGTTCGTGGACCGACGCACGCTTTACGCAGCCTGAAGATTTGAGCGATCCGCGCACCCAGCCCGCCTTTGATTTTGTGCGCGGAAGTGTCAATCTTCTGCTGGCGTCGACCTTGATTGCCTACGCCACCAGCCTTGGTCTGCCCTTGAGCACCACGTTTGTCGTGTTCATGGTGGGAATGGGGACGTCGTTGGCCGACCGCGCTTGGGGCGAGGAATCGGCAGTGTACCGCGTGGCCGGCGTCGTGAACGTAATCGGAAGCTGGCTGCTGACCGCCGTCATTGCCTTCACGGCCTCGGCACTTTTTGCCGCCTTCTTGTTCTACGGAGAGTTCATAGCTGCCTTGGTTTTGACGGTTTTCGCCCTTGGACTCATTGTGCGCAGCCACATGGGTTTTGCGGACCAAATGAAAGCAGAGAACCTCGTTGAGGACGTAATCGAAAAACTGGCCAACGCCGATGAACCCATGACCAGCAGCCGCGTGCTTATGGGTTCAGACCTCGACCGCACCGCCCACATCGTCATTATGTCGGCCGAAGCCCTTGCAACGAACCAAAAGCGCACTACGCGCCGCTTGCTCAAAGAGGTGGAGCTGCTCAACAAGCGCCACGAAAAGCTCGAACTGCGCATGATCCGCATCATTCGCGAGTTTAAAGGCGACAAGTCGGATTCGTTCCGGGCGCACTTGCTGGCCTTTGACTACGTCTGCGACATGACCGAGAGCGCACGCGCTATGGTCGAGGCCGAACACAACTACCTCGCCAATTTGCACGCGCGTCCGCACGGGGCCTTCTTGCTGGCCTATGCCGAGGTCATTGCGCTATTCACGGCCTACTCGGGCCGAATCGTTCGTGCGCTCGAAACAGGGAGCAGCGAGTCCAACAGCGATTTGTTGGCTGCGAAGCGCCGCATTGTCGCCGACATTCAGCGCATTTTAGATCGTGAACTTCAGAGCTACCGCAACGGCGAGATTTCGACGCGGCAGTCGCACCTGCAAACCAAGCTGCTGATGGAGCTCCGCGACATTACCGCATTGATGCACCGGGTGCACCAGCTGTACGTAGCCTAAACGGACTTCGACCTAAAGCAAAAGGCGCACTGAGGCGCCTTTTTTTGTGCGGAACGCATACGGGTTTAAGCCCGTGCGCCTTCGGCGTAGTGCAAGTAGAAGCGCGGAATGGTGCGAATTCCTTGGAAGTAGTTGTCCAGTCCGTAGTGTTCGTTGGGTGAGTGGATGGCGTCGCTGTCAAGCCCAAAGCCCATCAAAATTGACTTCACCCCAAGTTCGCGCTCAAATAGGGCAACAATGGGAATCGAACCGCCGTCGCGGGTCGGAACGGGTTCGCGTCCGTAGGTCTCGGCCATGGCCTTGTGCGCCGCCCGGTAGCCCGGGTGGTCGGTCGGGCACACGTAAGCGTGCCCACCGTGGTGGGGGCGAACCTCGACCTTGACGCTCGCCGGAGCAATGCTCGTAAAGTGCTTGGCAAACAGCTCCGTGATTTCGTCGGGGTCCTGGTCCGGAACCAAGCGCATCGAAATCTTGGCGTACGCCTTCGAAGCGATGACGGTTTTGGCGCCTTCGCCGGTGTATCCGCCCCAGATGCCGTTCACGTCGAGCGTCGGCCGAATACCGGTGCGCTCGATGGTGGTGTAGCCTGTTTCGCCGTGCACGTCGCTGAGGTCAAGGGCCGCCTTATACTCCTCAAGGCTGAATGGGGCTTTGTTGAGGTCGGAACGCTGCACGTCGCTCAATACCTGCACCTTGTCGTAGAATCCCGGAATCGTAATCCGGTTGTCTTTGTCGTGCAGGGACGCGATCATTTCGGTGAGGATGTTGATCGGGTTGGCCACGGCTCCGCCGTAAATGCCCGAGTGCAGGTCGCGGTTGGGTCCCGTCACTTCGACTTCGACGTACGAAAGTCCGCGCAGACCTACCGAAATCGATGGAATGCCAGGAGCAATAATGCCCGTATCAGAAATCAAAATCACGTCGCACGCGAGGCGCTCGCGGTTGCGCTTGACAAACCACTCGAGGTTGTTCGACCCAACCTCTTCTTCGCCCTCAATCATGAATTTCATGTTGCAGGGCACGTTGCCTTGGGCGACCATGGCCTCAAAGGCCTTGATGTGCATAAAAAACTGGCCCTTGTCGTCACAGGCTCCGCGGGCAAAAATGGCGCCGTTCGGGTGAATCGGGGTGCTGCGCACCTCGGGCTCAAACGGCGGAGTTGTCCACAGGTTCAAGGGGTCGGCGGGCTGTACATCGTAGTGGCCGTACACGAGCACGGTAGGACGCGAAGGGTCGACGAAGTACTCGCCGTACACGACCGGGTAACCGGGAGTGGAGCAAACTTCAACGTTTTGGGCTCCGGCCTGGGTCAAGAAGCCCGCCACCGCATCGGCGGTTGCCAGGACGGAGTCCTTGTAGGCGGGGTCCGCCGAAATACTTGGCAGGCGAAGAAGGGTAAAAAGCTCGTCGAGAAAGCGCTGACGGTGCTGGGAAACGTACGAATCAATCATGATTCGAAGGTACAATCCGCTTGGCCTATGCGTTGTATCTTTCCCTTTGAAACCGTGCGAAAACTACTCCTATTTCTTTCGCTCGCCTTCGGGCTTGGCGCTGGGGGCCAAAACATCGTGGTGAACTCGACATCGCCGCGAAACGATCCGATGTGGTTGGTTCAAAACGTGCTCGTCGGCCCAAACCTGTTTGTCTACTCGCCGTTGAACGCATTTGGCTTGCCTGTTTCGCAGCCGCCCTCCGTTCAGTTGGGCAAGTTTACCTGCTCCAACCCCGCCTTTGGTCTCGACAGCGGAATCGTTATGGTCACCACCGACGCCATCGACGTGGTTCCCGGCCAAACTGGAACGTTCACCACCTTCCCTGCGCAGACAACCAGTGCAAACCTAACGACCGTACTAAATACCATTGGTTCGTCGGCATCGAGTCAGTACGACCGGGCGTCCATCCAGTTCAACTTTCTGGCCAACGGCGACAGCGTGCAGTTTGACTACATTTTTGGGTCCAAAGAATACACCAGCTACACCTGCTCCGGGTTCAACGACGTCTTCGGGTTTTTCTTGATCGGACCCGGCATCAACGGTATGCCGATGTACCATCCCAACGGAAGCCTCCGCATCGACACGGTCAACCTTGCGGTCATTCCGGGCACGACCACGCCGGTTGCCGTGAACACCATCAATCAAGGCTATCCCTCGGGCGGCAATTCCGCCTCCAATTGCTTGACGGCCAACCCGAACTACGTGGCGCACGCCACCTACTACAACGCCAATACCGGCGGATCGAGCATCGTCAACCTCGAGGGCTTTACCGACGTCTTTCGGGCCAAGGCCGGGGTAGTGTGCGGTGTGCCCTACACCATTAAGTTGATGATTGCCGACGTGAGCGACGGAGCCTTAAATTCGGCCGTATTCCTCGGGGCCCGCTCGTTTAAGCTGCCCGAAATCAACCTGACGCCTACCACCAACGCGGGAGCCTCGTTCAGCGACACGGTGATGGTCGAGGGCTGTGCCAAAAGTTACTTGCTCTTTGAGCGCAAAGGGGCCACGAGCGACACCCTTATTGCCCAGTTCAACTACGTGGGCAGTGCGATCCCGGCCGACTTTGTGGGCGGATTGCCAGATACCCTGATATTGTACCCCGGTCAGAAGACCGACACCTTGTGGTTTCAGCCCATTGACGACGGAATAGCCGAGCCCCTGGAGCTCCTGCGCGTGCGCATGATGCCGGTTTCGACGGACTGCGCTGTGTACCCCGCCGACTCGGTCGACATTTGGATTCGCGATCGGGTAGGCGTGCAGGCAGCGCTTGCCATTGACCAGGGTAATGACACCCTCGCGTGCCCCGGTTCGGTGACGCGGTTGCGGGCAACCCTGTCGGGCGGAGAAGGAAACCGCTGGGGATACTGGGAATCGGACACCCTTCAAGCCACACTGCTCACCGTGGCACCGCCAGTGACGACGAAGTTTCGCTACCTCAGTTGGGACGAGTGCAGCACGGTTCCGCGGGTAGACAGCATTACCATCTACGTGGAGCCCTACGACTCCATCCGCACCGAGTCCGACACCCTGTACCTATGTCCGAGCGACGCCGCAACCCTTCGTGCGCGCTCGCAGTTCGGCAAAGGCCAGCGCACGACCAAGTGGATCAACGGGCCGACCGATACGCTGTGGACGGTAACTCCGGCCTCGAGCCAGTGGTACCGGTACCAGGTGACCGACAACTGCCTCATTACGCAAGACGACTCGGTGTATGCCTGGGTCGTGCCGAGCCCCGTAGCCTCGTTCACGTACCTGCAAGATCCCGGAAACCCTCTTGACGTGGGATTCACGAATTATTCGACCGACACGCTGAACGTGCGCTGGTACTTTGGCGATGGCGATACCTCGACCAAGGTTCATCCGCGCCACGTGTACGGACGTCCGGGCACCTACTGGGTGGGGCTCGCCGTGCGCGACACCTTAGGCTGCAGCGACAGCGCGGCCTACCCTGTCGAGCTCAAGATGGACCACTACGTGTACATTCCGTCGGCCTTCACACCCAACAACGACGCGGTCAACGAGCGCTTCAGCATTGTGGCCACGGGAATCGACCGCATGGAATGGGCGGTGTTTAACCGCTGGGGTCTTCAGGTTTTTCACAGCAGCGAGGATCCCAACGGCTGGAACGGCACCTACGGGGGCGAAAAGGTTCCTGCCGGCCCCTACAGCTACCGCTTGTTTATTTGGCTGCCCGATGGGCTCGTTGAAGAACGCCGCGGCATGTTCACGGTGTTCCGCTAGCTCGGTTACGCGAGCGGAATAAGTCCCAAACTAAGGGCCAAGATCACCTTATAGGCCCACTGATTGCGCACCCTCAGGCGGCGCTCTTCGCTGGCCGAATGCGGAATCTGGCGTCGTTCCCACTGCCGGCGCCATTCTAAGGCAATAAGGGTAAGCGCCAACGGAAGTCCGCGCACAAAACCCGGCCAGGAGTGGGGGAGCAGGGCGGCCGTCAAAAGGAGCAACGGAGCAAATGCGAGCAGGCTCACGATGAGCGAGCCTCCGACCCCGTAGCCCCAGCGTTTGTGGGAATACAAAAACACGAGCAGGGCATAGAATCCAAAGCCCAGCGCAATCGGCAGTTGGAGGGTGGCGAGGGAGACCAGCACGGCCAAACCATAAAAGCTAAACGCGAGCTGCATTCCGTACTTGCGGGCGACCGGGCGCTCGAGTATGGTTTGCCAAGGGCGCTCAATGAGGTCGCGCTCGAGGTCATAAAAGCTATTGAACAGCGACCCCCCGGCCACAATGAGGGCGGTGGTGAGCACTACTCCGCCCAGGGTACACCAGGCCACTGGACCCTCGCCGCGGAGCAGCGTGGTAGCGGCCAATCCCTGGGCGACTGCCAAAAATAAGATGTGCGTCCAGCGCACGAGGCTTAAGAAGGCCGTGAGGCGAAGGAGTATTTTGGTGCGCCGACGCATGACGTTCGCTTAAAAGCGAAGAACGACGTCCATTCGGTGCGGGGCGAGCTCGGCCTTAGCCTGCTCGAGGTCGGGCGCAAAGCCCAGTATGTAGCCTCCGCCTCCCGAGCCGCAAAGCTTCAGGTAGTAGGCATTGGTGTCGATTCCCTTTTGCCACAGGCTGTGGTAGTCGTGCGGAATCATCGGTCCGAAGTTTTCCAGTACGAGTCCGCTCAGCTTTTTGAGCTCGCGCAGCAACTCGTCGGTTTTTCCGGCCAGAAACGCCGAAACGCAGGCGTCGTTGTACTTCTTGAACTGCTCGGTCATGAGGCGGCGAAAACCCTCCTCCTTTAGCTTGTCCATGAAAATCTGAACCATGGGCTGCGTTTCGCCCGGAGCGCCCGAGTTGAGCAAGAAAATGCCTCCTTGGCCGTCGTGCGGAAGGCTGGGCATCGAAACGGTACCCAAATCTTCGGAGGAGCGCACCAGCAGCGGCAACTGCAGGTAGCAGATCGTGGGATCCATTCCCGAACTCTTGCCGTGAAAGTAGCATTCCATCTGGGCCATTTCAGCCTTCAGCGCTTTGAGCTTTAGGGCGTCGTTTGCGGCCTCAAGCGGCAAGGGGTTTCGTGCGTAGCGCGCATAGAGCGCGGCCACCATGGCCCCCGACGACCCAACGCCATAACCTTGGGGTATGCTCGAGTCAAAGTAAAGTCCGCGCTCCAGATCGGCGCGTAGGGCGCGCAAATCCAAGTCTGCGGACAGCGTGCCCAGAGCCTGAAGCTCTTCGAGGTAGGCGGCAAATCGGTCCAGCGAAGCATTGCTTTCGCGCTGCTCGTAGCTCGCTTCGCCTTCGGGCAGGCGAAGAACGCCTGAAAAACTCGTGTAGGGTATCGAGAGCGCCATGGCGTCGCGAATGACACCGTACTCCCCAAAGAGGAGAATTTTTGCGAAGTACTTGGTGCTCAGATTCATTGCTGCAAAGATACCGGTCCTTGGCCTACTCGGTCCGCAATTGTGCGGCCGTCTTTGCACCAAGGTTTTACCTGATTTTCAACAAACGAACGCGCCGTTTGTTCAAATGCCGCAGGGTAAAGGATGTGCACGTTGGCTCCCGCGTCCAACGTGAAGCTGACGGGGACGCCCGACTCGCGTCGGTACGTGCGGATTGCCTCAATAATGTGCAGCGTATTGGGCCGCATTAAAATATAGCTCGGATGGCTTGACATCATCAGACCGTGCAGCGTGAGCGCTTCGAGCTCCACCAGCTCCATAAAGGCGTCGAGGTCGCCCGCCGCCAAAATGGGCTTCAATGCCGCGAGGTGCGCATGGGCTTGGGCAAAACGTTGCTCGCGGAACGGATGGGCTTCCATCAGTTGGTGTCCGGCCGTGCTGCTGACCGCTTTTTGACCAACGTCGACCAGGGCTACGGTGTCGCGGTAGGTGCGGAACACTTCGTGCACCGCATCCGCGTAGGGCACGCCAAAGTCCTGGGACGATCCGTCCACCGAGGGGGTTTCGCCCCAAACCACGAGTCCGCCGTACACCGATCGGCAGGCGCTGCCCGAGCCCAGCCGTGCCAGCACGGAGGCTTCTTGGCGCGGATCGGCCACCTCGTGGCCGAGTTTGGCCGCCAAATCCACCACACAAAGCGCTAGGGCGCTCATTCCCGAAGCGCTGCTCGCAATGCCCGATGAGTGCGGAAACGTGTTGTGCGTGTTCACCCGAAGCCCGAAGCGAAGAATCCACGGATGGCGGTCGGCGATGCGCTCCACGAACTGCGCCACCTTCGGAACAAAACTCGGTGTATCAACCCCATCCAATGCGACGCTGACCCCCGCTGCTTCAGTGAGTTCGAGCGTCGTTTCGGTCGCGCAGACGTCCAACGTAAAGCTGACCGAAGGGTTGCTCGGCAGCTGCACGCCGTATTTGCCCCAGTACTTTACGAGGGCAATATTCGATGGGGCGCGGAAGGAGGACTTCATTGGGTTGGCTGCTCGTTGCTCGTTGCTCGTTGCTCGTTGCTGGTTGCTGGCTGCTAGTTGCTAGTAGCTGGTTGCTGGTTGCTAGTTGCTAGCTTCAACGGTAAACCCGAAGCGAGCAGCTAGAACCAATTTATGCACTTACGGCTTCGACTTCGGGTGCGATTTTTTTCACCATGCCCTGCAGAGCCTTGCCCGGACCCACTTCATAAAAGTGCGTTGCTCCGTCGTGGACCATGGCCAGTACCGATTGGGTCCAGCGCACGGATCCGGTGAGTTGGGCCTTGAGGTTCGCTCTTATCGCTTCGGGGTCGCTCACCGGTGCGGCCACCACGTTCTGGTAGATGGGGCAGCGCGGAGCCTGCAGCGCCACGGCATCCAACGCCTCGGCGAGGCGCGCGCGGGCCGGTTCCATAAGCGGGCTGTGAAACGCCCCGCCCACCGGCAAAATCAACGCCCGCTTGGCCCCGGCCGCGCTGCACGCAGCGCACGCGGCTTCCACCGCGGCGCGCGCGCCACTGATCACCAACTGACCGGGCGAATTGTAGTTCGCGGGAACCACCACGCCGGGCGTTTCGGCACAAATCTGCTCAACAACCTCATCGGCGAGGCCCAAAATCGCGGCCATCGTTGACGGCTCGGCATCGCAGGCATCCTGCATGGCGCGGGCGCGCTCCGCCACCAGGCGAAGCCCATCATCAAACTTTAGCGCTCCGGCGGCTACGAGGGCAGAAAACTCGCCGAGCGAATGGCCGGCCACCATGTCGGGTTGAAAATCAGCTCCGAGCGACGCGGCTTTGATTACGCTGTGCACAAAAATTGCGGGCTGCGTCACTTTGGTTTGGGTAAGGTCCTCCATGCTGCCGTGAAACATCAGGTCGGTCAACCCAAAACCGAGCACGGCGTCGGCTTGCGCAAACAAATCGCGGTGCGCGTCATAAAGGTCCTGACCCATCCCTGGGGCTTGGGCACCTTGGCCGGGAAAAACGTAGGCTTTTTTCATAAAACAATCAGAGCTAAGCCCCCGATGGGGCATGAACATGAACTTATTCTCCGTAGTACTCCACGGCATTGTTTTCGGTTTCGACGACCCGCACGCAGTGCAGCGCAGCCCCAAATCCGGCTACGGGTGCGGCCAGCTGCTTCCAAATTTCCATGGCGAGGTTTTCGGTCGACGGCAAAATTCCGAGCATAAACGTCGCGTCGTGGTTGAGGTGCTTATGGTCGAGCGGCTCGATCACGTACTTCATCATGAGCGCTTTTAGGTCGACCAGGTTCATCACAAAACCGGTCAGCGGATTCACCTGGCCTTTGACCGTAACCCAAACCTCGAAGTTGTGTCCGTGGCCGTAATCCCACGAACACTTGCCAAAAAGGCGCTGGTTCTCCTCGGGACTGAGGGCCTCGTTGTACAGGCGGTGCGCGGCGCTGAACACCTCGCGACGTTGAATGTGCACCACGGATTACTTGGCTTTAACCAACTTCGTCTTCAGGGGCTTGCCTGGCGCAGTGCGGAACGCAACCTGGGCCGCCGTGGCATCCATGGCTCCTGGAACCGACACGCGAAGACTTGATTCACCTTTGGTTCCGAGCACGACTTCATCGCGGTTGGCGTACTTCACCTGAAACGCGGGGCTCGACCAGCTTCCGTTTTGCTCCACCTGAACCGATTGAATGCTCAGGGACTGCTGAACCGGCTTGGTCACATTGATCTGCAGGCCTTGGGCCGTGGAGCTCAGCGCAAATTTTGGAGCGCCGCAACTCGCCAGGGTGCTTACCGCCAGGGCAAGAACGCCCAATCGAAAGGTTCGTGTTGAAATCATGCTGCAAAGGTCGCAAATTACCACGAACCTGAAGCGCCGCCGCCGCCAAAACTTCCGCCGCCGAAGCCGCCGAAGCCGCCTCCGCCAAAGCCGCTGCCGCCGCGTCCGCCAAATCCACCGCCAGAAGGAAATCCGCCCATCGGGCCAAACCACATACCGCGGGATCCACTGCCGCCGCCCCAGCCGCCTGAATTGCCTCGGCGTGCGAGTGCGATGAGTATGATCAGGGCCACAACCACGCCGGCTACGGGAAATCTACGTCCCTTCTCAGCTGGCACGGCCTCAAATTGACCCGAAAGGCGTTGGGCCACTTCGGTAGCGACCGCCTCGAGGCCAGCGGCATAGGATTGTTCGCGGAAGGCGGGCTTCAGCGTGTTTTCAATAAGTTGGTGGTTGACGAGGTCGGTAATGGTGGGTTCCAAGCCACGGCCCACTTGTATTGCCATTTTGCGATCGTCGAGGGCGATCAGCACGAGCATTCCGTTGTCGGTTTCGGCTTGGCCAATGCCCCAGGCCTCTCCGGTTTGGGCCGCCACGAAGTTGAGGTCGTCGTTGACGCGGTCGACAAAAAGCACCGCAATTTGGGTGGAAGTCGAGTCGTTGATGGCGGCGAGCACTGATTCGAGGCGTGCTTCTTCGTCGGGCTGTAGCACGGGCGTAACGCCGCGCCACACCACAAGTCCCTCGCTGGGGCTGGGTTTTTCCCAGGGTTGAGCATGGAGCCCTGCACTGAGAAGGAGCAAAAGTCCGAGCAGCCTCATCTGCGCGACACTTCGTTGCTGAGTTCGTCGCGGTCGCGGGTGCCTTGGTGCGGAAAATGCTCGGCGAGTGCCCGGCCGGCTTCGGCGATGCCGAATTCCATGGCCTCTACCCAGCGACCTGCTCGTAGCTCAGGGACCATCGCGTCGCGAATTCCATCCCAGAACGATTGGCCTACGCGGTCGTGGATGCCTTGGTCACCGAGCACGGCAAATTTGTGGCTTTCGAGCGCGAGGTAAAACAAAATTCCGTTGCGCTCGGCGGTGCGGTGCATACCTAGGTTGCGAAAGGCCTTTTGGGCATCTTTAAGTGCATCGCCGCTGCACGTGCTGTTGAGGTGCACGCGCACTTCACCCGAGGTAACGCGCTCAGCCGCCTCAATGGCTGCGACGATGCGCTGTTCCTCCTCGGGTTGGACCTTCATTACTCGAAGCTCACTTCAGGGGCGTCTTGGGCCTCGGCTTCGGCTTCAAAGTAGCCGCGGGCTTCAAATCCGCCCATGGCCGCCACGATCGACGTGGGAATGCGCTTCACGGCCGAGTTGTAGGTGCGAACCTGTTCGTTAAAGCGGTCGCGCTCAACGTTAATGCGGTTTTCCGTGCCTTCGAGCTGCGACTGCAGGGCCAAAAAGTTTTGGTTGGCCTTGAGGTCGGGGTAGCGTTCCACCGACACGAGCAGGCGGCTCAGGGCGCCCTTGAGTTCTCCTTGGGCTTTTTGGAAGGCGGCTACTTTTTCGGGCGTGAGGTCGTCGGCCGAAATTTGAACCGAAGTGGCCTTAGAGCGCGCTTCAATCACGCCGGTCAGGGTTTCTTGCTCAAAGTCAGCATAGCCTTTCACGGTCGAAACAAGGTTCGGAATGAGGTCTGCTCGACGCTGGTAGGCCGACTGCACATTGGCCCATTGGCTTTCGGTGCCTTCGCTGAGGCCAACCAAGCGGTTGTAGGCTCCCACGCTCCACAGAATGAGCAGGACAAATACGCCTAAGACAGAAAGCAAAATGATCGTTGAACGGTTCATGGTAGGGTTTTGATGGTTTTAACGAATTGATCTAACTCGGCCTTCACCTTCTGCAAACGCCGTACCACGTCTTCGTGGTCGATTTGGTCTTCAGGTGCGTGCTTCAGCTTGAGCCGTGCGCCTTCGAGGGTGAATCCGCGCTCCTTCACTAAATAGTGAATTTGGCGGAGTTTTTCCATGTCTTTGGCCGTGTACTTGCGGGCGCCCGATTCTGATTTTTTAGGCTGGAGTTCGGGGAACTCTTTCTCCCAAAACCGAAGCGTCGACGTTTTGAGGTCAAACATCGCGGCGGCTTCGCCGATGGAGTAGTAGCGCTTGGTGAATTCCGTCGGAATCATCAGTCGAGGGATTGGTTGTTGGTGGCCGCCTGCGCAAGCAGTTGGTTGTACTGGGCCGGAGTGAGGTCGTTAAAGAAGAAGTTGATGGGGTTGACGCGCTGTCCTTTGTAAATGACTTCGTAGTGGAGGTGGGGGCCCGTCGACTTGCCCGTGTTGCCCACGTAGCCAATGAGGTCGCCGCGCTTGATGCGTTGGCCCTGACGGCGCACGACTTTGCTCATGTGGGCATAAAGCGTGTGGTAGCCGTAGCCGTGGCTGATGGTGAGGTGCTTGCCAAATCCGCGACCTCCGTAGAGTTCGTTGGAGACCACGACGCCGTCTGCTGTGGCGTAGATGGGGGTTCCTTGGCGGGCCGAAAAGTCAATGCCCTGGTGCATTTTGCTCACCTTAAACATGGGATCGACGCGGTAACCGAAGCCCGACGAAAGCTTGATGCCGGGCTGGTCTTTGACTGGGCGAATGGCGGGCAAAGCCTCGAGGATTTGTCCTTTTTTCTGGGCCAACTCTGCGACCTCGTCGAGGCTGGCCGAGTGCACCGCGAGGCGTTTTTTCAGATCGTCGACGCGCCGAAGGCTCCGTTCGAGTAGGGTCTCGTTGGAAAGTCCGCGGATGCGTTCGTAGCTCGAACCGTTCGTGGGAAGTCCGCCCTGGCGCACCCACGTGGCCGGAGGTTCCGACTCGAGAATGACGCGGTAGATTTCGTTGTCGCGCCGTTCCAGCTCCTCAATCACCGTCGAAAGTTCCACCATCTGGTCCTCGAGTTCGGAGTAGGTCTGTTCCGAAATTTCGAGCTGGCGCTTCAGCGCTCGTTCCTGCGGAGAATCCATGAAGTACTGGATGGCGAAGAAGAAAATCAGCCCCATGAGCATTGAACCAAGCAGGAACAGGGAGGTGTCGCGCAGAATGTGCTTCCACGTGCGCTCGACCTTGTGGTAGGCGAGGGTCAATGGGTCGTAGATGTACTTAGCGCGGCGCATACTTTTGTATCCTTCAAAAGTAGGCAAAACCACCCGCATGAATCCGAACGAACTCCGCCAGGCATACCTTGATTTTTTTGCGTCTAAAGGCCACGTGATCGTGCCTTCGGCGCCCTTGGTGATCAAGGACGACCCCACGTTGATGTTCACCAATGCGGGCATGAATCCGTTTAAAGACGTATTCATCGGTGCCAAACCGGTGGAGCACGCGCGCATTGCCGATAGCCAAAAGTGCCTGCGCGTCAGCGGCAAGCACAACGATCTTGAAGAAGTGGGCATCGATACCTACCACCACACGCTGTTCGAAATGCTCGGCAACTGGTCGTTTGGCGACTACTTCAAGCAGGAGGCGATCGACTGGGCCTGGGAATTCCTTACCCAGGTGTGCAAGCTCGAGAAAGACCGCCTGTACGTTACGGTTTTTGGCGGAGACCAGGGCGACGGCTTGGCATCGGACGAAGAGGCCAAGGGTATGTGGCTCAAGCACCTATCGCCGGACCGCATTTTGTACGGAAGCAAAAAGGACAATTTTTGGGAAATGGGCGACTCGGGGCCCTGCGGACCCTGTTCCGAAATTCACGTCGACCTGCGCGGAGCGGCTGAACGCCTAGCCGTAGATGGGGCTACGCTCGTGAACAACGACGACCCGCAGGTTATCGAAATTTGGAACCTGGTGTTCATGCAGTTCGAACGCAAAGCCAACGGCTCGCTGGTGGAGCTGCCCGCCCAGCACGTCGATACCGGAATGGGTTTTGAGCGCCTCGCCCGCGCCGTTGTGGGCGCTTCGTCCAACTACGATACCGAGGTTTTTAAGCCCTACCTGCGCCGCCTCGAGGCCCTGAGTGGCCTGAAGTACGGTGCCGAAGAGCGCACCGACATCGCTATGCGCGTGGCTTCGGACCACATTCGCGCCGTGGCTTTTGCCATCGCCGACGGACAGTTGCCCGCCTCGAACGGTGCGGGCTACGTGATTCGCCGCATTTTGCGCCGCGCCATTCGCTACGGCTACAGCACTCTGGGCTTCCGCGAACCGTTTATGGCGGAACTCGTGCCGGTCATGGTCGACACGATGGGCGCCGCGTTTTCAGAGCTTCCCGCGCGGGCCGCATTTATTCAGCAGGTGATTCGCGAAGAAGAACTCGCGTTTTTGCGCACCCTTGAGTCGGGACTGAAGCGCCTGGATGCTTCGCTTGCAGACTCCACGGTACTTTCGGGCGAGCGTGCTTTTGAGCTGTACGACACCTTTGGGTTTCCGCTCGACCTCACCTCGCTGATTTGCCGCGAACAGGGCAAGTCGGTCGATGAACAGGGTTTTGCCGCCGCCATGGAGGCCCAAAAAAGCCGTTCGCGCCAAGCCTCCGCCCAAAAAGTCGGGGATTGGACGATTCTGAGCGATGCACCCAGCGACGCCTTTGTTGGGTACGACGTCGTGACGACCTCGGCACAGCTGCTGCGCTACCGCAGCGTCGAAACGGCCAAGGGATTGGTAGTTCAGGCCTGCTTTTCGCCCACGCCGTTTTACCCTGAAGGAGGTGGCCAAGTCGGCGACCAAGGCTGGGTGGAGGTGGGCGGCCAACGCATCGCCGTGCGGAACACGACCAAAGAGACCGGCATGATCCTGCACCACCTGGTGGCAGAACCGGCCCAGTGGACCGCAGAGGTTACGTTGTCGGTGGACGGCGAACGCCGTTCCGCCTCGGCCCAAAACCACAGCGCGACGCACCTGCTGCATCACGCCCTTCGAAGCGTTCTGGGGGCGCATGTCGAGCAGCGCGGATCGCTCGTGTCTCCCGAAACCCTGCGGTTCGACTTCAGCCACTTTCAAAAGGTCACGGCTGACGAACTGGACCGCATAGAGGCGCAGGTATCGGAGGCGATTCGCGCCAACCACCCGCTGGTGGAGCGACGCTCCGTGCCCATTGCCGAAGCAAAGGCCCTCGGCGCCATGGCCCTGTTTGGCGAGAAGTACGGGGAATCCGTGCGCGTCATTCAATTTGGCCCTTCGGTTGAGCTGTGCGGCGGAACGCACGTTGCGGCCACCGGAATGCTTGCTCCGTTTGTGCTGGTTTCGGAATCGAGCGTAGCCTCGGGTGTGCGCCGCATTGAGGCCCTTTCGGGTGCCTCGGCCGAAGCCTACCTCAAAGGCATTCGCCGCCAGTGGAACGAGGTCGTCGAGGAGGCTAAAAATGCAAGTCCGGCGGCGGTACTTAATGACTTACGGGGGCAAGTTGCCGACCTAAAGAAAAAACTCGAAGCGGCACAGCGCGCGCAGGCCGCGGGTGCCGAGGGAGATCTGCTCCGCGACGCCGCGCAGCATGCGGGCCTCCGTTGGGTAGCCGCTCAGCTCCCTTTGGGCGCCGCAGCAGCCAAGGACCTTGTTTTTAGCCTGACCAAGGCCAACCCCGACCTGGTGATTCTCGTGGCGATCGAAGAAGACGGAAAAGCCCAGGCCCATCTAGCCGCTGGAGCGCAAGCCGTGGCCAAGGTCCATTCGGGCAACTGGGTGCGCGAACTGGGGGCCCACATTCAAGGCGGCGGCGGAGGCCAAGACTTTTATGCTTCGGCCGGAGGAAAAAATCCCGCCGGAATCTCTAACTTACTTACCGCATTCCACGAAAAATGGCAAAATTTAGCATAGTTACAGCCGCCCTGCTGGTTGGCACGAGCCTTACGGCTCAGGTTTACTACACCGACAGCGACGTGCGCGAGCGAAGCCTGTCTATTGCCCCGTTCGTGCAGGCCAACACGGTATTTCGGCGCACTGTGGGCGAGGTGGTGGGCACCCAGCCAGAGGTCACTGACTTGTTTCGTGGTTCGCTGGGCGGAGCCTACGGCCTCGCGTTGAACGCGAACATTAAGCCCTTTCGCCTCGGGGTTGATGTGGCTCAGAGCAACTTTGCCTACCGCCAAGGTCCGGACCGCGAAACCCTGCTCCGCACCCAGAGCAACTACCTCTTACTTCGGGGCCGCTTGGGCTTTGCCACCGAAGTGTCTGATGTAACAACCCTTGAAGTTTGGGTTCCCATTGCCTACCGCCGGCTCCAATCGGTGCAGCGCGACGGGATTTCGACCGAAGTGGCGCGCACCATGACGTCTGCGGGTATCGAACTTGGCTCATCGTTAAAGCTCAACGAAAACTGGAGCTGGTTCGGCCTGGTAGGCCTCGACAACGGTTTTACGGAGTTTGAAGCGACCCCGACCACGGCATACAAGGAGTATCCACTTTGGATT
The DNA here is from genome assembly GCA_016868755.1 of Bacteroidota bacterium. Classification (GTDB taxonomy): domain Bacteria; phylum Bacteroidota; class Bacteroidia; order Flavobacteriales; family Schleiferiaceae; genus TMED14. The sequence goes on along the minus strand of VGFU01000001.1, from coordinate 56,447 downwards.
TCGCTATCGAGCGGAATTCGCTACGCGCTCTAAGCCTCCGGCCCGAGGGCTGCGATGGCGCGCTCAAGCGCCATTCCGCGAGAGCCCTTCACCCAAATTCGGCCGCACTTAGGCGGATTCCTGCGCCATTCTTGGGCGAGCTCTTCGGTGCTTCGTACCGAGGTGTACGGATGACGGGTGGCTTCAAAAAGGGGTCCCACAAGCACCGCTCGGGTGATTCCAAGCGCCACCATGAGGTCGACCATTTTTTGGTGGGCCTCAGCGGCGTAACCTCCGAGCTCAAAAAGATCCCCAGCGACGTACACGGTATCCTCGGGCTCCAGACGCGGCGCTGCGTTGCGCAGGCTAGCCTCCATGCTGCTGGGGTTGGCGTTGTAGGCGTCCATAAAGACCTGGTAGCCGTTGATGCTGCGCCATTCGCCGCGGTTGTTGTTCGGAACGTAGGCTTCAATCCCCCGAGCTACCTCGTCGTCGCTGAGGCCAAGGTGGGCGCCTAGGGCTACGGCGGCGGCCAGCGCACGGTCCTGAAAATCACCAATTAGGTGGCTTTGCGCCCACTGGCGGTTCCATTCGACCCTCATTTGTCCGTGCTCGTTTGCCGCAAACTTCAGTCCTTCGCCAAATACCGAACGCGCACTGGTACATTCGGCGAGCTGGCGTGCGTCGCCGTAGTACACGAGGGCACGTCCACCCGTTTCTGCGAGGTAGCGGTAGAGTTCCGACTTGCCTTTGATTACGCCTTCGGGCCCGCCAAATCCCTCGAGGTGGGCCAGGCCGAAGTTGGTAATGTACCCTAGGTTGGGCGCCGCTATGCGCGAGAGTTCGTCGATTTCGCCTTGGTGGTTAGCGCCCATTTCGACCACGGCAATGTCGTGCTCGGGCAGCAGGCGCAGCAAGGTGAGCGGAACGCCGATATGGTTATTTAGGTTTCCTTGGGTGGCAAGCACCGCGAACTTCTGCTGCAGAACGTGCGCAAAAAGCTCTTTGGCGGTTGTTTTCCCGTTGCTGCCCGTCAGTCCAACCACCGTTTTGCCCCACTTCATCCGGTGGTAGTGCGCTAAGCCCTGCAGCGCCTTCAGGGCGTCGGGAACGTGCACCACACGATCATCTTCAGGGTTGAGGCCCTCGACGAGCTCGTCTACCACCACCGTGCTCGCCCCGAGCGCTAAGGCTTGGGGCGCAAAAAGGTTCCCGTTAAATGAGGCGCCCCGAAGGGCAAAAAAAATCTGCCCCGAAGCCAACGTGCGGCTGTCGGAGCAGACTCCTACACGCGCATCAAAGCGCGCATACCATTCGTTCATTGTCCTACGGGCGGTAGCGAACGAACTTATCTTGCTTGGGCTTCGGCGACGACTTCGTGCGCTTGCTCGATTCGTTTTGGAATCCTACGCGGTCCATCGCACAACGGAATCCGATGTAGTCGGTAGCCTGATCTTGCTCCAGGTAGCGGCGTGAACCGGGAGACAGCCAGTACGCACGGTCGCGCCATGAACCACCCTTGAACACGCGGGTGGTGTTACCGATCAGCGTCGTCTCGCCGTACTTGTACATTTGATCGCCCGTCTCTTCTTCACCGGCGTTGCGGTAGTTGAGCGACGATTCCACGTCACCGTCCAAGAAATCGCGGTAGTCTGACTTCTGGTAGTTGCGGCGCTTCAGGTTTTCTTCAACCGTCACGGCGCGCTGCGGGAGCTGTCCCGGAAGGCGCACCAGTACGCTGTCGCCGTTGGCGTTGCGCTCGTACTGCGGCTCGGTCAGCACGGTAAGCTCACCCAAACCTTCGTAGTTGTCGTCAAACGTCTTGAACTCGTTACCGCGGTACGGACGGTGGTCGTCCATGTCTTGCGCCGAGAGCGGACGGTACACGTCAAGCACCCATTCCGCTACGTTGCCGGCCATATCGTACAAGCCAAAATCGTTCGGGGGGTAAAACTTCACCTGCATGGTGATGTTGGCCTGGTCGTTCAAGTAGCCACCCATACCCATGTTGTCGCCGCCGCTAAGCTTGTAGTTCGCAAGCATGTCGCCTTGAACTTTCTTGTTTTTGTTGCGCACCGACGAACCGTTCCAGGTGTACTTGTTGCGGTCGATTTGGCGGTTGTAGACGCGCTGTCCGATTTCGGCGTAGGCGGCGTACTCCCATTCGGCCTCCGTTGGGAGGCGGTACTTCGGCAGCAAAATGCCGTCTTCAATGCGAGCGGGGCGACCTTCTTTGCCAAATACTTGTGCGGGGCTAAGGTCCTTTAGGCCTTTGCGGTTCTGCTGCGTGTACTCGCCTTGCTTGTACAGGTAAACTTCGCTGTTGAAGTTTTGATCGTCCGCCTGGGTGTTCATCACGTTAAGGATGCCCTTATCAATCAATATCTGCTCGTTCACGCGGTCGGTGCGCCACTGGCAAAAGCGCATGGCTTGTTCCCAGTTCACCCCTACCACGGGGTAGAAGTTGTAGGCCGGGTGGCGGAGGTAGTTCTCCACGTACATGTCGTTGAGGCCCATTTTGTCGCGCCATACCAACGTGTCGGGCAGCGCCGATTGGTAAATCTGGGGGTAGTAGTCGTAGTCGTACACGCGGCGAAGCCAGTAGAGGTATTCGCGGTAGTCAGCGTTGGTGACCTCGTTTTCGTCGAGGTAGAACGAAGCTACCGTCACTCGGCGAGGCTGGTTGTTCCAGTCCTTGATGACGTCCTCTTCGACGCGGCCCATGATGAAGGTTCCGCCCTCGATGAACACGAGACCCGGACCCGTTTCTTGGCCCTTGTACTTGAGGTTAATTTGAAATCCGCCGTTTTTGCGGTCGTTGTAGGTCATGCCCGTAGAGTTCGAACGGGTCTTCGCGCAACCCGAGGCGAGGAGCAAAACCGCACCCAGGGCGAGGGTTGAAGAAAAAATAGAACGCTTCATGGTGGGGAAGGTTAAAATTTGGGGCACTTGACTTCGCTGTAGCGCGAACGGCGGCTACGGCAGGGGAATTGGTATGAAAGCGAAACTTCGTGCGCTCCACCCAAAACGTTGCCTAGTGCTGAAATCGTATAATCGTAGGAGTAACCGAACTTCCAAGGAACGTCGTTCGGGGCGATTCCGATGATAGCAATCAGCGCATCAGGGTTTGTGCTCACGACTCCGAGTGCTTGGCGGTAACCAAGACCACCTGTGAGCACACCACGGTTGAACGACACGCCAGCGGTCATGTGATGGGCCCCGCCTTGAGTTTGGTACACAATGTTCGGAATCAGCAAGTTGTCCAGGTCGTTGTACAGGCGCTTGCGCCCCAACGGAATCGTCGCGCCCGCCTGAGCCGTCACCTTAATGGGTAGGGTGGACGTACTCAAAAAGGCCTCGTTAGGTTGCGTAACGTGGTGTGCTGAGGCGCCAAAATAAAAGCGTTCCGTAAATCCAAGCATCCCAAAGCTCAAGTCAAATTGCTGAACCGTCGTTTGGTCTGGGCGGATCTCATTGGTTGGCTTGACAAATCCAAAAAACGGATCGATCATGTCGGGAAAGGTCAGGTTGTTCCAGTTGAGCGAGCGCTGGCGAAAGGTCGCTTGGGCGCCAAATAGGAGCATGAAGTCGCGGTTTACCTTCAGGTGGTAGGAATAAATTCCCGAAGCTTCGGTGAGCGAAAGGTCGCCGTTGGCGGCTTCGTCCTGCATAATCATCAGTCCGACGCCCCCATTTAACCCATCAACGTACTGGTCGAACGACGCCGAAAACGTCTGATAAACGCCCAAACTGGGGTATTGATTTCGGTAGTTAGTTGTTACTCGAGGACACTGCTTGACTCCAGCAAATGCGGGGTTTAAGTACAGCGGATTCGCGTAGTACTGCGTGAAATGGGGGTCTTGCGCTTGGGCGGACCAAGCGTGAGCCACTAGGAGGGCGACCGCAATCAGGCGTCGTAGGGCCATGGAGTAGGGCATCATTAGAAGCCACAATTATACGATTTTCCGAGCGTTTGTAAACGATTTCTCGAAAAACCGCGTTTGACTTTACGAACTTTGAACGCAGAATGAGGCTTTTTCGTACGTTTTTCCTTGCACTTTTAGGTGTGGTGCTTTTGGGCAACGAACCGCTTTGGGGTCAAGTTTGGCCCGCCCAGTCGGTGCTTCGTCAGGGTAATTGGGCCGAGGTGTACACGACCGATGAGCATATTTACCGCCTGAGCGGAGCCGACTTGCAGCAGCTCGGGCTGGGTACTCCGCCCTTTGCAACGGCCAACCTGGGCATTTGGGGGCGTCCGGCCGGCGTGCTCAGTGAGCTTAATTCATCCACCGGGAAGCCGAGTGACCTTTTTGCGCTTCCGATTCGCATTGAAGATGGTGGAGACGGGCAGTTGTCCGCAACCGAATTTGTTTACTTTTTAGGTCAAAGTCCGCATGTGTGGGCGTTCGACAGCGTCTCGAACCGCTGGCTTCGGCCCAATCATCCTTATTCTGACGCCCAAACGTACTTCGTGACTACCACCGAGGGTGGGCGCGCGATGCCGGCCTACTCAACACCTACTGGGCCAGTGCGCCCCGTCAACCGCTACCAGTATGTGGCGTGGAGCGAACTCGATGCGGTCAACCTTGTAGGTAGCGGCCGAGCCTGGTTTGGCGACGTGCTGGATTACAGCTTGAGCAAGCAGGTTGACTTAGGGCTTTCGCGCCTCGACGGGCAGTCGGTGGCCCGATTTATTTTATCGGGCGCTGGGCGCTCGACGGTTTTTGGCCCCAAACTTCAATTAAGCACCGGCCAGGGTTTTGTCGGAAGCAGCACGTTTCAAACGGTTTCGGGGGTGAACGGGGACACGTACGCCCGCCAGTTTACGCAGTCGTGGACTCAGGTTTCTGTTGGCGCCGCCTGGGGAACTGCGACGGTGGAGCTGGAGCGTAGCGCGAACCCCGCGGCTAAGGCGTGGATCGATTACGTAGCCGTTCAGTCCGACGCCCCCTTCGTGTTTTCGGCGGGCAGCATTCAAGCTTACCGCTTTTTGCCCGCGGACTCGGCCCGACAGCTTCCGACGGCCCCTGCGGGGACGTGGATTTGGCGGACGCGCTCAGACGGCAGCGCCCTGGATGTTGCAAACCTTGATCCCGCAAGCCGAACCCTTGCGCCAAATTCGGCCCACGTTGTGTGGTACATTGCTCCGGAGGCGGCCCGAACGCCGACGTTGGGCAGTCGGATTCCGAACCAAAATCTTCACGGAATGCCTTCAGTGGACTACGTGATTTATGCTCCCAACGAGTTTCTGCCGGCTGCCGAAGACCTCGCTGACCTTCACCGCGCCCGCGGGCTAAAGGTTGCCGTAGTCGATGTGGCCCAAGCCTACCGCGAGTTTTCTGGGGGCGTTCAGGACCTTATGGGGCTGCGCAACCTTCTGCGCATGCTTTGGTCGCGCTCGGCGGACTCCACCAAGCTGCAGTACCTACTGCTTTTTGGCGACGCCTCCTACGACTACAAGGGGCGGTTGACGCCCAAGCAAAACTGGGTTCCGGCTTACCAGTCGCCGTCGAGCATGAGCATCAAAACGTCGTTTGTTTCGGACGACGTCTATGGCTACCTCGACCCGGGCGAAGGCGCCAACCTTGCGGCCTCCACGCTCGACCTCGGAATCGGCCGCATTCCAGTGAATTCGCTGGATCAAGCGCGCGGAGTGGTGGCCAAAATCCGCCGATATGCTGATCCGCAGCAGTCTATGGGCCCGTGGCGGCAGCGGGTGCAGTTTGTCGCTGACGACGTGGACGAAGATTGGGAGCAGGTTTTGACGTTGGTGGCAGACCGAATTGCCGAACGGGTGGACACGCAGCATGCGGAGTTCGACGTTCGCAAATTATTTGCAGACGGTTATGCGCAAGTGTCTAGTGCGGGAAACCAGTCCTACCCAAAGCTTCGCGAGGATTTGCTCCGCTCGGTAAACGAGGGCAACCTTATTACTACCTACATCGGCCACGGGGGTGAGGTAAACTGGGCAAGTGAGGATATTCTGCAAATCGACGACTGTCGAAATTTTTCGAATCGTAGCTTTTTGCCGCTATTTATTACGGTTACCTGTGAGTTTTCTCGCTACGATGATCCGCTCAGGACCTCGGCGGGTGAGGAGTTGATGAATAACCCCGAGGGGGGTGCGATTGCCCTGCTTACGACCACTCGGGCGGTATTTGTGGGTGGGGCGACGCTTTTGACTGATAGCGTCTTTAATGTGGTTTTGCAGAAAGAAAACGGAGCCTACCAAACCCTGGGTCAGATTATTAAAAAGGCGAAAAACTCTGTGAGCGCGGGCGATAAGCTTCGTTTTACGTTGCTAGGAGATCCGGCACTTCGACTAAATGGACCAGAACAGCAACTTCGCCTCAACCGATTAGAAGTATACCGACCGACTTTAAACCAATGGGTTGCATCTGATAGCCTGAGAGCACTCGACCTGGTGCGCTTGCGGGGTTCGGTACTTCGCAGCGACGGAAGCCTAGACTCCAGCTTTGAAGGTGAGGCGCGGTTGCGGCTGTACGATAAGGTTCAGCCTAAACAAATGCTCGATAATGACAATGTGGGCTACGAGGCATCTTATGCGTTTCGGAACCAGTTGGCCTACCAAGGCACGGTCGACGTACAAGCTGGCCAGTTTTCGGCTGAGTGGCGCATGCCTCTAGATGTCGTGCTCGCTTGGGGCCAAGGCAAGCTTCTTTCGTATGCTCAAAGCACCGATCGGGATGCCGCAGGTGCAAATTCTTCGTTCTGGCTAGGGGACTTAGCGAGCGATGCTCCCTTGGATACCGCTGGACCGCTGATCGGTGTATTCATGGATGATACCAATTTTGTTTCTGGAGGAATTACTGGGGCACATCCCGTGGGCTTAGTTCGTTTAGCGGATCCCAACGGAATCAACGCGATTGGCGCAGGTATTGGCCACGATTTGGTTGGCTTCCTCGACGAAAATTGGAGTGAGCCGCTCGTTATGAACGACCGGTACCAGGCCGATCCCAACACCTACCAGCGCGGATCAGCAACATGGCCCTTTCATGATTTGGAAGATGGTATGCACCGATTTACTGTTCGGGCTTGGGACACGTACAATAATCCGAGCCAGGCAAGCGTTGACTTCGTGGTGCTTTCCCGCGAACAACTCAAGCTCGGGGCCGTTCGGCTCTTTCCCAATCCCAGTCCAGGCTGGACGCATTGGCAGGTCGAGCACAATTCCGCCGGTGACAGTCTAAAGGTCGATTGGACCGTAAGCGATGCTTCGGGCCGAGCGGTTTGGGGATATCAGTGGATTGGCATGGCCACAACGTCGGTACTGCAGGCGCCCGACTGGGATGCTACGACGCCCAGCGGGGCTCCGCTACCCAACGGTTGGTACTTCGCCAAGGTTCGCGTAGTCCGTCCCCGCGACGGCCAAGTGGTGCACCAAGTCGACCGGCTCATCTTAATTCGCCCCTAAGCCTACACCCTATATTTGCCGTTCTCTATGAATCATACTCGCGCACTTTTCTTAAGCTTTTCGGCGGTGCTGGCCTGCGGGTCGCTCCGAGCACAAACGTTTTACGATCGCTTGAACGACCTCAATGTGGTCACGACGGCGATGCCCATGCTCAACATTGGACCCGACGCGCGCTCGGGGGGCATGGCCAATACCGGTATCGGATTGAGTCCTGATGCCAACGCCATCTTCTGGAATCCCGCTAAGCTCGCTTTTGTGGGCAAGGGCAATGTTTATGGCGGACTATCGTACACGCCGTGGTTGCGCCGCCTGGTTCCCGACGTTGAACTCATGTTTGCCAACGTGGCGGCCGGCGTTGGGGAGCGCGGCGGCGTGGGCGCGAGCCTGCGGTACTTTTCGCTGGGCGAAATCACGTTCCGCAACGAGCAGGGCGAAGAGCAGGGTACCTACCGCCCCTACGAAATGGCCCTCGACGTGGCCTATGCGCTCAAACTTTCGGACCATTTTTCGGGCGGAGTTTCGCTGCGCTACGCGCTTTCGGACTTGGCGCAAGGACAGGTGGTCGGCGGACAGCTCACGAAAGTCGGCCAAACGGTGGCCACCGACATCAGCATGTTTTACCAAGGCGACGAATTCAGCATGCCCGACGGCCAGCGCGGACAGTGGGTGGGCGGACTCACCTTGTCGAACATCGGGGCCAAAATCAAGTACTCGGAGAGCGGCGAGGCCGACTTTATTCCGACGAACATGCGCTTGGGCGGGGGGTTCAACTGGAAGTTGGACAAGTACAACCGGCTCACGCTCCTCACCGACATCAATAAGTTGATGGTTCCGACCAAGCCCGAACGCGACGTGCTCGACGCCGACAACGACGGCGACCGCAGCGAAATTTTGGCGGGCAAGGACGACAAGATCGGCGTGATCCCGGGCATCATTCAGTCTTGGGACCCTACGGCCAAGCCCGATGGGTTTAAGGAACTGATGCGCGAGTTCATGGTCAATGTGGGCGGCGAGTACTGGTACAACGACCAGTTTGCGGTCCGCGCGGGCTACCAGCACGAGGACGTGACCAAAGGAAACCGCCGCTTTTTCACCCTGGGATTTGGCGTGCGCTACAACCTCATCGGACTCGATTTTGCCTACCTGTTCCCGGCGGACCAGACCGTTCGGTCTCCGCTCGAAAACACGATTCGCTTCAGTGCGCTCGTGGATTTGAACCAAATCATGAAGTAGGGGGTTAGTGTACGAACTACGGCAAGATCGTATCGTCGTCAAACCTTACTTTTGCACCGCGCATTCAGGCGCGATTTGACCATGGCAAAAAAGAAGCTCACCAAGGAGGTTTACCTCAAGTGGTACGAAGACATGCTCTTCTGGCGCAAGTTTGAGGACATGACCTCAGCGCTGTACATCCAGCAAAAAATTCGCGGATTCCTGCATCTTTACAACGGACAAGAGGCCGTGCTTGCCGGTTCGCTGTTGGCCATGGAGCCGGGCGACAAAATGATTACGGCCTACCGAAACCACGTTCAGCCGATTGGTTTGGGTGTGGATCCCCGCAAAATCATGGCAGAATTGCTCGGGAAAGTCGACGGTACCTCGCGCGGCAAGGGCGGCTCGATGCACATGTTTTCAAAGGAACACAACTTTTTTGGCGGACACGGCATTGTGGGCGGCCAAATTCCGCTCGGAGCCGGAATGGCGTTTGCCGACAAGTACCTGGATAAGAAGCACGTAACCCTGTGCTACATGGGCGACGGCGCGGTGCGTCAAGGCTCCCTGCACGAAACGTTTAACATGGCCATGCTGTGGAAGCTTCCGGTGGTCTTCATCGTGGAAAACAACGGATACGCCATGGGCACCTCGGTGGAACGCACGGCGAACCACACCGACATTTACAAGCTGGGCCTTGGCTACGAAATGCCGTGCGCACCAGTAGAAGGAATGGATCCGGCGGTGGTGTACGATGCGGTGTACGAAGCCGTGGAACGCGCCCGCCGCGGAGAAGGTCCGAGCTTCCTCGAAATCCGCACCTACCGCTACAAGGGCCACTCGATGTCGGATGCCCAGCACTACCGCACCAAAGATGAGGTGGCGGAATACCAAAAAATCGATCCGATTTTGACGGCGAAAGACATGCTCTTCAAAAAGAAGTGGGCGACCGAAGCCGAGCTCGAAGCCATTGACGCCCGCGTCAAAGATCTCGTGGCCGAATGCGTGGATTTTGCCGAAAAGTCACCGTACCCCGACGCCGAGGAGCTTTGGCAGCAAGTCTACGTCGACGAAGATTACCCCTTTATTACTGAATAAGTTATGGCCTTAGTAATTACGATGCCGCGCTTGAGCGACACCATGACCGAAGGTGTGGTGGCCAAGTGGCACGCCAAGTTGGGCGACACGATCACCGAAGGCAAGCTGCTCGCCGAAATCGAGACCGACAAGGCGACGATGGACTTTGAAGCGTTCCCGGGACAGGAGGGCGTACTCCTTCACATTGGGGTACAAGAAGGCCAAACGGCTCCGGTCGACAGCATTCTGGCGATTTTAGGCGCTGCGGGCGAAGACGTTTCAGCGCTCCTTTCGGGCGGAGCCTCGGCGGCACCAGCAGCTCCTGCAGTAACGGCCGCGCCCGTCGCGGTTGAGGCGGTCCCGGCAGTGGAGGCTCCAGCGCCTGCTGCACCACCTTCAGCGGTTCCAACGGCGGCGCCTGTAGCGGTACCTTCGTCGGGAGATGCGCGACTTAAGGCCTCACCGCTTGCCCGTTCGCTGGCCCAAGAATTAGGGGTTAACCTCGCGAGCGTTCAAGGCACCGGTGACGGCGGTCGCATTACCAAGCGCGACGTGGAACTCGCTGCTGCTTCACCGGTTGCGGCAAGTGCCGGATCGAGCGCCGTGGCTTCTACGGTTTCGTACCCAAGCTCCGGCCACGTGGACACGCCCATTTCGCAAATGCGCAAAACGATTGCCAAGCGTTTGGCCGAATCGAAGTTTACCGCGCCGCACTTCTACTTGACGATTGCGGTCGACATGTCGGCCGCCGCCGCCGCGCGCAGCGAAATCAATGCCGCAGGTGACGTGAAGATCTCGTTCAACGATCTCGTGGTTAAGTCCGTGGCCAAAGCACTCAAAAAACACCCGGCGGTCAATTCTTCGTGGATGGGCGATAGCGTTCGCACCAACTACGACGTGCACGTCGGGGTAGCGGTGGCCGTGGAAGATGGCCTGCTCGTGCCGGTGGTCCGCCACGCCGACGCCAAGGGATTGGCCGACATTTCGGCTGAAGTCCGCAGCTTTGCCCAAAAAGCCAAAGACAAAAAGCTGCAGCCCAGCGATTGGGCCGGCAACACCTTCACAATTTCAAACCTTGGAATGTTTGGGATTGAAGAGTTTACCGCCATCATCAATCCGCCCGATGCCGCCATTCTGGCCGTGGGCGGAATTCAGGACGTGCCGGTAGTGAAAAACGGAGCGGTAGTCCCCGGCCAGGTCATGAAGATGACCCTCAGCTGCGACCACCGGGTCATTGACGGCGCTACGGGTGCTGCCTTTTTGAACAGCGTCAAGGGCTACCTCGAGCGCCCGCTATCGCTGATCCTTTAATTAATGAGAGGGCGGAAGGTTCCGCCCTTTTTTAGCCCCAGCACGCACAATTAGAATGAATCTAAATACCCCAACGCTGCTGGCGTCCTATTGTACCTTGGAGGCATGAAACTTTCGGAACTTGGAGTGGGGCAGAAGGCCCTAATTTTGCAGGCACCCGTGGAGCTTCCCGTGAAGCTCTTTGAAATGGGTTGCCTGCCGGGTGAAGAAGTGGAACTGGTGTTTGCCGCTCCATTTAGGGATCCGTTGTGTTTTCGAGTACAGGGTACTCTGGTGAGCATGCGCCGCGAACTAGCTGAGTTGATTCCCATTACAGAGCCCCATGACGCCTAAGCGCGCGCTCCGCGTGGCCCTGATCGGCCGCCCGAACACGGGCAAGTCGTCGCTGTTTAACCGGCTGACGGGCTTAAACCAAAAGGTTGGGAATTACCCCGGCGTGACCATGGAAAAGCACTTGGGTTTGGCCAAGTTGGGCAGCAACACCCTCGCCGAGGTCGTTGACCTACCTGGGGTCTACAGCCTGCACCCCTCGTCGGACGACGAACGCGTCGTGCTGAATGCCTTGACCACGACCTCAGAAGCCGAGCGTTCCGACGTCGTCGTGGGGCTGGCCGACGGCACCAACCTCAAGACCTGCTTGTTTGTCTTCACCCAGGTGCTTGATTTGGGTTTTCCCGCGGTACTCGCGGTGACTATGGTCGACGAAATGGAACGCCGGGGGGCGCAGCTTGATTTACCCGCATTGGAAGCCGCACTCGGGGTTCGGGTCGTGCCGGTAAACAGCCGCACGGGCCTGGGCTTTGACGAGCTTCGCGAAGCGATTGGTTCGGCCAAGCCGAGCAAGCAAGCGCCCTTTTTTCAACCGGCCGGAGCGCACCTGCCCTGGCTGCAAAAAAAGCAGGAGTGTATTGGGGCCGGCCTGACCTACCGGGCGTGGCTTGACGGATTGAGCGACCCCGAATTTGCCGCAGAGGTGCGCGAGTCGGGCCGCAGTCCGGAGCGGGCACGGGCCGACGAAGCCATACAGCGCTACCGCTGGGTCAATCAGTGGCTGCGCAAGGTGTACCATTACGACCCCGTGCGCGACCGCCGGGCCGCCGCGCGCTTTGATCGACTCGTGGTCCACCCCATCTGGGGAAGTGTGCTTTTGTTCGGCGTGCTGTTCGTCTTGTTTCAGGCCCTCTTTTATGGGTCTTCGGCCCCCATGGACGCCATTGACGGGGGAATCGCCCGGCTTTCCGCTTGGCTCAACGCCGCACTTCCCGCGGGATTTTTCAATCACTTTTTGACGAGCGGACTCGTGCCGGGCGTGGCAGGGGTGCTTATTTTTCTTCCGCAGATCGCTCTGCTCTTTCTATTTATTGCCCTACTCGAAGAAAGCGGCTACATGGCCCGGGTCGTGTTTATCATGGACCGCTTCATGCGGCCCTTTGGGCTGAGCGGCAAGTCGGTGGTGCCCTTAGTCAGCGGTACCGCCTGCGCCATCCCCGCCGTCATGAGTTCCCGCAACATGGAATCGGCGCGCGAACGCTGGCTTGCCATCGCGGTAACGCCCCTGATGACCTGCAGTGCACGCCTGCCGGTGTATGCCCTTATTATTGGATTGGTAGTTCCCAATGCGCCCTGGATGGGAATCAGCCTGCAAGGCTTGACGCTGTTTGGACTGTATGCCTTGGGGTTTGCGGCGGCCCTTGCGGGTTCGGCGTTGCTGAACCGTTGGGTTCCGCAGCAAAAGTCCGCCCCCTTTCTTATGGAAATGCCGCCCTACCGCATGCCCATTGGCCGAAACGTTTTTACCGCGGTATGGACCCGTTCGAAGTCCTTTGTGGTGGAGGCAGGAAAAATCATCGTTTCGATCAGCGTGGTGCTCTGGTTTTTAGCCAACAGCGGTCCTAAGGGCTTACCCAACTTTAGTGCGGAATATGAACCGATGCCCATCGAAGAAAGCTATCTGGGCAGCATAGGCCGCGGAATTCAGCCAGCGCTCGCGCCGTTGGGCTACGATTGGAAAATCTCGGTCGCCATTGCCTCATCGTTTGTAGCGCGCGAAGTGTTTGTCGGCACGATGGCTACCCTTTACAGTGTGGATGGCGACGACATCGCGCCCGTTCGTGAGCGGATGGCCGAAGAAATCAACCCCTCAACCGGTAAGCCCTACTTCAATTTGGCCGTAGGCGTTTCGCTGCTTCTGTTCTATGCCTTTGCCTTACAATGCATGAGTACGCTGGCCGTGGTCGTGCGCGAGACCCGGAGTTGGCGGTTTGCGCTGCTGCAGTTCGCCGCCTATGCCGGGGTCGCCTACGTGGCGGCGTGGTCTGCATTCCGCTTCATTTCATACCTTACTATATAATATGATAGCGGTAGTGCTTTGGACAGCCTTTTGGTGGAGCGTGCTCGCCCTCGTCGTTCGCATTCTTCCCCAACCAGCCTGCAGCGGTGCCTGCGGTTGCCAATCAACATCGGTTTCGGTACCATGAAGCAATTTTTAGTGACCGGTGCTTCGCGCGGAATTGGGCGCGAAACCGCCCTTGCCCTTGCGGCCCAAGGACATGCGGTGCACGCCACTTCGCGGACTCCGTTTACCCTAGCGGGCTGCCACACCTACGTGCTCGACCATACTTCTTCAGAGTCTAGGGAAGCGTTCGCCCACCAGCTCAACGGCATTTCGCTCGACGGCCTCGTGCTGAATGCCGGAGCCTTGGTTTCAAAACCCTTTACTCAACTTACTCCTGAGGACTTCGCCAGCATGGGTTTGGCGAACTGGTCGGGCCCCGCGCTGCTGGTGCAAGCTCTACTTCCGCACTTTGCCCCGGGCGCGCACACGGTTTTCATTAGCAGCATGGGCGGATACCAAGGCGCGTCCAAGTACCCAGGCCTTTTGGCCTACGCGACGAGCAAGATGGCTATGGCGGGATTGGCTGAAAGCCTTCAGG
>VGFU01000001.1:0-37500 GCA_016868755.1 Bacteroidota bacterium | reverse complement strand
GAGTCGGACGCACCTCTAGTGTACCTGTTGTGGCGCCAGCTGCATCGCAGGGTAGCTATGTGCGGATGGGATAAGCGCTGAAAGCATATAAGCGCGAAGCCCACCCCAAGATGAGATTTCTCTTAAGGGTCGTTCAAGACTAGGACGTTGATAGGCTACAGGTGTAAAGGCAGCAATGTCATAGCCGAGTAGTACTAATTACCCGTGGATTCGGACCAGGATATGTTTTATGTTGCTTCCAATGTGTCAATGAAAAAGCTTTGTAAAAACATGGTGGTTATTGCAACGGGGATCACCTCTTCCCATTCCGAACAGAGTCGTTAAGCCCGTTTGCGCCGATGGTACTAGTACGCTGGGAGAGTAGGTCGCCGCCATACTTATACAGAAACCCTCGCTTAGGCGGGGGTTTTTTGTTTTTATTCGCATCATATTTGTAGTGATGAACGCAGGTTTACACCGCCTCTGCACGTTAATCGCTTGGGCGGTTTTTTTATGCCCCGTTGCTTGGGCCCAAGTCCAGCCTGGTCCGGGCACCGCGTCGCTCGTGGCCGCTGGGGGCTCCGCGGATACGACTGTGTCCTCCCCTGCGCTGCGTATGGAGGACACCCTGCGTCCGGTTCCCTGGAATACGCAGGTGTGGAGGGGTTGGCAATTTCAACGCAGTTCCAAGGAAGACCAGTCCGCCCGAGTTCCTTTAGAACCAGACAGAGTGCCCGTGAGCGCTTTGGGCGGTCCGGATTGGATTTTTGGGCGAGGACTGCAGTACGCGGGCTCAGTCGACGCGATCCGCTTGGGCTTTTGGACTAATTCCGTACAAGAGCTTCCAGAGCATTGGGCACTTCGCAAAGGGCCCCTACCCGTCGTGGATTGGGTGGGGCAGTCGGCGCAAGGGCGCGGACAGGAATTTGGGATCGTGGCCAGTGCGTCGCCCCAATACTACCAGCATTTTTGGGTGGACTACCGTCGCCTGCAGATGGCCGGAGGCTTGCTCCCGGAGGACCATTTTGCGGACCGGCTCAAAACGGCATTTTGGGGCCGAGATTCCGCGCACACATGGCGGTACCGAGTGCAGTTGGGCCTGCACCGAAACGTCGACGGCGAGTCGGGTGGCGTTCCGAATTTAGATCCGTTAACCCAAGCGTCGTCGTGGCAGCCCAACCGAAATTTAGTGCCCACCCGCTGGACGACGGCGCAGCGCAGCGGAGGGACGGTGACCGCGCAGGCCGCTATGGTCCATGCCAGCAGCAAGCTCGGCTTTCAGGTCGATTGGAGCCGCAGCACGCACGGATTTGGAGGGGCACCGACCACGGCAGACTCGCTCGAGTATTCTTCGTTGGAACTCCGTGTGGGGCGATTCAGCCAAGCGTACTGGTCGGAGCCGGCCATGCGTGGAATTTCCAGCATCCTTCTCCTGCCGCGCATCCGGGCGGAATGGAGCATGGGGGTGCGAGGAGTTCAAGTCCAGTCATGGAATTCAGGAGTGTGGACCGAGAGGAACGTGGGGCCCCAATGGTCTCCGGTGCTTCGCTGGGCCTACCCAGGTCGACGCAATGTACTGAACGCGGAATGGGATGTGCTGCGCGCAGCGGCGGAGGCTTCGTACGCTCGGCTGATCGAGAACGAGCCCATGGCGCAGGTGAAGGTAGTGCAGCGATGGACGATGCCCTGGGAGGGACAGGTCGTAGACCAGGTGCGCCGCGCTACCCTATGGGTGCAGCCTTGGCGGTCGTTGACGCTGCACGCGACGGTCAGTTCTTCGGATCCGGTTCTTCGCTTGGAGCGCTGGTATGCTTCGGTGGCCCGATGGGAGGCACGTCCAGCGTGGACGGTTGCGGGAGTGGATTGGAACTCAGCGGTCCGCCTGAGCCGGTTCTGGACCTTTGACCTGAGCGCGCAAGGGCGCTGGGCGTCTTCTCCGGAGCTTGGACTTGCGCCGGCCAACGGAACGCTTAAGCTGGTTTATGCGCGGTCCGTTGCGGGACTGTACCCGGGGATGAGCGTTAAGCTCGAGCTGCAGGGCCAAGGCTGGTCGGGCGGCTGGCAGCGGCCGGTATGGGTCGCCGAGCGCGGACTTTTTGGCTATTCAGACGAGTCAGACCCAATGCCTGCCGGCGGCTTGATCCATGCGGCCCTGACGGTGTATCTGGGCGAGGCGCAACTGGGGGTGCTGTGCCAAAACGCCAACCAGGGTTGGGTGCCCAACACGGTATTCATGGCCCAGCACTATCCGGTGACTCCCGCGAGTGTGCGCTGGTTTTTGCGCTGGCGCATGTTCGAATAGGCTCAGCGAATGGCGTAGAGACGGGGCCTGCCTTAGAACGACGGGTAGTCGTCGCCGTCGCCCGGCTCAACCCGGTTCATTTTAGATTCAAACACTGAATCAGAACGGTCGTCGGTAACCGAACCTCGGGCGCTGTAGCCGGTTTTAAGGTCAGAGAAGCGGGCCATTGCACCTTCAAACCTCAAGCGAACATTTTCAAGTGATCCGTTACGGTGCTTGGCAATGATGAGTTCTGCTTGTCCGTCAGAAGGGGTTTGGTCGTCGTCCCATTCATGAATTCCATAGTATTCGGGACGGTAGATGAACGACACGATGTCGGCGTCTTGCTCAATGGCTCCCGATTCGCGCAAGTCAGAAAGCAGCGGGCGTTTGGAGCCTCCGCGCGTTTCAACGGCACGGGAAAGCTGCGAAAGAGCGATTACGGGAATGTCAAGTTCCTTGGCGATCGATTTTAGTGCCCGCGAGATGGATGAAATTTCTTGTTCGCGGTTGCCACCGGCCTTGGAGTTTCCGGCGGTCATCAGCTGAAGGTAGTCGATCACGATAACGCCAATTTGGTGCTGAGAAGCCAGACGGCGGCACTTGGCCCGAAGGTCAAAGATGCTCAATCCCGGAGTGTCATCGATGAAAATCGGCGCCTCCTGAAGGGCCTTGACCTTGGACGTGAGCTGCGCCCACTCGGTAGGATCGAGGTTTCCGCGGCGAAGTTTTTCAGCACCAATGCCCGTTTCTGACGAAATCATGCGGGTGATGAGCTGAACCGACGACATTTCTAGGCTGAACACGGCGACCGGCACTTTGTGTCCCACCGCCATGTTGCGCGCCATGCTGAGCACGAAGGCGGTTTTACCCATACCAGGTCGGGCTGCCAAAATGACCAGGTCCGAGCGCTGCCACCCTGACGTCACGCGGTCCACTTCGCGGAATCCGCTGGGAACGCCCGAAAGGCCTTCGCGCTGCGAAATGGCAGAGATGCGGTCCAACGCCTGCTTGACGAGGTTGAGCGAGGTTTCGTAGTTGCGCTTGAGGTTGCCTTGCGAAACGCTAAACAACGATTGCTCGGCGCTGTCGAGCAGGTCAAGCACGTCGCTGGTCTCGTCGTAGGCCTTTTCAATTAGCTCGTTGGAGATGCGAATGAGTTCGCGCTGGATGTGCTTTTGCACCACGATTCGGGCGTGGTACTCAATGTGTGCTGAAGACGAAACCCGAGTGCTCAAGTTGATGAGCTTGGCTTCTCCGCCCACTCGCTCGAGGTTGCCGTTCTTGCGCAGCAGCTGCGCCACAGTCAAAATGTCGACCGGTTGGGAGTCTGAAAAAAGGTCTTTGACGGCTGAAAAAATGGCTTGATGCGACTCGGCATAAAACGTTTCAGGCGTCAGGATGTCGATGACCTTGGAGAGGGCATTGCGGTCAATCAGCAGCGAACCGAGTACGGCTTCTTCAAGTTCAATGGCTTGGGGCGGAAGCTTGCCGGCTGCGGAAGGCAACGAAATGCTCCCCGACGCGGGGCGGCGGGGACTGGTGCGGGGCAGGGGCTGATTGGCTTCCACGGGAAATTAGGCGTTTTCGTAGACGCCCATGTTGCTGAACTTGTCCATGCGGAGCGCCACGCGTTCTAGCGGGTCGAGCTTCGCGAGTTCGCGGTAGTGCGATAAAATTTCGGACTTCAGCGTGGCAAACATCGCCTCGGGGTTGCGGTGCACGCCTCCGAGGGGTTCGGGAACGATGCCGTCGATCAGGCCGTTGGCCAGCATGTCTTTGGCGGTGAGCTTGAGCGCCTCAGCGGCAGTGGTTTTGTAGTCCCAGCTGCGCCACAAGATGGACGAGCAGGATTCCGGGCTGATGACCGAGTACCAAGTATTTTCGAGCATGAGTACCCGGTCGCCTACGCCGATGCCCAAAGCTCCACCCGAAGCACCTTCGCCAATAATCACGCAGATTACGGGCACCTTGAGGCGCGTCATTTCCATGATGTTGCGGGCAATCGCTTCGCCTTGTCCGCGTTCTTCGGCCTCGAGGCCGGGAAAGGCGCCTGGAGTATCGATGAGTGTTACGATGGGGCGACCAAACTTCTCGGCCTGCTTGAAGAGGCGCAGGGCCTTGCGGTATCCGTCGGGATTGGCCATTCCAAAGTTGCGCAGCTGGCGCATTTTGGTATTAATGCCTTTTTGCTGGCCGACAAACATAAAGGATTCGCCGTCGAGCCAGCCCCAACCGCCGACCATGGCCTTGTCGTCTTTGACGTAGCGGTCGCCGTGAAGCTCGCTGAACTGCCCGTTGGTCATCGCGTTGATGTAGGCTAAGGTGTAGGGGCGGTCTGGATGGCGGCTGAGCTGAACGCGCTGCCATGCCGTGAGCGAACTCGCGAGCTCGTGAAAGGTCGCGTCGCGTTTTTCAGTGAGCTCGTCGATGGACTGCTTCATCGAAACGCCGGTCTCCTGTTCAAGGGCTTCGGCTTTGGCGATTTGCTCGTCCAGTTCGCGAATCGGGGCTTCAAAATCTAGGTATTCCATGCAGATGATCTCAGGGCCTCAAACCTACAACTTTTTGCTGCCTTGGCGGGCTTATGTGGATAACTTCGCTCGGCTGCGGCGCTGCACCCAGGCGTTGGCTAGGAGCATAAAGAGGACGACGGCAAAACCAGCGTAGAAGAGCGGCGGCATGGCTTCGTCCGCCCCGAAAACGAGGAGGGCGAGCAGGATGCCATAAATGGGTTCCATGGAAATCGTGAGAACCACGGTAAAGGGGCTGAGGTAGCGCATAATTCGCACGGACTGCACAAAGGCAAATGCGGTACAAAAGCTGGCGAGTAGGGCTAGGTAGGCCGAGTCGGAAGCGCTGGGAGCGCGCAGCGTCGTGCTGAGGTCGCCCGCGATCGCGAGGTATATGCTGAGGCCCGCGAGTCCGGCAAGAAGTTCCCAAAACGAAATGGAGGCGGCGTCCATGTCGCGCACGATCCGCCCATTGAGTACTGAAAAAAGGGCGGACAGCGCCGAGCTGACCAGACCCACGGCGATGGCGAGGCCCTGGCCCTGCACTGAGCCGACGACCATGAGGAGTCCGACGACGACGCCAAAGCTCACGGCGACTTCGCTCCAGGCCAACTTGCGCTGAAAGAACAGGGGCTCAAGGAAGGCGGTAAAGAGCGGGCCGGTCGACAAGCAAGCCAGGGTCAACGAAATGTTGGAAAGCTTAATGGCGGCATAAAAGGTAACCCAGTGCAACATGAGGACTAGGCCGTTGAGGACCAGCGTGGTGGAAAGGCGGCGGTTGGGGAGGCGCTGCAGCCGCCCGCCAAGGAGGCGTTGGTAGGCCCACAAAAAAACTACGGCGAGCACAATGCGGTGCCAAACCAGGTCGAGGGCATTGACGCTGATCAAGCGCCCAAGCACCCCGGTGAACCCCCAGATGAGCACGATAAAGTGCATCCAGGCGTGGTGAATTCCGACGGGGTCGTGGTCGTTGGGTCGAAGCAGGGACATGCTTGGTGTGCCGTTATTTCGGTGCTTTGAGGTAGAGGTAGGTGGTGATTCCGCCAAAAAGTAGGTTGGGGAGCCAGACCGCCCAAAATGGGGGCACGTTGAGGGCCATCATGCTGATGCTGCCGAGCTGCATGAAAAAGATGTAGATGACGACAAACAGCAGGCCGAGGGCAATGGGCGCGCCAAGGCCCCCGCGGCGTTTGGCCGACGAAAGGGCAAATCCCATGACAACCAAGATGAACATCGAGAAGGGGTAGGCAGTGCGGCGGTACCATTCGGCTTCGTGCCAAACCACGGCTTCAGAACCGCTGAGACGTTCTTGGGCCAAAAAACGACGCAGCTGCGGCGACGTCATGGTTTCGGTGCGCCGCTGGTCGGGGTTGAGCAATGCGGGCTTGAAGGCAAAGTTGGAATCGAGCGTGCGCCCTTGCGCTACTCGGCTGATGCCGCGGGCGTTGAACTGACGGCGGTTCCAGTTGTCGAGCTTCCACGTCTGGGCAATGCTGTCGTAGCGCAGGTAGTCGCCGCGCAGCTTGCTCACCAGTCGGCTGCCGTCAAAGACTTCGTAGCTAAAGTGGTAGCCGGCTTGGCGTTCAGGGCTCCAGGTTTCGAGGTAGATGTAGTGACCCGGCAATATTTGGCGGTGAATGTTAATGGGGCGCTTCGGCGCGACGTCTTGCACGTAGCGGTCTTCGAATTCAAGGCGCGCGATGTTGCTGTGCGGAACCACAAAGTGCGCGAGCAGCATCATGATGAGAAAGACGACGCCCGCACTTGCAAGGGCCGGGCGCATCAACCGGCGAAACGGCATGCCTCCGGCGAGAACGGCCATGAGTTCCGAGCGGTTGGCCAGCCGGGCCGTGGTAAACACGGTCGATAGAAACAAAATCAAGGCGCTGAAGGTCGAGCCGTAGTACAGCAAAAAGTGACCGTAGTAGTGCTGCAGCGCAAAACCTACGGTGATGCCCTGGTTTAGAAAGTTGTCAATTTTTTGGGAAATGTCGAAGACCACCGCAATCGCCATGATCAGGGACATGAACAGGGCAAAGGTTCCCAAAAATTGCCCGAGCAGGTAGCGATCGATGCGAAGGAACATGCGGGTCATGAAATCGGGCTAAGGGCTACAGGCGCTGCGTGAGCTTGGGGACCAGGGCGTCCTTCCAGCTGCGAAAGCTCCCGTTGGCAATCCGCGCGCGGGCCTCTTCGACCAACGCCAGGTAAAAGCGCAAATTGTGCTGCGAGGCAATTTGGCGACCGAGGGCTTCGTCGGCGCGGAACAAATGGTGCACGTAGGCCTTGGTGTAGCGCGCGTCTACGGCGGAGTCGCCGTCGGGGTCCAGCGGACTAAAATCGCGCGCCCATTTGGCGTTGCGCAGGTTTACCGTGCCTTGGCGGGTGAAGATTTGGCCGTTCCGCCCGTTTCGGGTGGGCATAACGCAGTCAAACATGTCTACGCCCAACGCAATGGACTCCAGAATGTTGGCGGGGGTGCCGACGCCCATGAGGTAGCGCGGACGGTCGGCCGGAAGAATGGCGCAAACCTCGGCGGTCATGGCGTACATCTCGTCGTGGGGTTCGCCCACGCTCAAGCCGCCAATGGCGTTGCCCCAGGCGTTTTTGGCCGCCACGAATTCGGCAGATTCCGCGCGAAGGTCTGAAAACGTCGAACCCTGCACGATTGGAAAAAGCGCCTGCTCAAAGCCGTATTTGGGCTCGGTGGCGTTCCACCGAACGAGGCATCGGTCCAGCCATCGGTGCGTGCGCTCCATGGCCTCGCGGGCGTACTTTTTTTCGATGGGGTACGAGGTGCATTCGTCAAAAGCCATGGCGATGTCGGCGCCAATGCTCCGCTGCACGTCCATGACCGATTCGGGGGAGAAGAGGTGGGTGCTGCCGTCGATGTGCGATTGAAATTTCACGCCTTCTTCGCGGATTTTGCGTCGATCCTCTAGGCTGTATACCTGGAATCCTCCGCTGTCGGTCAGCATCGGCCCGCTCCAGGTGGTGAAGCCGTGCAGCCCGCCCGCCTGCTCCAGCACCTCAGTGCCCGGCCTCAGGTAAAGGTGGTAGGTGTTGCCCAGCACCAAATGCGCGCGAACGTCATGCTCCAGCAAATCGGGCCCCACGGCCTTGACGGTCCCCTGGGTGCCCACGGGCATAAAAATGGGCGTCGGAACCACGCCGTGTGCCGTATGAAGGGCGCCTGCCCGTGCGGCAGAATGGGGGTCTTTGGCTTGGATTTCGAATTGCACGCGGCAAAGGTACGGCTTGGGTTCTTGGACTACTTTTGCCTCCATTATGAATGCGTGGTTTGAAACAGTAATTCCCTGGTTAACCAGTCCAATAGCTTCGGCCTTATGGGTTGGCTCGGCACTTGCTTCGTTAAGTGCGTTAGGGTTGGTGGCATTTGCCTCGCGCGGAATTTGGTCGCTCAAACCCCATATTGAGGGAGCGCCAGTGAAAGCACTTCGCGATACAGCATTGATGGTGGTAGGCCGCAACGCCGCGGGCCGCTTTGAAGAATGGATTGAGGCTTTTGCCGCGAGCGGACTCACCCAAGTGGTGGAATTAGTCGTTGTTGATAATCAAAGTGAGGACGATACGGCTCATCGCGTGGAGCAGCTTCGCCTTAAGTACCAGTGGCTGGTTGTGGTAACGGTTCCTCATAGCGATAGGTTTTGGCGCACGCGCAAGTTGGCCATGACCCTGGGTATTAAGGCTACTAAGCGTACAAATGCGATTTGGGTCGACGCGGCAACAATTCCTCCCTCGGATCTCGCCGGCTGGATGGGTGCGCTGTGCCGTCCGCTCGAGGACCGCGCAGTAGCTGGCGTTTGGGGGCCGGTGCAGGTGCTGGACGGCAAGCCGGTGACGCGCGTTCCGATGCACGCGGGTCAACTGTGGGCCTGGATGCGCCAGAATATGGGCGGACTTCCTACTTCGGTAATTCCCGTGAATTTGGCGTTTCGCACCACCGATTTCATGGAGCTCAAGGGATTTCAAGACAGTATGCACGTAGACGGCGGCGAAGGCGAATTGCTCCTTGCCGTTCTTAAGCAAAAGGGTCGAATTGAACTGGTGGACCATGCAGTGGTCACGCGCCGTGGCGGAATTCAGCGCGACCCCAAGCTGCGCGAGGTTCGTCCATCGGGCGAACAGACGGCGTTGATGCTGGGGTTTGCGGGACTTTGGATCAGCGACCTCGCTGGGCTTGTTGCGGCGCTGGGCCTCGGGGGGCACCTGTGGTTGGTTCAGGCCGAAGGCCTTAATCCGCTTCGAGATTTTTACCGCGACCAAGCGTTTTTTGCGGCCGGAAGTTGGCTGCTCCTCCACGCGGTGGTGGGCAGTCTGCTGGTGGTTCATGCCGCGCGATTTGGGCACTGGACCGACGCGCTTCGCATGCCCTTCTGGGTGCGTTGGGACGCGATTCGCCGCCGAATTCCGCAGCGCGATCCCATGAGCAAACCCTTCTGGAAGGGCTGATGGACTTAGACCTTTTTCCGTTTTTACGTGAGGAAGCACCGCGCAAGCTCGCTGCCCTGCCTGAGCTGTACCGCGAATGGAACGCCCAGATCAATGTGGTGTCTCGCAAAGATCTTGACAACTTATGGGAGCGCCACATCGCGCATTCCCTCGTACTGGGGTACGTGCTCCCGTTGGCTCCCGGGCTTCGCGTAGCCGACATCGGTACCGGCGGAGGTTTTCCGGGCATTCCATTGGCCATCGCCTTTCCCGAGGTGGAATGGGTGCTCGTGGATTCGATTGCCAAAAAAATCAAGGTGGTGCAGGCGGTGGCCGACGCGTTGGAATTGACCAATGTGCGCGCAGTATGGGGCCGAATGGAGTCCGTTAAGGGTCCGTTTGACCTCGCCGTGACCCGCGCCGTGGCACCTGCAGCCGACCTCAAGCACTGGATGAAAGGCCACTGGTCGTCTAAGCCCAACACGGCGCTCTACGCCCTCAAAGGTGGAGACCTCAGCGAAGAATTACGCGGTATCCGCCACCGAATTCACCCCTTGCCGCAGTGGCTTCCTGGGGAATTCTACGAGACCAAGGTCATCGTGGAGCTACCGGCCTAATCAAGTTTCTTGTTTCTTGTTGTTAGTAACTAGTTGCCAGTAACCAGCAGCCAGTAACCAGCAGCCAGTTACCCCAAAAACGGGTAGCGGTAGTCGGTCGGGGGAACCAAGGTTTCCTTGATCGTGCGCGGCGAAACCCAGCGAAGCAGGTTCAGGACCGAACCCGCCTTGTCGTTGGTTCCCGATCCGCGCGCTCCGCCAAAGGGCTGCTGGCCCACTACTGCTCCGGTTGGCTTGTCGTTAATGTAGAAGTTGCCGGCGGCAAAGGCAAGGCGGCGGGTGGCTTCGTCAACAGCGTATCGGTCGCGTGCAAAAACAGCCCCGGTCAGCGCGTATTCCGACGTGCGGTTGACTAGGTCGAGGGTGTCGCTCCACGCCGCGTCCTCGTATACGAAGATGGTCAAGAACGGCCCGAAGATTTCTTCGCACATGGTGCGGAAGTGCGGATTGGTGGTCACCACTACCGTGGGTTCTATGAAGTAGCCTTTGGACTTGTTGTGGCCGCCGCCGACGAGCAGTTCAACGTCCTCGCGGCCCTTGGCGTAGTCGATGAAGGAGACGGTTTTGTCGAACGAACGCTCGTCAATGACTGCGGTAATAAAATTAGCGGGGTCGCCGGGGCTGCCCATCTTGAAGCTCTTGACGTCTTCGACGAGCTTGGCCTTAACGGCGGGCCACAGGCTAGCCGGAACGTAGGCGCGCGAAGCAGCTGAGCACTTTTGACCTTGGAATTCAAAGGCACCGCGGCTGAGTGACGTGGCCACTTCAAGTGCGTCGGCCGAGGGGTGGGCGAGGACAAAGTCCTTACCTCCGGTCTCGCCCACAATGCGGGGGTAGGCTTTGTAGCGGTCGATGTTGGTTCCGATCTCGTTCCAGAGGTGCTTGAATACGCCCGTCGACCCGGTGAAGTGCAGTCCGGCAAAGTCGGGGTGCTTAAAGACCACGTCGCCCACGGCAGGACCGTCGGCGTACACCAAGTTGATTACGCCGTCAGGGAGCCCCGCTTTGCGAAAGATTTCCATGATCACCCACGCCGAGTAAATCTGGGTGTCGGCGGGCTTCCACACCGCGACGTTGCCCATTAAGGCCGGGGCCGACGGCAAGTTTCCGGCGATGGCCGTGAAGTTAAATGGGGTGATTGCCAAAATGAATCCTTCGAGGGCGCGGTACTCCATGCGGTTCCACACCCCAGGTGAGCTCTGCGGCTGCTGGGCGTAGATCTCGGTCATGAACTGCACGTTAAAGCGCAAGAAGTCAGCGAATTCGCAGGCGGCATCGATTTCAGCTTGGTGCACCGTCTTGGACTGGGCCAGCATCGTCGCCGCATTGATCGTGGCGCGGTAGGGGCCGCTTACGAGGTCGGCGGCGCGCAAAAAGATTCCGGCGCGCTCAAACCAGGGCATCGATGACCAGGTGGCGTGGGCGGCTAAGGCGGCATCGACGGCTTGCTGCACATGAATGGCGCTGCCCCAGTGGTACTGGCCGATCACGCGTTGGTGATCGTGCGGCGGACGGCAGTCGCGGAGTTCGCCGGTGCGCACTTCGCGGCCGCCAATGAACATGGGAATATCGATGCGCTCGCCCAGCATGCGCTCGTAGGTGCTCAGAAGGCGCTCGCGCTCCGGGGTACCTGGGGCGTAGCTGTAAACGGGTTCATTTACCGCTTGGGGAACAGAAAACAAGGCGTTGGGCATGGCTAAAATTGGGTTGTGCAGCCGCGGACGGCGTTAATTCAGGTCAAAGGTCGGAACTGTGGGTCGGTTCGCGAAGGAATTCTAAAATTTCTCCGGTCCGAGTGAGGCGCACCGCGTGAAGTCCGCCGCCGCGCCAGCATCCGGTGTCCAGACCCCAAGCGTTGGCCGAAGGGTAAAAGCGCGGAATTCCCGATTCTTGAATCACGTGGCCAAAGAGCTGCAGCTTTCCGACGTTTTTGAGGGCAGATCGGTTGTGGAGCACGGACCGAAGATTGCCGGCGACAAACGGGTCGCGGGCGTGCAGGGCCACCCCGGCGTGGGTGACCAGCACGTACCGGTTTTCCCACTTCAGCGGCAGGCGCCGCATCCATTCAATGGTTTTTTTGAGCGGAATTCCGCGCTTTAGCAGGTCCTTCTTGAACTTGTCGTAAAACCCGAGCTTGGGTGCGGCTTCGTCGAAGGCATCGACCAGGAGCTGTTCGTGGTTTCCGCGCACGACAAACACGCTGTAGGGGTACTCCGTTTGAAGTCCGCGCACGTACTCAATCACCTTAGCCGATTTGGGCCCCTTGTTGACGAGGTCGCCAACAAAAATGAGGAACTCGTCGTGGGGATTCCACCGCTCGCGCACCAACGTCTTCAGGGTTTTGGAACACCCGTGCACGTCGGCAACGACCAAAAGGTTCACGGCAAACGTTTTAGGAATTCAGCATCACCGGCATGACCAGCATGAGCAGGTCTTCGCCGTCTTCGCCCGGTCGATCGGGGAACAAGAGGCCGGCGCGGTTGGGCGCCGAAAACTCCCAAACCACCGACGAGCTGTCGACGTTGCCGAGCATCTCGACGATAAACCGGCTGTTGAATCCGATTTCAAGATCGCCGCCTTCGTAGCTGCACGCGAGGCGCTCGTGGGCCTTGTTGGCAAAATCGGGGTCTTCAGCACTGATGAAAAGTTCGTTGCCCGCCATTTTAAGGCGAATCTGGTGGGTGGTCTTATTTGCGAACAGGCTCACGCGCTTCACGCTTCCGGTGAAGGCGCCGCGGTCGACCGTCATGCGGTTCGGGTTGTTCTTGGGGATTACGCCCTCGAAGTTGGGGTATTTGCCGTCAATAAGTCGGCAAACAAGCGTGACGCCGTCGTAGGTAAACTGCGCATTTTGCTCGGTGTAGCGAATTTCGACGAGGTCGTCGTTGCTCCCCAGGGTGGCCTTCAGCAAATTCAATGGCTTTTTGGGCATGATGAATTCGGCGGTTTGGGGGGCCGCGAAGTTGCTGCGTCGGTAGCGCACGAGCTTGTGGGCGTCGGTGGCCACAAACGTCAGGCTTTCGGGAGTCAGCTGAAAAAATACGCCGCTCATTACCGGGCGAAGGTCGTCGTTGCCGGCGGCAAAAAGTGTTTTTCCGATTGCCGTACCCAGCACGTGCGCGGGGAGCTCTACCGTCACGGTGGCCGCTACCTCAGGCGCCTTGGGGTATTCGGCCGCGTCGACATACGAAATGGCGTACTTACCAAAGTCGCTGCTCACTTCGAGGCTGTGGGCGCTCGGGTTGAACGTAAACGTTAGCGGTTGCTCGGGAAAGCTCTTGACCGTGTCCAACAGCATTCGCGCGGGAATGGCCGCGGTGGCGCTGCTTTCAGACGACACGTCGAGCGTCGTGGTCATCGTGGTCTCCAGATCTGAAGCGGTGAGGGTGAGCTTATTGGGCTCGAGGACCACCAGAAAATGGTCCAAAATTGGGAGCGTATGGTTGGATTGAATAACGCCAGAAACGGTCTGCAGGGCGCGGAGCAAGTGTCCGCTGGAAACGATGAACTTCATGCTGCAAAGTAATTACCTCGAGGCACTCAATGCGCGAGAACTTTTCAACAGGTGTTGAAGACCGAACCGCTGAACGAGCACCATGCGTCCGTCATCTAAAAGCCCATAAAAACGGTTGGGGTCGAATTCCAACGGAGTGCCGTCTTCAGTCATCGCCTCGGGGTCGGGCGGAACATGGTACAGTTCTAGGTGGTTGCGGCTCCCGTCGGCGCGAAGGACGTCGACGCGAATGCGCGGCTCCAAGGCTTTAAGGCTGTCTTGCTTGGCATAGGCAAGGTCGCTTGGGATTACCACGCCCTCGTACTGGCTTGAGGCCACGGCCTTCAGCAGGGCTTGAACGGCCATTCCGTCGGCCGGCGATTTTTTACCGTTTTGTTCGAGCGTCCAGCTTCCGCCCTGCTCGCGAAGCGAAAAACTCGCTGCAGTCGAGTCGGCAAAACGCAGCTGGATGGAGGTTACGGGCTCGTTGCTCGACCAGAGGATGCGGTGGCGCCAAAGGTCCTCGCGCAAAAAGAATCGGCTGCTCAAGAAGCCGTTGAATCCCGGAATGTGCACGGCCACAGGACGGCCGAATCCGTCGCGCAAAAAGTAGGTGCCAAGCATGTCGGGCGTTTCGGTTCCGACGGTAAACGATTTAAGGTTTTGGTCGCCCGCAAAGACGTCGACGTGGGTGCCGTAGGTCGACATGGCCGATAGGATGTTGGCCGTTGCGGCGTCGGGCGCAAATCCGCGAAGGCGCACGCGGTAGAGGGTTTCGAGCAGCACCTCAATGGCGTCGGGGCGCACGGGATGGGCGCCGTTAATGAGCCATACGCCAGACTCGCGGGTGAGTAAGGCGGTGTCGGGACTGCGGTTCCACAGGACAATGCGGTCAATGGCCGCGGTGTCGGCGACGGCAAAGTCGTAGGCTTCGGGACTCAAGTCGTCGTGGCTTTGCGACTCGCGAAGGACTAAAAAGACGACCAGGCTTACCAAGGCGAGGCCCAAAATCACAGACCAGCGCAGGGCGGGAAGTTTGGATTGCTTCATAATTCAAATTGGGGACGGCCGAACCGGCGCTTGCGCAGACGGCGGTAAAGGGCGTGCAGTACGAGGACGAGCGCAATCGGTGCGACCGTATTCAGGGTTTGAAAGAAGACGGCGCGGGCGTCCACTTTAGGGCGGTCCAGCAAGCGCAAGCTGACGTCGCGTCCGCGCACCGAAATGAGTCCACTGCCCTCGAGCAGGTAGTCCATCGCGTTCAGCAGAAAGTCAGAATTGCCGAACTGCTGGCCCGTATACTGGTCGTAGCCGAGCGGCAGGGGCGCGCCCCGCGGAATGTCGCTTCGCACGATGTTGCGCTGGTTTTTGCCCAAGTCTCCGTCGCCCACGACGAGCAGCTTGGCGTCTTTTGCCGCGGCGGGTGGCGCGGGCAGCTCGGTTTTGGGCACCATGCGGTTGGCGTAGTAGGAGGGGAGCTCGCCTTCCAGGAGCACCGCGGTAGCGAGCGGACCTTCGGTGTAGTGGCCGCGCACGGGCTCGTTGTAGAGCTCGGCCAAGCTCACTTGGGTCGGGGCCGGACGGCGGCGCGCGTAGGGCGAGGTCTGCAGCAGTACCGTTTTGGTGACGCCCGGTACGCGAATCGTGTCGAGGGTGGTTCCGAACTCGTAGCGCACGGCATTGAGGTTTTTCACGATCGGGTGTTCGGACTGCGGGAGCATCAGCGGAAAGTAGATCCACGGCCGCACGGAGCGCTGGTCGTTCACCCCGGCGCAGACGAGGTCGGTGGCCAGCGAGGTGTTCACGCGGGCTCCGTAGGTGAACAGCAGCCCGTCGAGCCCGATGAAGTCGAGCTGCGGGTACGCCAAAAATTCTGAGGCATAGCTCAGCGAATCCATCTCGGCGTGCACCGCTTCGACCATCCAAATGGCGCGGCCGTTGTTCATGAGGTACTGGTCGAGCAGCCAGCGGTCAAGTTCGGTGAACGACTCGCGGGATTTCGCCAAGATGATGCCGTCAAAGCTGTTGAGTCGGCGCACCTGCTCGGTGAGCGAAGGTTCGCCGGTGGTGCTGTCGACGGGAAACTCCCGGAGGTTGAAGCGGAACACGTCGTAGCTCTTGCGCAAATTCAGTTCCAGGGCCGCGGTTTGAATCGGCGCAAGTTCACCGTGGCCGTCGATGAAGGCGACGCGCTTGCGCTCCGTCTGCAGCAGTCCGCGAAGGGAGGCCGCTAGGGCGTACTCCAGGTTTTGGATGCTGGCGTTGATCTGGGCCTCCGGGGCTTGGGCAAACTGCTCGAGGAGCAGCGAAACGGGCCATTGGCGCTCGTTGTAGCTCACGACGGCCCCGGGGAAAACTTGCTGGGTTTTCACGCCGTCGGCCTCCTGGATTTCGAGCTGAATGGCGCCGAGGCCGAGGTTTTGAAGCTGGGTGTAGGTGTCGCGGCGCACCTGCGGGTCGGCGTTTTCTGATGGGTTGACGAGCTCGTACCGGATGTTGCGGTTGCGGGCGCGGAATTCGTCGAGCAGCCGAACGGTTTCGGCCTGTAGGCGCTGGAATCCGGCGGGGAATTCGCCCTCCAGGTAAATGGTGACGAGCATGGGCTCCTCGACCTGCTCAAGGAGCGCCTCGGTGGCGTCGCTCAGGCTGAAGCGCTGGTCGGCGGTGAGGTCCAAGCGCAGAAACACGGGGCGAAGGGTCGACAGCGCGACCACAGCCAGGGCTGCCGCGAGCGGAGCCATGCGGCGCAGGTCCTTTCGGGGCTCCAGCAGCAGCCGGGCGCCGGCCAAAAAGGCAAAGGTGAGTCCGCCAAAATAAAGCACGTCGTTGGCGTCAATAACGCCCCGGCTCATCGACGTGTAGTGCTCGCCGATGCCCCACTGAACGAGGTAGAGTCCGCGGGTGGCCACGCTCGGAAGGTCGACAAACGCATCAAAGCCCGCGTACATGGCTAAGCTGCCCGCCGCTCCGCCAACAAAAGCCACGATGGAGTTGTCGGTGCCGGCGCTGAAAAGCAACGAAATGGCGAGGTAGGACCCGCCCAAGACAAACAAACCCAGGTAGGAGCCCGCGGTACTGCCCAGGTCGAGGTTGCCCACCGGGTTGCCCAGCACGTAAAGCGAGGCCGCATAAAGGAGCGTCGGGAGTAGGGCGAGCCCCAAAAGGGCCATGCCGGCCAGCCATTTTCCGGTGACAATGTTCCAAGTAGTCAAGGGCTTGGCGCGAAGCCAATCGAGGGTGCCGGCGCGGCGTTCCTCGGCGAGCATGCGCATGGCGAGGGCGGGAACCAGGAACAAAAAGACCCACGGGGACAGCATAAACAACCCGTCGAGCTGCGCGTACCCGCTGTCGAGCAGGTGAAAGCTGCCGGGCATGAGCCAGAGAAACACGGCATTCAGTCCGAGGTAAACGCTTAAAACGAGTACGCCCGTGGCGGACTGAAAGAAGGATGCGAATTCGCGGCGGGCTAGACTGAGCATGGAGGTTACGTAAGGAGGTCGCAGGACCAAGCTCGCGCGGGGGTGTCGAACCAGGCCTTTAACGTGGGCCAAATTTCGGCAAAAGTGGCGGACTCACGGTACTGCTGAAGAAACTCTTCGCTGCGCCACTCGCTGTAGGTGAAGTAGCTGCCGTCGTGAGCTCGAAGCCAGGTCGCACGGAGGCATCCGGGCTGGTTGGCGACCACCTTGATTTTGGTGGCGACGTATGCTTCAAACGCCGCACGATGGGCGGGGGCGA
Organism: Bacteroidota bacterium; assembly: GCA_016868755.1. Classification (GTDB taxonomy): domain Bacteria; phylum Bacteroidota; class Bacteroidia; order Flavobacteriales; family Schleiferiaceae; genus TMED14. The sequence continues at coordinate 20,427 of VGFU01000001.1, read as the reverse complement.
CCTGCAGGTGAACGATGCGGATCAGCGGAGTGCTCACGCGATGCGAAGTTCTAGGGAGTCGCCCGGACGCACGCCCAGCAGCCGCGAGGCTCGGTTGGCGCTATCTCCCCCGCCGTCGTGGAGCCCGATTTCGAGGTAGCCGAAGCGGTTGGTCCTAAAGTAAAGGTCGCCAGGCGTGAGGCCATGGGCGCTCCACCACTTGCGGACTTTTTGACCGCGAACACTCGTTTCAAACGGACGTCCTTGCGCCCAACGCTGCAACCACGCTTGGTCGGCATCGGTCACGAGCTGGCCGTACTGGTCGACGAACTGAATGTGCACAAGGGCGGACTGCTCGCCGCGTACCTCGGGCTTGAGGACAGCGCGCTGCTGCCAGTCTTCGCGCACCGGCCCCAGCACGCTCAGGCTCCCCCCGTCGAGCACGTGCGCGGCGGCGGCGGCGAGTAGGGCCTCGGCGGTGGTGCAGTCCAGGCGGTTTTTAAGGTCGAGCTGGATGCGCTGCGCAGGCTGCAGATCTGGCCGGATCATCGCCAAGAGACCGTTGTCCAGACCGAGAAAAAAGTGACCGTCCAGGGAACAGGCCAGTAGGGGGGTGTCGGGCCAGTAGATGCTGTCGACCAGCACCACGTGAATGCTACCTTCTGGAAAGTCGCGGTACGCTCCGCGCAGTATGTAGGCGGCCTCGTTGAGGTTGCGCGACTGCACGCTGTGGGTGAGGTCGACGACCGGTGCCACGCTACCGGTGCGGAGCATCTCGGCATAGACCCGCCCGCGCAGGCCTGCCGAATCGGGGTCGCGCCAACCATAGTCGGTGGTGAGGGTGATGACGGCCACAGGTGTACCTTTGAAGCTGTAAAAGTAATGGAGCGCATCGTCCACCTCGAAGACGTCGACCCCCGAGTTTTGTACGGGGAGCATAATTCCCTAATGCGCCAGCTGGAATCGTATTTTCCCAAACTCAAATTTGTGGCCCGCGGCGAGGTGATCAAGTTCACGGGCGCCCCCGAAGACGTCGCCGCATTTGAGGAGAAGCTCGACCTGCTCCTTCGCCACATTCGCAAGTTCAACGTGCTCACGGCGGCCCAAATGGAGCGGATTATGCTCGACGACAGCCCGTCGATCCTCAAGAGCTTGAGCGAGGGCGACGAAGTCATCGTGCACGGCGTCAACGGCCACGAGATCAAGGCGCGTACCGCTAACCAGCAACGCATGGTCAACGCGGTCGGAACCAACGACCTGACCTTTGCCATGGGCCCCGCCGGCACCGGAAAGACCTACACCGCGGTGGCCCTAGCGGTGCGCTCACTTAAAAACAAAGAGGTTCGCCGCTTGGTCCTTACCCGACCTGCCGTGGAAGCGGGCGAATCCCTTGGTTTTTTGCCGGGCGACATGAAGGAGAAGCTGGACCCCTACATGCAACCGTTGTACGACGCATTGCGCGACATGATTCCAGCTGAGCGCTTGGTGCAGTACCTCGAAAACGGCACCATCGAAATCGCGCCGCTGGCCTTCATGCGCGGACGCACGCTGGACCGAGCGTTTGTCATTCTCGACGAGGCCCAAAACACCACGGTGTCGCAGATGAAGATGTTTTTGACCCGCATGGGGCCGTCGTCGAAATTCATCGTCACCGGCGACCCGTCGCAGACCGATTTGCCGCCGCGCACCGCTTCGGGGCTTCCGCACGCCCTTCGCTTGCTGGGCGGAATGAAGGGCATCGGTCACATCGAGCTCGACGGACGCGACGTGGTGCGCCACCCGCTGGTGCGCAAGATCATTGCGGCCTACGACGCCGAAGGCCAAAAAAACATGGCGGCCCGAACTGCCCGCGAAGCCGATCACGAACCCCCCAAAAACTAAATCATGGCGCTGACCCATTCTGAATTCCATTTCACCGGCCAGGAGTCGGTTTACCACGGCAAAGTGCGCGACGTGTACCGCCTTCGGGGCGGCCGCATGGTCATGGTGGCCTCTGACCGGATTTCGGCGTTTGACGTGGTGCTTCCGAAGGGAATTCCGCACAAAGGCCAGGTATTGAACCAAATGGCAGCGCATTTTCTCGAATCAACGGCCGACGTGGTCCCCAACTGGCGCGTGGCCAGCCCTGATCCGGTGGTAAGCGTGGGCTACACGGCTGAAGCGTTTAAAGTGGAAATGGTCATTCGCGGATACCTGAGCGGGCACGCGTGGCGCACCTACGCCGCCGGCGGTCGCACGCTTTGTGGCGTGGCCATGGCAGAGGGCCTTCGCGAGTCCGACCCGTTGCCGGAACCCATCATCACGCCGACCACCAAGGAGGCCATAGGTACCCACGACGAAGACATCAGCCGCGAAGAGATTTTGGCGCGCGGCATCGTCAGCGAAGCCCACTACACCCAGCTCGAGGACTACACCCGGGCGCTCTTTGCCCGCGGCCAGCAGATGGCCCGCGAGCGCGGACTCATTTTGGTGGACACCAAGTACGAATTCGGACTGCTTCCCGACGGCCGCATCGTGCTGATCGACGAAATTCACACGCCCGATTCATCGCGCTACTTCATCGCAGAGGGGTACGAGGCGCGCCAAGCCTCGGGGGAACCCCAAATCCAGCTGTCCAAAGAGTTTGTTCGCCAGTTTCTGATTGCCAACGGATTTCAGGGCAAAGAAGGACAAGCCATACCCGAACTCACCGACGAATGGGCGGCCGACGTGTCGAAGCGCTACATTCAGCTCTACGAATTAGTCACCGGTAAAGCCTTTGAACCGGCGGCTGCCGGCGACCCCGAAGCACGCATCCACGCCAACGTGGAACGTTTTTTGGCAGCAAATCCCGCATGAATCGACTTTTTTTAGCTGCTTGCCTTGGGCTTATGGCTTTGGGTGCCCAAGCCCAAATCACGCGCGGCCTCACGGCGGGCTACCACCTCGCCGACGTGCGCATCTCGTTTAATCCGCTAATCGACCCTACATTCACCCCCGTGGCGACGGGTCGTGCGGGCTACCACGCTGGCGGTTTTTACCGAGCTTCCGCTGGATTGGTGTACGTGCAGCCCCAAATTTGGCTCACGGGCCTCAACCAACGCTTTGTTATTGAAGACGGAAGCTTCAGCCCCGAAGTCATCGACTGGTCCCTGATCCGCGTGGACGTTCCGGTTGAAGTGGGCGTCAAGCTCGGACCGCTGTTGGCCTTTGTGGCCCCCGTGTATTCGCTTGCTTTGGCTGAAACGGGCGGACTCAACCTCGCCACCCCCGGCGCGGGAAGTTGGGGAGGTCAGGTGGGTGTGGGTGTCAAGCTGGGCGGACTTCAGGTGAGCGCTCGGTACGAAGGTTCGCTCTCGGCATTTGGGCAGACGTTGAGCCTCGGCGGTGTCGACTTTGAAACCGACAACCGAATCAACCAATTCATCGCGTCGGCCGCCCTCAAACTCTGAGGCGGTGTCGAGCGGATTCATAAAAAAAGCCGGCGCTGCTTAGCGCCGGCTTTCTTCGTTCAGGGGGTTCGGTGCGTTACTTGCCGCTTCCGCCGGTTGTCGCCGCGGCGGGCTTTGAGCAGCACGATCCGCCGGTCGGGGCAGAGGCACAACCCTGCATCTTGCCGGCGGTTGCCGGAGCGCAATGGGCCGCATCCTTGCCGCTGTTCTTTTTCTTCTTGGTCGACGTTACCGTCGTCTCGGGTTTTTTCGGGTCCGTGCCGGCGTGGGCCGCAGCAAAAGTTCCGACCGTAAACAGCGCAGCAAGTGCGAGGGCAGCAATCTTTTTCATGATTCGAATGGTTTAATCTTCTTCTAAGGTAGGAAAAATTCCCGGTCGTACCTGCTGCAGGCGCCCAGAATGCACGTATTCCGCAAGAAGGCTGCGCAGGTAGGGCTGCTGCGGGAGCAGCGTGAGTCGGTTTTTGAGTCGGGCTTCGTCGTGGACTTCTTGCTCCAGCCGCACGTAGGCGTAGCCCACGAAGCGTCCGCCGTCCACCCAGAAGGCGGTTTTTTCGCCGGGCTCGCGTCCGCGGTCGAGGTACACGACCACGCCCTCGGGCCACAAAAACGCTTCAAGGGCTTCTGCCGCTTCGCTCAGGGTGCGCGGCAGGTCAGCTGTTTGCGACGCTTCGTCTGCGCGGTCGGGTACAAGCCGCGGCAGCAACACGTCGCGGAGCGACCACTGGCGTGCCTCGGCCATTCCGCTCAGCAGCGCTACTCCGTCGGCCACCGAGTCGACCTGAAGCACGGGGGGCTCGCGGCGAATTCCGCGCACGTCCCAAAGCACCCCCTCTTCGGTTTCGATCGGAAAAAGTCCGAAGCGCAACCGAAACTTGTCCTTGGCCTGATTGTAGGGAGGCTTGAGCTTCTTAAGTTCCACGTGCTCCAAAATATCGGCCAGCAGCAGGCTGCCGGTTTCTTCTACGCGAATGCTCGCCACCTCGGCCTGGAGCGCCAAGGCTTTTTCGCTGGTCGACAAAAAGTGCCGATCAATGCGCACCCGCAGTTGGTCCGACTTGCCCACGTAGAGCACGCGCCCGTCGGAATTAAACAAGTAGTAAATCCCTACCGTCTTGACGTATCGCGCAATTTGGTCGCTGAATTTGTGCTTTCCCGTGGCGGCCGGTTGCTTGAGGTACACGCCTTCGATGTACTTGTCGCGGTCCTTTTCGAGTAGGAGCTGCAGCAGCTGCACGGTGGCGCGGGCGTCGCCGTCGGCGCGGTGCTTGCGGGTATGGGCGATGTTCAGCTCGGTGCACAAGGTGCTGAGTCCGTAGGCGGGCATTCCGGGCAAAAACCGCTCGGCAAGCGGAATCGTGTCAAGTACCACGCGCTCGTAATCGTACCCGAGGCGGGCAAATTCTTCGCGCAAAATGCGGTAGTCAAACGGCGCGTTGTGGGCGACAAAGACCGCCCCTTCGGTCATTTGCACGATGCGCTTGGCGATTTCGTGGAATCGCGGAGCCGTGCGCACGTCGTGCTCCCGAATGCCCGTCAGTTTTTGGACAAAGGGCGGAATCGGAACCTCTGGACGCACCAACGTAATGAACTGGTCAACAATGCGGCGTCCGTCAAACATAAAGATGGCCACCTCAATGATGCGTTCCGAACCGGGTTTGCCTCCGGTGGCTTCGAGATCAATTACGGCGTACATAACTAGTTTGTGGTTGCTAGTTACTGGCCGCTTCGCGCCCCGAACAGTAGAGAGCCCACGCGAATGTGGTTGGCGCCTTCGGTCAACGCCAGTTCGTAGTCGCCGCTCATTCCCATGCTCAGCACCGTGACTTGGCCGACGCCCAGCTGTTCCCGGGCAGCGCGAAAGAGGCTCGAAAGAAGGGCGAATTCCGCGCGAACGAGGTCGCGGTCTTCGGTGAAGCTCGCCATGCCCATGAGTCCTACGACCCGAAGGTTGGGGTATTCGTTGAGCACGTTTACCGCGCAAAGTCCGAGTACTTCGTCGGGGCTAAAACCCGCCTTGGTTTCTTCGCGAGCAATGTGAACTTGGAGCAAGACGTCGATGCGGCGACCCGCGCGTAGGGCTTCATTTTGCAGCACCCGAAGCACTTCGAGGCGGTCGACACTGTGCACGAGGTGCACAAAGGGCGCAAATTCCCGAATCTTGTTCGTTTGGATGCGGCCGATCATGTGCCAACGAATGTCCTTCGGGAGCGCCGCGGCCTTCGCGGCGAGTTCTTGCACCCGGTTTTCGCCAAAGTCCCGGTGGCCCGCGGCATAAAGGGCCTCGATGGCCTCAACGGGTTGGAACTTGCTGACCGCTACTAAGGTGCAGTCGGCGGGCAGGGCGTCGCGGAGGCCGCGGTAGGCAAACAGGTTGGCGCTCATTTCCAGGCGTACATGGTTACCCCAGAGCGGAGCTTGGGTTCAATGTAGGTTGACTTAGGGGGCACCGATTTGCCCTGGTCGGCCCAGCGCTCCACGTCGTCCCAGTGCGGATGCGGAAGCACAAAAATGGTCTCTTGGTCTCGGCGTCCGGCCTCCACTCTTGCCAGGTCAACCACGCCGGGTTCGTAGCGTACCCGGGCGTCGTGCCGTTCGTCGGTAACGTTCCAGAACGGCGCCAAAACCTGCTCAAACAACCAAGAACTTTCGGGGAAGGCGAGGTTGTCGGGCTCAAACTTCCACCAACCGCGGTGGTCAAGGGCAAAAAAGCCCTTTTCGGGTAAGCCGTCGGGTCGTTGGGCCACGGGCTCCGCACCCAAGGCTGAAACCCAGTCACCGATCGCCGGCCCCGCAATGTGGCGGTGGAACGAAGAGAGCGAAATCTGGCTGCTGTCGACGAGGTAGGCCATGACGAACGCGTTTTCGCCCAAGCGTTCCGAAGAGGCCATGCGGTGGTGGCCGTCAGCGATGTACAGCCGGCCGAGCTGCGCCAGTGCCGCTTGCACGGGTTGGGGATCAGGCACGGTCCACAGGCTGTGCACCGCTCCGTCGGTGGTCGCAAAGTCGAGGAGGGGTTCTGAGCGCTGAACCTGCGCGGCCGTCGCGCGGAGTTCGGGCACGGGGGGATGCGTGAGCAGCACCGGCTCGGCGTGAAAGCCAACGGTCTCGAGGTATCGGGCAAAAAGCGCTTCGCGCGCTTCGAGGGTGTGTTCGTGCTTGATAATGCGACCGGCGCGGTAGTCGTCGAGCGAAACGAGTCCGAGGTAGCCCACAAAGGTTTGGCCCGCCCACTGCTGGCGGTACAGGTAGATGTGCGGCTCGGCGTCCGCCACAAGGTAGCCGTTGGCCAGAAAATCCTCGTAGCCTTTGCGCACGCCGCTAAATCGGGCGTCGGCCTCAGGCGAGCGTCGCTGAAGCACGTGCAGAAACGAATAGGGGTTGGTGCCCAGCTTGTGCACCAACTCTTCTTCGCTGTAGGTCACATAGGAACGCGTGCTCACCAATCCGGCGAGCGCTCGGGGCGGACGCACTGCCGCAAAAGCCTCGAAGCGCGCCACCCGTTTAGGCGTTTGCGATGATCGTGTCGGCCAGTTCGGCACTGATGCGGTCCTGCGCTTCTTCGGTGGCCGCACCAATGTGGGGGGTCAGCGAGAGCTTGTCGTGCATCAGCAGGTTCACGTGCGGCGTCGGTTCGTTGGTGAACACGTCGAGGGCGGCGCCTGCCAAATGTCCGTGGTCGAGTGCGTTGAGCAGGGCTTCTTCGTTGACCACTCCGCCGCGGGCGGCATTGACCAAGAAGGCGCCCTTTTTCATTTGGGCGATCTCGGCTGCCCCGAGGACTTCGGCCTTGCCGGCGATGTGGACGCTCACGGCGTCAGCTGAGGCGAGCAATTCGCTCATGCTGAGCATAGTAGCTGACGTGCGGAGCGTTTGCCCGTCGGCAAACGCGACCTCAAAGCTGCCGTCGGTCACAAAAGGATCGTGGGCGACCACCTTCATGCCGAGGCCGTAGCCTTGGCGGGCCACGGCGCGGCCGATGCGGCCAAATCCAATGATTCCGAGGGTTTTGCCGCGCAGTTCTAGGCCTTTGCCGTAGGCTTTTTTCAGGCCGTCAAACGCTGATTCGCCTTCGAGGGGCATCCGGCGGTTGCTGTCGGGCAGAAAGCGAAGAAGTCCGCTCAAATGCGCAAACACGAGCTCAGCCACGCTTTCGGAGCTGGCGGCCGGAGTGTTGAATACCGCCAAGCCTTTGCTCTTGGCGTAGTCGACGTCGATGTTGTCCATGCCGACTCCACCGCGCCCAATCATTTTAAGGCCGGGGCAGGCGTCGATTAAGGCCGCGCGGGCTGTGGTGGCCGAGCGCACCAGCAGCACGTCAACCTGTTCGGCGTTGATGAAGTCGGCAAGCTGCTCCTGAGCCACTTTGGTGGTGAGTACGGTGTGGCCGGCGGCCTCGAGTTTGGCTTGGCCCGAAGGGGCGATGCCGTCGTTGGCGAGTACAATCATGGTAAACGAATTAAACGGTTAGGCGCGGCGCTCGACTTCGCGCATTACTTCGACAAGGACCTCGACGCTCGACAGCTCCAGCGCGTTGTACATCGAGGCGCGGTAGCCTCCAACGCTCCGGTGGCCCGCCAGCCCGACAAGGCCGGCCTCTTTGGCTAACGCGTCAAACACGTCTTTGTGGGCGGACTCGTCGTTCAGTAAAAAGCAGGCGTTCATGGGCGAGCGGTCTTCGGCAGCGGCGGTTCCGGTAAAGAGCGGATTGCGGTCGATTTCGCCATACAGTGCGGCGGCGCGGTCGTTGGCGCGGCGCTCCATCTCGGCGAGGCCACCTTGGGCGTCCATCCAGCGAAGCGTAAGCAGGCTGACGTAGAGCGAAAACACGGGCGGCGTGTTGTACATCGATTCGCCCTTGATGTGCACCGGGTAGTCAAACATCGTGGGAATCACGCGGCCCGACTTGCCGAGGATTTCGTTCCGCACGACGACCAAGGTTGCGCCCGCAGGGCCGAGGTTTTTCTGGGCGCCGGCATAAATTAGGTCAAACGCCGAATAGTCCAGTTGGCGGCTGAAGATATCTGACGACATGTCGCAGACCATCAGGCTGTCGGCCTTGGGGAAGGCCTTCATTTGCGTGCCAAAAATGGTGTTGTTTGAGGTGTAGTGCACGTAGTCGAGTCCGCTCGGAATCGCGAAGCCTTTAGGGATGTAGCTGAAGTTGCGGTCCTTGCTCGAAGCGAGTTCCATTGCTTGGCCTGGCGCAAGTTTCTCGGCCTCTTCGAGGGCTTTGCTCGCCCAGGTTCCCGTGTTGAGGTATCCGGCGCGGCCGCTCCGCGTCAAAAGGTTGAACGGAACCATGGCAAACTGGCTGCTGGCTCCGCCCTGCAAAAAAAGCACCGAGTAGTCGTTGCCCAGTCCTAGGGTCGACAAAACCCGCTGCTGGGCCTCTTCCATCACCGCCACGACCTTTTTGTCGCGGTGGCTGATTTCGAGGAGCGACAGGCCCATTCCTTCGAATTCGCGAACGGCGGCGGCAGCGCCTTCAAAAACCTCGGGTGCTAAGATGCACGGTCCGGCGGTAAAGTTGTGCTTTTTCATAAGAGCAAAGGTAGGGGGCTTAGGTTAGGGCAAGGTTTCGAAATACCATTTTCCGTCGCGAAAAACGAGTCGATTTTGCACGGCCGTCGGGCCGTAGTAGCGGTAGGCGCCCTTGGGGGCATCGCGCACCGGAGCCACCTCGTCGATGAGGATAACTCCGGCCTTCTCGGGCCTGATTCCGGCCGTGGCGTTGGGGCCGAAGCGCAGCACCAGCCGTTCGGGCGGCTTGCGAAAGACTTCGTCGTTGAATTTTTTTACCGCAAATATGCGGGCACCAAACACCAGCCGACTCCGGGTCGCGATGACGGGCTCTATGCCCTTTTCTTGCACGCCGTTCAGGTGCGGCTTGTACCAAAGGGCCAGGTAGGTACTGCGTCGGCGGTAGCGCGTGTGCACCACCCGGTACACGATGGCCTCGGGCCACTGTCCTTCGGTGAGCGCGGACCAGGACCATTCGCCGCGCCGAAGCGGGCGCCCCACGAGGCCGCGGTAGGCGTAGCTGCCGTCGTGAAGCGGGGCGTTGAGCGAAACAAGGGCAAAACTTCCGTCAGGGCTTTCTGCGCGAAGGGCGCTTTCGGGCAGTGCGGATTCGCCCTGGCGCAGCGCGTCCAGCGTGCTTGCCGCCAAACTGTCGAGGGCAGCAAGGCGGGCGCCGTCGTTCAGGCTTCGGTCGCGCGTAACCGCCACCAGCCGTGCCCAGTCCGCCGTTTGGGCCCACGTACTCCCTGTTCCGGCGGCCAGCGCAAACAGAATCAGGGCAAAGCGCTTCATTAATCCAGGTGCAGAAACGACTTCTTGGATTCCAGCTCTTCGCGCGTTTCGACGTGGTCCTCGTCGGGAACGCAGCAATCCACCGGGCAAACCTCGGCGCACTGCGGGGTCTCGTGAAAACCGACGCACTCGGTGCACTTGTCGGTGACGATGTAGTAGTAATCGAAACTCACCGGCTCTTGCGCGCTGCCGGCCTCGGTTTTGAGACCGCTCTTGCTCACCAGGTCGCCCTGGAGCTTGGTTCCGTCGGCAAACCGCCATTCCATGCCGCCTTCGTAGATCGCGTTGTTGGGGCATTCGGGCTCGCAGGCGCCGCAGTTAATGCACTCGTCGGTAATCTTAATGGCCATCGTTGAAGCGTACTTTTGTGGCCCTAAAGATACGCCCTTTTTTTGCCGTTCATGCTCGATTTAGCCCCCCTTGACGCTCGTTTTTTGGTCCTCGCGGAACTCGCCGACGACCTGCGTCAGCTCGCGGCTGATTCGGACCTTTTGGCGCAGGTTTCGGCGCGGAATTCTTGGTTTACCCCCGAATTTTCGGTAGACGCCCTGCGCGCGTGGGCTGACGCCCTTCGACCGGAATCGCTGCGCGCTTGGCGGACCCGATGGCCCGAAGCGTGGGGAGCCCCGCGCACCCTGGGCATTGTGGGGGCTGGAAACCTTCCTCTGGTGGCCCTGCACGACGTGCTGTGCGGCTACCTCGCGGGGCACCGCGTGCGCTTTAAGCCTGCGTCGGAGGATTCGCTGCTCACCACGGCGGTTCTGAAGCGGTTGCGGCAGCGGGATCCCTCGGCCGACCTTGAGGTGGTAGAGCGGCTCAACGGCGTTGAGGCCTTAATTGCGACCGGGGGCGACCAAGCCGTTGCCCATTTTGATCAGTACTTTTCGGCGGTTCCGCGCATTTTGCGGGGGGCGCGCACCTCGGCGGCGGTGGTTCCGACCAACGCCACCGACCAAGAGCTCGATGCCCTATCAGACGACCTCTTTCGCTACTTCGGCCGGGGCTGCCGAAGCGTCACCCACCTCGCGTTGGAGCGTGGATTTGACGTGCAGCGCCTTTTTGCCTCGTGGATGAAGTGGAGCCGGATTGCCGAGCACGCCCGCTATGGATCGAACTACGACTACCACCGCGCACTGTTTATGCTCAACCGCGAGCCGTTCCTCGAAAACAACTGGGTGGTGCTGCGCGAGCACGACAGCTTGAAACCGCCTCTTTCGGTGGTCCATGTCACCTGGCACAAGGATGCGGCTGCCGCGGAATCGTGGTTGGACGCCCAGTCGGACCAGCTTCAAACGGTGGTGGGTCGTGGGCGGACTCCATTTGGCCAAAGCCAGTTTCCCGCGTTGTGGGACTACGCAGACGGCGTGGACACACCAGCGTTTTTGGCGCAGTTGCGCTGAACGGGGCGGTTAAACCCGATCTTCTACAACGTTTCCACCGCGCCGGCGTCTGCGGGCTGCGGTCGGGCATTCCCCAAGGCGTCAACGGGGACTTGGCTGGTAGCACCCGGCAACCCAATACCTAAGGCAGCCGAACCCAACTTGAGGCGGTAATCGTACTCCCCAGCGGATTCAAAAAGGGCCGGGGCATTGAACACGCAGCCGCCAAAGCGCTGCGGATCGGTCACGTCATAAATCGCCGGACTCGGAAACCGGTTGAGCTTGATCAGCGAGCCTTCAAATCGGTAGTTGAACGCCGCCTGGGGCCCGTAGCCAAAACCCACCTCGGACTCTTGGCTTCCGTCGACGATGCAGTTGCGCACGTCGGCCTGCAGTAGGGCGCGGTAGCGGTAGGTTCCGGTTCCGTCGTCGTAGCGGTTAAACAGGCCAATCGACGGGGTGGACCGGGCGCCGGGGAACGCGTTGGCAAACGTGCAGTGGTCGGCCTCAAGCTGTCCGCCTAACGTATAGACGTTGTACAGGCCTGAATTGCTCACGACGCTGTTTTCGAGGCGGACGCGGCCAAATCCGCTGTACACGGCGGCCCGGCTAAAGTCGGTGATTCGGCTGCGCCGCACGATGAGGTTGTGGGGTTCGCCGTCGGCCACGCTGTCGCAGCGAAGGCCCAAGGTTCCGTTGCGAATCCAGGCGTTTTGAATCACCGCCCGGGCGCCGCGCTGAATAAAAATTCCGCCCAAAAGTCCGCCCCACTGGCCGGCGATGTGCCGGTAAAAGGGCTCCAGGCGATCGCCTTCAAGCACGGCGGGGGCGTCAAAAGAACCGGTGTTGGCGGGGTCGACGAGCAAGGTTCCGCCCGAGGCCACCCAAAGCCCCGAACCGCTGTGAAAATGCACGCGCGCCCCGGCCGAAATCGTCAAGGTGGCGCCGCTGTCGACCACCGCATAACCGTAAACCACGTGGGGCTTGTCGTCGCTCCATACTTCTTGGGCGCCGAGCACCACATACGGAATGAGCAGGTCGGCAAAAGGCTCGGGCTGATCGATGGTGAGTACCCGGTTCGGGTAGTGAAAATGCGCGTCCCAGGCGAGGGCCACGAGGTGGATGCTTTGGCGAAAGCTTCCTTGCTCCACGAGCAGCGAGTCTTCCCAAAGCATTTCGCCGTCGCCCCGCGGGGCCGTCGTTTCCACAAAAACCCAGATGCTGTCGCCCGCCGGAATCACCACGTCGTTGAGGTCAGGCCCCGGCTGCCCGTTGGCGTTAAAGCGGAACGGGGATTCGGCACCCCGACCCAAATGTACCCGGCTTAAGTTGACGTCGTAGGCGCTGGGATTGACCAAGCGCACGCTGCGCGTCGAGCTGCCCACCGTAGCAAAGACCGTGTCGAGGAACACGGTGTCTTGGCTGCGCGTCAACGCCACGGGCTGCGGCGCAAACCGGTACTCGGGCCGGCAGGCGACGAGGGCCGATAGGGCGATCAAAAGGGCAATCAGGCGCTTCATTTCAGAGGCAAAGGTCGCAAACCGGGCGCATGCCTGGGGCGGTTGGGCAGGGATCGGTGCAATAAATCACTCGTACCTAACTCGTGTGCAAAGTATTTCGTACATTTGCCGTCCGCAAAAAATGGGGATCGGGCCAAAACTCGATCTAAAACAACAAAGCGATGAAAGAAAATCTGCACCCCACCAACTACCGCGTGTGCGCCTTCAAAGACATGGGCACCGGCGACGTAACCCTTATTCGCAGCTGCGCGAACGCCAAAGAAACCCTCGAGGTTGACGGCGTAGCATACCCCCTCGTGAAGATGGAAGTGTCGAGCTACTCGCACCCCTTCTACACGGGCAAGCAGAAGCTTCTCGATACGGCGGGACGTGTGGACAAGTTCCGCAACCGCTACGCGAAATTCTCGAAGTAAGCCGCTACCTTCGTGGGGATGCACTACATCTTCCACGACCGCGGTGAGCGCGAGACGCTCAAGCCCCTTACTTGGACCCGGCCTGTGGCCGACCTGCGCGTGGGTATCACTACCCTTCGCGAAAAATGGTCGCTCCGCAGCCCGGGTTCCTCGTTTTCGTTCCATTCGCAGCCGTACTTGGGCGGACGCTTTGACCTTGCAGAGCCCGAAGGCGATTTGGTGCGCCACGTGCGCGGCGCAGCGGTCGCAACTTCGGCCCTCGTGGCGGCCGTGGAGGCACTCAAGCCGGGCCAGTCCTTGGTTGATGCCCACGGAGAATGGTTGGCGAGCTGCGGATCTGGGGATACCGAAACGCAGGTTTTTTCGGACCCCGTGCGGCTGATTCGCCGGCCCTTTGACGTGTTTTCGGCCAATGCCGAGGCCATCGAGGCTGACTTTGACCTGCTGACGGCAGGACGCCGTTCTGCGGTGATTAGCAGCACCAATACCCTGATCGGGGACCGCATTTTTGTCGAAGAAGGCGCGGCCGTGGAGGCCAGCGTGCTCAATAGCCGAACCGGCGCCATTTACTTGGCGGCTGGCAGCGAAATCATGGAAGGCAGCCTCGTGCGCGGCGCCCTCGCGCTGGGCGAAGGTTCGCAACTCAAGCTTGGGTCCAAAATCTACGGCGCCACGACCATTGGCCCGGGAAGCAAAGTAGGAGGCGAGGTCAACAACGCGGTGCTTTGGGGCAACAGCAACAAGGGCCACGACGGATTTTTGGGCAATGCCGTCTTGGGCGAGTGGTGCAACCTGGGCGCCGACACCAACAATTCGAACCTCAAAAACGACTACAGCGAGGTCAAGCTGTGGAGCTACCCGAGCGGCCGATTTGAGCCCACCGGCCTTCAGTTCTGCGGGCTGGTGATGGGCGACCACAGCAAAGCGGGCATCAACTGCATGTTCAACACCGGAACCGTGGTGGGCGTGGCATGCAACGTGTTTGGCGCGGGGTTTCCGCGCAACTTTATTCCGGACTTCAGCTGGGGCGGACCCCAGGGCATGACCGAATACCGTCTTGACAAGGCCCTCGCCACGGCCGAGCGGGTGCTGGCGCGCCGAAATCTGCCGTTGGACGCGGGGACTACCGACATTTTGTCCGAAATTTTTGCGCAAACGGCGCCGCTCCGCGGTGGCACGGCCATTGCCCCCTAGTCGGTCCATGGACGTACCCCGCTTTTCGCTCCTCTCCGAGGACACCGACCTTATTCCGCTCATCACCAACGAAGAAGACAACTCGGTCCCCGAGGCTGATTTGGCTCCGGAGTTGGCCCTGCTCCCGCTGCGCAACACGGTGCAGTTTCCGGGCGTCGTCAGCCCGATCACGGCCGGACGCGACAAGTCAATTCGACTAATTCAGGAGGCCCAGAAGGGCAAAAAGCTTTTTGGCGTCGTGGCGCAGCGCAACGCCGACACCGAGACCCCTTCGGCCGACGATCTGCATCCGGTCGGTACGCTTGTGCAGATGGTCAAGTCCTTTCGCATGCCCGACGGCAACATCACGGCCATTTTGCAGGGCAAGCGTCGGTTTCGCATCGTCGAACTGATCACCGACGAGCCCTACCACCGCGCCCGGGTTGAGTACCTGGACGACGTGGTTCCGGCCGAAAACGATACGGAGTTTACCGCCTTAATGTCGACCATCCGCGAGCTTTCGCTCGAAATCATTCAGGAGAGCCCCAACATTCCGACTGAGGCACAGATTGCGGTCAAAAACATCGAGTCCGACACGTTTTTGCTGCACTTTATCGCAAGCAATACCAACCTTGAGGTCGAGGCCAAGCAGCTCCTGCTCGAGGAGCACGACCTGAAGGTACGCGCCCAGCAGGTCCTCAAGCATTTGAGTCACGAGAAGCACTTGCTCGAGGTCAAGAACGACATCGCCAACAAAGTGCGCGTGGAGTTCGACCAGCAGCAGCGCGAGTACTTTTTGCAGCAGCAAATGCGCACCATTCAAGAGGAGCTGGGCGGCAACAGCTTTGAGGCGGAATTTGAGTCGTTCCGCCAGCGAGCGGCCGCCAAAAAGTGGCCCGCCGAAGCGGCCCAGCAGTTTGACAAGGAGCTGGCGCGCCTGCAGCGGCTGAATCCGCAGGTACCCGATTTTGGGATCCAGCGCAACTACCTCGAGCTGATGCTCGACCTGCCCTGGGACCACCTTGTTAAGGACCGCCACGACCTGAAGAAGGCCCGTAAAATCCTCGATCGCGACCACTTTGGCCTCGAAAAAGTGAAGGAGCGCATCCTCGAGCACCTTGCGGTGCTGGCCCTCAAAGGCGACCTGAAAAGTCCGATTTTGTGCCTGTACGGCCCTCCGGGGGTGGGCAAAACTTCGCTGGGTCGCTCGATTGCGGAGTCCCTTGGCCGCCCCTACGTGCGCATGTCGCTGGGCGGAATGCGCGACGAGGCCGAGATTCGCGGCCACCGCAAAACCTACATTGGTGCCATGCCCGGCCGCATCCTGCAGCAAATCAAAAAGGCAGGCGCGTCCAATCCCGTGCTTGTGCTCGACGAAATCGATAAGCTCGGCATGGGTGCCCAAGGCGACCCGTCAAGTGCGCTGCTCGAGGTGCTGGATCCCGAGCAGAACCACGCCTTCCACGACCACTTTCTCGAAATGGGCTACGACCTGTCTAAGGTGCTGTTCATCGCCACGGCCAACAATTTGGGCGGAATCCAGCCCGCCCTGCGCGACCGCATGGAGCTGATCGAAGTCACGGGCTACACCCGCGAAGAGAAGGTGAAGATTGCCCAAAACCACTTGATGCCCAAGCAGCTGCGCGAACACGGACTCGAGCCCAAGGCGCTCAAACTCGAGTCGACCACTGCTTCGGCATTGATCGAAGGATACACCCGGGAGTCGGGCGTGCGGCGCCTAGACCAGCAGCTGGCCAAGCTGGCCCGCAAAGCTGCCTTGGCTCGCGCCGAAGGCAAGGACTTCCCCACCAAACCCACCGCGGCCGACCTAACTGAAATTTTGGGCGTGGCGCGGTTCCGCAAAGACGACTACGCCAACGACGGCGTGGCGGGCGTGGCCACCGGTCTCGCCTGGACCCCGGTGGGCGGCGACATTTTGTACCTGGAATCCAGCATTGCTCCGGGCAGCGGCCGCCTCAGCATCACCGGCAACCTGGGCGACGTGATGAAGGAGTCCGCCACCTTGGCCATGACCTTTTTAAAGTCCAACGCCGCGGAATTTGGTCTTGAACCCGAGCACTTTAGCCAGTACGACGTGCACCTTCACGTGCCGGAGGGCGCGGTGCCCAAAGACGGACCCTCAGCCGGAATCGCCCTGCTAACGGCATTGACCTCGCTCTACACCCAGCGCCGGGTGCGCAACGCCCTGGCTTTGAGCGGAGAAATCACGCTTCGTGGCAAAGTGCTGCCCGTGGGCGGAATCCGCGAAAAGCTCCTCGCTGCCAAGCGGGCCGGAATCAAAACCGTGCTCCTCTGCGCCGACAACGAGCGCGACGTGCGCGAGATTCCTGAGAACTACCTCAAAGGTCTTGAGGTGCGCTACGTGAGGTCGATGCGCGAGGTTCTTGAGTACGCCGTCACCGACAAAAATGTTAAAAACGCCAAGGTGCTTAGCGTGCGCAAACCCGCGCAGCCCGCTGAGGGCTCAGCAACGTCCACGGCTAAAGCGTAACTTGCTGCGGTGCGCACGGGCCTGATTGGAATTTTGTTGTCGGTCGCGGTGAACGGAGCCGCCCAAACAGGTTCGTGGTCGACGCTGAACACGGCGGGCTCGGCTCGCTGGAACGCGTTGGCGGGGGCAGCTTGGGCTTTTCCGGCCGATGCGGCGGCGTCCACGTTCAATCCGTCGTTGGCGGCAGGGTTGGACCGCAGCCAAGTTGTGCTGAGCACGGGGCGACTTCCGAGCGGACTCCGCTTGGGCCACATGAGCGCTGCGTTTCGCCGCAAAGCCTGGTATGCAGCGGTTGGCGCAGATTACCTCAACACCGGCGCCATGCCCGAAACCAACGAACTGGGCGCCGTGATTGGCAGCTTTCGTTTTCAGGAATCCCGTCCCAGGGTGACCGTAGCCCGGTCCTGGGCCGTGGGCGACCGGGGAGCACAGCTGCTGGTGGGAACTTCGCTGCGCTGGACCCTGCAGACAGCCTCGAACCTCGTCGCCCAGGCCCTCAGCACCGACTGGGGCGCGACCTTGGTGGCGGACAGTGGACGCGTGCATGCGGCGCTTGTACTTCAGCATGCGGGCCTGAGCCTCGACCCATTGGGGGCCACCGCTGAACCCCTTCCTACGGCGCTGCACGCCGCCCTCAGCCGCAAGTTTCGCTACGCACCGTTCCGGGTGCATTTGGCGGCCCGCGACCTTCAGCGCTGGAACCTTGCGGGCTACGAGCCGTTGCGCGACGTGCGCGACCCGTTGACCGGGCAATCGACCTACAGTGCGCCGTCGTGGGCCAACCTAGCCTTGCGCCACGTGGCCGTGGCCGTGGAGGCCGAGCTGGGCGGACGCCTCCACGCCCAAATTGGCTACGATTTTCGCCGGCAGCTCGAAATGCAGCTGCCCACGCGCCGCACCAACTCCGGACTCAGTCTGGGTTTTGGGCTTAAGGCGGGCAAAAGCCAGTTTCAGTGGTCGCAGTCGGTCTACCACGTGGCGGGCCGATTCACCCAGTTCTCCTACACCCGTTCGCTATGATCCCGATTCGCATCGCCGTAGATGGCTACGCCTCGACCGGAAAGTCCACGTTGGCCAAGCGCTTGGCGGCCGCCCTCGGATTTTTGTACATCGACACTGGTGCCATGTACCGCATGGTGGCCCTTCACGCCATTCGCCACGGATGGGCTTCGCCCACGGGCATCAACGCCGTGGCCATCAATGCTTCCTTGGAGCAGCTCCATCTGGGCTTCGCGCGCGACACCCAGGGGCGCAATCGGGCCATCCTTAACGGCGAAGACGTCGAAGACGCGATTCGGAGCATGGAGGTGAGCCGCGTGGTCAGTGCGGTGTCGTCCCTGGTTCCCGTGCGCCGGAGGCTCGTTGCCCAGCAGCAAGCCATGGGCCGAAGCCACAGCGTGGTCATGGACGGCCGCGACATTGGTACCGTAGTTTTTCCCGACGCGGAACTCAAGCTCTTTGTGACCGCCGACGCCGACGTGCGGGCGCAGCGCAGATTTGCCGAAATGGACGCCGCCCAACCCGGAGCGGTGAGCCTTGCCGAGGTCAAGGCCAACCTGCTTCAGCGCGACAAAGAGGACCGCGAGCGGCTCGATAGTCCGCTGCTGCTTGCGGACGATGCTGTGGTGCTTGACAACTCTCAGGTTTCGCCCGACGAGCTGTTCGACGCGGCGATGAAGCTCGTGGCTTCCGTGAATTCGTGATTTGGATTACTGGCCAACGGCCTTGAGCCGGGCAATCACGGTTTCGCCCCCAAGGGGCTTGTCGCCGATTTTGCATAGCACTTCGGCGTCGAGCGGCAAAAAGATGTCGACCCGCGAACCGAAGCGAATGAAGCCCACGTCTTCGCCCACTGAAACGGGCTGGCCGGGTTTTACGTACACGGCGATGCGGCGCGCAACGGCTCCGGCAATTTGGCGAATCATCACTTCTCCGTGGTTGAGGGTGTCAAAAACCAAGGTCGTACGCTCGTTTTCGGTACTTGATTTGGGGTGCCAGGCCATGAGGTATTTGCCTTTGTGGTACTTGGCAAACACCGTTTTACCGCTGACCGGCGCGCGGTTGACGTGCACGTTGAGCGGAGACATGAAAATGCTAATCTGCTTGCGCTTGCCGTTGAAGTACTCCGGTTCTTCGGCCTCTTCAATCACCACCACGGTGCCGTCGGCGGGCGCAATCACCTCGCCGGCTTGGGCAACGGTAGTTCGCGTTGGGTTGCGAAAGAACTGAAGCACGAGGCCCAAAAGGACCAAGCCCACGGCGAGGTAGGCGCTCACGGCCCATTCTGGGGCACCCAACTGGGTCAGGAGCACGTAGGGCAAGGCCAAGATTAGGAGGCTGACAAAAATGGTTTTGGTTCCTTCGCGGTGGAGCATGATTGCGGCAGTTAAAACGTTTGAACGGCGATTAAGACGAGGACGAGTACAATGCTCGAGAGGAGGTAGCTGTCCAGTCGGTCGATAAATCCGCCATGGCCCGGCAAGAATACTCCTGAATCTTTGACGCCGGCCACGCGCTTGAAGTAGGAGCCAACCAAATCGCCCAGCGGCGCGGACACCGCCACGGTTACCGGAAGCAGAATGGACAGGGTCATCGACGTGTGCAAAAGCAGGTGGAGTAGGGCATGGCCCACGCCCACGGTGAAGATTCCGCCGATAATTAGGCCCTCCCACGTCTTTTTGGGCGAAAGCACGGGCGCCATGGGGGTGCGTCCCCAAAGGCGTCCGCCCACATAGGCCATGGAGTCCGAAAGCCAAATGAGCACAAAGACCGCTAAGATGGACTGGCCTCCGCCAACGCCCCAAAGCCAACCGGTTGCGATGGCGCTCGCAAAGGTGTAAAGGATGCCGGCCGAGCGAAGTTTTGGACTCAGCTCAGGGAGCCGGGTGAATTCGTAGGCGACTCCGGCCAAAAGCAGGAACAGCAGGGCGGGTGTCCACGGAAAACCGAGGCACAAAAACGCGACGACCAGGGCATACACGAGGCCCCAGATGCTGCGCAGCATCATAGGTCGGCAAAAAGGTGGTCTTCGACGAGGAAGAAGTACAGCTCGCGTCCCTTGTTGGGGTCGACTTTGGCCTGAAGAACGGCTTCGTCGCGCTTGCCTTTGAGGGTAATAATGCTCAGGGGGCGCTGCTCGCGGTGAAATTTGTTGATGGCGGCCATTCCGTCTGAAAGGCTGTTGACGACCTGCGACACGCGGGCCACCACGAGGTGCACGGCGGGGAGCTGCGCAAACTTCAACCCTTGGGTTTGGGCATCGGTGATCATGATTCCTCCGGTCTGGGCGACGGCCGCATGGCACGTAGTTGCCATGGCGTCGGCTTCGAGCGGATTGTCGTGGACAACCTGCAATCCGGCTTGCTGAAACCAAGCGTGCAGGTGTTTTTCGGGAACAAAAAACTGGGATTGGCCGGTCTCGGAGCCCACCGCTTTGAGGTTGTCTACCACTTCGTCGATGCTGCCGCAGTACAAAAAGAGGCCACCCGACTGGGTAAAGCGGCGTACAAAGGCCAGGTCTACGGGGTCTTCGAGCGCAGAGAACTTGCCCAAATTGGGTTCAGAAACCTCGTCGCTACCCACTTGGGGAGCTCCGCTGAGCACCGTGAGGAATTTGCCGATCCAACCCGCCATTTACAGGCGAAAATAACACATAAATGCTTCGCGGCGCGCGTCCACCAAATTAGGCTTCAGGCTGCGTCTCGG